>CALSBJ010000016.1:0-92884 GCA_943373155.1 Akkermansia muciniphila | reverse complement strand
CTTTTGGGCAAAGCGCTTCCCGATCTCGTTCTGCGCGGCGGTGTCGAAGTGCACGCTGTCGCCAATGTGCGTCTTCAGATCACGCGCATCGACGCAGGCGGTGTGTGGGACGGCTTTTGGCAGGGCGAGCTGGATCTCGTTCATCGCTTTGAGATTCGAGAGCGTCGGTTCTTGCTTCATTTCGCCGATGGTGCAGGCGATGAAGGGCAGATCGGGCTGCGCGAGGTCGGTGCGGATGGCTTCGATCATGGCGCGGAGGCGGTCGGCGTGCAGAGGGAGTTCCTGGGCGTTCGCGTTCGCTTCACCTTGCAGCCAAAGGATGCCGCGAAGGCGGGCTTTCACCGGTGCGGTGGTTTGCAGGGCGAGTTTGGCGCGGCGGAGGGCGTCTTCGTAAAGCTTCGCGCCTTTCTGCCAGAGCTTGATGGAGGAACCGCCGACGGCGCAGGGCACGAGGCCGATGGCGGCGGTTTTGTCCTGCGCGGCGAGCACCTCGGCAAAGGCCAGCCCGGGGCCGACACCGGCGTTGTCATGGCCTTGGAAGGTCTTCGCGTCGCCCGTGAGATGCAGCGGATGCCGCGCGAGATACCACTGATCGTCCATCTTGTGCATCATGACGATGCGCGGGTCGTTGTGCGGCTCCTCGGGCATGAATCCGCGCCCTTTCATGTTCGACTGCCCGCACAACAGCCACAGATCGAGATGCGTCGCGCCCTCCGGCAGCTTCGTGATGTCCACGCTGACCAACGGCGGCTTCGTCGGCGGCGGTGTGTTGGCTTTTTTGGCCTTCGCCGCCTTTTGGGCGAAAAGCGGAGAGCTGAGGGCGAGGAGACAGAGAAGGAAAACGCGGCGCATGGTGCGTGAACGGGACGCAGGCGGTGATGTTGCAGCGTGGAGGCTGGGAGGCTGTTTCAAGCCGACGGAACCGGGGTGATCATGACATCGAATGGCAGAGGCAACCCCGTGTCGGTGACCAAGACGTTGGCGGGATGAATGTCCCAAACATCGAAGCCATCTTTACGAACGGAGAGTGATTCTGCGTATCCAAGGCCACGCCAGGGCAGCATTTCGAAGCCAGCCTCGATAAACGCCTTCTCCAACTCTTCCAAGGTGGCTTTTCGCCCTTCCACATGCGGCTGCGTGGTGATGATGGACCAATCATGCGCTTGAGGATTCCAAAGACCGATCAGCTTCACGTTGTCGCCAAACAGCTCGTTCTGTCGAAGCATGCGCTGCAAATAATCGAGCGGAAGGGCGTTGTGCAGCCACGGTTGGCCATCGTTCCAACTGACCGTGTAACCTGCCATGTTAGGCTTGGTGTATTTCCACCAAAGTCCGCTTGCGGCTTCGTAACGCACATCGTGCTCGCGTCCGCCGTCCTTCTCCGGCGGCTGAAAATCGCGTGGGAGGATCAAGCCGCGGGCTTTGGTCCATTCGCGGAGAGCTGCCCATTCTTTTTCGGGTCGCTCGAAGTCGTCCGTCCCATCAAGTGATCCATCTGCGCATAGGCACGCTCGGAGGTGACCCGCGGCATCTGTGAGCGAATCTGACGGAGCTTGGCTGACAGTTGTTGGAAGCTCATCTTTGATGCGGCAATGATCCTTGGTCGCGGGAGTCTGGCAAATGGTTTTCGGACGAGGATTGCCCTGGCAATCACTCTCGCAAAGGTGGGGGAATTACGTTTTCCGGAAGGTATGGTCCGAACCACCTTCCTTCTGGGTCTTGGGGCAGTGTTCTGATCCGTTGGAGCATTCGAATGTGTTCGCCAAGATTTGGCAACGCTCGGTTGGATGGAACTGCCAGATAATCTCGCATGGACGCTCCATAGATGAGCAGTTCGTCGGGATCGACGTATCGCTCTTGGCACCAGACTTCGGGATCAATGTCTGGAACAATGAAACAGTATGGCTTGGCACCCCAGTTCCAAGCGTTGGAGTATTGCCAGAGTTCACCGGTCTGATCGTCCTTGTAGAGTCGATGCTCCTTGTCGCAATGCTCGGCCAGCAATCGAAGGCCTTTGATGATGCTCGGAGTCTCTTTGGCTCGCTTCGAGATCGAGTCGCGAGAGAATTCGAGATGAGGGAATTGGGCCAGTGCCGACATATCGCTGATTACTTTGATGCCCCTTGCGTTGCTGTCACCTTCACATTCACGATCTTCCCCTCAAACTTCCCCTTCGCGGTGTAAGTGGCTACGGGCACTTTATTGTCGTGGCCGAGGCAGAAGTCTTCTTTGGGCTGAGAGCGGATAAGACCGGGGCCATTTGCGGTGATGGGGGTGTTTTGATCGAGCTGGAGGGTGAGCTGGCCTTTTTGGCCGAGGGTGGCGGTGATGCGGTGGGGTTGGTTGTCGGCGGGGTAGTCGGTTTGGGCGGTGGTGAGCGTTTTGCCGTGGCGGATGGCCCAGATGAGTTTGCCAGCGCTGAGATGGAGCGCGTAGCCCGTGCTGGCGCCGCCGTGGGCGATGAGGATGGCATCGCGCTGCGTGGTGGTGACTTCGCAGGTGAGGGTGAAGGGTGTGTCGGCGATCTGCGGGGCTTTGTCGGCATCGAGTTTGTCGCCGGGTTGGAGCTTGGAGAGGTCGGAGGGCTTGGCTTTCGACTTTGCCTTGGGAGCCGGGCGTTCCTTGGGTTTTTCGCTCGTGGGATAGAGGGTGACGGGATTTTCGACTTCGCCAGCTGGACGTCGGCTCTTGGGTTCGTTGCCGCCGATCTCGGCGGTCATGGCTTCGGCGAGCGCGGTGAGTTTGGCGACGATGTCGGGATGCTGCGCTGCGAAGTTGGTGCGTTCGCCGATTTCTTGATCGAGGTTGTAGAGGCGTGGGTTCACGCTCGCATCGCTGGCGGCGTCTTTGCCCATGGTTTCACGCTGTGTCTCGAGAGCCAGCTTCCACGGGCCTTGGCGCACGGCCTGGAGGTTGTAGCTGGAGAAGTAGTAGTGGGCTTCGCGTGGCGAGTCTTTGCTTTGGCCAAAGAGCAGCGGGGAGAGGTCGCGACCGTCGATGATGGGCTGCGCGGGCACCTCGGCTCCGGCGATTTTCAGGCAGGTGGGCAGCACGTCGATGGTGCCGGCGACGGCATCGCACACGCTGCCGGGCGCGATCTTGCCGGGCCACCACGCGAGCGTGGGGACGCGCACGCCGCCTTCCCAGGTGCTGCCTTTGCCGCCGCGCAAAGGACCGGCGCTGCCGCCATCGGGGCCTTTGATGAGCCAGGGGCCGTTGTCGCTGGTGAAGATGACGAGTGTGTTCTGGTCGAGCTGCAGCTCGCGCAGCGTGTCGAACACGCGCCCGACGCTGGCATCGACCTCCTGCACCCAGTCGCCAAAGCGGCCGTTTTGTGAGCTGCCCTGGAAGGCTTTGCCGGGATGGATGGGCGTGTGCACGGCGGTGTGCGGGAAGTAGAGGAAGAAGGGCTGCGCCGTGTTCTTGGTGCCTGGTTCTTGGTTCTTCGTTGCTTGGGTGCTGCGGATGAACTTCACGGCCTCGTCGGTGTAGATTTCCTCGATGCGATCCTGGTCCGCCTCGTCGAGCAAGCGCTCGACTTGGTCATCGCGCACGAGCGGCACGACGCGGCGGCCGTCCACGCTCGCCGTTTTGAGCATGTCATTGGAATACGGGATGCCGAGGTAGTGATCAAAGCCCTGCTTCGTGGGCAAGAACGCCGGTTGGTCGCCGACATGCCATTTGCCGATGCACTGAGTGGCATAGCCCAGCGGGCGGAGGCGGTCCGCGATGGTGTGCTCCTCTGGATGCAGCCCGTTTCTGCTCCCCGGCCCATACACACCGGGCACGGAAATGCGTGCGCCATAGCATCCGGTCATGATCTGCGCCCGCGACACGCTGCACACCGGTGCCGCGTAGAACGACGTGAGCTTCATCCCCTCCCGCGCCATGCGGTCCAGGTGCGGTGTCTTCTGCTTCACTGCGCCGAAGGGCCCGATGTCGCCGTAGCCGAGGTCGTCGATGAAGTGGATGATGATGTTCGGAGCGCCTGCGGCGGCCTGGAGCAGGGAGCATGGGGCAAGGAGCCAGAAGAAGAGGGAGAGGGAGAGGGAGAGGAGGCGCATGGGGATGATTTCACAGCGACTGAATGTTTTCCTGTTAGCGCTTACGCAGTGCTTCAAGAGCTAGGATTGCCCTTCGAAGGCTCGGACTGCGTTTTGCTGCAACACGTGGACGCCAATGACTTTGTATGAACTCTTCGATACGAGGTCGATAGCCTTTACCAACTATCCCTGAATGGCCTTGCTCTGGGACCAAATCCTGTCGAATTGCCTTATTTCCGTGTTGCTGTGCAAGCCTCACCAATTCGTGTTTCGGGTGCTTTAGATTGTCTGGATCGACAGGAAGTTTGCTGAGTGGGATATGAAGAAAGGCTGCCATTTTTTCAGAGTCGGCCAGCAGCCAGCTTTCAAGCATTCGAACTGCTAATCGAAGAACAAATTTGTTGTCGCATCCTCGGGGAAGGTGCCGAGCGATCAACTGTCCGGCACAGGACTCTTGTTCAAGATCACCCAACGCGACCACTGTTAACCCTGCCTTTGCAGAAGCATTGCGCCTTGATATTTCCTGCCAGAAACGGCTATTGCCCTTTGCGACACCAAAGGCTGCATTGGAAATATCAAGTGACAGTTCAGGGAGCAGTTTTCGTGCAACTGCCGCTTCCAGCTCACCTTCTAACCACACAAAATCGACGCTCTTTTTCATGGCTGGGCTCGGTCGAACAACTCCAGTTGAGACATTTTTTTTGTCATAGGCACCACAACTTCCGACGCAAGAAGGCCACTGGACATCAGCTTTTGGATTTGGTTGTGATGAGCACCTGCTATGATCTCAGATCCTTCTATTGCAGGTTGAAGAAGGAAGACTTCTTCCGGACTAATTCCTGGATCAGAAAGCAAGTCTTCAGCATGAGTAGAAAGGATTACCTGACGACCATCAGCGGCCATTTGGGCTCGATGAATGAAGGGCGCAAGTTTGCTAACAATGCCAGAATGAAGCGACAACTCGGGTTCTTCTAGCAGCAAAGGTCCCGCTTTTTCCTGCATCGTCCAGAGAAGGCCAATGAGGCGCAGTGTGCCGTCTGAGAACTGAGTTTCTCGCTGACGAGCGCCCTGGCCACGCCAGTGCTTGAACTTTGCAGCGAGATGTGGACGACCAACATCATCAAGTTCAAAAGCGAGCTCCTCCAGTTGTGGCGCAACGATTTTGAGAACCTTTTGAATACGCGAAAGCCGTGTCTTTTGAAATCGGGGTGGGGTAGACCTTATTCGATCTAGCAGGTCTCTACCGAAAGGATCCGTTCCGAGTCTTGTGGGTAGCGGCGCTTGCTCCTCTCTTAGCAGCTGTGGAACTAGATGAATGTAGGTTACGGTGCGAAGAAACTCTGCGAGGCCACGGAACTCCTGATTGGCTGTCGTTTGTTGAAGTGCAGTCTGAGATAGTCGCTCCGGGTCCTGCTTATCGTGTTTGTCTGGGCGATCCAGCAGACAGTTGGTAGGTTCGCCGCCATTCAAAGCCCACACCTTCTCTTCAATGACTTGAGGGCGAGGATGCTTATTGTCTTGCCGGTTGAACGACAGGACATATCTCCAGCCCATGCCTGCATCATTGGTCGCATCGACTCTGATCATGACGTCCGTCTTCTGCCTTGCATGAAGGCTTCTCACAGCAGCCATGCCTCCTCGCGATTCAACAGCCTTCGACAGCCCTCCCCCTTCGAGAGTCAAATCTCTCAGAAATCGAAAAACATCCAGGAGATTGGACTTCCCGATGGCGTTGGGGCCAACAATAAAAGCGCGTCTGCACAGTGGCAGATCTTCGACTGCCTTGAAGTTGCGCCAATTTTTTAACGAAAGGCGGGTAAAGCGCATAGTGTCCATGTGCTCGATAATGATGGCTTCTCAAAAGCAGGCAAGCTTCATATTAAATTGATGAGAGCGGGGGCCTTGAGCGGGCCAGGAGACTACAAAGCGCTTACTTCTTCACCGGCACCACCGGCCCCGTGCCTTGCGGTCTGCTCGTGCGCGGCTTGTCGATCTTCGTCGCCGTGGCGGGCAGTTTCGCGGGATCGAAGGGGACGAGCGGGGTCTCGGGCAAGACTTTGAGGCGGAGGTCTTTGATCTCGACGCGGTTGGGGTTGCCTTTGTGGAGCTGGATGGCGAGCAGGCCCTCCAGGGTGCGTTTGTCCGCGTGGTGGTCGATGAGTTCGGAGGTGGGCTGGCCGTTGATGAAGTGCTGGAGGCGGTTCCCCTGCGCGAGGATGACATACTCGTTCCACTGGCTCACATCGACCTTTACCGGCGCGTGTTCGCCGAGCTGCCAGAGCGCGCCCTCGGGGTCGAGCATCACATCCTTGCCGTTCAGGCCGAAGATGCCGCGACCGCGCTCCTCATACGTCATGCCGGTGTGCTCGATGGCGGGATGGATGTCGCACTGGTAACCGGTGATCACCCACGGAGCGACGTCCTTCAGCTCCCGGCTGCGATACTGGATGCCGCTGTTGTTGTCGCCGATGACGCGAACGGTGGCACGCAATTCGAAGTTCTTCACCGTGCCGCCACGCCAGATGAGGAAGCTGTTGTTCGCCATGGCCTCTGGCGACGCATTCGTGCCGATGACGATGCCGTTCTCGACCTTCCAGAGCTTCGGATCGCCATTCCAGCCGGTGAGGTCTTTGCCGTTGAAGAGCGGCGTGGCGTCTTGAGCGAAGGCAGAGACGGAAACAAGAGCGGCAAGGGTGATGATGGGGATGAGGTGCATGGGGCGAAGGTGGTTTAGGCTGACAGCAAATGGGGGCAGAAAAATGGGATCAATTTGCTGCCCCCATTTTTCTGTCAGCGGCTTGGGAAGGCTTCTTCATGAGAGAGCGCTTTGGATCACGTGGCCGTGGACGTCGGTGAGGCGGCGTTCGAGGCCGTTGTGGTAGTAGCTGAGGCGTTCGTGATCGAGGCCGAGGAGGTGCAATATCGTGGCGTGGAAGTCATAGACGCTGGTGACATCAACGGCGGCTTTCCAGCCGAACTCATCGGTCTCGCCGTGGTGTTTGGCGCCGGTTTGCACACCAGCTCCGGCAAGGAAGCAGGTGAAGCCACTGGGGTTGTGATCGCGGCCTGACGCGCCTTTTTGGAAGGTGGGCATGCGGCCGAACTCGGTGCAGAAAACGAAGAGCGTGTCGGCGAGCAGGCCGCGCTGCTTGAGATCGAGGAAGAGCGCGGCAGTGGGCTGGTCGAGGATCTCGGCGTGGCCGGGATACTGCGTGGCGATGGTCTTGTGGCCGTCCCAATTGCCGACGCCTTCGCCCATGGCATACGCGCCGTTGAAGACCTGCACGAAGCGCACGCCCTGCTCGCACAGACGACGCGCGAGGATGCAATTCCGCGCGTAACCGGCCTTCACGGCGTTCGTGGGATCGTCCGCGCCATACATTTTCAACACGTGCGCGGGCTCGCTGCTGAGATCGGTGAGCGAGGGCACGGTCATCTGCATCTTCGCGGCGAGTTCATAGCTGGCGATGCGTGCGGCGAGCTCGCTGTCGCCGGGGAATTTTTCGAGGTGGCGTTCGTTGAGTCGCTTCAAGAAGTCCGCCGTGGCGCGGTCGGTGCTCGCGGAGATGCCATCAGGTCGTGCGAGGAAGCGGATGGGATTCTCCGCGTTGAAGGCGGTGCCTTGATACGCGGCGGGAAGGAAGGCGGCGCTCCAGTTGTTGCCTGCGGCCTGCGGATTGCCGCGTGGATCAGGAATGGCGATGTAGGACGGCAGGTTTTCGTTTTCGGTGCCGAGCGCGTAGTTCACCCACGCACCAGCGGAGGGAAAACCTTCCAGCGTTTGGCCGGTGGACATGAAGGTCTCGCCGGGACCGTGTGTATTCGTCTTCGACGTCATGCCGTGGCAGAAAAAGAAGTCGTCCACGCACTCGCCGAGCTTCGGCAGAAGGTCGGAGGTCATCTTGCCCGACTGACCGCGCGGTTTGAAATCGCGCAGCGGTTTGATGAGGTTTCCCTGCTCGCCTTGAAAAGTCACGACGTTGCCGCCGGGCATCGGCTGGTCGTGGTATTTAAAGAGAGCGGGCTTGTAGTCGAAGGTATCGACATGGCTGAGTGCGCCGCTGCAAAAGACCATGACGACGCGTTTGGCCTTCGGCGCAAAGTGCGGTTTGCGGGCGGCGAAGGGTCGCGAGGGGTCGATGATCGGACGTGTGGGACCGGAGGCGGCGAGAAGCTGATCGCGAGCGAGCAGATCGAGAAACGCAATGCTGCCGAGACCGTGGACGGTCTGCTGGAGGAAGGTGCGGCGGTTGAGGAGAGCGTTCATGGGGGTGAGTGGTTCACGCGAGGATTTCTTGGATGACGTGCCCATGCACATCCGTCAGGCGGCGCTGGATGCCGTTGTGATAGTAGCTAAGCTTTTCGTGGTCGAGACCGAGCAGGTGCAGCGCGGTGGCGTGGAGATCGTAGCTGTAGCTCGGGTTTTCGGCGGCTTTGAAACCGAGATCATCGGTGGTGCCGTAGGCGGTGCCACCCTGAATGCCGCCGCCGGCCATCCAGGCGGTGAAGGCTCCGGGATTGTGATCGCGCCCCTTGCCCGCGCCCTGCGCGGCAGGTTGGCGACCAAACTCGGTGGTGCAGATGACGAGCGTGCTCTCCAGCAGGCCGCGTGATTTCAGATCGGTGAGCAGCGCCGCGGCTCCGGCATCGAGAATGGGGCCCCAGTAGCCGTGATCGCGCACGAGGTCTTCGTGGCTGTCCCAGTTCGGGCGGATCTTTTTCGCGGTGGTGTTTTCGGCACCACAAAAGAGCTGCACAAAGCGTGTGCCACGTTCCACGAGTCGCCGTGCGAGCAGGCATTGTCTTCCAAACGGCCCGATGTCCTCGTGATCGAGCTGGTAGAGCTTTTTCGTCGCTTCACTCTCATCGTTCACATTCGTGGCTTCCGGTGCGCTGAGCTGCAAACGGGCCGCCAGCTCGTAAGCGGCGATGCGGGCCTCCAACTCGCTGTTTTCGCGTCGTTCGGCGGCGTGCGAGCGATTGAGCACTTGGAGGAACTCGCGGCTTTTTTGCTCGGAGCCTTCGATGTAGCCTTTTGGCGGGAAAAGATCGGCGATAGGCGGTTTTTCGGCGTCGGTGGTGAGGACGGTGCCTTGATGGATCGCGGGCAAAAAGCCTGCGCCCCAGTTCAACACACCACCGGGTGGCAAACCACGCGGATCTGGCAGCACGACAAAGGCGGGCAAGTCATCGCTGAGGCTGCCGAGGCCATACGTGACCCAGGCACCCATGCTCGGAAAGCCGGGCAAAATGTAGCCGCTGTTCGCCATGAACATCGCGGGGCCATGCAGAGCGGTTTTGCTCTGCATCGAGTGAATGAAGGCCATGTCATCGACCTTGGCGGCGAGCTTGGGAAAGAGATCGCTCATCCAGCGGCCGCACTCGCCATGCTGACGAAACTTCCACCACGACTGCTGACAGTTGCCCGGCTTCGACGCGAAGAACGTGAGCTTGCCATCGGGGTCGAAGGGCTTGCCTTGGCGCTTCTCCAATTCCGGTTTGTAGTCCCAAGTATCGACATGCGAGAGGCCGCCGGGGCAGAAGATCTGGATCACCGCCTTCGCCTTCGCCGCATGATGCCCGCCCTTCGGCGAAAGCGGATTCGACGATGCCGCGCTGGCATCGCGATGCAGCATCGCAGCCAAAGCGGTTCCGCTGAAGCTGTGGAGAAAATGGCGACGTGAGGTGGAGTTCATAAGTCGATTCATTCAGGCCGTCCATTCTCAGCGGGCTTTTTGCCTTCAATGAGCGCTTTGGCCTGACGCACGAAGCGACGACCGAGGAGTTCGTAGCCGGGTTTGGTGTAGTGGAGATCGTTGGTCATCACGCCTCTGATTTCCTTGTTGTTGAGATCGTCGCAATCGACCCACGCGCCATGCGGATCGGCCTGAGCGACGGCGACCTGGCTTTCGCGGACGGTTTTCCATGCAGGCGGGTTGATGCGTTCATGATCGCTGATGCGGCCGATGACGACGTTGAGGTCCGGGCGTTTCAAATCGCGGCGCAGGTTGGCGATGAGCTGCTTCAAGGCATCGGCGTAAGGCACATGCAGGCCGGTTTTCGAGTCGTTCTCACCCTGCATCCAGCAAAAGGTGACCGACTTCACGTTCGGGTGCTCCTTCAGCATGGCGGCGAACTTCGCCAGGATTTGCGGGTAGAAAATGGTTCCCTGGCTTTTGTCCTTCTCACGCGCTTTCGCCACATCGACGCCGCTCTTCGTGGCGATGTCGTTCCATTCGTTCACCCAGTAACGAATCGGCATGCCACCGACCGCGACCTTGATGTAAGCCACGTCCGCATCCGGAAACGCGATCTTCGCCTCCGGTTCAAACCCGAGCTTCGGGTCCATGCCGGCCATATTGGACTGGCCGGTGAGGATGAAGAGATGAGCAGGTTTGTCTGCGGCAGAAGCCGAGAACAAAGAGCAAAGAGCGAAGAGTGGGATGGCGAGGCGTTTCATGTGGGTGGGATTTAATCAACGTAGATGAACTCATTCGCATTGAGGAGCATGCGGCAGAGTGAGAAGAGGTCGATTTGCTTCGCGGCGGCGAGTTCGGCGGATGTTGCGTCGCGCTGGAAGCAGAGCTGAAAGGCTCGTTCGGGCGTTTTGGCCCGCTCAGCGAGGTGGCGGGCTTGTTGGAGCATGAACTCGTTGTTGGAGAGCGTCAGCGCTTGCAGGGCGGTGGTCGTTTGGGCGCGGGCAGGCGTGAAGTTCGCGGGATCGGGGCAGTCCAAGGTGGTCATGAACTGGTGCGGTGTGGTGCGCACGATGAAGCGGTAGATGCTGCGACGCCAAAGCTCGGGTTTGTCGGGTGTGATGTAGTCGTAGATCGGTGCGTAGGCTTCGGTGTAGTTGAAATCGCGGTAGCCGGGACCGCCGCGGGTGAGATTGAGTTTGCCGCTGACGGCGAGGACGGTGTCACGCAGCGTTTCGGCGTCGAGGCGGCGTGGGTTTTGGCGCCAAATCAGTCGATTGGATCCGTCCGATGGGACCGATCCGACCGATTTTTGCCGATATGCCTTCGACATAACGATGAGCTTGTGCACGTGCTTCAAGCTCCAGCCTTGTGTGATGAGTTCATTCGCGAGGTAGTCGAGGAGTTCAGGATGGCTCGGTGGGTTGCCGCCGATGCCGAAATCGCTGGGCGTGTTCACGAGACCTTGGCCGAAATGATGATGCCAGAGGCGGTTCACGATCACGCGGGCGGTGAGCGGATTGTCGGGATGGGTGATCCAATTCGCGAGGGCGAGGCGGCGCTGCGCTTCGGGGGTGTTTTGATCGCCGAAGGCGGCGGAGGCGTGTTTGGCCCATGAGAAGGCTCCGGGAGTGACTTCCTGCGCTTCGTCTTCGGGATTGCCGCGGCGCTGCACTTTGATGACGGGCGGTTTTTCGCTGGAAACGACGGCATAGACCTTTTCGGGCTCGGGAATGGCCTGGAGTGTTTTATCGAGCTTTTGGGCTTCGGCGCGGAGTTGTTTCAATTGAGCCGCATCGGCCTCGGTGAGGCGAGTTTCGGCGCTTTCGGGCACGAGTTTCGGATCGCCGATGAAAAGCAGATCGCTGCCGATGCCGTCGCCGCCGTCGGTGGCGATGAGGGTGAGTGTTTTGGCTTTCGCGGGCACTTCGAGGTCGAGCGCGGCGGTTTCGTCTTTGCGGAGCTGGAGCTTTTGGAACTTCAGCTCGGCATCGACGAAGATGGTGAAGTCAGCTTTGGATGCAGCGGCAGCTTTGTCTGCACCAAATCCGACGAGGCCCGTGAGCCTCATGGCTTTGAGGCCGCTTTGCTCGCGCAGTTTGCCGAGGTCGAAGGTGATCCCGCTGTTCGCGTGCATGGCGAGCATGTTGTGGCCTTTGGCGGCGAAGTCGGTGTCACCGAGCTTGGTGCTGCGCTGGGCGCTGATGGGATGATTCGCGATGGTGTCCCAAAAATGGCCGCTGGTGGCGGGGATGCCTTTGACCTCAACTTTGAAGTCCACGGCGACGCTGCCTTTGCCATCGGGAATGAAGACCCACTTCACGCCGGGCACGTTTTCGACCTTTTGAAGGCGGTTCGTCTGGATGTCGCGGAAGTAGCCGAGCTTGTGTTTGGTGATGGAGCCGTTGCGGATGTCGATGCCGGAGGCTTCGGGGATGAGTTTGGCGAGTTCAAAGCCTTCACCGGCCAGTTTGGCGATCTGCGTGCGTTTTTGGGCGAGCTCTTTGTTTAGACGGGCTTTTTCGGCGGCGAGGCGTTTTGATTCGACGGGATCGAGTTCGCGGTCGCCGCGCTTCACACCGGCAAAGACGGCCCACAGCCGGTAGTACTCCTCCTGCGAGATGGGATCGAGCTTGTGATCGTGACAGCGGGCGCAGTTGATGGTGATGCCCATCGTGGCGGTGAGTGTCTGCGTGACCATGTCGTCGAGATCGAGGGCTCGTGCGGCACGTCGGAGCATGTCGGACCGCGTTTCCTGCTGCCCGACGAAATCCCATGGGCCGGCGGAGAGGAAGCCGAGCGCGGTGATGGTTGGCTTCGGCAGCAAATCTCCGGCGATCTGTTCTTGGATGAACTGGTCGTAGGGTTTGTCGGCGTTGAAGGCGTCGATGACGTAGTCGCGGTAGCGCCAGGCGTTGGGGCGGAGCTGATCGCGCTCAAAACCGTGCGTGTCGGCGTAGTGGACGATGTCGAGCCAGTGGCGGGCCTGGCGTTCGCCGAAGTGCGGTGAGGCGAGGAGGGAATCGACGAGCGATTCGTAGGTTTGGTCGGACAGGTCGGACAGGTCGGGCTTGTCTGACACGTCCGACGGGGGGAGTCCGAGGAGATCGAAATGGAGGCGGCGCTTGAGTGTGTGTGCATCCGCTTCGGGAGAGGGCGTGAGGCCGTTTTCACGGAGTTTGGCTTCGATGAAGCCGTCGATGGTCGCATTGGCGGGGAAGTCTTTGCGGATGGGCTGCACGGACCAGTGCTGGAGGCGCTTGTCGGTGAGGGCGGCTTTGTCGGTGGCGTTTTCGGGCCATTGGGCACCGGAGTTGATCCATTCGCGGATGAGGGAGATCTGCGGTGGCGTGAGCGGATCGCCTTTCGGGGGCATCTTTTCGTCTTCGTCGGTGCTGGTGACGCGCTGGAAAAGTGGTGAGGCATCGGCTTTGCCCGCAAGGATCGCGGGGCCGTCGTGACCGCCTTTGAAGGCGTGGACTTTGGCATCGAGGCGGAGTTCGCCTTTCTGTTTCTTTTCGCCGTGGCATTCGATGCAGCGCTCTTGCAGCAGCGGGCGGATCTCGCGGTCGAAATCGACGGCGAGAAGGACGGAAGGGACAAAGAGGACAGAAAGGACGGAACGCATGTTTCGAGGGCGTTTTAGGCTGACAGCAAATGGGGGCAGAAAAATGGGGTTGGATTTGCGGCCCTGATTTTTCTGTCAGTGGGTTGGGAGGAGTGATTCATGCGAGGATTTCCTTCACCACCTCGCCATAGACATCCGTGAGGCGGTAATCGCGGCCGAGGTGGCGGTGGGTGAGCTTGAGGTGATCAAGGCCGAGTTGGTGGAGGATCGTGGCGTGGAGGTCGTGGAGGTGGATCTTGCCGTTGATGACGCGGTAGCCCATGTCGTCGGTGTCGCCGTAGGTGAGGCCGGGTTTGATGCCGCCACCGGCCATCCAGGCGCAAAAGCTCTCGGGCTGGTGCTCGCGACCGTGCTTGTCGATGGGGGATTTGCCGCTGAGATCCTGGCTCCATGGGGTGCGTCCAAACTCGCCGCTCCACAGCACGAGGGTGTCTTCGAGCAGGCCACGAGATTTGAGATCCTTGAGCAGCGCGGCCACGGGTTGATCGGTCTGGGCGCAGAGTTTGGGCAGGTTGCCGCGGATGTCGCCGTGGTGATCCCAACCGCCGGTGGTGACCTGCACAAAGCGCACACCGGCCTCGCTGAGTTTGCGAGCGAGCAAGCAGGCTCTGCCAAAGGTGTTCGTTTCCTTGCCGTCAACGCCGTAGAGTTCGAGCGTGGCTTTGCTCTCCTTCGAGAGGTCCACGATCTCAGGTGTGGTGAGCTGCATGCGGGCGGCGAGTTCCATGTTTTGGATCATGCCTTCCATGCTGGCATCGCCACCGAGGTCGCTGACGAGGCGGTGATTCAGGCGGGCGATGAAATCCATGCGCTGACGCTGGATAGCGTCATTGGCGGAGACATTGCGCAGGTTTTCGACGGGAAGGGTTTTGCTATCGAGTGGCACGGCGAGCCGGGTGCCTTGATGAATCGCGGGCAGGAAGGCGGAGCCGTATTCACGAGCCCCACCGAAGGAGGAGCCTCCCTGGATGCTGACGAATCCGGGCAAGTTCGCATTCTCGGTGCCGAGGCCGTAGCTGACCCACGCGCCCATGGATGGGCGCACCTCGGCAAAGGTGCCGGTGTGGAATTGCAGCGTGGCACCCGCATGCTGGGGATTATCAGCGTTCATGCCACGGAGGAGGCAAAGGTCATCCGCAACGGTGGCGAGGTGAGGCATCAAATCGGAGATCATCATGCCGCTCTGGCCGCGTGGCCGCACGGGTGCCATGGTGTCGAGCGCGAGGAATTTTTCCGTGCCGACTTGGGTGACTTCTTTGCGCAGTGGCGAGTCAATCTTCTGCCCGTGTCGGCGGGTGATAAACTCCTTCGGATCAAACAGATCCAACTGCGAAGGGCCACCCTGCATGAAGAGAAAAATGACGCGCTTTGCCTTTGGCTTCATGCCAGGGAGGCGGGCAGCGAGGGGATTGGACGCCGCACGAGCGATGTCCTGCAACGCAAGAGCACCGAAGCCGCAGGCGGTGCGCTGGAGAAGGTGGCGGCGTGAGAGCGAGTTCATCGAGAGGTGGTGTTTGGGAATGGGGATCTAGAGGCGAAAGACGAACTCGTTCGAGGCGAGTAAGCTGTGGCAAAGTTCGAGCCAGTTGGACGAATCGACGCGGCTGAGAAAGGTGAGAGCCTCGTCACGCTCGGCGGAGGTGATGGGACGATTCAACACGCGGAGCCAAAGAGCGGTGAGGCGTGCAAGGTCCGTCGGCTCATAGGCGAGGCTCTTCGCCAGCGCGGTGGCACGTCGGCGGATGAGATCACTGTTGAGTAGAAAGAGTGTT
This sequence comes from Akkermansia muciniphila, assembly GCA_943373155.1. Lineage (GTDB taxonomy): Bacteria > Verrucomicrobiota > Verrucomicrobiia > Verrucomicrobiales > Verrucomicrobiaceae > Prosthecobacter. The sequence goes on along the minus strand of CALSBJ010000016.1, from coordinate 77,745 downwards.
TGGGTGGGGACGATGGTTTGATTGCGCTGCCCGGTGATCATGGCGGGATCGACGAAATCAAAATCGGCGCGGAGTTTGTCGGAGCTGGTGAGTCCATTGCGCAGCACCGGCAGGTAAAGCGTGCGCTCAAATTCCTGCGTGGGGCGGGGTTTTCGATGGTTGTAGCTCGGTGGGTTCACGCCTTTGAGCGAGAGCGAGCCGCAGTTTTCGGGATGCTCCAGCACCAGCGCAGGCCCGCCGCCATCGCGGATGAGTTCACCACTGACGGCGAGCAGGGAATCACGCAAGGCCTCGGCATCGAGGCGCTGGCGGTTCATGCGCCAGTAGAGTTTGTTTTCAGGGTCGAGTTTCATCGCGGCGGCGTCATTGGCACTGCTGAGGCGGTAGGTGCGGCTGAGCACGAGCGACCGGAGAAAGGCTTTTTGCGACCAACCGCCGCGCATGAAGCGGGTGGCGAGATGGTCGAGCAGCTCGGGATGCGTGGGCGCATCGCCGCGAGTGCCGAAGTAGTCCACGCTGGGCACGAGGCCGGTGCCGAAGAGTTTTTGCCAAAGGCGGTTCACCACCACGCGGGCGGTGAGTGGATTGCGTTGGTCTGCGAGCCAATCGGCAAGCTGCATGCGACCGCTTTGACCAGCTGGGATGACGGGGAACTTGTTCCACGAAGCCACGCGCAAGCTGCCACGCGGCACCATGCCGGCCGGCGCATAGGGATTCCCGCGCACATAAATAGGCATATCGGCGGGATTCGGCCCATCGCTCATGGCAAAGGCTCGTGGCGTTTTGTCTTTGAAGAATTCGGCGTGGTTGATGTCGCCAGCGAGTTTCTTGAGCAAGGCGTCCAGTTCGTCGCGTCGTTGGGTGTTGGCTGGATCGAGTGAGGCCTTCTCATCGGCCCGTTTCTTCTGCTCGGCCTTCAGACTGACGATGCGTTGTTCGTCTGCGGCTTCGAGCTTCTTCCGCGCGGCGAGTTGGGCGAGTGTCTCGGGCAGCACGGTGGAGTTCAGCGTGCTCCAGACACCCATATCCGGCATTTTGTGCGAGGAAGGCGAGCTGCGCAGCATGCCGGCGATGCCGTAGTAGTCTTCGAGGCCGATGGGATCAAATTTGTGATCGTGGCAGCGGGCGCAGCCGATCGTCATGCCGAGGAAAGCCTGGCCGATTTTGATGACCTGCGAGTCGATGTGGTCGGTCTCCATCTTCGCCTTGTCGGGATTCACGATTTCAATATCGCCCACCATGAGGAAGCCGGTGGCGGTGAGGTTTTCCGCACGATCTTCGGTGGATTTCGATGGCATCAAATCGCCCGCGATTTGCTCGCGGATGAATTCATCGAAGGGTTTGTCCGCATTGAAGGCGCTGATGAGGTAGTCGCGATAGCGCCAGGCATGCTCGGCATAGACGGTGTTCGAGGTGCCCATCATATCGGCATAGCCGGTGAGATCGAGCCAGTGGCGTGCCCAGCGTTCGCCGTAGGCTTTGGAGGCCAGCAGGCGGTCCACGGCGGCTTCGTAATCTGCTGGGTCAAAAGCAGCGATGTCCTGCGGTGTCGGAGGAAGGCCGGTGAGGTCGAGGGAAACGCGGCGCAGCCAGAGATGTGGTGGAGCATCAGAAGTGGGACGAATGCCTTTTTGCTCTTGTTTGGCCAAAACAAAGCGATCGAGGGGATCGAGTGGCCATGGGGTGTTTTTCACCTTGGGTGTCGGTGGCGAGTTCACAGGCTGGAAAGCCCAAAACTGGCGTCCTTCGGCGAGATCGATGCCTTTTTTCTCTTTGGCGATGCTTGTGATGCGTGGGTCGTGTGCGCCGTTTTTCACCCACTCTTCGAGAATAGCGATTTCGCTGGCCGGGAGCTTGCCTTTGGGCGGCATTTCAAACTCCGCATCGACATACCGAATGGCTTTGATGAGCAAACTGGCTTCCAACTGACCCGGCTGGACAGCCGGGCCATTGTCACCGCCTTCTTCCCAACCGGAGCGTGAATCGAGTGCGAGGCCGCCTTTGATTTTGGAAGCGTGTGAGTGGCATTCAAAGCAGCGCTTTTGCAGAATGGGCAGCACGTCGCTTTCAAAGAGCGGCTTTTCAGCGCCTCTGGCAGCGAGGGGTAGGCTGATGAAAAGGAGCAGCTTTTTCATGGCATGGCAGAGAAGGGGCCGTTGACGATGTTTTCGAGGGGTTCGGCACGCACCGCGGCCAGGGCAATGCGGGCTGAGGTGGCTCGCATTTCGATCTTCGACTCCACGCTGCAAAACGCCGCGTGGCAGGTGACGATGAGATTCGGCGTGGCAGCTTCCTCGGCAGTTTTCAAAGGCTCGTCCTCCACCACATCGAGTCCCGCGCCCGCGAGGCGGCCTTCACGCAAGGCGGCGAGGATGGCGTCCTTCTTGATCACCGCACCACGGGCGGTGTTCACGATGAAGGCACTAGGTTTCATCAAAGCCAGTTCGCGGTCTGCGATGAGGTGCCGAGTCTCGTCATTGAGCGGGCAATGCAGCGAGAGCACATCACAGCGGGCGAGAAGCTCATCCAGCGTCCTCACGCGTTCGATGCCCACCGCTTTGTCCGCGCCATTGGGCAGGTAAGGATCATGGAAGATGACTTTGAAGCCCAGCGCCTTCGCCCGCAGCGCCGTGGCGGTGCCGATACGGCCCAGACCGACGAGGCCGAGTGTCAGCTCGCGGAGGCGGCGCAGCTGTGGCACGACCCGGATTTGCCACCCGAGAGATTTTGCCTCCGCATCGAGCGGGAACAACTGCCTGCACAGCGCCATGATGAGAGCGATGGCATGATCCGCCACCTCCTCCGTGCCGTAGTCCGGCACATTGCACACTGGGATGCCACACTGTCGCGCCGCTGCGATGTCCACCGAGTCAAAGCCCACGCCATTGCGGATGAGGGCCCGGCAATGCTTCAATCGGGCGAGGCCAGGCGCACGCATCGGCGCATTGTGCCAGACGATAAGAGCCGCCGCCTCGCAAATCTCCTCCGTGAAGTCCGCATCGCTTTCGCAAAGATACCGCCGCACTTCTGCGACATCTCCGATGACGGATTTTTCGACGGCAGACTCTGGATCGCCCAGGGGCGAGGTCTTCCAGTCAATGATGGCAATGAGTGGCTTTGAGGAGGTCATGGAAGAGTGTCTGGCTGACAGCAAATGGGGGCAGAAAAATGGATGGGGATTTGCTGCCCCCATTTTTCTGTCAGCGGTTTGAGGTTATTCGAGAAAGAGAAACTCGTTCGAGTTGAGAAGAGCGCGGCAGAAGGCTGGGAGGCCTTCTTGCTTCACGAAGGCTTCGGCGTCGGTGAGTTCGTCGTTCGATGGCTGGCGCTGATAAACGAGCTGGTAGGCTTGCGGGATGGTTTTGGCCTTCGCGGCGAGCTTGTCAGCTTGTTCGAGGAGGAAGGCGCTGTTGAAGAGATTGAGCGCTTGGAGCGGTGTGGTGCTGCGGGGGCGGCTGGGGCAGACTTGACCGCCGTCGGGGGCGTCGAAGGCGGCGAAGATGGCGTCGGGCTCCATGCGGAGTTTGAGCGCGTAGATCATGCGGCGGTAGTCTTCGCGCTCGAAGTCGCCGGTTTCGGCGATCCAGTTGCGGGCGTAGTTGGCGTTCGGCTCGTAAAGCAAGAAGCCAGGGCCGCCGGGGGTGAGATCGAGATTGCCGGTGACGGCGAGGATGCTGTCGCGGATCATTTCGGCGTCGAGACGACGAGGGGCGAAACGCCAGAGGAGAGTGTTGGTGGCGTCGAGCTGCTGCGCAGCATTTATGATTCTTGATTTATGATTTACGATTTGCTCATCAGCGCCGCGTTTGCCGCCCAAATCATCAGTCATAAATCGTAAATCATAAATAGTGCTCGCCTGCTGAAACGTCTTCGAAGTCAGAATGAGCCTCTGAATGTGCTTCACGCTCCAGCCGCTTTGGATGAACTCATTCGCGAGCCAGTCGAGGAGCTCGGGGTGCGTGGGTTTGAAGCCCATGTGGCCGAAGTCGCTGGGTGTGGCGACGAGGCCTGTGCCGAAGATGTAATGCCAGATGCGGTTCACCATGATGCGTGCGGGCAGTGGATTGCGCGGATCGGTGAGCCATTTCGCGAAGGCAAGGCGACGCTGCTGCTCGGGGGCATCGGGCGGGAGGTTGAGGCTGCCGAGTTTGTCTTTGAAGGCCGAGAGCGCATCGGGCGCGACGACTTCGCGCGGGCTCATGTGGTCGCCGCGATGATAGCGATGTGTGGGCTCGGGCTGCCGGAAGGTGCCGGCATAGGCCAACGGCGGCTCGGCGATGGCGGAGAGCTGTTTTTGAAGGGACTCGACCTTCGCGATGAGGTCGGCGGGTGCATCAGAGGAGGACGGGATGGCTTTGACCTTTTTGTTGAAGCGGGCGCTGAGGCGGTCAGCCTGGCTGGAGACTGTCTTCCAGGCCTTGCCGTCGGATGAAACCTCGATGCGATAGTTGGAAGCGAGGCGGTCTTCAAAAACTTTGCCACCAGAGCTGCGATCGCGGCTCCAGACGACGCGGCTGATGTCCTGCGGCTGCGCGAACTCGAACTGCACCCAGCCTTTTTTCTGTTTCGCGATCCAACTGCGGCTGTTGCCGTATTTGCCGTCGTTGATGTGCTCGAGCTTGTGAATCGGCGACGGACCGAAATCGCCACCAGAGGTCGTTTTGGCCTTCAAAGCGAGATTTTCGCCGCTGGGGCCAAAAATCTCGAGTTCGTCGATGCAGGCTTGTCCGCTGGAACAGTCGTCGATGGTAAAGCGGAGGTGTTTCGCGGGTGTGGGAGCGAAAAGATCGGTGTTCGCCGCGTGAGTGACGGGCGGGCGGATGTGTGGAGAGGGGTGAGAGATGAGGGATGAGGGATCATCTGAGAGGTCTTCGAGCAAAAGAATGTCCGCGGCCATCGGGGCGCTGGTGGTGCCCATGCGGAGGAGGATGCGGCTGTTTTCGGCGAGTTCGTGCTCGCCAAGGCTCTTGAGGCCGCTCCAGCGCTTCTTGCCGGCGATCGCAGGTTTGCCATTGGCGAACTGACGTTGGTTGATGGTGCCGATTTCGGTTTGCTTGCCGTTCGTTTCGAGAAGGAAGCGTGCATCCGGCGCGTGCGTGGTCCACACACCCCAACTCACCCAGATGCGATGCTGCCCCTTGCGCTTCGGTGTCCACACCACGCAGTCGGTGCCGGGCTCCTCGACGAAGTAGCGGTAGCTCTCGCCGATGTTGGGAAAACGATGCGCATCACCGGGATCGCTGAGCTGGCCCTGCTCGGTGCCGGGATCGTAGTCGGTGGCTTTGCCGCTTTGCGGTGTCTTTAAAAAGGTGGCGTCTTCCTCGCCGAGCGTCACGCGACGACCGAGCACGGCCTTCGGTTGATACTCGGCGAGCTTCGTGACCAGCGGCGCGAGTTTGCGGCGCAGTTCCTCAGCTTTTTTCTCTTGCGCGGCATAGCGGGCGTCTTTGATGGGCCGGTCGCCGTGCTGCACGCCGGAGAAGATGGCCTGCATGGCGTAGAAGTCGGTTTGGGTGACGGGATCGAATTTGTGGTTGTGGCACTTCGCGCAGACCATCGTCGTCGCGAGGAAGGCGGTGCCGGCGGTGTTCACCATGTCGGAGAGCTCGTCCGCACGCTGCATGAGCTGCAAATTTTTGTCCTGGCCCTTCACGCGATCCATCGGCCCGCCAACGATGAATCCGGTGGCCACATCCGCGCCGCAGGTGTCCCCCGCGATCTGCTCAAACATGAAGCGGTCGTAGGGTTTGTCGGCGTTGAAGGCATCGATGACGTAATCGCGATAGCGCCAGGCGTGGGGACGTTCGTGGTTCGTTTCAAAGCCGTTCGAATCGGCGAAGCGGACGACATCCAGCCAGTGGCGGGCCCATTTTTCGCCGTAGTGGCGGCTGCTGAGGAGCGTTTCGATGAGCTGGCGGTAGGTTTTGTCCGACAGGTCGGACCTGTCGGACACGTCAGACGGAGGTAAACCGGTGACGACGAAGTGGGCGCGGCGGTTGAGCGTGCGGTCATCAGCGCGGGGAGACATCGAGAGACCTTTTTCGCGGAGTTTGGCTTCGATGAAGGAGTCGATGGTGGCGTTGGCATTGTGCGGTGGCAGTGGCCGGTAGGCCCAGTGGTTCACGCGTTCATCGACGGCAGCGGCTTTGTCCTCGGCGTTTTCGGGCCAGACCGCGCCAGAGTCGATCCAAGCTTTGATTTTGGAGATCTGGTCGGCAGCGAGCGGCTCGCCTTTCGGAGGCATGCGCTCGTCGCCGGAGGCGGTGATGCGTTGGAAGAGCGGTGAGGCACTCGATTTGGCGGGAACGATGGCTGCGCCGCTTTCGCCGCCTTTGAAGGCGTGCGGTTTGGCATCGAGACGGAGATCGGCTTTCTGCTTTTCGGGGCCGTGGCACTCGACGCAGCGCTCTTTGAGGAGAGGGCGGATTTCGCGGTCGAAGTCCTGGGAGAAGAGGACGGATGGGACCGATAGGACGGATAGGACCAATGATTTCATAGGCCGAGGTCGGTGCGGGCGTGTTCGAGGTGGGTGCGCATGGCTTCCGCGGCGGCGGCGGGGCGGCGGGCGAGGATGGCGCGGAGGATTTTGGCGTGGTCGGCGACGGCGAGGTCCTTGGTGACGCGGCTGTAGCCGTGCTTGAGGCTGGTTTGCAGGAGCTCGGAGAGACTTTGGATGAGCAGCGCAGCGATCTTGTTACCGGAGGCCTCGGCGAGCAGGCAGTGGAAGCTCATGTCGGCCTCGACCTGCTCTTCAAAGCTGATGGCGGCCTCGAATCGTTCGTGGCAGGCGGCGAGCGCCTTCAAGTCGGCCGCGGTGGCGCGTTCGGCGGCGAGTCGGGCGTTTTCCGGCTCCAGGGCAAAGCGCACTTCGATGAGCTGCTTCAATCGCTGCGTTTCATCGGGCACGAGCAGGCTGAGAGCACCGTTGAGAGGCTTGTGGAGTTTGTCCACGACGGTCATGCCGCTGCCCTGGCGGATTTCGAGGAGACCTTGCAGTTCGAGCCGTTTCGCGGCCTCGCGGATCACACTGCGGCTCACGCCAAATTTCGCCGACATGTCGCGCTCAGTCGGCAAACGACGACTGGTGCGGGAGAGGCCGATGATGCGGCGGGAGACGGTTTCGACGAGGGAAAGAGACATGGGAAAATTGGTCAGACCAATTTCCAATACGGGTTTGCAGACTGTTTTTTCACGGAAACATGCCTTTGAGGCCTCGCAGGCCTGAGAATCTCTTGTTTAGAGGCCTGTGAACGAAAAAACGGGTTGCTATCACAGGGGCGTGTGGCACTCATCGGGCCACCAAATCGCGGGATGGAGCAGCCCGGTAGCTCGTCAGGCTCATAACCTGAAGGTCGCAGGTTCAAATCCTGCTCCCGCAACCAATTTCAAAAGCCCGCCGTCCTCGTGACGGCGGGCTTTTTGATTTCCGGGCTTTTCCTGCCCGCGCAGCCTGCTATCACGTGGGCCGCCATGAATACCAACCATCTTCTGGGTTTCTCTTTTGTGCTCATCAGTTCCGCCGCGTTTGCCGCTGGCGGTTTCTACGGCGATCCGCCGGACGCCACGCATCCGTGGGCCATCCATGACATGAACCGTCCGCAGCCGCCGCGTGTGGAACCGGGCACGAATGGCTCGGCACCGTCTGACGCGATCGTTTTGTTCGGTGGGAAGCCGGAGGAGATCGAAAAATGGATCTCCGACAAGAATGGCGAGCCGACGAAGTGGGAGGTCAAAGACGGTGTGCTGCAATGCGTGCCCGGCAGCGGCTACATCCGCACGAAGGAGGAATTCGCCGACTGCCAGCTCCACATCGAGTGGGCTGCGCCGTCGAAGGTGGAAGGCGACAGCCAGGGCCGTGGGAACAGCGGTGTCTTCCTGATGGGCGCGGTGGAAGTGCAGGTGCTCGACAATCACAACAACCCCACCTACCCGGATGGCTTTGCTTCCTCAATCTACGGCATCAATCCGCCTGCGGCGAACCCGCTGCGTGCTCCCGGCGAGTGGCAGAGCTACGACATCGTCTTCCGTCGCCCGGTCTTCAAAGACGGCAAGGAGGTCGATCCCGGCTACATCACCGTCTTCGTGAACGGTGTGCTGACGCAGGACCACACGCCGCTGGAAGGCGGCGGCGGCCACATGAAGCGCTCCTCGCCAAAGGCCTTCCCTGAAAAAGGCCCGCTCAAGATTCAGGACCACGGCAATCCGGTGCGCTTTCGCAACATCTGGTATCGCCCGCTGCCGAAGCGCTTCGTCGAGGGAGGCGAATACAGCCGCATGAGCGAGGAAGCGACGGCGAAGAAGCGGGCGGAGATCGCCAAAGGCATCCGCGAGAACGCGGCGAAGCTCGACGGGCAGGCGAAGATGCTGCGTTTGCTCGAATCGCTGTGCTACGCGGACGATGAGGCCGCACGCAGCAGTGGCTTGAGCATGCTGGATGCTTTTGTCAGCGATGCGAAAGGCACGCCGGAGGCGAAGCTCGAATCGAAGAAGGGCGACATCCTCACTGTCACGAAGGCGCTGCGCTACCTGACGAAGTTCAAAATCCTGTCGGAGGACATCGCGGCGAAAAAGGACCTCGAGGGCATCGTGAAGGCCCGCGAGTGGGAAAAGAAGAAGTAAGACCTGAAGGCCCGGCCGAGCACGCCGGGCCTTTTTTTGCCCATCCAGAGACCTCGATGGGGCGTAACGCCATCGTGCCCCATGCCTCACGTCTCATTCTCGTCCTCGGTGACCAGCTCGATGCTGCGTCGGCGGCGTTCGACGGGTTTGATGTGAAGAATGATGTTGTCTGGATGGCGGAGGTGAAGCAGGAGTCGGCGAAGGTCTGGAGCACGAAGGCACGCATCGCGGTCTTCCTCGCGGCGATGCGGCATTTTCGCGAGGCGCTGAAGGCGCGTGGCTGGCGCGTGGACTATCGCCAGCTCGGCGGGGCAGGGGGCGAGACCTTCGCGGAGCAGCTGCGCGAGGCGATCCAGCGTCTGAAGCCGCAAAAGCTGGTCATGGTGGAGGCGGGCGAATGGAGCGTGGCACGCGAGATCGAATCGATGGCGAGCGAAACGGGCCTGGAGCTGGAGGTGAGACCGGACAGGCACTTTCTCTGTACGCGGGCGATGTTTCAAAAGCATGCGGAAGGTCGCAAACAGCTCCGCATGGAGTTCTTCTACCGTGAGATGCGGCAGCACACCGGCGTGCTGATGGAGAAGGGCAAGCCGGTGGGAGGTCAGTGGAACTTCGATCACGACAACCGCGAGTCGTTTGGCAAAGCGGGGCCGGGTTTGAGGATGAATCCGCGGCGGTTTGTGCCGGATGAGATCACGAAGGGTGTGATCGCGGAGGTGGAGAAGCATTTCGAGAAGCATCCGGGGGCGCTGGCGGAGTTTGACTGGCCGGTGACGGCGGCGGAGGCACGCGAGGCCTTGGACGATTTCATTGCACACCGGCTGGCCGACTTTGGCCGCTACCAGGACGCGATGTGGACGAACGAGCCGTGGCTGTATCACTCGCGACTCAGCGCGGCGATGAACGTGAAGCTGCTCGATCCACGCGAGGTGATCGCCGCGGCGGAGAAGGCCTATCAAGCTGGCAAGGCTCCGCTCGCTGCCGTGGAAGGCTTCATCCGGCAGATCCTCGGCTGGCGGGAGTATGTGCGAGGCATCTACTGGCACTTCATGCCGGGCTACATTGAGCAGAACGCGATGCAGGCGGAGCGCGAGCTGCCGGATTTTTACTGGACCGGCGAGACGGACATGCAGTGCCTGCGTGATGCGATCGGGCAGACGCTGCGCCACGGCTATGCGCATCACATCCAGCGGCTGATGGTCACGGGGCTCTTCGCGCTGCTTTACGGCGTGCATCCGCGCCGCGTGCACGAGTGGTATCTCGCCGTGTATGTGGATGCGGTGGAGTGGGTGGAGCTGCCGAACACGCTCGGCATGTCGCAGTATGGCGATGGCGGCGTGATGGCCAGCAAGCCGTATGTGGCGAGCGGCAAATACATCCAGCGCATGAGCAACTACTGCGCTGGCTGTCGCTATGATCCCGCGCAGAGCACCGGCCCGCGTGCTTGCCCCTTCACCACGCTCTACTGGGATTACCTGCTGCAACACGAGCCAGCACTGCGGCAAAACCAGCGCATGAGCATGCAGTTGAAGAACCTCACGCGCTTGTCGGTGTCGGACCGCGAGAAAATTCAAAAGCAGGCGCAAACCGTCCGCACGATGTGCTCTTCAAAATCATGAAATCTCGCCCCACCTCTCAACAGGCTCTCGCCTTGCTCGGCTTCATCTTACTGACCTTCCTCGCTCCGGCAGCGGGAGCCTTTTCACCGCCGGGTGCATGGTATCAGACGCTGAACAAGCCATCGTGGAATCCGCCGCCGTGGATCTTTGGGCCGGTGTGGACGCTTTTGTATCTCGGCATGGCGGTGGCGGCCTGGCTGGTATGGAAACGAGGCGGGCAAGGGCATGCGTTGAGGCTTTATGTCGTTCAACTGGCTCTGAATGCCGCATGGACGCCGGTGTTCTTCGGGGCGCATCAGCTTGGCGCGGCCTTCATCGTGATCGTTTGCATGTGGATCGCCATTTTTCTCACGCAGCGGGCTTTTCAGGCGGTTTCGCGGCCAGCGGGGCTTCTGCTCGTGCCATACCTCGCGTGGGTCAGTTTTGCTTCGGTGCTCAATTTCACTCTTTGGAGGCTCAATTCATGAAAACATGGTTCATCACCGGCTGCTCATCAGGCTTTGGCCGAGCCATCGCGGAGGCGGCGCTGGCTGCCGGACATCGTGTCATCGCCACGGCGCGTGACGTGCGCAGCATCGCCGATCTCGAAAGCGAGGCGTGCCGCGTGCTGACGCTCGATGTGACGGACGCGGCAAACATCCGCGAGACCATCGCTGAAGCGGGAAGCTTTGACGTGCTGGTGAACAACGCCGGCTATGGTCTCATCGGCGCGGTGGAGGAATGTGACGATGATCAAATCCGCCGGAATGTGGAAACGAACTTCTTTGGTCCGATGAATGTCATTCGTGCGGCCTTACCGATGCTGCGTGCTAAAAAAAGCGGCCACATCATCAACATCAGCGCCGCGGCGGCGATCTCGAACTATCCGGGATTCGGCGTTTACGGTGCGGCGAAGGCCGCGCTGGAGTATCTTAGCGAGAGTTTGCGACTCGAATTGGCTCCGCTCGGCATTCGCGTGACCTTGGTGGAGCCCGGGCCGTTTCGCACGGACTTCGTCACCCGCAGCCTCGAGAAGGCCTCGCAGCCTCTCGCCGACTACGACGGCACCTCGGGCAGGTTTGCCCGCCTGATCGCCTCGATGAATGGCAAACAGCCCGGCGATCCGGCGAAAGCCGCGAAGGCCATCCTCGCCATCGCGGAGGCCGAATCACCGCCGCTGAGGCTTGTGCTCGGTAAGTATGCGAATGACAAGGCCCGCCGTCGTGCCGAGGGGCTCGAAAAGGAACGCAGCGCTTGGGAAGCCATCGGGATGCCCACTGAATTCACATGAAAACACGTCTCCTTATCGCCTTCATGATCTCCATTCTCGCCTCCTGTGCCCGTCCGCCGCTGAAGACGGTGCCGAAGCTCGATCTGCCGCGCTTCATGGGAGACTGGTATGTCTTCGCTCACATCCCTTACTCGCTTGAGAAGGGCAAGGTGGGCACGCTCGACCGCTACGCGCTGCGCCCGGATGGTCGCATTCAGAACTCGTATCTCTTTCGTCGCGGCTCGCTCGACGCGCCGCTGGAGGAATGGAAGGGCGTCGCCTGGGTGCATGACAAGCAATCGAACGCCGAGTGGCGTGTTCAGTTTGTGTGGCCCTTCCGCGTGCCCTTTCTCGTGATCGATCTCGATGACGACTATCAATGGGCGGTCATCGGTTATCCCTCGCGGAAGCTCGCGTGGGTGCTGAGCCGCCATACCTCGCTCGATGAAAAAACCTACCAGGGCATCCTGCAACGCATGCAGCAGCAGGGTTACGACACCACGAAGCTCGCCAAAGTCCCCCAACTCAAAGATTGATCTGCCGATATGAAAACGAAGATGACCTTCCTGCTTCTCCTTCCTGTGGCACTCGCCGTGTTTTGGTTCGCGTCGAACTCACGCGCCGCCACGGAGACACCGGAATACAAGGTGATCCGCACCGACGAGAAATTCGAGATCCGCGACTACCCCGCGCTGTCGCTCGCCACCTCGCCGATGGCCGCGGACGGCATGAACGGTGGCTTCGGGAACCTGTTCCGCTTCATCACCGGCACGAACGAAGCCAAGGAGAAGATCGAGATGACCTCCCCGGTGCTCATTTCGAACACCACGGAGAAGAAGACGATGAGCTTCATCATGCCGCAGGCGACGGTGAGCAAAGGCGTGCCCAAGCCCGCTGGCGAGGCCGTTTCTCTCACCAGCCTGCCCGTGACGCGTTTTGCCGTGTTGCGCTTTCCTGGAGGTCGGAACGCGGAGAATGAGAAAAACGCCATCGCGGCTCTCCGCACTTGGATGACGGCTCAAAAGCTCGTCGCGAAGGGTGAGCCGCTCTTCGCCTACTACGACCCGCCGTGGACGCTGATCCCGTTTCGACGCAACGAGGTCATGATCCGCATCGACAAAGACTCGTGAGGCATGCGCGGCGTCCGCAAAGAGCATCTACCCGTGAAAATCTGCCTCGCCTGCGGGCGACCCTTTGCCTGGCGGAAGAAGTGGGAGCGTGATTGGGATCAGGTGAAGTTTTGCAGCGATGCCTGCCGCCGAGGCAAACTGAGATGATTGAATTCGCCTCGAACTGCTCCATGAATTCGATCTCATGAAGCTCGCCGACCTCGTCACCTACCTCGACACCGAACTGCGCCTCGCGGAGATCCCGGACTACGCGAACGCCTACAACGGCCTCCAGCTCGAAAACGCCTCGGGTAAGGTCAGCAAGGTCGTCGCGGCCGTGGATGCCACGCTGCCGGTCATCGGCAAGGCGGTGGCTCTCGGCGCGGATTTGCTCATCGTGCATCACGGCATGTTTTGGAACACCGCGCAGCCGTGGACCGGCCCCGTGTTTCAAAAGATGAAGCTCGCGATCGAAGCCGGGCTGGCCGTTTACAGCTGCCACCTGCCGCTCGATTTTCATCCCGTGCTCGGCAACGACGCCGGTGTGGCCCGTGCGCTCGGCTTGGAGCCCTGTGGCACCTTCATGAAGACCAAAGGCACCGATAACGGAGCGAAAATCGAGACGGAAATCAGCCGCGATGAGCTGGTCAAACGTCTCGAAGCCGCCACCGGCTCCCGCGTGCATGTGTGTGCGGCGGGCCCCTCCGTGTGCCGGAAGATCGGCATCATGACCGGCGGTGCCGGCAGCGAGGTAGCCACCGTGGCGAAGAACGGCATCGATACCTTCATCACCGGCGAAGGCCCACACTGGAGCTACACGCTCGCGGAGGAGCTCGGCATCAACCTCCTCTACGGCGGCCACTACGCCACCGAGACCTTCGGCGTGAAGGCACTCGCCGCGCATCTGGAGGCGAAGTTCGGCCTGCCATGGCAATTTGTGGATCACCCAACGGGGCTGTGAACCTCCAATGGGTATTCCTTCGAGCGATTTGGGAATGATTTTCCAAGGAAGCTCACGGAGGCTGTAAACTGGGCCGGAAGGTGGAATTGGATTTTTGGGCGCTCATTGAATAGGATCGGCCCGCGAACATCGAAACGCCCGCTATGCAAACCGTGCCTCTCTCCTCCTCTGTCAGTCCCACGCTTCAAAAACGCTCCTTTTGGCGTCATCCGCTCGTCATCACCCTGTTTGTGCTGCTCGGCTTAGCTGGGATCGCCACCGCTGCCGCCGGGATCTGGTGGAAGACGAATTTTGACCCCGCGCCGTTCAAGCCGGTGGCGTTGACGAGTCAAGAACAGGCAGCCTTTGAGCAAAAACTGGCCGTTTTTAGCGGAAATGCCGCGGCAGGGGCCGAGCCAGCCCCGGTGACGGACCTCGAAAAGCGCACTTTGGTGATCACGGAGAAGGAAGTAAATGCCTGGCTCGCGAAAAACGAGCTGGGAGAGAATGTGCAGGTGCGGTTCAAGGACGGCAAAATCACCGGGGCGATCATTTTGGAACTCCCGGAGGACTTTCCGATGCTCGCCGGGCAGAAGATCAAGGCCAGCCTCGCTCTGGTGGCACATCTGAACGATGCCAGCCGGGACTTGGCCCTCCAAGTGGATGACGTGACCGTGGGTGGCATGCCTCTCCCCAATGCCTGGGTGGGAGACATCAAGGGCATGAACTTGGTGGATGAATCCGCCCAGGTGGACCCAGCGATGGAAAAGTTCCTCAAAGGTATCCGCCAATTTGAAATCCGGGACGGGCTGGCGGTGGTGAAATTGAACGAGTAGAGCGCCTCTGAAGCCTTGTTTGGAGCCCTTCATCTGAGTCGATGAAGGGCTTTTTGCGGGTTAAAATCAGAAGAAATCGAGCGTGAAGCACCATGCTCGGACAGCCTAAGCAATCGACCGAAAAGAAAAAAAGTTCATCTTCAGCCGAACATTTGGATAGTCAGTGAGACGAAGAGTTGTTATTCTCAACGTTTCAATTAGCCGACCCATCCTATGACTCAATACTTCCGTACCTACCGCAGGATCTTTGCCACCTTTATGGCTTCCTTGATGGCAGCATGGCAAATTGGCCAGCCTCTCCAAGCTGCCACCTACTATTGGGACACAGATGGCTCCGAATCGGGCAACATGGTTGACGGGGCAAATCTAGGTGGTGTGGGCACTTGGGATGCTGCGGCCTCGAATTGGTGGCCGGTCCCAGCAGGGGCGCTCACGACTTGGGGAAACACCAGTTCTGACACCGCTATTTTTTCAGGGCCCTTTTCGGTGCTGCCGACACTCAATACCGTCACATTGAGCGGAGCGCTCACGGCCAATCAGGTGCGCTTTGATCGCTCCGGTTACACTTTGACCGGCGGCACTTCGCTGACACTAGCGGGTGCAAGTGCTGGTTTGTATGCCCAGACGGGTGAATCTGCGGTGATTAGCAGTCTCCTCACGGGATCAGATGGTCTCCTCAAGTCCGGTGGCGGCTCAGTCCGGCTCACCAATGCTTCGAATAATTACACTGGGACGACGACCATCGCGGGTGGCTCCTTGATTATTGACAGTGCTGTTGCTTTGGGTGGCACGGGAGCGGTCAACGTCACCGCTGGAAATGGCACGCCATCGAATGTCTTGGTTCTCGGTTTTACCGGTGGGTCATTGTTCTTGGATGGATCTGCCGCAGGCTTCACTTTCGCCCGCGACCTCAATCTGGAGGGGCGCGGTCCCCGCGGGCAAAATGGTGCTGCACTCGTGAGCACTGGTAACAACACGCTCTCGGGTGTGGTGACGACGGCTACGAGCACGCAGACCCCGGCCACCTTTCGCAATACCCAACTGACTTCGGCAAATGGCACCCTCACGCTCTCGGGCACGCTCAATGTGCTGGGGACTGCTGGCACCACGATTACCACTCTCGGTGGTGGTAATGTGGCTGGTGTTGGTAACTACAATTTGACCGGAGTTCTTTCGGGCACCGGCACCTTGGAGAAATCGGGTGGGGGCACCCTCTTCCTCAATGCTTCGGACACCACGGGCTTCGCGGGCCGATTGCGCGTCAGCGGGAGCGCTGCGGTGGGTCAGAGCAGTGTGCGTGTCAGCTCGTCGGATGTCTTTGGCTCAGCGAATGGCACAACCACCAGCGCTCCCATTGATCTAAATGGTGGCACTTTGGAGATCAGATCGGACTCCAGCCTGAATTTCGGAAAAAATGTGTATCAACGAGCTTCCAGCACCATCTACGTCGGTCCGGCGGTGGGCGGTTCTGCGGTGAATGGAGTCGCTACCTTCGGGTCGATGGCCTTTGAAGACAATCTCACCAACACTTTCAACAGTCGAAACGGCTACGGGGTTAGCTTCACGACGGCACCCGTCGTTGGCACGACTGCGGGGGACAACAACTCCACCATAACCAACAACATGGGCGGCACGCTGAGTTTCACGGGGAACTTCTGGAGCAATGCTAACAATACTGCCAACCGCACGATGACCATTGGTGGCAACGGAAATACGATCATCAATGGCAACGTGATCGCCTCGGCGGCTGCATTTAATCACAACCTTTCAAAGACTGGTAGCGGTGCACTGACGATCACGGGCACAGGATCGACGCTAGATGGCAATGTGAGCGTGCAGGGAAGTCTCATCGTCACGGACTTCCGCTCGATCACCAATAACACCTCCTCCATTACACTTGGTAATACCACAACGACCTCGGGAAACCTGATCATCGGCACGGCTACAGCGGCTACAAATCTCGGGCTGACAACAAGCAAACCTATTATCCTCAATACGACAACAGCATCGAACTCCATTTACGCGAATCAGAGCGTTGCTGAAGCAGTGGTTCTCAATGGCGCGATCACCAAGCCGAATACGACTACGGCTAGTCTTATCCTTGGTGGCAGCAACACGGAAGACAACAGCCTCAATACGGCCATTCCAAGCAATGGCACCGGGGGATTAGTCAAGCTTGGCTCGGGCACTTGGGTGTTGAACGCCGCTAATCTCTACACCGGGGCGACGACGATCCAAAACGGCACCCTGAAATTGCGTGCGACTGCCGCAGCCTCCAATGTCATCCCTGAAGCCGGGACAAACACCCTCGTTTTCGGTGCCAATACCACAACTGGCACGGCTGGTGGCACTTTGGAGTTCCGGGGCTTCACCGGTGCAGCAACGACGGAGACGCTGGGTGCGCTCACTCCGACAGCAGGCGCGGCGACGGTAAGGCTTCTTGGCAATGGTGGAGCGGCTAACCTCACTTTCACCTCTCTGGGTGCCACAACGGCCGCCTCCAGTGTGAACTTCGACACAACAAGTGCTAGTGGAGGCGTCATTACCCTCACGGGACAGGCTGCCACCACATCTACCAACCTACCTGGCACAGCCAACTTCCTGGGTCATCTTTACATCAACGGTGCTGATTTCGCCACAATCAATGGATCAGCTCAGGTGGTAGCACCCACCTATTCGGGCGCAGGCAACTTCCGTGAGGCGGCAAGTGCCCTTACGGCCACATTCCACAACAAGCTGACTGGCAGCTTCGCCAACGCCGCCGCCACCGTTTCGTCCCTGGTCACCAACAGCCAGACGCTGACCATGAGTGGAAACTTAACGGTATCCACAGGTGGTATCCTCCAATCCGGTGGCACGGCATCAATTGTCAGTGACAGTGGCACTGCTAGGCTCCTACTCGGTGGAGCGGCCGCCACGAACATCGCCATTCGTGTCAATGGTCTTTTGGATGTGTTGAACATCGGTACCTCTAGCAACCCGGTGAACATTGGGTCGGCGCAGTCAGGTGGACTAACTAAAAATGGCGCTGGAAAATTGGTCTTCTTTGGCACGAATGCCCAGACGGGGGCTGTGAACATCAACGAGGGCACCATCGAACTCAATGGAACCAACGCTCGTCTTGCCGCATCGGCAGGCGTCGCCACGGTGGTGCGTCAAAATGCCTTTCTTGACTTCAACACAGCGGTAGCCTTTGTCGCCGACCCCACCGTGGCAGCTCTAGATGGTGCCGGGACGATTCGGAACATCGGTGACGCAAACGTGACCTTGGTCCAGACGGGTTCTGGAACTTGGGCGGGTAGCTTCAATGAAACCGGTAGTGGCAAGCTCAATGTAAGCAAACTAGGTACCACGGGAGCCCCGACCTGGAGTGGCGTAAGCAACTACACCGGCGTCACCACCATCGGTGGAACCACGGGATCGGTCACGGTGGACGTTTTGGCCGACGGCGGTGTCTCCAGTGGCATCGGGGCTTCCAGCAACGCGGCTGCAAATTTGGTGTTCAGTGGCACCACCGCAGGCATCATCTATCGCGGCAACATCAACGAGGGGGCGTTGACACTCGGCACTCGCTCGGCTTCAACCGACCGCCTCTTTACCTTGTCGGGCACGGGCGTGACGCTCTCCTCGACCGTGACCAACAACAACGCCATTGTATGGAGCAACACCGGGGCCATCGTCCATGGCACCGATGCCAATCGCACAGTGATTTTTACGGGGACTTCCCAAGGTGACAATACCTTCAATCCGCAACTCACAGACAGCACAGGATTCGCCACGAGTGTGTCGAAGACGGATACGGGCATCTGGCGTTTGGGTAACAGCAACAACACCTACACTGGCCCCACCACCATCACGGCAGGCATTCTCATGGCCGTGGACGGGCAGGGCCTTTCCTCGGGTTCAAACCTCGTCTTCGATGGCGGCACTCTTTACAGCAGTGGGAATCTCACCCGAAATATCGGCACGGCAGCAGGTGAGATGCAGTTCGCCGTTCCAGCTAATGCCAACGAAGCGGAGTTCATCGGTGGCTTCCTTGGTGGTGACAGCAAATTGACCGTGGACTGGGCAGGAACACCCGTCTGGGGAAGCACAACGGGCTTTCTTTCAACACGAAACGGCCTCATATTGAATGGCTCTCAGGCCCGGGCGCAGGGAGCTACTGGCTCTAATGCGCTTTCGGAAGTGGAGATCGCGGGTGACTTTTCACTCGGGATCGCATCAGCCACAGGTAAAAGCATCGCGGTGACAACCGCCGACAACAGCGCGACAGGCACGGTGACTACTGGGGACACATCAGGCCTCGTGGTGGGACAATCCATCACGGGTCCAAACATTGCTTCAGGTGCTTACATTGTGAGCATCAACAGTGCAACCCAGTTCACGATGAGTGCGAATGGTAGCAACGCTACTGCAATCAGCCGGGATTTGATCGCCAACAACCTTCGTGCCATCCGCGTGGATGACAACACCCAGACCGGCGCGGATTTTGCTACCATCAGTGGCGTCATCTCGGCTGGCGACTCACTTACGGGTTTGAGGAAGCTGGGCAGTGGTCTGCTTCGTCTCACAGGGGCCAACACATACGAAGGAGAAACCAATGTCTATCAGGGTGCATTGGCCGTTCGGTCTCTGGGCCTTAGCGGTTCTGCCGGTACATCCAGCGTTGGTGCTGTCACTGTCGCACCATTCACCGATGCGAATGCTGTCACCCTCGGAAACGGCGGAACCAGCGGGGCGATCCTGCAATACATCGGGGCAGGTGAGACCAGTGACCGCAAGATCCGGCTGAACAACACCACTTCCACGACTGCCGGGGCGCAGATCCATGCGGACGGGGCAGGCCCGTTGATCCTCACCAATGTAGCTAATGACATGCAGCCAGGGGCTAAAAGACTCTATCTGCGTGGCACGAATAATGATGGTAACATGATTACTAGTCAGCTTTCGGATAACGGCGGGGCGCTGGAATTGGTCATCGACAGCAATGCCACTTGGATTCTGACCAACAGCGCCAACAACTTCACTGGCACCACCACCGTCAGCGCAGGTGCGCTCGGCATCGGAGATGATACCGCGATCGGTGGCCCCATCCTAACCTCCAATGGCAACATCTTCGCCTACGGTGCGGACCGCATGGTGAGTAACACCATGACCATGAATAACAACGCGAACTGGGGCTTCCTTGGGGACTACAACTTGACCTTTTCCAATGCAGTTCTTGGAAGTTCGGCCAACTCGAACGTTCTCATTAATAGCATTGTCGGAGGTAAGGCACTCACCTTCACGGGCCTAGTGGCTAATGTGTTGACTGATACACGAAATTTCACGGTGGATGGCCCTGGCGAGACCATCATCAACGGAAACTTCACCACCAGCACTGCTTTTGGTGTGCAGATTATCAAGACGGGTGACGGAACACTGACTTTGGGCGGTGACGGTACGGTTTCCAATTGGAATCAAGTCGGGACTGGGATGGATTTCGATCGTGGCACCCTGAAGTTCATCACGAGTAACGCGATCAACACGACGGCAGCGTATGCTGGTATAACGCTTAGTCCTGAGCTTACTGAGGGTGACACAGCTACGATCGACCTGAATGGCACCAGCCAAACGGTCAATGCGTTCACAGCCGCTGCGGCCGCTACGGGATCGGTCATCATTGATAACACCGCAGCCACTGCTGCCACGTTCACCTTAGGGGCGAATAACTCGACGGTGAGCATCACCAACACCGGCGCACGCACGATCACGGACAGCGGTGCGGGAGCCCTTTCCATCGTCAAGACCGGCAATACGGCCGCTGTCCTGCCCACAGGAATGACGCTCACTTATCAGGGTTCTACTTCCAGCACTGGCGGAGGCTCCTTCACCATCAACTCGGTGCTGAATGGAACCTCGGGCCTCATCGCGACGGGGAACAGTACTCTGGCACTACCCGGCGGGCTTACCTCTCCGGGAGCCATCACCAGCATCGAAGTCGGCGGTGGGTCCACTCTCAGCCTCTTGGATGGCGCAGGCAGTGCCATCTCCAACCTCACCAACCTGAATCTCGGCGCTGGAGCGGGTACTGCGACACTGAATCTCAATGTTGGTGATTCACTCGCCGTGGGTGACTTCCTGAACACGGACACACTCACACTCCTCACTGGTGGTACACTAAACTTGGCAAACACCATCACGTTCAACCTAACGGATGCCGGGCTTAATCCGCTCACTACCTATACCCTTCTCAATCTTGTAGATGGGGGCATCACCGGCTTTGGGGCTGGTAACATGATCCAGGGAGCTACTCCTGGCGGCTTCTCTGGCTTCACTTGGACCGTTACGGACAATCTCGTCCAACTCACCACGGGCACGCTCATCACGGGCAATTCCTACTGGAGAGGTTTAACGGACAATACTTGGAATGCCAACGCCGATAATTGGTCAACCGATAAGGCGGGCGGCATTCCAGCGGCGTCAATTCCAGGCAGCGGCACAGATGTTGTCTTCGCTTATGATGGCATCGCTGCCGCTCCTCTAACCACCACACTGGAGCAGAATATCAAGATTAACTCCCTGACCTTTGAAGCTGGTATCACCACGCCGACCTCCGTCACTATCGCTCCTGGTGCAGTGAGCACCAACCGTCTTGAAGTCGCTCCTCAGGTCGCCACAGATGGGATCAAGATCACTGCTGGTGGTCCCCCAGATGTAACGATTTCCGCTCCTCTTCGTCTCGGGGCCAATCAAACTTGGAATGTCGCTGATGCTGCCTCCGTCCTCACCCTGTCCGGCGGATTGCAGGGGGAAAAGGACGTCACTCAGACCGGCAGCGGCAAGGTTATCGTCACAAATGCAGCAGATAACGCCTATAACAGCGGCAACACCGCCGACTTCACCGTCGATGGCGGGAACTTGGAAATCCAGAGCATTGATGCCCTGGGGGTCACCGGCAAACGGGCCAATGTCGCCGTGAATACAGGCGGTGCCTTCTACTACAACAACGCCACGGCGGGTACAGTGACCAATGCGCTTACGCTCGGTGGCGGCACTCTCTCAGCTGGTGGAGCCAATCAGACCTACAGCGGGATGGTGAATGTCAGCAGTGATTCCATCATCAACATGCGGAATAACAATGGTGGAACTAGTGAAACCCAAGAGCGCAGTATCACGCTCTCAGGTGTAATGAGTGGATCAGGGAATCTGACCGTTTCCAGCGACTTAACACTCAGTAGTGGTAATGCAATCAGCGGAAACCTGACCCTGAACAATGCCGCTAATACCTGGAGCGGCGATCTTTTTGTTAACCAAGGAACAGTGACCTTTGGTGTGCTCGCCAGCCCAGGAATTGTTGCGAATGACATTACTTTTAATAGTCTCGGTAAGGTAGCGTTACAGGGTGTGAACTCCACGACACTTACACGTTCTGGCACTTTGAACTTCGCTGCAGGTTCGATTGGTGAGTACAATGTGGATAATACCAGTGGTACTTTAGGTGTAAATTATCTCGTGGACCAAAACGGCGCGATGACTCTTGGGGCTGGAGGAACAGGGGCTTCAGTGCGACTCTTCCTAGCTGATACAGCCAGTGCCATCACGCTCAGTGGTGCCGTCACTCTTGGCGGTAACAGCAGCATCTCCGTCGCAGGTGGAGATGCGGATTCCTTTGCCACTATTTCAGGGAACATCGGTGACGGCGGCTCAGGCTACGCACTCGCGATCAATGATGACGCAGGCGGATGGGCACAGACAAATTCGATCGTCCGCCTCATTGGGGCGAATACCTTCTCGGGGAACTTTGCCTTGGGACAGGGTGTCGCTGAGTTCGACACCGTCACCGGAATCAGCGGTGCGGCAAGCAGCCTAGGCCAGGGCACAGCCATCACAATAGATGGTGGCAACCTGCGCTTCATCGGCTCCGCCAGCCAAACAACGGACCGCCCGATTTCCACGACGGCTTCTTCCACCCTTTCGGCAAATGGCACCAGCGGTGCCAAAATCACCTACACAGGTGCCATTACTCAGGCCTTGGACAACAGCCTCACTCTTTCAGGCTTGGCGGGTAGTGAAGGTGAGATCACGGCTGGGATCACCCAGGCAGTGGGGGTTAACTCAGATCTCGCCGTCAACGGCGGAACTTGGACGCTCTCGGGAGTTGCTTCGACCATCTCGGATGACGTAGCCGTTTCTGGCACGACGACTATATTGAACCTCAACACTGCCGGAGTGTTGGCCTTTGGAAGCAGCACTGGAAATCTGCTCCAGATCACCAATGGAGGCACGGTGAACTTGGGTGCCACCGGAACCATGACTGGGTTTGCCGACACAGGTGTTTACATCGCGCAGAGTGCGGGTGGAGCCGAGGCAGTCCTGAACATGAACAGCTTTGACCAGACCTTCCTCCGACTGATCCTCGGTGAGCGTCTTGCAGATCGCTCGGGCCGGATCGATGGCACGGGGACTCTTACCATCGACGGCGCAACGGGTATCGAGCTTTACCGAGGGACGATCAACGCCAATCTGGCTAGCACAGCCGCGACGCCGTTTAACAAATACGGGCCTGGCAGCGTCACTCTAAAGGGAGATAACAGCGGCATCGCCACCACCACAGCAGCCATCATCAATGAGGGAACCCTCGTTTTAGATTACACGGCCAGCAACACCACGAAGCTCCGCGCCGCCTCCCAGCTCGATATGCGGGGGGGGAATCTGACCTTGATCGGAAATGATGGAGCCGCCACTACCCAAACCGTTGCTAGCTTCACCCTTGGTTCCGGTGGCAACAACGTTATCACGGTCACTCCAGGGGCAGGCCAGGAAGCCGTCCTCAATCTGAATGCCATCACCCGTGCGATCAACGCACAGGACGGCACGGTTCGCTTCGTCTTGCCTGCCGGTACGCAGAGCGCCACCAACGGCATCACCACCGACACGCTGAATACAATAGGCACTGCTCCGAATGCCACCTTGGGAGCTTGGGCCACAGTCAATGACGGCACTGGCACCTTCTTTGCCCGCAATGCGACCAACGCCGCAGATGGCAACATCGTTGCTGCGGCCACCACGCTTCAGGATACGGTCGGCTCCTGGCTGACGGGTGAGAACATCAGTGACTCGTCTGGATTCACTGGCACGGTGGACCAAAGCTACATCAACAGCCTGCGATTCAATGCGACCGCCGGATCGGACCTCTCTTTGGCAATTTCAGGCGTGCTGGGGATCAACAGTGGCGGCATCCTCGTCACCAACAACGTCAGCGGCACTCCAAGCCTCTCGAGTGGAACCCTTTTCTCTGGAACGGTGGTGGCCACACCAGAGTTGGTGATCACTCAGGACAGCACGGCAAGCTTTGAGATCAACTCAGACATACGCGTCAATCACATCGTCTTCAAAACCGGTGCTGGCACGCTCCAGCTCAGCGGAAATAACGTTTACACGGGTCTGACTGAAATTCAGAACGGCACTCTCCAAATCAGCGGGGGTAACGGCATCGGCGATACCTCGCTGGTCACACTCTCCGCCAGCCGCAACAGTACGTTGGAACTTCTTTCCAATGAAACCATTGGCCGTCTCCAAGGCGGACGCCGGAATGACGATTCCGACTACGGTATGGTGGACGTCGGCAGCAATACCCTGACCATCAACCAGAGCGGCAGCACTAACTACTCAGGTCGCTTCTCCGGGTCCGGTGCCATCGTTTTGAACACCGGAAGCACAGGCAACTTCAATTACAACGGCCAGACCAGCACGGGACTTTATACTGGTTCGGTCACTGTTAACGGTGGTTTGTTCCAGATCAGCGGCGACACCGCCCGCCTCGGATCCGCTACGTCGTTCACCATCAATGGAGCGGGCAACTTCCTCCTCGACAACGACGCGGCCGCCAACGTCACGGATCGCATCAGCGATACCGCCACCTTCACGCTCAACTCTGCTGCTGGTCCTTTCAGCGGGCAGACTGTTGTACGCGGCCTATCCATCCGCAACAATGACAACGATGATTCCAATGAAACCATCGGGCTAACCACGTTCAACAGCGGCACCAACTACCTCAGCCTAGAGGCCAGCGGCGGCACCTCCGCTCAGGCCCGCATCATCTCCACTGGCTGGACACGAAACAATGCGGCCACGGTGAACGTGCGTGGACGCAACCTCGGTGGGACAGCCAATGAGCGCACCCAGTTCAAGGTCCAAGACGCCAACGACGCTGCCATGCTGGCAGCGAATGTGGGTGGTGGGGGAGTCATCGGCGGCACAGACAAGAACGTCAGCATCATTCCGTGGGCTATTGGAGAGGCTACCACAGCCGGTCTTGCCGATGGCAACATGGGCAACACCTTCCTCACCTATGTGGATAACCGCGGTTTTGTCCCGCTGAGCCTCACCAACGAGTTTTCCATCTTCAGCGCGGCCGCGTCAGGAGACAACGTCCGCGAATCGCTCGGCGTGGACCTCACCGGCATCGCCGGGGCCACGGTCAACTCCCTGATCCTCAACAACACTGCCTTCGCCGGTCTCGACGTTACCGGAACGGGCGCGGCTCAGACCCTGGCCATCACCAGTGGTGCGCTGATGTTCACCGTTACGGGGGGGGCGGCCAGCACGGCTTACGACACCACCCTCGGCGGCTTCGACAGTGGGATCACCGTCGGCAGCACCAATGAGTATGTCATCAGCGTGGTGAACCCATCCTCGGCAGCCACCACCTCCACCCTGACGGCCACCCTTGCCTCACCGCTTACCTCCAGTGCTGACATCACCAAATCTGGCCGTGGCACACTCATCCTGAATCAGGTCAACACCGCTGGTGGCGGTGCTAGCAAGACAACCCTGAATGAAGGCACCCTCGAAATTGCCGACCTCGACAACATCGGCGGCGACACGGGCGGGCTCGTTTTCGCAGGGGGCACCCTCCGCCTCGGCGCAGGTCTGACCGATGACATCTCCACCCGCACCATCAGCTTTCTGCTCGGCGGCGGCACGATCAACACCAATGGCATTGATCTTGCTCTGACGAACAGTCTTGGCTCGGGTGCTGGTGCTTTCACAAAGGTCGGCGCAGGTAACCTGACCCTGAACGCGACCTCGATCCGGACAGGAGCGACCACGCTCACCAACGGCACGATAACCATCGGTGCGGCCAACGCGCTCGGGGTTGGCGGCAATCTCAGCATCGGTGCGGGGACGACCCTTGCCTTAGGTGCCAACAACATCAGCCACGGCCTCGTCGCTACCTCGGGTGCCAGCCCAGCTATCACCGGCACAGGCACCATCACCGCCTCCACAGGCTTCTCCTTTAATCACACGGGAGACACCACGATTGATGCGATCTTGGCAGGTAGTGGCGGCGTGCTTAAGGCTCAGGCAAATATTGTTGCTCTCACCGGTCTCAGCACCTACACCGGCACCACGGAAATCCTGGCGGGCACCCTCAGTATCAACAGCATCACCAATGTCGGTGGCGGAGCCAGTGCGCTCGGCAATGCCTCCAACGCTGAGACGGGCATCATTCGCATGGGCCTCACTACCGCAGCGACGACTCTGCAATACACCGGCACTGGCCACAGCAGCAATCGGGTGGTTGGTATGCAAGGCTCCACCGGCGGCGTCACCCTGGATGCCGATGGCACCGGTGCTCTGGGTCTCGGTGGAGCACGTTTTGAGATGGCCGGTAACAAGACCCTGACCCTCCGGGGCAGCTCTGACGTTGCGCTCGTCAACTCCATCGGTGCTATTCAGGAAAATGGCGGTGTTTTGACCCTGAACAAGACTGACGCAAACACCTGGATGGTTAATCAAGCTAGTAGCTATTCAGGCGTGACCCAGGTGGACAACGGAACGCTGAAGATCGGCATCAACAATGCCTTGCCAACCACTACCACTGTCCGAGTCGGCACGGGGACGACCGCTGGTGCCTTCGACCTCAATGGTTTTGATCAGACCATCGGTTCGCTTACGGTGCAATCCACCACCAACACGGTGACCAACCAAATCATCGTGACCACTGGCAAGACACTCACCATCAACGGTGCGGTAACACTTGGTGTGGATGCAAATGCATCGAGCACGGCGGTGACTGCCTCGGGTGGAGGTTCGATCACCGTCAACAGTTCTGGTGCCAACTTCCAGGTGGGTGGTGCCACGGGTGGCACCAACGAAAACAACGTGGATGTCGATTTCACCGCACTGACCAGCTTCACGGCCAATCTGGGCGCTGGCACCTTCCGCTTGGGGGACAACAACACCGGCACCACGCTCAATCCTTCCACCTTCAAACTGGCTGCCAACAATACCATTACGGCAGCCAACTTCCGAATCGGTGATGGTAGCGGAGGCGGTTCCATTCATACCCTCACTTTGGGAAGTGGCACCAACCTCATCAACGCCGACACCATCAACGTCGGCTCGGCTGGGGCGACAATACGCTCCAGTGGTTCGGTGATCTTTGACGCTGGAGATACAACGGGTGCTGTGACAATCCGCGCTTCGGATGGTTCGAGCCGGGCAGCAATCAACATGGTGAACACCACTGGCAATACCGCCACCGACATATCGAGCTCTATCGACTTGACGGGCCATACCGCTGATATCTCGGCCTCGACTCTCTCCATGGCTGCTCGCACACAGGCAGCCAATGCTGCCACTGCCACCCTGAGCTTCAATCAGGGTACGCTGGATGTCACCACGCTCAACATGGCCAGCCGCACCAGCACTGGAACGGGCAACGCCACCGCGACTGTCAATTTGGGAGACAGCGCAGCTCCAGGTGTGCCCACGGTGAACATCGGCACCCTCAATATGGCGGTGAATACCAGCTCTGGAGGCACGGTCCTTGCCGATCTCAACATCACCGGCGGCAATGTCACCCTCGGCACCGGCACCGGTACCGCCGTGAACATGGCCAATGCTGGTTCCGGCCGCACCGTCACCTCCAACATGGTGATCACCGGCGGCACAGTAGAAGTCACCGGCAACATCGTTCGCACGGGTGGTGCTGGCACGGAGAATGCCACGGTAGCCGTTAATGGCGGCACGCTCGATCTGAATGGAAACTCCATCGGTGGTAGTAGCGCCTTGATCACCCTCGCCGCCCAGTCCGGCACTCTGCGAAACCTCGGCGAGCTCAACGGCGGCGGCACCCTCACCAAGACGACAGCGGGCGTCCTCGTCCTCGACGGGCCAAACACCTATACCGGCAAGACCGTCATCGACGCGGGCAAGCTCTCCATCTCCGATGAGACCAACCTCGGTGCAAACCCAGGTGCTTCGACTGCCGACCAGCTCACCCTCAACGGCGGCACGTTGCTCACCACGGCCAATCTGACCCTTGATGACAGCAACCGTGGCATCACTGTTTCCGCCGCCAGCTCGATTGAGACAGCCGCCAGCACCACCGCCACCATCAGCAGCACGATCTTGGGTAGCGCGAATCTCACCAAAGAAGGAGATGGCACGCTGAACTTTACTGCGGCGCAGGCTGGCTACACGGGTGGTGTCACCGTCAATGGAGGCACGCTCCTTGCCACTAACACGACCGGCTCCGCCACCGGTTCTGGCCCTGTTACGGTCTCCGCTACAGGCACCCTCGGCGGCACTGGCTCCATCATTGCCGGCTCCAACAACAACATCACCATTGATGGCACCCTCGATGCAGGCCTGCCTGCGGCTTCCAGTGGCACTGCTTTGGCTCTCACCGTCGGTGGCACGGGTTCCCTTGCTCTAAACGGTGCCACCCAGTTCCAGCTCTTCACCAATACCAATACTGGCACGCTGAATGGCAACACGGCGGCCGATCAGCTCGTCGTCAATGCGCCAGATTGGTCCAATCTGATCTTGGGTGGTTCCAGCACCCTTACGATCACCACGGGTCTCACCGCCACCTCCTTTGTCGCAGGCGACTCGTGGAAGATCTTCGATTGGCTTGGCATCGCCGCTGGTTCCGCCCCAGTTCAGGGAACGAATGGCTTCAATTCTATCTCAGCCCCCACCTTGGATGTGAACCTTGATTGGGATTACAGCAACCTCTTCACTGCTGGCACCATCTCTGTCATCGTTGTCCCCGAGCCTTCCCGAGCTCTGCTGGTGCTTTTCGGTCTTCTCGGCCTCATGATGCGCCGCCGCCGCAACTGAAGCCCGAGGCTGGTTTTCAGTTTTTGATTCCCAAAAACCCCATTTCAGTGCAAAACGCTCCGCTGACATCTGCGGGGCGTTTTGCATTTTAAGCACACAAGTCGCGAAAAACGCCCATTTCCCTCGTTTAACCACGCTCTCACCATCATGAACACCACCCAAACCACTCGCCGCACCTTCGTTCGCGGCACTGTCGCCGGCGCGGCTAGCCTCGCCGTCCTTCCCTCCTACTCCGCCCCCATCGGCGCCAATGACGACGTCCGCGTCGCCGTCATCGGCTTCAATGCTCGTGGCGCGGGTCACATCTCCAGCCTCCTCGGCCTCAAAGGCGTCCGCATCGTCGCCCTTTGCGATGTGGACAACAAGGTCATGGAGAAACACGTCGCCGCCCTCGCCAAGAAAAACATCACCGTGAAGCAGTACAGCGACTTCCGTGAATGCTGCGCCGACAAGGAGATCGACGCCGTCACCATCGCTACGCCGAACCACAGCCACACGCTCATCGCCATGACCGCGATCGCGAGTGGCAAGCACGTCTATGTCGAAAAGCCCGTCTGCCACAATATGTGGGAAGGCCGCAAGCTCGTCGAAGCCGCCGCCATTGTCGAAAAGAAGGGGCAGGTCGTCCAGCACGGCATGCAGCGCCGCTCCTCCCCCGGCTGGCAGGCGGCCATGGATTACATCAAGTCCGGAGCCATCGGCAAGGTCCAGCTCTCCCGCGGCATCAATTTCAAAGCCCGTAAATCCATTGGCAAAGTGGCCGCTCCCACCCAGCCCGATGCCGCAGGCCGCATCGCAGGCACTTTCCGCGATACCGGCGGCAAGCCGCAGATCGTCGACCTCGATTACAAACTCTGGTCCGCCCCACGTCCCGTCATGCCCGTGCAGCGTGAGCAGATGCACTACGACTGGCATTGGCAGTGGGCTTATGGCAATGGCGACATCGGCAACCAAGGACCGCATCAGCTCGACGTCGCCCGCTGGGGCCTCGGCAATCCCGAACTGCTTCCCAAGCGCGTCATGAGCTTCGGCGGTCGCTGGGGTTACGATGACGATGGCGAATCCGCCAACAACCAGCTCGCTTTCTACCAATGGGCCGAAGGCGCTCCGATGCTCTTCGACAATCGTGGCCTTCCCATGAAGGACATGAACTGGGCCAAGGGCTACGAGCCCGTCTTCCGCATCAACGGCAAGACCGGTGCCCCTCGCATCGGCAATGTCATCCATTGCGAAGGCGGCTTCGTCGCCGAGTCCAAGGCCTACGACAACGAAGGCCAGACCCTCACCAAGTTCGAAGACTTCGATGAAGGCAAAGACCACATGAAGAACTTCATCGACAGCGTCCGCGCTGGCAAACTGGTGAATAGCAACCTTCACGTCGCCCACGGCTACCACGCCGCCGCCCTCGCCCACCTCGCCAACGTCTCCTACCGTCTTGGCAAGCAGATCAGCAATGCCGAGGTCCAGGAGCGTCTCGCCGCCGACAAAGCCGGGCAGGAAACCCTCGCCGACTTCATCGCCAACCTCGAAGCCAACAAGATCGACCTCGCTGCTGAAAAAATCAGCGCCGGCCCCTGGCTCGACTTCGATCCTGCCACCGAGAAGTTCACCGGTGAATTTGCCGCCGAGGCCAACAAGCTCTCTACCGACGAATACGCCGCTGGTTTCGAGCTGCCCACCATCAGCTAAACCTTGAGGCAGACACTCCTGTCTGCCCCACTTGGATTCATCCCCTCCAACGGAGCCGACCCCTCAAAAGGTCGGCTCCTTTTTTTCGTCTTCCTCATTCCCCATCTTGCCTCCCACCCGCCCGCATGGTACTCACCGGGCCGCCTTTCCCATGACTCCCAACCAGATTCTCTCCGCCATCGGCCCCGAAATGCAGCTCTATCTCATGCGCTACATGCAGGACGACCAGCGCCCCGCTTACAAGGCCATCATCAACACCCTCGCCCCGCAGCGTAAACTGCGCCCCACCTTCATCTACGAGCGATCGAAGGACAAGCAGGCCGCCTGGCTCCTCGATCAGCTCCGCCTCCGCACCAATGAAGGCGTCACCGAGCAGATCTTCCAAATCTGGCTCCTCAAAGGCAAGGCGGACATGCTCACCACCTTCCTCGATGGCGTCGGCATCGCTCACGATGGCAAAGGTGAGATCACCGAGCTGCCTGCCGAAATCGCCGACGACAAGGCCGAGGCCGCCGTCGCCGCTCTCGTTGCCGCGCATCCGGCGAAGCACGTTGCTCTTTACCTCACGATGTTCCAGACCCAGCGCCCCGGTGGCTGGCCTGCCCTTACCAAGGCCATCGAAGCTCGTCCTGAGCTCAAACTGGCCTGATCCGTTTATTTTTTGGCCACCACCCGCACCCGGATGGGATTGGACCACACGATGAAGGTCGCGTCTTTGGGCGCGGCCTTTGTCGTTTGATCCTTCACCGCCTTGTCAGCCTCCGTTTTGGCCTTTTCGGCGGTTTTCACGAGTTCGGCGGCTTTGGGTGTTTGGTCGGCTTTGGCCTTCGTGAGGGCTTCGGTGGCTTCTTTGGCCTTTTTCTCGGCTTCAGCCAGTTCTTCGAGATTTCGGCGCACTTTCATTTTGGCCGGACCTTGAAGAATGAAGCCGTAATCGCCCGGAGCGAGCTTCAGCGCCTTCACATCGAGCGTAAACTTGCCCTCGGCGGCCTTTGCCGGAATGTCGGCTTCGGGAGCTTTCGCGGCGTCGATCAAACCGAGCGCCTTGAGCTTGATCGCATCAGCGAATTCGGCGTGACGCGTCACTTTGAGCGCGATCTCCAGTTTGCCATCCGCAGGCACTTCGAGGAGGTCCGTTTTTTCGGTCACGATCAGTGCTGGCGTGCTCAAACTGCTCACGCCGATGGCTGGCGGGCCGCTTCGACGAGTCAAGAGCACCTCACGCGTCGCGTCCTTGGCCTCAAAACACACATAAGCCGACTCCGGCAGGCTGCTCACGACGCTTGCGCCCGTCGGTGCATCCGCTGCGGCTTGAAACGCGATGTAGCCGAGCGACTGCCCTTTGCCGATGAAGCCGCCGAGGCTCGTCACGCCCGCCGGGAGCTTGTCCGCCTTCAATTCGACGGCTTCGCTGAACGTGTTCCGATTCTGCACCGCCACTTCCAGCGCATGAATGCCGCCGCGCAGCACATTCGCGAATCCCATCTCGCCCGTCTTCGCGTTCGCCGCCTTCGGCAGCAGGGTGTTCATCGCGATGAGTCGCTCGGTGCCCTTTTCAGCCACGCGCAGCTCAAAAGGCAGCGCCGTGGCGAAGTTGTCGTTCAGCGTGAGGCGGAACGTGCCATCCGCTTTCGCTTCATAGGCATACAGCGGGTCGCGATTCTCCACTTTGACCAAGCCCGGAGCCGGAGTCACCACGGCTGCATCCGCCACCTCCGCCTGCGCGGTTGTGCTGCCATCTGCCTTGAGGTTCTCGATCACCAGATACGGATCTGTCGCATGCCCGAGCTGATGCGAGAGCACCTGAATGACGAAACGCTGCCCCGTGTTGAAAGCCAGATCATAGCTGTGAATGCCCTGGAAGGTGCCCTTCACCGTTTCACCGATGGAAATCGGACGGATCGGTCCGATCTGACCGATGGGACTGATCGTGGCGGCTTCTGCGCTCAGCAGCACCCGGAATCTGTAGTCATCACCCACGCGGTGCATCAGCTCATGCAGCCGCAGCCGGTAGCTGCCATCCGCAGGAGCCGTGAAACTCAACGCGCCGTTCTTGAAGCGAGCCAGCTCACGCCCTTGCAGGTCCGTCACGGCTCCGAGCAGCTCCGTGCGTGTGTCAAAACGATGCCCGTCAAAGCTCGCGGTGATCGTCTGGCCTTTCTTCGCCTCAAACGTGAACCACTGCGGCGTCGTGGCCTTGAACGCACCTTGAATCGCATCACCAACCTTCACCGGATGCGCCTTGTCCGGCTTCGCGTTCGTGCCGGGGCTTTCGACGTTCGTGTGGTTGCTCACCTGAAACACCCGCGGGTTGCTCACGCCATATCGACCGACGAAACGCAGGTCATGCAGCCCCGGCTTCAAATCCGCCGGCAGCGCCAGCGCCGCCTTCGTCACCGAAGCGATCGGAATCGACCGATCTCCGATCAAAACGGCCTTCGGCCCATCCAGATCCGTTCCTCGCAGCGTCAGCTCCACACTCGTCCCCGGCTTTCCACCCAGCGGAGAGAGGCTCGTGAGCACCGGTGACGGAAAAACAGCCTGGGAGAAAGCAGAAGCCGCGAATGCCAGAAGCGCGGCAAACTGAAAATGGAGAATAGAAAAGGGGGAATGGCTTCGAGTCATGACGCGGGGTTCAATTTGCAGTTTTCAGTTCCTCCATTTTCAGTTCTTCCATTCAGTGAAGGCGGACGAGGGCGTCCGCGCTCCACGTGAGACGGCGATCAATGATTGAAAAGAAACTCCTTCGTGTTCAGCAGTGCCCAGAGGACGTCTTCATAAGCTTCTTTTTTGCCTTTGAAGGCCTCGTCACCGGTTTTGGCCTTGGTTTTCTTTTCCAGGTGAGCGCGGGCGAACTTCACTTCGTCCGCATTCGGGTCACGGCTAAGGGCGATGTGGTAGAGATCGGTGATTTTGTCGTCATCGGGACGGGTGTCTTTGGTGAGCATGTCGGCGCGGCCATTGCCACGGGCGAGTTGGGTCTGGATGTCGGCGGCGTTCAGGAGATGAAGGCTTTGCGCCAGGCTGGCTTCTTGCGTGCGTTCGCATTCGCAGGCGCTGGATGAATCGGGACGGCCGAAGACGCTGAGGAAGTAGGTGCTTTGGTTGTAGCTGTTGTCCGGGAGTGCGACGGCGCGGGTGCCGGGGGCTTGGCCGGCGAAGTTCGTTTCGACATCGAGCAGCGTGTTCACGGCGTCGTAGAGCACCTCGGCGTTGAGGCGTTTCGGGTAGTAGCGGCTGAAATTCTGACGGTCCTTGGCGTTGTGCGTATTCGGCACGGCGCTGAGCTGGTAAGTCGTACTCGTGGTGATGGTGCGAATGAGTTTTTTGAGGTCGTAGCCGCTCTTGATGAAGTCGGAGGCGAGGGCGCTGAGCAGCTCGGGATTCACCGGCGGGTTTGTTTCGCGCATGTCGTCCTCAGGCTCGACGAGGCCGCGATTGAAAAAGTGTTTCCAGTAACGATTCACCAGCGTGTGCGCGAAGAAGGGATTGTCCTTCGCGCTCATCCACTCGGCGAGCGAGAGACGCGGGTCTTGCTCGGGTTTGAGCTTCAAAGCGGCACCGCCGAGGCTGGTGGGCATGACTTGCTCCTTCGTGCGGATGTTCTGCGTCTGCGCGATGCCGCGCTTGTTGTAGATGAATTCCTCGCCGGTGAAGGGAGCTGGCTTGCGGGCCACATTCGCGAAGAAAGCGGCGAAACCATAGTAGTCCTGCTGGCTCCACTTCTCGAAGGGATGGTGATGGCACTGCGCACACTGCATGCGCGTGCCGAGGAAGAGCTGTGCGACGTCCTCCATCTGCTGCTTCTGCTCTTTGACCTGACGATACCACGCCACCGGCGGGCTGTGATCGATGTCGCCTGCAGCGGCGACGACTTCGCGCACGAATTTGTCATAAGGTTTGTTGTCCGCGATGCTATCGCGAATCCACTGCCAGAAAAGATAGGTGCCGCGGGCATACACGGGCTGGGTGCGTTGATTGCGCAGGAGCGCAGACCACTTGTTCGCGAAGAACTCCGCGTAGTCCGGGCTCTCCAGCAGGCGATCGACGAGTGCGGTGCGCTTGTTCGCGTCCTTCGAGGCCATGAAGTCCTTCATTTCGCTCGCGGTCGGCAGTCGGCCCGCGATGTCGAGCGTGACGCGGCGGATGAACGTGCCGTCATCGGCGATTTCCGACGGCGGGATGCCGATGGTCTTCAGTTTCGCGAAGACGAGATCGTCCACGAAATTGCTCACCGGTGGCAAAACGGCCACCGGTGCCCCCAGCGGCACCGTGGCGCGGAACGTGGACACTTTGCCCTGATACCGCACCATCACCGCGACATCGCCCGGCAGGTCAAAGAGCTTCACGAGGCCCGTTTCGCTCGATTCGGCCATCGCCTTCTCGTTGGCTTCATAAAGAGCACGCTTCGTCACATCACGCGTCGAGCCGTCGGTGTAATGCGCGGTGACTTTGAGCTGCTGCGAGCCGTTGAGCGGCATGGTGAGCTTGGAAGGCTCCACGCTGATGCGGGCCATTTTGGGATCGCTGTCCTTGCCATACGGCATGCCTTCGCGAATCCAGCGCACGAGGTCGGCGTAGTCCTCGGAGTTCGGATCGAGCTTCTTCCCACCGCCGTGGGGGAGCTGCGCGGTGCCTTTCGTCAAAAGCAGGCTCTGCTGCGGCGATCCCGGAAAGACCCGGCGACCGCGTGCTTCCTTCACGATGTGCTCATAGTCCTCCTGCGGCTCAAAACCGAGCAGCGAGAGCTTGAAGCCGTTCTGTCCGCCCGCCTTGCCGTGGCAGCCGCCGCTGTTGCAGCCGCCCTTGGTCAAAATGGGCACGATGTCGTTCGCGAAGTTCAGCGGACGCGGTGCATCCGCCGCGAAAGCAGGCGCGGCAGCGAGGAGGATGAGGGGACGCAGGTTCATGTCGCGTGAACCTACGGGGCAGGGGAGGCGCTTTTGTCTTTGGATACTCAGTTGCCCTTTGTTTGGGCCTCTGGCCACGCCGGATACGGCTTGGATTGTCCCGGCTTCAGGCCGCCGACATGCTGGATCGTCGTGTGGTAGTCCTTGTGATCTGGGTTCATGAAAAAGGCGGCATCCCCCACCATTCCATGTCCGTCTTCCGCACGGAGAGTCACTGTTATCATCCGATCTGCATCCATGCTGGCGCTGCCGATGACTTCAGAAGCCTCGCTTTCAGGTCGGGTATCAGTGCTTATGCATGCAGACAGCCAAATGACCGATGCGAGAATGAAGAGGAGTCGTGATTGATTCATGCACGCGAATCTACAGGTCTATGGTGGTGAAAGTCAAAGCAGCCAAACGCCAAGCACGAACAGGCTCATGCAAACCAGCAAGCCGGTCAAGATGCACACGCCGTCCTCGTGGTCACGGTCGCAATGCCCCAGCGAGAGGGTGTAGAGCGTCCATTTGCCGATGTAGCCGAGAAACCATTCGCCACACCACTCCAGGGTAAGCTCCGCAAGGAAGGCAAATAGACGAAGAATACCGACGAGACATCCAGCGGCGGCTTCTTCAGGCATGCGCGGATCCTTTCATGAGGTTCGGGATCATGGGCGCGGAGAGTGGCGGCGGAATCGGAAACGGCAGGTGGAAGTTCGGGCGGGTTTTGGAGCCATCAGGGACGATCCACGAGGCGGTGTAACCTGACCAAAACGGGTTGATGATCGGACCCGACATCGGGACCGATGGTGCGCTGCATGATGCTGAGCTCACCTTTCACGAGGACATGATCGATGGGGATCATCATGGGGAGGTTGAGGCCCCAGGTAGGTTGCCAGACGGGGGCGGCGGTGCGGAACTGGAGGCCGCTGCCGGTTTGGAGGAGGCGCATGCCGTGGCACCAGGGGGTGGCGTTGAAGTCGCCTGCGACGATGAGGTCGTGTGAGACGGTCGAGGCGAACTTTGCGATCTCGATGAACTGCTTTTGCCAGATGGCGGCGGTTTGGCTGCTCATCGGTGGCGGGGGATGGGTGGCGACGACGGTGAGAGGTTTGCCTTCATCTTCCAATTCCATCACGAGGCTTGGGTAGAGTCCGTGAGCGAAGTATCGCGTGGTCATGCTCTTCGTGGGCAGCCGGGTGAAGCAGGCGAAGCCGAAGGCACCGTATTCGAGCTCCTCAGCATGGTGCGGATACTTGTCACGAAGCGGTTGGAGGTGTTTGGCCCAGTTCAAGTCGGTCTCAAGGAGGCAGACGATGTCGGCATCGGCCTTCAACACATGCTCGATGACGCGTTCGGGCTGCTCATGCTCGTAGAAGACATTGAAGGTCATCAGAGTGAGTTTGCCTTCGCCGGGCTCTCCGGTGCGATGAACCTCAAAAACAGGCCAGGTATTCCAAAACAGCGAAACGACCGCGATGAGGCCCAAAAGCCTCCTCCGCTGCCAAACCGCGAAAACGATCACCAGCAGGCAGAGGACGAGGTATTGCAGCCGGAAGTGCGAGAAGAGATCGAGCAGCCAGTGGAGGGAGCCGAGGCTGGCGAGCCAGGTTCCGGCGAGAGCGAGGATGCAGGCGGTTTCGAGCAAACCTCCGAATGAGGCGATCAGGCGCCAAAACGAGCGTGCGGAGGCCATTTACTTCACTTCGAGCAGCGTGGGCAATTTGCTCAGCGCATCGGGGATGGAGGCCTTCGAGGCGGGGGCGGTCTGCGGATTGGCGGATTTGAGGTAGCGGAAGAGGTCGCTGTCCGTGGTGAAGATCATCTGGGTGTCGGTGGTGATGAGCTTCTTGTAGGCATCCATGGTTTTGATGAACTCAAAGAGCTCGACGGCCTCCGGCGATTGGTTGTAGGCTTTGGCGTAGATCTCGGTGGCCTTGGCATCGGCGGCGCCTTCGACTTCCTGCACCTTGCGGTAGGCTTCGGATTCGATTTCGGCGAGGTCGCGTTCGCGTTCGCCGAGGATTTCAGCGGCCTGGCCGGCGCCTTCGCTTCGATGCATTTCGGCGATCTTCTGGCGCTCCGTCATCATGCGCTGGTGGATGGAGGCGCTGACGCTGGAGTCGTAGTCAATGCGCTTGAAGCGCACATCGAGGAGCCTCACGCCGTATTCCTTCACCTTCGGCTCGGCACTTTTGAAGATTTCCTCCTCCAGCATGACGCGGCCTTTGGTGATCGGCGGCAGGCCTTGGGCGGGAGCGTCCTTCGTGTGGGTGGACATGGCGGCGGTCATGGCGAGGGCCTCGGGCGAAACCTGGCGATCCTTGGTGGTGCGCACGGCTTCGATGAAGTTGTGCCGGGCGATGACGTTGCGTGTCTCACTGCCGAGGATGTCGTTCAGGCGGCTGAGGGCGCTGCGCTCATCACGCAGCTTTTTGAAGTAGGTCAGCACGTCGTCCACCTGCCAGCGACCGAAGGTATCGACGACGATGAAGACCTTGTCCTTCGTGGGCATCTTGGCGGAGGGGCCATCCCATTCCATGACGCGTTTTTCGAAGCGGTTCACGCTTTGGATGAAGGGGGTCTTCCAGTGGAGTCCGGCCTCGGTGACGGGTTCGCCCACGGGCATGCCGAACTGGGTGATGATGACCTGCTCCGTCATATCGACGGTGTAGAGTCCGCTGCCGAGGAGAATGGAGAGGGCGAAGATGCCGACGAGAATGAGTGTGGCTTTCATGGGATTACTTCGCTTGGGAGTTGAGGTTCATGAGTGGCAGGAACTGCGGCACTTTTTCATCAAGGATGACTTTGCCGGGCACACCGGGAAGGATTTCGGACATGGTTTCGAGGTACATGCGTTTCTTCGTGACCTCCGGTGCCTTCTTGAATTCGGTGAGGAGAGCCTGGAAGCGGTTCGCATCGCCCTCGGCCTCGTTGACACGCTTGGTGGCATAGCCTTCGGCCGTGCTGATTTTTTGCTTCGCCTCGCCACGGGCACGCGGGACGGCTTTGAAGTATTCGGCCTTGGCCTGGTTGACGGAGGATTCCTTCTCCTGCTGCGCCTTGTTCACATCGCTGAAGCTCATCTCGACGCTGCGCGGCGGGTTCACATTGCCGAGCTGGATTTGATCGATGCGGATGCCGATGTTCAGCGTCTTGACGAGCTGGCGGAGGCGCTCGGCGGCTTTGATCTCCATCTCCTGCCGGCCCACGGTGAGCACTTCATCGACGCTGCGGTCGCCCACGACCTCCCGCATGGAGGCCTCGGCGAGGTCGCGGAGCGTCTGGAGTGGATCGCGGAAGGTGAAGAGGTACTTCTCCGGCTCTTCGATGGTGTATTGCACCACCCACTCGACCAGCGCGGTGTTCAAATCACCGGTGACCATCGTCTTCTCCTGCTCCATCTCCTCATAGGTCTCGGCATATTGGTAGGCATTGCTGCCGCCAGGTGTGGCAAAACCGAACTCCAGCTTCTGCTGCCGGGCGACTTCGACGGGCGTGATCATGTCGATGCCCCAGGGCAGTTTGAAGTGCAGGCCGGGTTCGGAGGTCTTGAGGTAAGCGCCAAAGCGTTGAACGACCGCGACGGAGTTTGCCGGGACGGAGTAAAAGCTGGAGAAAAATCCAACGATGATCACCAAGGCGATGAGGATGCCGAGGATGAGGGTCGAGTTGACTCGGATCTTCGGAGCACCGGGAAGGGGAGGGAGAGCTGCCATGAGGCCGGAGGCTAGCAGGGTCCGGCTTTCGGCGCAAAGTGCATAAACAGGCTGAAATTGGAAGTCAGAGCGCCATCAGCGGCGCTGGCACGAGGAAGGCGTGCTGCTCGATCAGGCTCCACGCACCGTTCCAGCTCAGATAAGGCGCGGCATAGACGACGAGCACATAAGCCAGCGCCACGGGGAAAATGCCGAAACGGGCCGTCCAGCGCCAGAACCAATGTCGAGGAGCTTCACGACGCTGCGCACGATTCATCGCCCAGCCGGTGAGCAGGCGGGCGGGAAAGATGAAGAGAACAAAGAGCAGTGCGGGCAGCCAGACGAGCTCGCGAGGCGTAAGCTCGATCTTCAGCAGATAGAGCGGGATGGCCAGCAGCACGGTGATGAACAAGGCCAGCCAGAAGGCGAGCGGTGCCCGCAAAAACATCCGCCGCACCTCGCGGATCTCGAAGATGGCCTTGAAGCGTTCGGTTTGCGCCAGATGCGCCTGGAGAAAGGGCAGATGAATCACTACGAGCAGCAGCAGAAGCCCACCGAGCAGCGAGAGCGCCACCGCACCGCCCACCGGTGCCCGTGTGGCGGCAAACAGAATGCCCGCGGGCACGATGAGCCATGCCAGCGCCCCGGCGAAGCCTCGCAAGCCGAGCCAAAAGTAGAATGGCAGCCGCAAACCGAGCACATAGGTTTGCAGCGCCTGTTTGACCTGCGAAAGGCTGTCGGCCGATTTCAGCCAGCGATGCAGTTTGATGGGCGCAGGCCACAAAAAGTGCCACCAGCGCCCGCCGCGCAGGCAGGCCCACACGATGTGGATGAGCGTCAAAACGAAGAGCACCATGGCTCCCGCCTTCCAGAGCATCGCGATGCGGCTGCCCGCCGCGATGATCTCCGCGTCACACCAAAAGCCCTCGGCGATCCGTGCGGGCCACATCACCACCCAGGCTCCCGCAGCCACGCTGCCGATGACGGAGGCCTTCCTTACGCCGATGAAGCCGTCCCGCAATCGGCCGGACCTCGCCACGGTGCCGCTGACATGCAGCAGGTAGCCGAGGCTGAGAAAATTGAGCCCCGGAATCACCGAGCACACCGCCACGAGCACCATCACCGCCGCAAAACCGAACATCCAGTCGATCCACGAGGCCACGCGGCTCGTAAAGGATGGGCGGACTGTATTTTCGTCGTGCATGGATGGCGGTTGAGCGTGCGGGAACTGCGAACCAACGCCCAAGTTTCATTTCTTCATCGCGAAATCAGCCTGACGAGCCACGTTTCCTCATTCCCCAAAACCACTCATGACGACGAAATCCCTCTTCGTTTTTCTTTTGCCTGCCCTCGTGGCATCGGCTGCCCCGCCGCGTGGCGAGGAGGCCTACCAAAAGCGTATCCTGCCGCTGCTGCAGAAGTTCTGCTACGACTGCCACAGCGACGGTACGGACAAGGGCGACTTCGTCATGGACGAGTACAAGGACTACACCTCCATGATCGCGGACAAGGTGCAGTGGGATCATGTGCGCCAGCAAATCGCCACGCATGTGATGCCGCCGGAAAAGAAGGACAAACCTGCGCTGGCCGAGCGTGATGAGCTGCTCGCTTGGATCGACGACACGATTTTCTGGTTCGATCCGAACAAGCCGGACCCTGGCCGAGCGGTGTGGCGTCGCCTCAACCGCACGGAGTACAACAACACCATCCGCGATCTGCTGCTGGTGGACATGCGCCCGGCGAATGAATTCCCGCCCGATGACACCGGCTACGGCTATGACAACATCGGCGATGTGCTGGCGCTCTCACCACTGCTGATGGAGAAATATCTGCGGGCCGCCAACGCCATCACGGAGAAGGCGCTGGATACCTCCGAGGTGGAGCGGGTGGATCTGGAACTCGGCGCGAGGAAGTTCTGGAATCAAAAAGGCACGTCGAGCGAGCATGAGGGCGTGCGCTGGTTTCACAGCGAAGCGGAGGCGGCCACGAAATTCAACGCACCGGCCTCCGGCACCTATGTTTTCAAGATCAAGGCTTCCGCCACGCAGGCTGGGCCGGACGCGGCGAGGATCGCTTTTCACATCGATGGCAAGGAAGTGGGTCAGTTTGATATCACGGCCCGCTTTCGCGGAGAAAAAGGCCCCTGGCAGACGATCACGCATGAGGCCCGCCTGAGCGGCGGTGAGCACAAACTGAGTGTGAAGTTCCTCAACGACTTCCAGGACGCGGCGAACCCTGATCCCGAAAAGCGCGATCGAAACCTCGCTGTGGACAAAATCGATGTGGAAGGCCCGCTGGGCCTGCTGCCGCCGCGTGGTACGCGTCTCGTGCAATGGCTGCTGGAAGGCAAGCCGGCTGGTCGGCCCGAGTTGAAGCTCAGCGGCGAAGATTTTCAAATCGGCGAAGGCGATGGCAATCGCGACACGGGGGCCATCTACCTGGCGAGCAGCGGCTTTGTGAAGCATGCCGTCGAAATCGAGAAGGCGGGCAAGTATCGCCTCACGATCAAAGCGGGCGCTCAGCAGGCCGGCAGCGAACCGGCGAAGTTTGACGTGCGTCTCGGCGGTAAAAACGCGGGTTCATTCTCCGTCACCGCGAAGGATCAGGCACCGCAGTGGTTTAACGCGGAGGTAGAACTGCCCGCGGGCCGCCACGAGATCCAAGTCTGGTTCTTGAACGATTTCTACGATGAGAAAACTCGCCAAGACCGCAACTTCTGGCTGCATGAGCTTTCTGTCACCGGCCCGATGAACGAACCCGGCGGCATCGCGACGGCAGACGTGCCAAAATTGGTCGAGAAGCTCGGCACGCGTCTCTTCCGCCGCCTGATGAAGCCGGAAGAAAAGGCGAAATGGACCGGTGTGGCCGATCTGGCGCAGAAAGAAGGCGCGAGCCCATTTGATGCGCTCGGTTTTGTACTTCGCGGCATGCTGGTCTCGCCTTCGTTCCTCTTCCGTGCGCCGCCGCAGGTCGTTGGCGATGTCAAAGATGGCAGTGGCTTGATCGATGAATACTCGCTGGCCTCCCGCCTGTCGTATTTCATCTGGTCTGCTCCGCCAGATGACAAGCTGCTGCAACTCGCCGCGAAGGGTGAGCTGCGCAAAAACCTCGCCACCGAGGTGAAGCGGATGCTCACGGACTGGCGTGCCTATAGCCTCGCGGAGGACTTTGCCGGCCAGTGGCTGCAACTGCGTGATGTGGAAACGGCGGACGTGGACACCCGGCGGTTCCCCGAGTTCAAGGGCGGCATCGGCTCGGCGATGAAGCGGGAGTCGCAGTTGTTCTTCAATCACCTCCTGAGCGAAAACCGCCCCGTGATCGAGTTCCTCTCCGCCGATTACAGCTTTCTGAACGAGAAGCTGGCCCGCTACTACGACATCAAGGGCGTGAAGGGGGACAAGTATCAGAAGGTGTCCCTGCAAGGCACCCCACGCGGCGGCCTCCTCACGCAGGGCAGTCTGCTGCTCGTGACCTCGAATCCCACCCGCACCTCGCCGGTGAAGCGCGGGAAGTTTCTGCTCGAAAACATCCTCGGCACGCCTCCGCCTCCCGCCCCCGGCGGCGTGGCTCCGCTCGATGAAAAGAAAGTCCGCTTTGGCAATCTCACGCTGCGCCAGCAGTTCGCCGAACATCGCAGCAACGCTTCGTGCGCCGGTTGTCATGCCTTCCTCGATCCGCTGGGCTTCGCTTTTGAAAACTACGACGCCATCGGCCGCTGGCGCACCGAGGAAAAGAAGCAGCCCATCGATGCCAGCGGCAGCCTCGTGCGCGGCCAGACCTTCAAAGACCTCGCCGAGCTGCGCAGCATCCTCGTGCGCGACATGGCCGGGCAGTTCACCAAGAACCTGACGGATAATTTGATGACCTATGCCCTCGGTCGCGGCCTCGAATACAGCGACAAACCGGGCGTGCAGGCCGTGCTGAAGCAGTCTGAGGTTTCTGGGCATAAGTTCCAAGATCTGATCCTCGCCATCTGCCAGAGCGTGCCGATGCAGCGCATGCGGGTGGAGTGAAGGGGCAGAGGAAGGGCTTGTCGATTGTGCAGTGAGGAATATGGTCTGCACATGCCAGCCACACTCAGACCTATCCCGGCCACTGTGCTGCCTAACGGCACCGTGCGTTTGATGGAAGATATACGTCTGCCGTTTCCCGCGATGGCGATGGTGACACTGCTCGTTGAAGACGATATGACTGACATGCCGGAGACCGCCCTGCTCAGTCAGGACTCACTCAAGGACTGGAACCGTGACGAGGAGGAAGCCGCATGGGCGCACCTGCAAGAGGAGAAGTAGTCTTGGTGAGCTTTCCGTTCACCGACTTGAGTGAACGCACGCTGCGCCCCGCCGTGGTGCTCGCCGCTGGCGACCACCTTGATGACATCATTCTTTGTCAGATCACCAGCCAGGATTACGGCGACCGCGAAGCAGTCGTGATTGATCCAGTCAAGGATTTTGCCAGCGGGAGCCTGGTGAAAGACAGCTGCGCACGGCCGCGCAAGCTATTCACCGCCAGCAACACACTCATCAAGCGAGTCGTTGGCAAGTTGAAGCCGGCCAAGCTTGATGAGATTGCCGCAGCGGTCATCAAGGCGATTGGTGGTCATTGAGGCTTCTTTGACTTACTTCGCCCCGATGCAATACACCGCCTTCTCGCTGCGGAGGAAGAGCTGATCCCCGCTGATGGCGGGCGTGGCATTGAATTGCGTGGTGTCGAGGGAGAGGAAGGCTCTTGTCGATTCGGGGCTGGCGGTTATGATCTGCCTCATGCCGCCGATTGCCGAACTCCTGGCTTCGATCCAGTCCTCTCCCTTCCTGCCGGAGGTGGTGGATCGTTTGTCGAGCCTGCTGGCTGCCGAGCGGCAGCGGCGTAACAAGTTTTATGAGGAGATGACGCCAGAGATGAAGGTGGAGTTCATCGATGGCGAGGTCATCTTGCATTCCCCGGCGAGGAACCAGCATCTGGATGTGACCGCTCGAATCGCGAAACTGCTGACGGTTTATGTGGATGATCGCGAGCTGGGCGAGGTGAAGATCGAGAAGTGCCTCGTGGTGTTTCCCCGCAATGACTACGAGCCGGACATCGTGTTTTTTGGCCCGGCCAAGGCTGCTACGCTCAAACAGGACACGATGAAGTTTCCGGTGCCTGACTTGATCGTCGAGGTACTCTCCGAAAGCACCGAGGAGCGGGATCGCGGTGTGAAATTCCAGGACTACGAGGCTCACGGCGTGCAGGAGTATTGGATCGTGGACGCCGAGAAAGGCGTGATCGAGCAGCACGTGCTAGCGGGAGATCGCTACGAATTGCGCATGAAGTCCAGTAGCGGCACCCTGGTCAGCGAAGCGATTCCGGGTTTCCAA
The DNA here is from genome assembly GCA_943373155.1 of Akkermansia muciniphila. Classification (GTDB taxonomy): domain Bacteria; phylum Verrucomicrobiota; class Verrucomicrobiia; order Verrucomicrobiales; family Verrucomicrobiaceae; genus Prosthecobacter. The sequence continues at coordinate 33,625 of CALSBJ010000016.1, read as the reverse complement.
GCACCCGTGGAAGCGTTCTTCGATTCCAAGGCGAACACGGCTGCGCTTCGCGAGCTGCTGTGAAATTCACTTCGTCCCGATGCAGTACACCGCTTTCTCGCTGCGGAGGAAGAGCTGATCCCCGCTCACTGCGGGCGTGGCGTTGAATTGCGTGGTGTCGAGGGAGAGTTCGTTGGTGCGGATCATCTCGTATTGCGGCTTGGCGGCGAGGATGAAGGTGCCGTTGCGGCGGGAGACGCAGATGAGTTTGTCGCCGATGAGGACGGGTGAGGCGTAGAATGGCTTGCCACCGCCGCGGGCGCCCATGAGCACGCGTTCGCGATAGACGTCCTTGCCGGTTTTGGCGTCGATGCAGGTGGCGAAGCCCTGGTCGTTGATGACGTAGAGGTGGCCGTCTTTGAGAATGGGCGTGGGGACGTAGCTGCTGGTGTTGCTGTCCCACAAAACGGCACCGGAGGAGGTGTCGCCCTTGCCACCGAGTTTGATGGCGACGCTGCGGGTGGAGGGGAAGCCGCCAAAGATATACGCCTTGTCGCCATCGGGCACGAGGCTGGGGGAGACATTGCCGGTGAGGCCGTGCTGCGCATACCAGCGGAGCTTGCCGGTGGCGGGATTCATGCCCCAAAGCTCCTGCGGCACGGCGATGACGAGGTCGGTGACACCATCGTGGGTGTAAACATTCGGCGTGCCGTAGGCCATGCCGAATTCGCCCTCGGCCTTCCAGGCGATTTTGCCGGTCTTTTTGTCGAGGCCGATGATGGCCTGGGATTCATCGCTGGCATTGATGATGACCAGATCGCCCACGAGCATGGGGCTGGCGGCGGAACCCCAGCGGGTGCGGCCGGAGCTGGTGCCGCAGGAGGTCTGCCAGAGCTGCTTGCCGGTCATGTCAAAGGCCAGCGCCCCGGTCTTGCCGAAGAAGACATACACGCGCTCGCCATCGGTCACCGGGGTCTGCGTGGCGTAGCCGTGCTCGGTGATGTAGCCACGCCAGGGGTCCTCCTCGGCCGCGGAGGGCACTTTCGCTTCCCAGATGATTTTGCCATCGGTCTTGCTCAGGCAAAGGAGATGGCGGCTGAGCTTCGACATGTCATTCGCGCCTTCTTTGTCGCCGTAGCCGGTCCAGCAGGTGACGAAGACTTTGTCGCCAAACACAATCGGGCTCGATGAGCCGGGGCCGGGCATCTCGGCCTTCCATACGATGTTTTCGGAGTCGCTCCAGCTCAGCGGGACCTTCGAATCCGTCACGATGGCCGCTCCGGTGGGACCGAGGAGGCGCGGCCAGTCTGTCGGCGTGGCGGCATGGAGCGTGGCGGAGGCAAAAGCGAGGGCGAGAAGCGGTTTCATGGCGGCAGGAAACCTCGCTGGGCGGAAAAAGTCACGCGTTGCTTTGAAGAACCTCCAGCAACCGCTCCACAGGAAGCCCGACGACATTGGTGAAGGAGCCGTCCATGCGTTCGAGCAGCATGTCCGTATGCGCCTGGATGCCGTAGGCACCGGCTTTGTCGAGCGGGTTCACCTTGGCATGGTAGTCGCGGATGATGGCGTCCGTCAGCGGCTTGAAGGTGACATGCGTGATCACGTGAAAATCCCGCACCACATTGCCATCACGGGCGAGCACGACGCCGGTGCAGACCTCGTGTGACCTTCCGGAGAGCCGGCGAACCATGCGGAGAGCCTCCTCCATGTCCGCTGGCTTGGCCAAAGGCTCACCATCGACATAGACGAGCGTGTCCGCACCGAGCACGAGAGCTCCCGGACGCATGGCGGAGCCTGCGAGAGCTTTTCGCCGGGCATTTTCCACCGTGAGCTGTTCCGGGGTCAGTGAGGCATCGTGGGCCTCTTCGACGTCGGTGGAGAGAATTTCAAAGGTGATGCCTGCCTCGCGGAGCAGATCCGCCCGGCGTGGTGACGCGGAGGCGAGAACGAGATCGCATGAGGTGCTCACGCGTTGCGTTTCTCGATGGCGGCCACGTCGTCTTGGCGGATCACACCATCACGCTTTTCAAAGGTGCGGTAGCGGTAGTAGCCAGTGCTCTCCTGAAGGAGCGGCTTGCCATTGCACATGACCTCACGGCCATCGTGAGTTTTGATGCAGTAGGCTCCGGGGGCGGAATTCATATCGGGCATGGCGCAGGATGCGGTCATCATCAGCGCGGCGGCGGTGGCGAGGCGTGTCAGGAGCTTCATGGGGTCAAATCATGGTCAAAACGACCGTCGTGGGACGGCCCTTTCTGATACGATGTTCATCCCCGGGTGGTTTTTCAAGCAACGAGATGTTTGAACCTTGCCGCCGCCTTTTTACCCTAGCCTCCGCATGACTGACTCCCCTCCTGCCATTGGCATCATCGGCGGCTCCGGCCTTTACGACCTCGACGGATTCTCCAACCGGGAGGAAATCAGCCTCTCCACGCCCTTTGGCCCGCCGAGTGACACGCTCATCGCGGGTGATTTTGCCGGGCGGCGGGTCGTTTTCCTGCCCCGGCATGGCAAGGGGCACCGCCTTTTACCCACGGAGCTGAATCACCGGGCCAATATCTGGGCGCTGCGCAGCCTGAATGTGCGCTGGATCATCGCCGTGACGGCGGTGGGCAGCCTGCAGGAGCAATACCATCCGCGTGATGTGCTGCTGCCGGACCAATTCTTCGACCGCACCAGCCGCCGGGAGAATCACACCTTCTTCGGGCGCGGCATCGTGGCTCATGTGGCCTTCGGCGATCCGATTTCGTCGGGGCTGCGCACGCTTTTGCACGAGGAAAGCCAGGCCCTAGGCCTCCGCGTCCATAACGGCGGCACCTACGTTTGCATGGATGGGCCGGCCTTTTCCACGCGGGCGGAGTCCAACGCGAACCGCCAGCTCGGTTTCGATGTCATCGGCATGACAAACCTGCCGGAGGCCAAGCTCGCCCGCGAGGCGGAGATCGCCCTCGCCACGCTGGCGATGATCACAGACTACGACTGCTGGAAGGTCGAGGAGGAGGCGGTGACCGCCGAATCTGTCATCGCCCACCTCCACGCGAACGTTTCCGCCGCCAAATCCATCCTCGCCCGTGTCATTCCTCGAATCCCTGCTTTGCCAGATGCCCCGGAGCACTGCGCCCTCGACACCGCCATCATGACAGATCGCTCCCTCTGGCCTGCGGGTACCGTGGAGGAGCTTCGGCCTATCCTCCGCCGCTTCATTTGACACACCGGAGCCTCGCGCCTAGTATCATCCTACTTTCCTTCAGGACAGGAAATGGCGAGGTAGCAAAGTGGTAATGCACTGGTCTGCAAAACCGGTATGCGCGGGTTCAATTCCCGCCCTCGCCTCCATTTTCTCCCGTGGTCATGGCTGACACTCTTGGCGAAAAATACCGTGGAGTTCGCTGCGGTTAGCCCAATGAGGCACATGCTGGCAAAAGAAAGCCAGGAGTTTGCGGTCGAGGTCCGACATTCTTTGGGTGCCGGAGTCATGCCAACTCAGGCAGGACATTTCAAAAAGCTCGATCTCTTTGCAGGGCTCCAATCCGAAGGCAGTGGAGTAGCTTCGATTGCCAATCGAAGCCTGTCAGACGAGTCCGACCTGTCAGACCCGTCCGACAACCACTCGCTCATTTCCCGCTACTCCACTTCGCGGCGTTGATGAGAAGCTGCTGATACGGCTTCAAATCATGCGTGCGGGCGTCGTGACCGAGGGCGATGCCGACAACACGCGCTTTTGGATGTTTGGTGATCCAGACGCTGGGGTGCGGCTTTTGGTATTTGTCGCTGTTGCTCGTTTCGGCGAGGACTTCGACGGGTGCGGTGCCTTCGGGGGTGCCTTCGGCGTTCACATAATACAGCTCGTCTTCGACGGTGAAGCTGGCGGGGACGTCCTTCATGACGGGATGATCGGCTTTGAGGGCTTTCACTTCGAAGGGATGGATCTTGTCGTGGCCGCGGGCACCGCCGCCGACGATTTGGGCGTTGAGCTCGGGCCAGCCGGAGAAGCCATACCAGGTGCCGGGATGGAGCATGACGATGCCTTTGCCGGCGGCGGCGAAATCGAAGAGCGCTTTGCGATAAGCGGCGGTGTCGAAGAATTTGCGGTTCACGCTGATGATGGCGGCGTCGGCGTTGGCTAGTTCGGCAGCGGCTTGGTCGCGGTCTTCGGTGTAGTGGACGGTGAAGCCGGCGGCTTTCAGCGTGGCGACATCGGTGGTGCCGAAGAAGTCTTTGAAGTTGTGCGAGGAACCGCCGCCGATGACGAGGATGCGCGTTTTACCGGCTTCCCATTGCACGGGTGCAGCGGGAACGAGCGGGCCATCGCCTTTGCCGCCTTCTTTGGGGCCGTCGTTTGTAGTTCGGGCTTTAGCCCGTTCTGCCGGACGGCCTGAAGGCCGAACTACAAGCGGAGCAGGCCCTTTGCCTTCGATGTCGGCGGTCACAGCGATGATGACGGGCGGCGTTTTGTTTCCGGCGGGGCTTTCGAGGATCAGGGTCTTCGCGACGGCTTTTTTCGTGAGTTCGAGCGTGAGGAGGCGCGGCTCCTGGCCGTCGGCGAGGCCTTCGATGCCTTTGGAGCCGGGGACTTCGACGGGGCGGATGTAATCGCTGAAGTGGATGCCGTTGAGGAGGGTGAATTCTTCCTTCTCGCCGCCTTCATAGACGACGGTAGCTTTGAGCGCGGGCGCTTCGTCCTGCACGGCGGGGAAACCCCAGCCGGAGACGCCGCTGAGGAGTTGCAGACGCTTCGCGGCGACGTTGATGGCCACCTCGGCCTTCGCGGGGAAGGTCTGCGAGTGGTTGTCTTTGCCGGGGCCGCCTTTGAGCACGATCAAATTGCCGCCGGTGGAGCTTTTCGCGGGATCCTGGATGAAGAAGGGCACGCCTTCGACCTTCACGTTGCCGAACTTGGTGAGCTTCACCTGGCCGCCGCGAGGATCGGCGCTGGCGAAGAGGCCGTCGCGGCTGTCGGCGGTGAAGGCGTCGGCGAGGTGGAGGATGCGGAACTGCTTCATCGCATCGCCGCAGATGAAGGCGAGGATGTCGCGCAGCGGCTCGGGGCCGAGCGCATCGAGACCTTCCGGCATGAGGCTGCGGCGGGTGTTTTCGCGCTTGTCGATGTCGCTCTTCGCGATCTCGCGCAGGCCGACCTGCGTGGCGAGCGTGACGGTGGCGCTGTTTTCACTGGTGACGACGCCGACGAGCGTCTCGCCCTTCTTCGTGGTGATGTTGAAGGCCCAGAAGCTGGGATCGACCTCGCGGTTCGGATCGACGATGTGCACGAGCAACTCGGCCGGGCCATGCGCCCCCATGCCATCGAGCGGCGGGCCGACGGCGACGCCGATGTCGCCGAGCTTGTGGCAGATGGCGCAGGCGGCGGTGAAGAGCATTTTGCCCTGCGCGGCGTTTCCAGGCTTCTCGACCTCCGGCACGAGTTTGGCGATGATGGCATCCTTCGCGGCGTTGTTGACCTTGAAGAGGTCGTTCGCCCGTTTGGCGATCTGCTTGTTCGGATGCGAGCGCAGACGTGCGACATCGCCGGGGGCAAAAATCGCGCGGTCGATGCTGCCGGCCTTCACGGCATCGAGCAGGGCTCCGGTGGCTTCGGGGCGTTTGAGCATCGCTTCGAAGGCTTGTGTTTGTTGTTCACGCTTCAGCGTGCCAAACGCGGGCACGATGGCCTCCACGCCACCGCTTTCGTCCAAAGCGGCCACGATGGCGCTTTGCAGTGCCGCAGGCATTTCCGGACGAGCTAAAGCTCGAACAACGTACTCCTGCGAAGCACCTCCGACGGCCACAAGACCCTTCGCAGCGCTCACACGAGCCTCCACCGGCGCGGCGTTGTCGGAAAGCGTGGCGCTGAGCTTGTCGAGCTGCGCTTTGACCTCGGCAGCGAGCACACCGCCTTTGTCCCACTTCGTCACGAGCGGCAAGGTGGCCGCAGCGAGCGAAGGCTGGGCAAGAAGCTTCTTCAAAGCCTCCGTGAGCGCCGGAGACATCGCGGGAGCTTCGTTCATGCTCGTAGCGATGCCGCGAAGGATGGCGTTCTTCACCGGGTCGGCCTTCGCATCGGCATTGGCGCAGGCGGTGATGAGTTTTTCGGCATTCGCGGGCAGCGCAGCAGGAAGAAGGGCGCTGACGAAATTGGAAAGCGACTCGGACGAGGAGGAAGACAGCGCGGCCGCGATGACTTCGGCGGGTTTGTCGGCTGCGGCGGCGATGAGAGCACTGCGGGTCCAGTCATCTTGAGCGGCGGCGAAGTCTTTGAGGAGCTGCTCTGGGCTTGCGGCTTGTTTGGCGGATTTATAGGCACGAAGGGCAGCGCTGCCCATTGGAGCCGAGTACAGGTGCTTCTTGGGTTCGAACTTATCTGGCCCATTCTCGTCAATCGCTGGTCTGTCTTCGCTCAGCAACCTTGCGATAACGGCACTTTGGTGAGCATTCTCTGTGCTTCCGAGCTTGTCTTTAAGGTCACTGATTTTCGTTTTATCGAGCACTGCCACCTCGACCTTCTTCGCCTCCTTGTGCTGCACTTTCCAGATGCGGCCGTAGTAGTGGTCGCGGTCGGGGCGGACGGCGGCGTTGGCGGGGCCGTGGGTGGGGCCGCGGGTGTCGTTGTGAATGACGGCTTGGTTGCAGAAATCGACGATGTAAAGCGCACCATCCGGACCGACGCGGTTCTCGATGGGGCGGAACCAGAGGTTCTGGCTGCGGATGAACTCGGTCTGCTCGCGACCGGGCTCGCGCTTCGCTTTGTAGGTGACGCCATCGGGCTCGACCATGAAGTGGCTGACGATGTTCAGTGTGGGCTCGGTGGTGAAGTAGCCGTAGTTCCACTTCGCGGGCCACGCGCCGCCTTCATAGATGGCGCAACCGGCGGCGGCGGTGTAGCTGCCGACCTGGTCGATCTGCACATAGGCCTGCTGCTCCCAATGCATCGCGGGATACGTCGGCTCGCGTGGCAACATGCCGTTCGTGCCGCTCACGCCGGGCAGCTTGCCTTTGGCGAGCACATACTCCGGCAGCACGACATGGATGAAGTGATTGCCGCTGGTGGGCTGCGTGTAGAAAACCTGGCCGTCGCTGGTGATGTCGAGGCCCCAGGTGTTGCCACCGCGGCTGGCGTATTGCTCGAAGGCGCTGCCGTCCGGCTTGAAGCGCACGACACCGGCTCCGATGGGGCCGAAGCCCTTGCTGCCATCGCCGGACTTCACGTCGTCGGTGCTCGAATAGCCGTGTGTGGCATAGATCCAGCCATCGAGGCCCCAGCGCATGTTGTTGATGACGGCGTGCGTGTCGCGATTGCCGAGGTTGGTGTAGATTTTGGTGCGCTTGTCGGCCTTGTCGTCGCCGTTCGTGTCTTCGAAGAACCACATATCCGGCGCGGCGCAGACGATGACGCCGTTTTTGTAGAACACGCTGCTGGTGGCCAGCTCGATCTCGTCGGCAAAGACCTGTTTCTTGTCCATGACGCCGTCGCCATTCGTGTCGGAGAGGATGGAGACGCAATCGAGCGGTTTGCGGTCGTAGTGGCCGGGCTGGTTGGCGCCGCTGTCCTTCCACGCGTCCACATTCGACTGGCGGAGGCCGTTCGGATACTCCGGCGTCTCGACGACCCACAGGCGGCCTTTTTCATCCCAGTCGATGTTCATCGGCTTGTTGATGAGCGGCTCGGCGGCGACGAGCGAGAGATTGAACTCCGGATGGACTTCGAGCGCCTTCGGCAGCTCCTGCGGGCTCGGGCAACCGCCCTCGACATAGCGCAGCGCATCGCCCAACTCGGCCGGTTTGCACAGCTCGTCGATGTTCTCACGCTTTCCGGCCCAGGCGATGCCGCGCAGGATCATCGTGCGGATGCCGTTGTGGCTGAAGTTGCGATGGTAATGGCCGGGGATGCAGGTGAAGGCGCGATACTTTTCCTTCTCGTAGGTCCACACCTGCGGCTGGATGTCGTAAATATTGACGGCCTTCTTCTTCGCCACGGCCTCGGCGGCACGTTGCTGCGCCTCTTTGTTGCCACCTTTGATTTGCGGGGTGTTCGGCGTGTAGGCGGCGGCGAGGATCTTGGCCTCGGGCAGCAAATCCATGTCGTAGTAAATCTCGTCGTCGATGTCGAAGTTGCTGATGTCCTTCGTGATCGCGTTGTCGTGATCGGTGAAGTAGAGGCTCATCGGGGCCTCCAGCCACTTCGTCTGTCCAAAATGCCACGAACCGCCGATGATCGTCTTGAACCAATCGTGATCCTTCGACACCGCCGCCGCGTGAATCGTCACCACGCCGCCGCCACGAGCGAGGAACTCCATCAAATTCTTCCGCTCGTCACCGATCTTGATGTTTCCGGCCTCCTGCGCGTGCAGGATGAGCACGTCGGTCTTGTCGAGCTGCTCCTTCGTCGGGAATTCGAGGCTGCCCTCGCACTTGGCACCGCGTTCATTGAGCATGGGCACCCATTCCTTGAGGAACTGCGGGAAATCATGCGCACCGGGCCCGTGGGATTTTTTTCCGGCGCGGATGAAGACGCGGAGCGGCTCGGCGGCCGTCAGAAGTGAGACGTGAGAAGTGAGAAGTGCCGCTAGAAGGACGAGATGGCGTTTCATGGTTGGGCGATGTTTTGTTGGATGATTTTTTGGAGAGCGATGACGTCGAGCTGGTCTTTTTCGCGAACGGAACCGGCTTTGCAGTGAATGAGATCCTCGGGGCCGAGGTAGGGAATGCGTGTGCCTGCGTGATCGAGAAAGCGCAGGCGCGGCTGAAAATCGCGCCAGGAGAGGCCGCGCAGGCGAGTGAAGAGATCGAGTTCGAACTCCTCGGCCACTCGCACCGCGCCCTCTTCCGGCGCGAAGTCCTCCAGCGTCAACTCGCGAGCCCAGCCCTCACCCCAGCCACGCAGCACGGTGAGCAGGCGTTCAAGGTTTTCCGGCGAGTCCTCGACAATGACATCCGCATCGAGTGTGAAGCGCGGGTAGCCATTGAAGATGACGGCGAGGCCTCCGACGACGGCGTAATCAACCCCCGCTGCGCTGAGCGCGACCAACAACTTTCCGTACTGGGAAAGGCTCTGGCTCTGTTCCTCGGAGATCGGCATGGGGGACTATTTGAGTGAGAAAGAGCTGCATGTCCTCCACCTGGCGGAGCCGGTCCGCGGCGGTCGCAGCACGGCCCACCACCCGCCGGAGCGGCTGCTGCGTGGGATCGGTGATGGTGTGCATGGAAGGAGCATAGAGGTGGGCGGGAAAAAAACCAGCACGCGTTCTGGAGTGCGAAGGCTACCGACTTGAACGCTGCTTGGGAAGAGCGTTTTCGCACGGGGCGCTATCTGGGATGCACATCCCAAGAAAAGTGATACGCGGGCGTCTTGCTGGCGTTAAAGCCGATTCCCATGCCAGACGACGAAGACATCCCGGTGGCCGCGATCGCGGTGGAGGAGCCAGCACCCGCGCCGGTGGTGGCAGCGCCGGTCTCGCGACGTCCAAACGGCTTCGTGAAGCTTTGGCGGCAAATCGGGGTGGGATCGCTGACGCTGAGCATCCTGCTCCACGCGGGCATTTTGCTCTTCATGGCTTCCTATTTCATCGTGAGGCAGCTCACCCCCAAGCAGGTGGATTTCCTGCCGGGCGGCGGCACGCAGCAGGGAGCAAAAGCCAGCGCCGATCTGGCGGAAAAGGTGCAGGTGAAGCAGCGACAAAAGATCAGCAAGGTGCTGCCGATGCAGCGAGTCGTCGTGAACACTCAGACGGATGTGACGCTGCCGGACATGCCGATGGATGCCATCGCTTTGCCTGACATGGGCAGCATGATGGGTGGGAAGATGGGCAGTGGAGGCTTCGGCAGCGCAGGGAGCGGGGGCGGCTTTGGAAGTGGCACCGGTATGGGCGGGATGGGCGGCATGACCTTCAAGCCGATCTTCATGTTCGGCATGGAGCTGAAGGACGTGAAAAAGATCGCCGTGGTGATGGATGTGTCCCGCTCGATGACCCGCTACCTGCCCATCGTGACCAAGGAACTCGACAAGGTGGCCTTTGGCAGCAACCTCGTGCTCTACTTTGGCTGTGGCCTCACGCCGGAATCACCAAAAAACAAGGCGCTCGACAAAACCATCCTCACCACAGACGACGAATTCAAAACCTACTGGCAGGTGTGGGAGGGCAAAACACCGCTGAACATGCCGATGGAGGACCGGCGGAAGCTCCAATACGATTCCAGCGTGCCCATGCCGCTCAAAGACATCTATGAGCTAATGTCGAAGCGCAAAAACACCTGGTACATCGACTTCTGCGGCATCACCTACGCCTGGACCGCCCTCATGAGCAAGGAGGTGGAGCAGGCCGACGCCATCTACTGGTTCGCCGACTTCCAAGACAAAGTGACGCCCGAGATGATGGACAAGGTGCTCAAGCGCCTCAAAGCCCGCAAACAGAAGCTCTACATCCACGCGAGCATCCAAGGCCGCAGCTTTGAGCAGGTGCGTGACGGCCTCGTGATCCCCAGCGGCGGCGAGGTGATCGAGACGGAGCTGCCGAAGAAGTGAAAGGCGGGTATCATGTTTCAGGTTCCAAGTTTCATGATGGAACTGGCGTCATGGAACTTGAAACCTGAAACTCGAAACACCCGCTTACTTCACCACCGCCTCATCCAAATTCAGCACGAGATTGGCGATCATCGTCCACGCGGCGAGTTCGGTGGGATTTAGAGCCCCGTCAGGCTTCGATTCGCCATTGGTGATGACCTTTTTGGCCTCCTCGGGCTTCGCCGTGTAGGCGGCGAGGTGTTTATCGAAGGTCTGGCGGATCACCTCGGCCTCTTGGGCGGAAGGGAAGCGGCTGGTGGCGGCGCGGAAGAGCCGCGTGATGCGGGCATCGGTGCCGGTGGAGGTCTTCATGGCCTGCTGGGCAAAGGTGCGGGCGGCCTCGAAGAACTGCACGTCGTTCATGAGCGTGAGTGCCTGGAGCGGGGTGTTGCTGCGCTCACGGCGCAGGCAGTAGCTCTCGCGGTTGGGCGCATCAAACGAGGTCATGCTGGGCGGTGGCGCGGTGCGTTTCCAGAAGGTGTAAAGGCTGCGGCGGTAGAGCGACTCGCCGTGGTCCTGGATGTAGTTCTTGGTGTTGCTGCCGCCAAACGCCACGGGCTCCCAGATGTTCTCCGGCTGATACGGCTTCACGCCTTTGCCGCCGATTTTCGGATTCAGGAGCCCGCTGACAAACAAGGCCGAATCCCGCACCACTTCCGCATCGAGACGGAAACGCGGCCCGCGTGCCAGAAGACGATTTTCGGGGTCCGTTTGTAGTTCGGGCTTTAGCCCGTCTGCGGAGCTTGAGGAGCGGGCTAAAGCCCGAACGACGAACTCAGAGCTTTGACGATACGTGTGCGAGGTCACGAGCATCTTCACGAACTGCTTCATGTCCCAGCCGCTCTCGCGGAAGGTCACGGCGAGCCAGTCGAGCAGCTCGGGATGGCTCGGAGGCTCGCCTTGGGAGCCGAAGTCGTTGCTCGTCTTTACCAGGCCGATGCCAAAGAACTGCTGCCACAGGCGGTTCACCTGCACGCGGGCGGTGAGCGGATGTTCCTTGCTCACGAGCCACTTGGCGAGGTCGAGTCGGGTGTAGCGGTCCTGCTTTGGCAGAGGTGGAAAGATGGCGGGTGTGCCGTGGGAGACCTTGTCCTTCGGCTTGTCATACTGGCCGCGTTCCATGACGAAGCTGTCACGCGGCTGCGGCAGGTCCGCCATGATGAAGGTGGCGGGGATGAGATCTTCCAAGGCCTTCTTCTTGGCCTCCAACGCCAGCTTTTCGCCTCGCACGCCATCGACGAGCTCGCGAGCACTCTGGCACTCGTTTTCGAACCACCATTCCTTCAGGCGCTTCACGTCAGCTTCAGGCCATTCGGTGGCCTTTTTGCCGCGAACGAGCGTTTGCAGGTCATTCGGCAGACCTTCGACGCGGCGACCTTGGTTCTTCTCAATCCAAACCTTCCACGACCACTGCGGGTCTTTGGAAGGATCGACGCGTGAATTCATCGCGAGGTGATCCCAAGTCACCGTGCCGCCAAACTGCGTGAAAGCATAGCCGCTCACTTGGATACCCGGTTTGAGGCCGAGTTTGTCGGCGGCGACTTCGAGTTTCACCCACTTGCCAACCTCCGGCAGCACGCCCACCCGCACGCGTTCTGGCGTGCGCACCTGGCCAAAGGGGATCGCACCTTCCTCGCCCCACACGGCGCGGTGATTCCAGCCTGCGGTGTGAAATTGAAGCATGACGGCCTTCGGCGGGTTTTTCGGGTCGAGATAGCACTGCACGCTGATTTTGCCGTTGGGCGGGATTTGGTAGTTGCCGCCTGCGGAGAAGAAATCCTGCGCCACGCCGGTGGCAGTGCGTTTCAGCGCTTTCTTGCCACTGAAGACCGGGCCTTCCTCTTTCGAGACAAATTTCGTTGGTTCACCTGCGACGCCGAGATTGGCTCCGGCCGGAAAAGCATCTTCAAACCACACCGTCTCACTCGTCTGCACGGGCGGCGGAGGGGTGAGCGTGGCGGGATCGGTGTAGTTGAGCTTCGCGATGGCTTCGCGGAGCTTGGTTTGCGTCGCGGTGATGTCTTTGTTGTAGCTGGCGAGCTGCTTTGATTGCTCGGGCGTGCTCAAACGAAGCGTCGGCGGCGTGAGGAGGATGTTTCCATCCATCGCCGGATCGGCGGTGCTGTTGAAGAAGGCATACATTGAATAGAATTCCTTCTGGGTGATGGGATCGAACTTGTGATCGTGGCACACGGCACAGCCTGCGGTGAGCCCCATCCACACGGCCACGGTGGTATCCGTGCGGTCCACCGCGTAGCGATAAATGAACTCCTCATTGATGCTGCCGCCTTCGCTGGTGGTGACATTGCAGCGATTGAAGCCCGACGCGATCTGCTGATCCTGCGTTGCATTCGGCAGGAGATCCCCGGCGAGTTGCCAGATGGTGAACTGATCAAACGGGAGGTTCTGATTGAAGGCACGCACCACCCAGTCGCGGTACGGCCACATGCTGCGCTCGTTGTCGAGATGCAGGCCATGCGTGTCGGCATAGCGGGCTACATCCAGCCAATAGCGACCCATGTGCTCGCCGTAGCGTTCGGATTTCAAAAGGCGATCCACGAGCCGGCTATACGCAGCGTCAGACGGGTCGGACATGTCTGACGAGTCGGACAGAAACGCATCGATCTCCTCCGGCGTGGGCGGCAGGCCGGTCAAGTCGAGGGTCACGCGGCGGATGAGAGCCTCTCTCGATGCCGTCGGGGCGGCTTTGAGCCCCTGCTCAGCCAAGCGGGCCTGGATGAAGGCATCGATGGGGTTCTGCACGGGACCGCTGACCTTCGGTGGCGGCGCTTTCACCGGTGCCTCAAAGCTCCAATGCTTCTTATACTCAGCGCCTTCCTTGATCCAGCGGCGTAGGATGTCGATTTGAGCCGGGGTGATCTTTTTGTTCGTCTCCGGCGGCGGCATGAGTTCGTCTTCGTCATGCGTGACGATCCGCTGAAGCACACTGCTGGCCTCGGGATCGCCAGGCTTGATGGGAAAAGCGCCTTCGATGGCGGTGAAGGCTCCTTCCGGCGTGTCGAGGCGGAGGTCCCCCTTGCGCTTCTTCGCGTCGAAGCCGTGGCAGGCGAAGCAGTTGTCGCTAAGGATGGGGCGAATGTCGCGATTGAAGTCCAGCTTGCTGGCGGCGGAGGCCGAGGTGGCAAGCAGGAGCGATGAGGTGACGGCGCGGAGAGTCATGATGCGTGGAAAAGACGCCGGAAAGCGCCGCTCCTATCGTCTGGGGGTTTGGAGATTTCGACTGGAGGGTGGGGAAAGCGGTTCATCCGGGAAGTTCGTCCGTCATGCAGGCGACAGATCGCTTCACGACCCCTCACCTAACCTTTCGCTTCGCGGCGCTTCGCTAGCCCCGCATCCTGCGATGAAGTCATCGGCGACCACTCGCGGGGAGAGGGACCGGAATGCCCAATTCGGCACTCGTTCCGCATCAGGTTCTGCCGTGTGAAGTTGGAGCAGCTTAAACTCATGGCACCTACTGTTCGGCCCCTCTCCCCGCTGGGCGTATCCGCGTTCTTCTTGGTTGGATTGCGGGGAGAGGTTAGGTGAGGGGTACCGTGATTCGCCCGTAATCGAACAATGCACCACTTCCCGCATGAGCCAGAAAAGCCCGTGACGAGCTACCTTCCAGGCCCGGGGATCTTCTGCGGCACTTTGGGCTCCGGCATGGCTTCTTTGATTCGTTTCTCCGCCGGGATGCCGAGCCAGTTTTCGAGGTTCTTGAGGTGCTCGATGACGCCGGGTGTGTTCATGCCGCGATCATATTCCTTTTTGAGGATGTCGTAGGCCTTGCGGTAGCTTTCCGGGTCCTGTGGAGCCTGGGCATAGGCAAAGGCGGCGAGATGCAGGGTGATGATCGGTGCGCCTCGTTTGCGAGCTTCCAGGTAGGCATCGCCCGCCTTGGCCATCTCGTAGCTGCGACGGAAATAAATGTCCGCGAGGCGTTCCCACAGGTGCGGATCATTCGGAGAGAATTTCAAACCCTCTCGCAGGATGGCCGCGCCGCGCTGCACATGCTCGTGGTAGAGCTGGCCGCGGATTTCATTGTTGCGGGCATCGCTCTTGTCCCGGTTGTAGAGGTAAAAACCGGCGGCGTTGTAGGCCATGTGCCAGGCGGCCTCATCCCAGTAGGTGGCATTGCGTGGCTGGAGTCGCGTGACGATGCGGTAAAAGCTATCCACCTGGCCCCAGTTCACGCGTTTGAATTCGGTGTAAGCGCGAAGTTGTAGCATGCTGGCCACCAGACCCCGCACGCCGCCGAGAATCGCGGCCAGGCCGCTCTGGCCCATGCTTTCCACGGCGTTGACGGAAACGGGCTCGTCAATGAGTCTCGCGGTGCGCAGGTCATGCGTCACACGCTGCTCCAGCGGCAGCTTCACCACACCGAGGATCAAAAGGACGGCGAGAGCCTGGAGTTTCCGCTTCATAGCTCCTTCTCCACGAATAGCAGATGCGCGATGCTCATGTAACCGAAGACGTAAAGCGCGGCGATACCGGCCATATCGAGCACGGCGGACCATGGAACGGACTCACCATTCACCACGCCATCGACGATATCGAACTGCGCCAGATCCGGGAAAACAATCGCCAGGGCCAGCGCCGCGAGACGCTCCGCCTGGCCACTGAGATAGGGGTGGAAGAAAAACTCGCGCAGCAAATGCTCGCCATGACCGATGATCACCGCGCAGAAGGACACGACGATGGTGAAAAGCGTGGAGCTGGCGATGCAGGAGAGCACCAGCGCCATCGTGGTGACGACGGAGGCCTTTAAAAAGATCGCGAACACCGCCCAGTGCATCTCCCAGGTGAGTCCCTGCCTAGCCACGATGGCCTTCACTCGCTCGATGGTCTCTGGTGTGGCCTGGCCGTCATACTCCAGCGCCCGCAACGCATCCTGCATCACCATGCCCTGTCGCGTGTAGATGACCGCACTGAGCACGAGGTCCATCACGAACAAACCACCGCCGATGAGCAGCATCACACCGAGCAGCTTTCCCACGAGGTAGTCAAAGCGTGGCACCGGCTTCGAGAGGATGGTGTAGAGCGTGCGGTCCTCCATGTCCTTCGGTAGGAGCAGGGCGGTTGAGACGATGCCGATGACGATGCTGAAGATCTGCAAGGCGCCGAGTGACACGGTCTTGATGAGGCCGAGCTGCTGCTCGGGATTGATCACCGAAAAGGCAAAGCCCGCACCCACGACAAGCACGCAAAAGAGCACGAGGAAGAACAAGATCTTCATCCGCACGAGCTGCGTCATGGTGGCGAGCGCCAGCGTCCAAACGCGGGCGATTTTCAAGGCGATGCCGGAAGGTTGGATCGTGGCCGGGGTCATGATTTTTCGTCCGTGGCCTCCAAAAAGAGTCGTTCGAGCGTCGTGCGTGGTTTGCCACTGCTGAGGAGCTTCGCGCCGCCGCCGCTGGCCTTCACGAGTTGCTCGATTTGAACCAGCAGATCGGCGCTGGCATTTTCCAAGGTGATTTCCGTCTGGTTCTCCACGGCGGTGAGATCATCGAGGCGGCCTTCACGCACCATCTTGCCATGCGCCATGATGCCCACGCGATCACACACCTCCTGCATTTGCTCCAGCAGGTGGGAGGTGACGAGCACCGTGAGGCCGCGCTGCTTCATCTCCAGGATGAGATCGCGAATCTTCCGCGAGCCCGCGGGATCGACGCCAGCGGTTGGTTCATCGAGCACGAGCAACCGTGGATCATGAATCAAGGCCTGCGCCAGCCCGAGCCGCTGCAGCATGCCTTTGGAAAAGCCTCCCACGCGTCGGTCAGCGGCCGATTCGAGGCCGGTGAGCTTCAGCATGTCCTGCGCCCGATCCTTGAGGTTCTGGCCGCCGAGTCCGCACAGGCGCCCGTAGAAAAGCAATGTCTCCAGGCCAGTGAGGTGCTTGTAGAAATATGGGTTCTCCGGCAGGAAACCCACGTCGCGTCGGCTCGCCACGTCCGTGCTCGATTTTCCAAAGATGCTCGTCTCCCCCTGCGTGGGTGCCAGCAGGCCGAGGATGGCCTTCATCGTGGTCGATTTGCCGCTGCCGTTGGGGCCGATGAGGCCGTACACCTCGCCCGACTGCACTTCAAAGCTCACGTCCTTCACCGCCGTGAACGAACCCTTCACCAAGGTGCCTTTGAAGACCTTGGTGAGATGACGGACGCTGACGGCGGGGGAGGTTTCGCTCATGCGGGAGGTTGCGGGCCGCATTTGATGGCGAGGAAATCATGCGCGGCAAGATTTCCTCCGTGGACGATTGACACGCCGGAGGCTTTTCATTTCAACGCGAATGATGACGAATGGAAACGAATGGCCGCGAATCTGGCTTCTCGCCCTATTCGCGGTCATTCGGTTCCCATTCGGATTGGATTCGCGTGAAAAACAACTACCCGCTCAAGAGACATACACGGCAAGATTTCGTCCACGCCGCTCGTTCACGCCGCTCCATGATCCGCCTCCTGCTTCTCAGCCTCCTCGCCATCGCCACGCTCCGGGCCGCCGATGCGCCGCCAAACATCGTCATGATCATCTCCGATGATCATTTGTGGAGCGACTACGGCTTCATGGGCCATCCCGTGGTGCAGACACCGCATCTCGACCGTCTCGCCAGCGAAAGCCTCACCTTTAAACGCGGCTATGTGACCAGCAGCCTCTGCTGCCCCAGTCTCGCTACCATTGTCACCGGCCAGTATCCGCACCAGCACCTCGTCACCAGCAACGACCCGCCCATCGTGCCGGGTGCGGCGAAAGGGAAGGGCAAGAAAAAAGGCCCCGCTGACCCCGCCTTCGAGGCGGGTCGCGAAAAGATGAGCCAGTTCCTCGAAGCTGCTGGCACGCTGCCAGCGCAGCTCAAAGAGAAAGGTTACCTCAGTCTGCAAACCGGCAAATGGTGGCAGAAGCATTACTCACGCGGCGGCTTCACCCATGGCATGACCGAAGGCGGACGCCATGGCGACAAGGGCCTCGACATCGGGCGCAAAACCATGCAGCCCATCTACGACTTCATCGGCGAGGCCAAGAAGCAGGAGAAACCCTTCCTCGTCTGGTATGCGCCGATGATGCCGCATGATCCGCACACGCCGCCGGAGCGTCTGCTGGCGAAATACAAAGACAAGGTGCCCAGCCTCCATGTGGCCAAATACTACGCCATGGTCGATTGGTTCGATGAAACCTGCGGCGAACTCGTGAAGCACATCGACGACCAGGGCCTCAAGGAGAACACGATCATTGTGTATGTCACCGACAACGGCTGGATCACCCATCCGCAAACCGGCCGTTACGCCGACAAATCGAAGCAAAGCCAGTATGACGGCGGTTTGCGCACGCCGATCATGATCCGCTGGCCCGGCAAGGTGAAGCCCCGCATGCATGAAAGCCTCGCCCAGAGCATCGACCTTGCCCCCACGCTGCTGAAAGCCGCCGGGCTCAGCCCCACGCCGAAAATGCCCGGCATCGATCTCCTCGACGACCAGGCCGTCACCGCTCGCACCACCATCTTTGGCGAGTGCTTCACGCACAACTACATCAACATGGAAAACCCCGCGTCGAGCAGCCTCAAATGGCGCTGGATCATCGACGGCCACGACAAGCTCATCCTCCCCCACGCCGCCAATCAGCCCGCCGATGTCGTCGAACTCTACGACCTCCAAAACGATCCCACCGAAGAGAAAAACCTCGCTGGAGCGAATGCGGAGAAGGTGAAGGCGCTCACCGCGAAGGTGGATGCGTGGTGGAAGCCGTGAGAGGTTTGGTGAGAGGTGAGAAGTTAGACGTCTCACCTCTTACTTCTCACTTCTAACTTCTGACCTTTAACGCCTCACCCGATCATGTCCCGAAACTCCGCCTCGCTGAGCACCTTCACGCCGAGCTTCGCGGCTTTGTCGAGCTTGCTGCCAGCATCGGCTCCGGCGAGGAGGTACGTCGTTTTGCCGCTCACGCTGCCGCTGACCTTGCCGCCGTGGCTGCGGATGGTGTCGGCGATGGTTTCGCGTTCCTGGCTCAAGGTGCCGGTGATGACCCAGGTGGTGCCGGCGAGCTTGTCGCTGGCGGCTTCGACGGCTTTTTGCACGAAATTGAGTCCTGAGGCACGCAGACGGTCGAGGAGCTGAATGTTCAGTTCATCTCGGAACCAGGCGTGAATGCTCACGGCGACGATTTCGCCGATGTCGGGGCATTGCATGAGTTCCTCGACGCTGGCCTTCGCCACGGCGTCGATGCCGCCGAAGTGCTCCAGCAGCTTGCGGGCACCGCCTGCGCCCACATGCAGGATGCCGAGGCCGAAGACGAGTCGCCATGGATCCTGTTGCTTGCTGGCTTCGATGGCTTTGAGGTAGTTGTCGATGCTCTTCGTGCCGACTCGCTCCAAGCGGGCGAGCAGCAGTTCATTGAGCACGTAAAGATCCGCCACATCGCCGACGAGGCGCACCTCCACGAGCTGGGCCACGACGCTCTCGCCGAGGCCGCTGATGTCCATGGCGGCGCGGCTCACGAAGTGCTCGATGCGGCGTTTTACCACCTCCGGGCACTTCGGATTCGGGCAGCGGATGACGACCTGCTCCTCATCGCGATGCACACCGGTGCCGCACACCGGGCAGTGCGTGGGTGGCACGATGGGCTGCTCGCTGCCATCGCGTTTCTCGGTTTTCACGCTGACCACGGCGGGAATGATCTCGCCAGCTTTTTCGATGATGACGCGATCACCCACGCGGATGTCTTTGCGCTCGATCTCTTCAAAGTTGTGCAGCGTGGCATTGCTCACCGTGCTGCCACTGACAAACACCGGCTCCAGGCGTGCCACCGGCGTCAAAGCACCCGTGCGGCCCACCTGAATGTCCACGGCGAGGATTTTGGTCTCCGCCTGCTCCGGCTGGTATTTGTAGGCGATGGCCCAGCGCGGCGCTTTGCTCGTTACACCGAGTTCGTTTTGGTCGGTGAAGGCATTCACCTTGATCACCGCACCGTCGGTTTCATACGGCAGGGCTTTGCGCTGCTCATCGAGCTCGCGGATGGCTTTCAGCAAGCCTTCGGCGCTGTCGGCATGCCAGATCAGGTTCGACTTCGGCAAGCCAGCGGCTTCGAGCAGCTTTCGCACGTCGTTTTGCGATTCGATCGGCAGACCGCTGGCATCGGCGAGGCCGTAGAAGACGATGTCGAGCGGGCGCTTCGCCACGATTTTGGGATCGAGCAACTTCAGCGTGCCTGCGGTGGAGTTGCGCGGATTGGCAAAGAGCGATTCACCGGCCTCCTCACGCTCCTGATTGAGCTTCGCGAAGCCCGCCTTCGGCATGAAGACCTCGCCACGCACCTCGAAGGTCTGCGGACCGTCCTTCGGTAGGCGCAGTGGCAGCGTGTTGATGGTCTTGAGGTTGTTCGTGACATCATCGCCCGTGGTGCCATCGCCACGCGTGACGCCGTGTTTGAGCACGCCGTCCTCATAACGCACGCTGATGGCCACACCGTCCACTTTGGGCTCAATGACGCACTCCACGGATTCGCGACCGAGGCCCTTCTGCACACGGGCAAAGAAGGCCGTGAGTTCCTCCTCGGAATAGGTGTTGTCGAGGCTCATCATCCGCACCGAGTGCGTGATCTGCGTGAAGCCTTCCAAAGCCGCTCCACCCACACGCAACGTCGGCGAATCCGGCGTGAGCAGATCAGGAAACTGCGCCTCGATGTCCTGAAGCTCACGCAGCAGCACGTCGAACTCCTTGTCCGAGATCACCGGCCTCGCCTCGACATAGTAGAGGCGGTTGTGGCGGTGCAGTTCAGCACTGAGAAAGGCGGCTCGGGCGGCGGCTTCGGCGTGGGTCATGGGGAGGAAGTCAAGAGGTCAAGAGGAGGTCAGGATGGTCAAGGAGGAGGTTTGAAGCTCCTTAGATCAATCAACCCCGTTCTCGATTCGTAAGCCGTCATGCCAGCCCATTTACAGCGGTTGTTGGGGGAAATGCACTTTTACCTGACAGGGGACCTCGCCGGGTTCAAAAAAGCCGCTCAAGGCATCTGCGATCATCGTCTGAAGTTCGCCGAGCGTATCGCCCTGCGTGGTGATGCCACCACGTCCGAGCGGGTCATCCCAGCGAGCCACATAGCCACCGGTTTCGCCGTTAGGCTCGACGATGAAGGTAATCGCTTCGTTCATGGATTTAAACTAGGCTGGAAAAGAGCGTCGCAAGGGCTGAGTGGGTAAACGCAGTCAGCGGTCCGCCAGACCATGTAGGTTACAAAAGTCGGTAGTTCAGGTGGCCTCGTCCTGGTCATCCAGGGCATCCATTCCCTCTCGAGCCACCTCCCATGGTATCCAGCGTGAAGAGGTCTTGTCGTCGAGTACATTCGCCGTCCGCTGAGTCCAATCCGGGTCCGTTTCACGAGCACAAAGATCAATCAGGTAGCTCATGATCTGCCTGCGTTCCTCCAGCGGCAGGACGGCGATCTCTTGTTTTAGCGATTCAAGACTCATGGCGGCATTTTGCCATCCACCGGGGTGAACGCAACGGCCCATTTGAAGCCTGGCGGTGTCAAAAACCTGCCCCAAACGCACGGAGTTCCACCAACCTTCGCAGATAAACGATCCTTCATTTTCGGCGAAGCCGGGGGTTTAGGCGCGGCGGGCTTTCCACAGCAACGGACACCGATTCGAACCGGCGATCCCGCCTGAAACAACAACCACCGCATCGTCATGAAAACCACTCGCCTCATCCACACCGCGCTGCTGCTCGCTCTGAGCAGCGGCTTTGCCCAACAGCCTCCCATTCCCCGTCCCCAGCCGCCGAAGCCGGGGGCGCACAAGCCCGGCTCGAACACCGGCGGTTCCGCCACGGATTTTGATCTCCCGGCGGAATTCCGCAGCGTCGATGGCTCGGCCAACAACACCGCGAACGCCGCCTGGGGCACGCCCGGCCAAGCCTTCATCCGCCTTGCCCCCGCCGAATACGCGGATGGTGTCAGTTCGCCCGCCGGTGCCACGCGACCCAGCGCCCGTGCGGTGAGCAATGCCATCGTCAAACAGCCCGTCCTGCGTCCCAATGCACGCGGCGCCAGCGACATGATCTGGCAGTGGGGCCAGTTCATCGACCACGATCTTGATGAAACGATGACCGCCACACCTGCCGAGGCTTTTCCCATCCTCGTGCCCAAGGGCGATCCTTCGTTTGATCCCACCAGTACCGGCACGGCCACCATCCCGCTCTCCCGCTCGATCTACACGATGACCAGCGGCAAACGTGAGCAGACGAATGCCATCACCGCCTACATCGATGCCTCGATGGTCTATGGCTCCGATGCGGCGCGTGCCACCGGCCTGCGTGCTCTCGATGGAACAGGCCGTCTCAAAGTCAGCGAAGGCGATCTGCTGCCCTTCAACACCGCCGGACTGCCAAACGCACCTCCCGGCGCCACGTTTTACCTCGCTGGCGACGTTCGTGTGAACGAACAGATCGGCCTCACCGCCATTCACACCCTCTTCGTTCGCGAGCACAACTACTGGGCCTCCGAATATCAAAAAGTGAACCCCGGCGTCGATGACGAGGAGACGTATCAATTCGCCCGCATGATCGTGGCGGCCGAGATCCAGGCCATCACCTACCGCGAGTTTCTTCCGGTGCTCATCGGCAATGCGCTGCCCGCTTACCGTGGCTACGATGCCATGGTGAACACCGGCGTCTCGAATGAATTTGCCACCGCCGCCTACCGCCTCGGTCACACGCTGCTCTCGCCGCAGATCCTCCTGCGCCATGCGGACGGCACTGATGTGGCTGGCACGCCGCTGGCACTGCGAAATGCCTTCTTCAACCTGCCCGTGTATGCCACCAATGGCATCGATCCCATCCTCCGCGGTCTCGTTTCCCAACGTGCGCAGGAGCTCGATGAATGGCTCGTCGATGACGTGCGTGACTTCCTCTTCGGTGCCCCAGGCAGCGGCGGCTTCGATCTCGCCTCGCTGAACATCCAGCGTGGTCGCGATCATGGCCTGCCCAGCTTTGCGAACATGCGCAAAGCCCTCAAACTGCCCCCCGTCACCCGCTTTGAGGACATCAATCGCGACCGCACCGTGCTCGCCGAGCTTCGCGCCGCTTACACCTCGCCTGCGGATGTCGATCTCTGGGTCGGCGGCCTCGCCGAGGCGGATCGCTCCGGCTCCATGGTGGGCGAGACCTTCACTCGCATCCTCGCCGATCAATTCCGCCGCTGCCGCGATGGCGACCGCTTCTGGTATCAGCATTATCTGCCACGCGGCCTCGTCCGCGCCGTGGAGCAGCAGACGCTCGCCAGCATCATTCGCCGCAACACGGGCATCAAAACCGAAATTTCCGATACGGCCTTCCTTGCGCCACCCCCGCGCCGCGGAGGACGTTGATCGGAGTCATGGAGTGTTGAGGTGAACCACGCCGGGTGCTGGATGAAAATTCAGCACTCGGTCTTTTGTTTTCACAACACCGCCTTCTTCACCTTGCCGAAATCCGTGCCGAGAAAGCGTTTCGCAAGGTTCTCGGCCTGCTCGGAGTGATCGGTGAGATAAATTTCGAGTGAGGGCTTCGATTTGGTCGTCCGCAGCAGGTTGTCCTGCTCCAGCTTCGCTTTCACATGGGCAGCGCAGGTGCTGGCGGAGTCCACCAGGCGCACTTTTTGGCCCAGCATGCGCTTGAGCACCGGCACGAGCAGCGGGTAGTGGGTGCAGCCGAGCACCAGCGTGTCGATGCCTTTGTCGAGCATCGGCTTCAAATACTCACGCAGCACGGATTTGAGTGCCGGATGATCCGTCCAGCCTTCTTCGACGAATGGAACGAGCAGCGGAGTCGCCCGCGCTTCGATCAAGATATCCGGCCTACGCATCGCGATCTCATGCTGATATGCATGGCTGCGGATGGTGCCGGCGGTGCCGATGATGCCCACACGTTCACAAGACGATTCCGAAAGCGTCGCTTCGACGCCGGGGCCGAGCACGCCGATCACGGGCACGCGAAACGTAGCCTGCAAAACGGGCAGCGCATGCGCCGTGGCCGTATTGCACGCCACGACAACGGCCTTCACGCCATGCGAGACGAGAAACTGCGAATCCTCCACGGAGAATCGCCGGATCGTATCCGGCGACTTTGAGCCATAAGGCACGCGGGCGGTATCGCCGAGATAGATGATGGATTCATTCGGCAGCAGATCCCGCAGCGCCCGCACAACCGTCAGCCCGCCCACGCCGGAGTCAAAAACGCCGAGAGGGCTGTTGGCGGTGACGGGGGTGCTCATGGTGAAATGTGCTCGAACGTTGCTAGAGTAGGTAAGGCCATGGCATGAGCTAGCGGAATCTTGCTTCTCGGTCGCTACTCAGCGTGGAGAAATGACTCATAGATTTCTTTCTCCCTTTTGCCCCCGAGTCGCGCAGCCTCGCGATACCATTTTCTAGCAGCGTCTTGATCCATCATGGCGAACCCGAAATGCACGGCTAGTTCAAGCGCCGCTCCAGCGTCACCCCGATCAACTCGATTGTAGAGCTTCAAACGCTCCTCTTTGGATCTGGAAGTCGATTCCACAAAAGCTATCGGCCTCGGCGACGGCTTTTGAGAGCCACATGAAACAAGAACCCCAAGAAGTGGTCCCAAAAACCAGCGGGATGACATCTTGGGGCTCATGACTTGTTTAACTCGATTAGATCGCAAACACCTCGCGGGCGTCCGCGATGCCGCCGGTCAAAGCCGCCGCAGCGACCATGACAGGGCTCATGAGGACGGTGCGGCCTGTGGGGCTGCCTTGGCGGCCTTTGAAGTTGCGATTGGAAGAGGAAGCGCAGAGCTGGTCGCCGATAAGTTTGTCGGGATTCATCGCCAGGCACATGGAGCAGCCTGCGGCACGCCATTCAAAGCCGGCTTCGCTGAAAACCTTGTCGATGCCTTCCTGACGAGCCAGCACATCGACGATCTGCGAGCCGGGAACAGCGATGGCTTTCACACCAGCGGCCACTTTGCGGCCTTTGATGAACTTGGCCACTTCGCGGAAGTCGCTCAGACGGCCGTTGGTGCAGCTGCCGATGAAGGCCACGTCGATCTTGGTGCCCTTGATCGGTGCGCCGCCGGTCAGCTTCATGTAGGCGAGCGCTTCTTCGGTCGATTCACGCTGCGTGGCGGACTTCGCATCAGCCACGGAGGGGACGTTTTCGGTCACCGCGATGGCTTGGTCCGGACTCACGCCCCAGGTCACGGTCGGCGGGATGTCTTCGGCCTTGATGTTCACCACATCGTCAAAAACGGCATCCGCATCGGTCGCGACGGCTTTCCATTGCAGCACGGCCTTGTCCCACTCCGCGCCCTGCGGCGAGTAGGGGCGGCCTTTGAGGTATTCGAAGGTCTTTTCGTCGGGGTTCACATAACCGCAGCGGGCACCGCCTTCGATGGCCATGTTGCAGACGGTCATGCGCTCTTCCATTGTGAAGCTGTCGAACAAGCTGCCGCCATATTCATAGGCGTAGCCTTTGCCGCCACCGGCGCCGAGCAGGCGGATGATGTGCAAAGCGACGTCTTTGGAATACACGCCGGGCTTGAGCTGGCCATCCACATTGATGCGGCGCACTTTCATGACGCTGAGCGCCATCGTTTGCGTGGCAAGCACGTCACGCACCTGCGTGGTGCCGATGCCAAAGGCGATCGCGCCGAAAGCGCCGTGTGTGGCCGTGTGGCTGTCGCCGCAGGCGATGGTGGTGCCGGGCTGAGTGATGCCCTGCTCAGGTCCCACGACGTGGACGATGCCCTGCTTGCCGCTGGCGAGGTTGAAATAGGTGATGCCCGTCTCCTTCGCGTTCTTGTTCAGCTCCTGGATCATTTCTTCGGCCAAAGGATCGGCAAAAGGCGCCACCTGGCTGTCCGTGGGCACGATATGATCGACGGTCGCAAAGGTGCGGTGTGGGTAGGCCACTTTCAGGCCAAGGTCACGCAGCATGCCAAAGGCCTGCGGGCTGGTCACCTCATGGACGAGATGCGTGTCGATGAGGAGCTGAGTCTGGCCGTTGGCGAGTGTTCCGACCGAGTGCGATTCCCAGACTTTGGCGAAGAGAGTTTTGCCCATGATTTGCGTGCTTTTGAAGGTTTAAAGGGTCGCGAGGCTAGCACGGGGAAACCATGGCGCAAGGAGGGGTTCTCTTCCCGCCGAGCGGGGACTAGGCGGGCATTTCTTGCCCTCAAGTGAGCAAAATCCGCCGCACGGCATGGTTCACTGAGGCGTTACCATCCGCATGAAGTCTTCCAACATGCTGCTGCTGATCCTCGGGATGCTTTCGAGAGCGAGGGCTGGCGAGGCGGTCTCGCCCGCTTATGAGCCGGCCAAGTTCTTCCGCACTCAGATCCAGCCCATTCTCGAGCGCCGCTGCTACGAGTGCCATTCTCACCAACACGAGCTGGAAGGGGAACTGGCCCTCGATTCGAAGCTCGGCTGGGAAACTGGTGGTGAAAACGGCCCCGCCGTGAAGCCCGGTGATCTCAAAAACAGCCCTCTCATCCAGGCTATCCGCCATCTCGACTCGGACAGCGCCATGCCACCGAAGAAAAAGCTCCCACCCATCGAGATCGCCCTGCTCGAAACCTGGGTGCTGCTCGGTGCCCCGGACCCACGCACCACCTCGAAGCCGTAAAGAAAGCGCTCAAGACCATTTCCATCCCAGATGTGGCTCGGGCACAAAAAAGCGGCAGGCCGTGAAGCCTGCCGCCGAGAGTCAAAGAGCTGAGAGAGGGCTTAGTAGCGCTCGCGACGGCCATTGCCGCCACCGCCACCGCCGCCGCCACCGGCGTAGCCGCCACGGCCACCGCCGCCGCCGCCACCACCGTAACCGCCGCGGCCACCGCCGCCGCCGCCACCATAGCCACCGCCAGCTGGACGGTCTTCTTTCGGACGCGCTTCATTCACAACGAGGGCGCGGCCCATGAAATCCTGATCATGAAGGGCCTTGATGGCCTCCTGCATGCCCGTGGCCGTGTCCATGGTGATGAAGGCGAAACCACGAGGGCGGCCTGTAGTGTGGTCCATCGGCAGGAAGAGATCGGTGACGGTGCCGTAGTTGGTGAAGAGATCGCGCAGGTCGTTGTCAGTGGCGGCGAAGGGCAGGTTGCCCACATACATTTTGGTGTTCATAACGTGTTATCTTTTTGAAAGCAATACTCCCAATGCATGCACGGCCAGCTCCGGTCTTCGGATTTCAGAACACCAACGAATCCAAAGAAACACCTGATGAACAGCTCGGTCTGCCTGCTTCAGGATGACTGCGGGCGGGTCTTTCGTCTGGTTTGGATCGGAAAGCAAGGGATGGTTTGGGGAAGCGGAGATGAGTGGGATCAAGCAGCGGCCTCTTCATGCGCTTTGACGATCTGGGAATACTTGGCATCAAATGGCACAGGCTTTGCCCTTTTCACCTCAACCCTAGTCCTTCGTCCTCCTCATGCGTCTGCTTTCCTTTCTCTTTCTGGTCCTAGGTATTGCCCCGTTCGTTTTGGCAGCGGACGACTACCCGCTCGTGCCCGCCCAGGAATGCCGTCCGCGTGCCGGCCTGCCCAATTTCCTCGCGAAGGCGAACATGCCGGGCGCGGCAGTGAAGATCGCTTACCTCGGCGGCTCCATCACGGCGCAGAATGGCTGGAGGCCGAAGACGCTGGCCCATTTCCAGAAGACCTGGCCGCAGGCGAAGTTCAGTGAGATCAACGCCGCCATCGGTGGCACGGGCTCCGATCTCGGCGTGTTCCGCGTGAAACAAGACGTGCTCGATCACAAGCCGGACCTTCTCTTCGTCGAATTCGCCGTGAACGATGGCGGCGCAGCGCCGGAGCAAATCCACCGCAGCATGGAAGGCATCGTCCGCCAGACGTGGAAGACGCTGCCGGAGTGCGATGTCTGCTTTGTTTACACCGTCACCGAGGCGCTCGTGCCCGCCATGCTCGATGGCAAATTCCAACGCAGTGCCAGCGCCATGGAAAAGATCGCCGATCACTACGGCATCCCCACGATCCACATGGGCATGGAAGTGGCTAAACTGGCCAGGGAAGGCAAGCTTGTGTGGAAAGCCAAGCTGCCAAAGACCGACGAGGAAAAGAAAGCGCTCGGCGATCAATTCGTCTTCGCGCCGGACAGTGTGCATCCGCATGTCGAAACCGGTCACGAGCTTTATCTCGCCGCCATCGTTCGCTCGCTCGATCCCATTCAGGCTGCTTCGAAAGCGAAAGGCGCTCACGCCTTGGCCGCGCCCTTCATCGCCACCAATTACGAACAGGCCAAACTCCTGCCCATCACCGCCGCCACGCTCTCCAGCGGCTTTCAACCTGCCCCAGCAGACTTCGCGAAGCGCTGGAGCAATCGCATGAGCGCTCTTCACAAAGCCGCCAAGCCGGGTGACGTGCTCATCTTCCAGTTCAAAGGCACTCGCGCCTCGATCTACGACATCGTCGGCCCGGACTGCGGCCAGGTGAGCATCACCCTTGATGATCAGCCCGTGAAGCTCGTGCCCCGCATCGATGCCTACTGCACCTATCACCGCCTCGCCACGCTGAGCCTCGGCAGCGAGCTGCCCGACACCGTCCACACCGTCAAAATCGAAATCAGCCCCGAAGTGCCGGATAAAGCCAAGATCCTCGCCAAAAACGGCAACAAGATCGACGATCCCAAGCGCTTCGAAGGCACCGCCTTTTACCCTGGGGCGATTTTGCTCGTGGGTGAGATCGTGAAGTGAGCGAGCGTCGGCGGGCACGGGTTTTCTTCACGCGTGGCGGCCATGGGAAAATGCTGGCTTTGATGACGTGCTCGGCCACTATCGTGAGCTTTCCGCATGCCTCTTCGCTCCGTCCTCAGTGCCTTGTTTTGCCTTTTCTGCCTCGCCGCGTGCGGGCGGGTAGAGCCACGAGCGGATCTGGTCTTCATCCAGAGTGCGGAGCCGGAGACGATTGATCCCACGATCGTCTCGGATCAGGTGAGCATGCGCATTTCGTCCTCGCTTTTTGAGGGGTTGTGTCGGTTCAATGAAAACGGCAAGGCGCAGCCGGGCATGGCGGAGCGCTGGGAGACTTCCGAGGATCGCAAAACGTATGTTTTTCACCTTCGCGAGGGCGTGAAGTGGAGTGATGGCAGGCCGGTCACCGCGCAGGACTTCGCTGCGTCGTGGATTCGTGCTTTGCGGCCGGAGACGGGATCGGACTACACGAGCCTGCTGCATGTCATCCAGGGTGGAAAAGACTTTACCGAGGGAAAGGTGACCGATCCGGCCAGCGTCGGTGTGCGGGCGCTGGACGCGAAAACGCTCGAAGTGCGGTTGGAGAATCCCACACCGTATTTCATCGACCTGTGCGCTTTTCAGACGCTGGCCCCCGTGCCGATGCAGGCCATCGAAAAGCATGACACCGGCTGGATCAAACCGGCGAACATCGTGAGCAACGGTGCCTACCTGCTCGAATCCTGGCGCATCGATGACCACATCCGATTGAAGAAGAACCCGGCCTACTGGGATGCGGCGAACGTGAAGATGGCCACCGTGGACGTGCGCCCCGTGCAGGATGCCAATACCGCCCTGAATTTCTTCCACACCGGCCAGTGTGATCTGATGATGGATAAAGGCATGATGCCTCCCACGCTCGTGCAGAAGCTGAAGCAGCAGTCGTGGTTTCACACCGGGCCGTTTCTCGGCACTTGGTTCATTCGCATGAACAGCACCAAGCCGCCCTTCACTGACCCTCGTGTGCGGCAGGCCTTTGCGCTGGCGGTGGATAAGCGGCGCATCGTGGAAAATATCACGCAGCTCGGCGAGACGCCCGCGTGGGGCGTCACACCTCCAGGTGCTGGGCAGGACTACCAGCCGCCACCGGGCCTCGATTACCATCCGGCCAAGGCTCGCGAGTTGCTCGCTGCGGCGGGTTTTAAGGACGGCAAAGGCTTCCCGCTCGTCGAGTACCTTTACATCCCGCTGCCCATCGAGCGAAATATCGCCGTCGAACTCCAGGCCATGTGGCAGAAGAACCTCGGCGTGAGTGTGAACCTCAAGAAGCAGGAGCAAAAGATCTGGCTCAGCAGCATGCGCAGCCTCGATTACCATCTCTGCCGCAGCTCGTGGGTGGGGGATTACAACGACCCCAGTACCTTTTTGGACATGTTCCTCGCCGAGAGTGGCAATAACCGCACCGGCTGGAAGAGTCCTGCGTATGATGACCTGATGGCAGCGGCGGCTCGTGAGCCGGATTTGATGAAGCGAAACGGCCTCTTTTCCCAAGCTGAGCAGATGCTCATTCGTGATGAGGCCGTGGTGTTGCCGGTGTATTACTACGTTGGCGTGCAGTTTTACCATGGCGACCGCCTCAGCGGGGTGCGGCCGAATTTGATCGATGATCATCCGTTTCGTTGCATGGCCTGGAAGTGAGCTAGCGGTTGACGGATTTCCCAGCGGTCTGTTACCATTTCACGCAAAAGAACCGAAAGACCGAACCGTCGCCTAACACGACTGTCTGGGAGATCGTTCGGCTCCCCAACCAACCACCCCAACCATGCGTTCCCGCCTTTTACTGGCTTTGATGGCCGTGCTGTCTCTGTTTCTCGTCTTTCGGGGGCAGCATGACGAAAAAGAGTCCGCCACGTTGAGTCCTGACAGGCAGCCCGAACTCGCCCAACCGACCCCTTTGAAGGCTAAGAAGGCTAAGAAGGCTAAGAAGGCTCAGCAGGCCCAAAAAGCTGCTGAACCGGCATCGAACGATCCAATGGCTGATTTCACCGAGTGGACCAAGGACTACCTCGCGACTCGAAATCCCGATTTGATCTCAAAAGGCCTGAAATTGGCCCAGGAGCGTCGCCCGGTGTTTAAAGAGCTCATTAAAGAGGACCCGCGTGAGGCGATCCAAAAGGCGGTGCCGATGGTGGTGAGGCAAAAACTGCCGCCAGAGATTGTTTCGCTGTTGGAGAAGCGCATCAATGACATCGGCGCACTGCGCGTGTTTCAAGGGGTGCCGCTGAATCCGGAAGATCCGCCGGTGCCGACGACACGGGAGGTGGAGCTGAAAAGCGGCGGGACGTATCGCGCTTATGTGTATGGCGAGCGGGCGAACAAACTGGCTTGGACGCCGGGGGCGTCGGTGAATGGCGTGGCGATGGATTCCGAATTCGCGATCAGCGATGAACCGACGCGTCGGCTGGAGGTCGGGGAGCGTTTGCTGGAGGGGAAGACGGTCGTGGGGGATTGCCCGGTTTCGGGAAAATATGTGCTGGAGCCGGAGGACGTGCCTGCGGAGGTGCCGGAGACGCTGGCGGCGGTGGAGTCGCCGACGGAGATCATCACCTTCTGCGATGGCTCGCACATCGCGGTGCATAATCAGACCATCCTCTATGGAGAAGGCGTCACGGGTGGTTCGATGGCGTTTTCGGGCATTTTGCCGGGCTCGCCGACGCCAGCGGTGGGGCAGGTGAAGGTGATCGTGCTGAATGTGACCTACGCGGATCAAAACGCGCTGCCTTCCACCGAGGCGGATCTTTACAATGTGCTGCGGGATGTGGCGGATCACTATTCGAAGGCCAGTTACGGCCGTCTTTCGCTCTCCGGCGTGGTCGCGCCGCCGATCAAGCTGCCGCACAACGAGGCGTGGTATGTGAATCGCGATACGAGCAATGGCGGCGACATTGGCGGCACGGGCATCTCGATGGCGGATGCGCGGGCGGAGGCGCGAAAGATGGGCTACGACTGGAATGACTATGATTGCACGGTGATGCGCCACAATGGCGGCCCTGGCAGCTACGGTGGTCTGGGCGGTGGCAGCACGGTTTGGTGCCGCAGCAATAGCATCAGTCTCTGGGCGCATGAGATCGGTCATGCGTTTGCGCTCGGTCATTCGAACTTCTGGGACACCGCGGGCACGAGCAGCATCGGCAACGGGGCGAATCAGGAATATGGCGACAGCTACGACATCATGGGCGGCGCGGGCACCACGGGGCATTACAACGCGGCCGCGAAGACGCAGATCAAATGGCTGCCGACTTCGTTTCAGCAACCGGTGACGCAAAGCGGGCTGTATCGCATCCATGCGTTTGACCAGGGTGCCCTCGATGCGTCGCGGCGCTATGCGTTGACGATCCAGAAGGACGTGCAGCGCACCTACTGGGGCATGGTGAGGTCGCTGTTCGACTCGAATCCGTTCATGAAAAGTGGTCTCGAGCTCGGCTGGAAGTTCCCGAACGGCGGTGGTGGCAATTTCCAGCTCATCGACACGACCAATGGCTCGCCCTTTGGCAAAACGGACGCGGCGATCAGTCTCGGTGCGACGTTTTCGGACACTGAGAGCGGCATTCACCTGACGACGGTGGCTGCGAACGACAATCCGCGGTACATCGACGTGCAGGTGAATCTCGGCAACTATCCGACGAACAACAAACCGACGATGACGCTGGCGGCGAGCGCGGAGGTGATCCCGCTGAATGGCACGGTGACCTTCACCGCGACGGCGAATGACGTGGATGGCGATCCGCTGGCCTACAACTGGCAGCACTTTGGCAGCACGGCGCAGATCGTTTCGCCAAACTCGAATGTGATCACGCGGCAGTTCACCTCGGCGGGCACTTACATCGTCACCTGCACGGTGAGTGACATGAAGGGCGGCACGGTCACGCGAAACCAGCTCATCACCGTCGGTGCCGTGAGCACCTTCACGATCAGCGGTCGCGTGACATTGCTCGGGCAGGGTTTGCCGGATGTGGTGATCACCGCGAACAACGCGAACGGCGTCATCAGCGATGCGGACGGCTACTTCACGATCCCCAATCTCTCCGCGAACACCTACACGCTCACGCCGCTGCTTTACGGCTACTCGTTTGGCGAGCTGTTTAATAATAGCATCACCGTGGGGCCGAGTTTCAGCGGCGCGGATTTTGAAGCGACGGCGCAGAGCGTGGTGACTCTCACGGCACTGAATCCAAACGCGAACGAGCTGGCTCCGGTCACGCCGGGCACTTTCCGCTTCACGCGCACGGGTGACATCTCGCAGGACCTCGTGATCAATGTGAACTCGGCTCTCGGTGGAGCCACGATCACGACGGACTACACGCTTTCTCCGGCTTATGTGGGCGGTTCGCAGGGTTACAGCACCTTCACGATCCCGGCGGACTCCGACGTGCTCGATGTGACCGTCACGCCGGTCGTGGATGCGAGCAGCGAAGGGCCGGAGACGGTCATTTTGCAGCTCGGGCCGGGCAATGGCTACCTCGTCGGCTCCGCTTCATCGGCCACGGTGGTGATTGGCGATGATGACACCGCTTTGCCGAAAATCAGCCTCACCGCGACGCGGAACTCGGTGATGGAAAACATCGCCACACCGGGGCTTTTGACGGTTTCACGCTCGGGAAGCACTGCGGCCGATTTGACGGTGAATTATGCCGTGAGCGGCACCGCGAGCAGTGGCGCGGATTTTTCGGCTTTGAGCGGCTCGGTGACGATTCTGGCAGGAAATGCCTCCGCGACGGTCGAAATCACGCCGGTGGATGATTCGAGCTCCGAATCGCTGGAAACCGTGATCACGACCTTGAGCACGAATGCGGCCTACATCCTCGATCCGCTCGCCACGACGGCCACGACGACGATTTACGACGATGATCTGCAAACGGTGAATGTCACCGCGAGCGATTCGGAGGCCTCGGAGGTCGATTTGAGCGTTCCAGGCGCGGCGGCGGACACGGGCACCTTTTTGGTCACCCGCACGGGCGATACGACGAATGCGCTGACGATTTATTATGCCTTCAGCGGCGTCACCGGCAGCGGCGTGATGGCGCTGCATGGCGTGGATTTTGAGTGGATGCCCGGCCTGGTCGTCATCCCGGCCGGACAAAGCAGCGCGGCGATCACCATCGTGCCGCGGTTTGATGGTCAGGGCGAAGGGCAGGAGCGCTGCGTGCTGAATCTGGGGGCGAATGCCACGAACTACATCCTCGGCACCAGCGCCACGGCCACGGTGAACATCAATGACAACGCCGCCGACCTTCCCTACATCGATGTGGTGAACACCGCGAACGGCGTGGAGCCGAGCACGAACGCGAACTTCCGCTTTTCGGCGCGGCGTGCGAACTCCCTGCTGCCTTTGCTGGTCAACTTCACCCTCACTGGCACCGCGGTGAACG
>CALSBJ010000015.1:0-94380 GCA_943373155.1 Akkermansia muciniphila | reverse complement strand
CGCCAGCGGCCGCCGTGGCCTCTGCGCCGGCGGAAAGCGCCGCCAAGGCCGAAATCGAGGCCGTGCAGCTCAATTTGAACCTCGTCTGGATGGTGATCACCGGGGCGCTGGTCTTCGTCATGCAGGCTGGATTTGCGATGGTGGAGCTGGGCTTCGCGAGAGCGAAGAACAGCATCAACATCATCATGAAGAACTTCCTCGACTTTTGCATCAGCGCCATCGTCTTCATGTTCCTCGGCTTTGGGCTCATGTTTGGCACCAGCGCGGGTGGATGGATCGGCACGGATAGCTTCTGGCTTTCCGATCATGGCGCGGATGACAAGCTGTGGGCCTTTTGGTTCTTCCAAGTCGTCTTCGCCGGCACCGCCTGCACCATCGTCAGCGGTGCCATGGCGGAGCGCACGAAATTCGTTGGCTACCTGATCTATGCCGCGCTGCTCGCCGCCATCGTGTATCCACTCGGCGGTCACTGGGCCTGGGGCAGCTTCGGAGGCTCGTTCGGTGTCGGTGGAGCCAAGGGCTGGCTCGAAAACATGGGCTTCATCGACTTCGCCGGCTCCACCGTCGTGCATGGCTGCGGTGGCGCGTGTGCGCTGGCGGGCATTTTGGTCGTCGGAGCAAGGCACGGCCGTTTCGCCAAGGATGGCACGCCGCGACTCATCGCGGGTCACAACATCCCGCTGGCCGCTTTTGGCGTTTTCATCCTGTGGTTTGGCTGGTTCGGGTTCAACGCAGGCTCCACCCTGCTCGGCAATGGCACCATCGGCCGCATCGCGGTGAACACGACCATCGCTCCTGCTGCGGCGGCGCTCTCCGCCATGATCTCCATGTGGTTCGTACAAGGCCGGCCGGATGTTGGCATCACGCTCAATGGCAGCCTCGGTGGCGCAGTCGGTGTCACCGCCTGCTGCGCGAACATCTCCCCCGCCTCCGCCTTCATCGTCGGCCTCATCGCAGGCATCATCACCACCGTCGCCACCATTGCGCTGGAGCGATTGCAAATCGACGATGCCGTCGGTGCGGTGCCCGTGCATCTCTGCAACGGGTGGTGGGGCACGCTCTGCGTCGCCTTATTCGATCAAGGCGGCTTCAACGCCCAAAAATTCGGCGTGCAGGCCCTCGGCACCTTCAGCATCACCGCGTGTACATTTGTGATGGCCTTTGGCATCTTCAAACTCGTGGATATGCTCGTCGGCCTGCGAGCCAGCGACACGGAACAGATCGACGGCCTCGACTTCGCCGAACACGCCGCCAACGCTTATCCCGACTTCCAGACCACCGAACAGACGTAAGCACACTGTCTCATCAAGACGCATCAAACACCCGCACGCGGAGATCACGCATCGCGAAGAGCCTTTTCTCACCCTCCGTCGCCTCCAAGCCGCGCACGACCCGTGCCCCGTCTCTCCGCGTCGCGCCAAACCGGCTGCGCTGCGCCTTGAAAATGCCGTTCACAAAATCCCGGCCCCCAAGCACCGCTCCGTCCGTGAAGTAGCGCATCCGACACTTCAGAGCCTCAGCCACTGGCAGCCTGCCGCCTCGTTTCAGCACCTTCTTAGCATCCTCACGGCTGATCGCTCCTGCTTTCACACCTCCGGCTCCAGTCTTTGACGTCAGGCCCCAGGTGAAAAGCAATCGCCGGTAGTGCTCCAGCAGCCCAGCCTCCGCCTTCACACCATCCAGTTGCGCACGCGCTGCCACCTCAATGCCACCATGAGCCATCTTGATCCCCGCCACGGCCTCTGCATACCCGCACCAGCGGTAGTCCTTTGGATCCTTCACCAAACCGGCCCGCACGGGATTCAGATCAATGTAGGCCGAGGTCATCGCCAGCGCATTGCCACCACCCTCCACCAGCGTGCTTTTATACCGCTCTTCCCAGAGCGTGCCCTTCCGCTGATGATGCTTGTTAAACCACTGCGTGAAGCGCTGTTTCAGCGCTTTCATGAACGAGCTGATGTCCCACATTCGAGCCGTCCAGCCGTCAATGATCTTTTGAGCTGCCGCATGAGCCCCAGCCTTGCGAAGTTGGTCGATTTCCACCCGCAGCAAGTGGGCGGTCGTCATCCCCAACGACCTCGAAATGATTCCCAGCACCTCAGCCTCGGAAGGCATCACATCAGGCCGACGCGGCACCTCCACCAGCACATGAAAATGATTGGAAAGCACGCAAAAAGTCACCACGCGGACCTGGCAAAGCTTTTCATACATCCGCATGAGGCCAACGAACATCTCCCTCTCTGCATTTTTCAGAACGAAGTCCCGGTTCACGACGCGGGAGACGCAGTGGTAGTAGGCCAGCGGGTGGTGGGAGGGGGCCTTGAGTCGAGCTTGTCGCATGACAACGAGTAGCCGGAAGACCGAAACAGCGCAAACGGCATCTCATAAAGGGACAGACCTTTTATTGTATAATCAAAGCTTTGAGCGCGATTTGAGCTCTTCGGGGCATGCGGGTTACTTCAGTACCGCACGCAGCACTGGCTCGAACACATCCGCCTGGCGCATGAAGCCCAAATCGGTGGCGTGCGAGGCGTCATTCGCGCCTTCGGCATCGGTGCCGTAAAGCGCATCGCCGCTGATGTAACTCAGATTGGCCACTTTTTCGGCCTTCAGTTGCTCAAAGGCCGCTTTGAGTGCCGCGTGGTTGTCATCGTGAAATTTGGCCTTTGCCGGCGTGATCCACGAATTCGTGAAACGGCGGTCCTCGACGAGGATGATCGGGGTGGTGACGTGTTTGGAGCGGAGTTGCTTCACCAGCGGCACGCATTTGGCCGTCACATCCGCCGGACCCATGTTCGGGCAGCAGTCGATGACGATGGCGGCGGCATCAAGCTCGTTGATCAAATCGCCGACGGCCGCATCCATGCGACCATTGCCGGAAAAGCCGATGTTGAGGACGGGACGATCCAATCGACGACCCAAAATCGCTGTGTGAACCATGCCGGGGCGGGAGGCATTCGCGCCGTGGGTGATGGAGGTGCCATAAAATACAATGGGCTTCTCCCGCGGCTTCAGGCCTTTAAACTTCGCTTCTTTCGGCACGCCGATTTCCAGCTTCTCGATGCCATTGTAGAGCGGCAGGTAGGCGGCGAATTCATGCTCGCCGGGAGCCAGATCGCTGATCATGACGGCTTCCACATGTTGCTTGTCCGGCTTCGGGCAGGCAACCCAACGCCACTGACCTTGTGCATCGCGAGCATAGAGATCGAGGCCGCTGACGCCTGTCGCAGGCATGGCGGGAAGTGCCAGATTCGCCTTCGCGAGGTCATAACGGCAAAAGATCGCTTTCGCGTCGGTTTTGAAGCGTACCATCATCCCGGCCGAATCGCGGCTCAGGCCCCACACGGCGGGTGTCACGGTTTTTTCCGCCTTCGCGGGGAAGCGGTCAAACCAGCGCTTCCGCTCTTGATCACCCCAACCGCGACCTTCGACGCCCCAAGTCGTCACATCATGCCACTGCGCATCGGCGGGAACGATGGGACCTTTGGGCTTGGCGGGAGCTTTGGGTGTTTGTGCCAAGGCGACGGAAGCCGCGAGGAGCAGGGTGAGAACGCAGGTGAGTTTCATGAGGCATCACGAAACGCCGCCTCGATACTCTTCCTCGCGGCCTCGCACCTTTTCAGGCCAGATTTTCCCGTTGCCCGTGGGGCCATCACTCCTCGTCCGCCAGCGAACCGCGTTTGGTCGGCGCAAAGAGGTAGCCCAGCACGCCCTCGGTCGCCTTCCAGAAGCCGATCAACGTCGTCACGAAGCATAAAATCAACAGGGCCCGAGTGATGTCCCCGAACCACTCCCAAAAAGCATAGAAAACACCGATCCCGGCAGTCATGAGGAACAATCCCGCCACTCCTTGTCGCACGGCATTACCCCGCAGACCCGCGATGCGCTCCGCCCGGGCCCGGGCATACATCGCCTCCGCTTGGGGGCCGGTGATGCCATTGACCTCAAGCTTCGCGAGCACATTTTCGCGAGACTCATCCCAGATCACCATGCGGTGAATGATCTGGTAGAGGCGCTGCTCATGCTCCGGGGTCATTCAGCGAAGGATCAAAACGGAATGTCGTCGTCTTCCATTCCATCGGTGATCGGACCGTCGCCAAAGTCATCATTCTGCTGCGCTGGAGCGGGGCGCTGCTGCGGGCGAGCCGCCGGTGGAGGACCCCCACGCTGGGGCGCAGGGCGTTGCTGCGGGCGATTGTATCCGCCACCGCCACCGCCATATCCGCCACCACCGCCGCCGCCGGAGTAGCCGCCACCTTCGTCATCGCCGCCACCGCCCGCAGGACCGCGATCTCCACCGCCCTGGGCGCTGCCAAGGAATTGCATGGCTTCGCCGACGACCTTCAGACGCGTGCGCTTTTGGCCGGTGGCCTTGTCTTCCCAGGAATCCATTTGAAGGCGGCCTTCGATGAAAACGGGGCGGCCTTTGTGCAGCCACTTCCCAGCCAGCTCGGCCGTGGTGCCCCAGAGGGTGACATCGACGAAGGTGACTTCCTCGACCTTCTCGCCGCTTTCAGATTTGTACACGCGGTTCATAGCGAGGCCGATATCACAGACGGCGCTGCCTTTGGGAGTGTAGCGCACCTCGGGATCGCGGGTGAGGTTGCCGATGAGCATGACTTTGTTCAGGGAGGCCATAAGAAGAGAAGTTGAAACGCCATCTTTGCCGGGTGCCACCCCTGACGGCAATGTTTTTTTGTCACCAAGACTCTCCGCGTGCATGCTGAGAGCGTGCTGGACCTCATCGACGGCTTCATTCTCCACCTCGCCACGGAACGCGGGCTCTCCGTGAACTACCAACTCCTCGTGCGGCGCTTCCTGGAGGCGTTTGCGTCGTGGTACAAGCAGGTACATGCCTCCGAATCACCCGGGCAGGTGACGACGGACCAGATCACCGACTACCTCGCCCGCCGCAAAAAGGACGGGCTGGCCACCTCCTCGGCCCGGGTGGAGCTCATCGGGATCAAAATCTTCTTCCGCTGGCTGGCGGCCCGAAAACACATCCCCACCGATCCTGCCGATGCCATTCTGCCTCCCCGCCCAGAGCAACACCTGCCGGATACCTTGAACGAAAACGATGTACGCCGCCTCATCGAGTCGATCAACGGGACCTCTCCGCTCGACCGGCGTGACCGCGCCATCCTGGAGCTCTTTTATGCCAGCGGCCTGCGGCTTTCCGAGCTGCTCGATGCCCGGCTGGAGCACCTCAGCATGGAGGAGGGATGGATCCGGGTGACGGGCAAAGGGGCCAAAACGCGCCTCATTCCCGTCGGCGGTGCCGCTCGCGAGGCCATCGCAGCCTACCTGGAGCATTCGCGACCTCATCTGGTGAAGGCCAAAAGTTCCAGCCACATCTTTCTCTCGTATCGCGGCAAGCGGCTGACCCGGGAACGCATCCGCGCCATCTTCCTCGAACGCGCCGCCTTCTGCGGCCTCGAAAAGCACATCCATCCGCACAAGATGCGCCACAGCTTTGCCACGCATCTCCTCAACCACGGTGCCGACCTCCGCGTCATCCAAGAGATGCTCGGCCATGCGGACATCGCCACGACGCAGATCTACACTCATGTCGATCAGGCGCGGCTGAAGGAGACGCATCGAAAATTTCATCCACGGGCGTGATTCAGCGCCTCGCTTAAACAGGCGAAGCTCGCGCGGCTTTTTGCCTTCCCGCACGGCATGATCTCGGCTAGAAAGAGCCTCGATGTCCACTGCCTCTCCCGCCAAGACCACCCACGGCCACAATCACTGGCCCATCGTCATCGCCCTCGCCGCCGGCGTCGGTATCGGCATGATTCTCCAAAAGATCGCACATCCAGCGGAAGGAGTCGCGCCCGAGTGGATCAAGACGGTCATTGAAGCCTGCCGCTTCGTCTCGGACCTGTTTTTGCGTGGTTTGAAGATGGTCATCGTGCCGCTCGTCGTCGCCAGCATCATCAGCGGCATCGCGGGGCTGAAATCGCTCGATGGCTTTGCCCGCATGGGCTTGAAGACGTGGGCCTATTACCTCCTCGGCAGCCTCACCGCCGTGTGCGTCGGCCTTTTGATGGTAAACACCCTCAAGCCCGGCCTCGGCGACGATGGGAAGCCCAATCCCACGCTGAAAGCGGCCATGGACTCGGCGCTGCAGAGCAAAAGCGCCAGCGAGGTGGGTGAGGTGATGAAAAACGCGCAAGGAGGAGCCTCCTCGCTGGTGGACATCATCCGCCGCGCCATTCCCACGAACGTCATCGAAGCCTGCGCGAAGGGCGATCTGCTCGCCATCATCGTCTTCAGCATTCTGTTTGCCATCGCGATGGTGCTCGTGCCCGGAGGCCCGCCCGCGGCCTTGCGGGACGTCTTCAACCAGCTCGCGGATGTGATGACACTCATCACCACCTGGGTGATGAAGTTCACCCCGATCGCGGTGTTCTGCCTCGTCATCCCAGCCATCGCCGAAGTCGGCGTGGGTGTGCTGCAAAATCTCGTGCCTTATGTTTTGACGGTCGTTGGTGCCTTGCTGCTGCACACGCTCGTCATTCTGCCCATCGTGCTGAAGCTCGCGGGCGTCTCGCCGGTCCGGCACTTTAAAAACATGAGCGATTCGCTGCTCATGTCCTTCTCCACCGCCTCGTCCACGGCGACGATCCCTGTCACCATGCGCTGCATCCGCGAGGAGTCGAAGGTCAGCGAGCGTGTGGCCTCCTTTGTCATCCCGCTGGGCGCCACGGTGAACATGAACGGCACCGCGCTCTACGAATGCGTCGTCGTCGTCTTCGCCGCGCAGGTGCTCGGCATCGACATGAGCCTCTCGCAGCAGTTCATCGTCGTCCTGCTCGCCCTCGTCAGCAGCATCGGCGTCGCCGGCATCCCGGCGGCGAGTTTGGTGGCCATCATCATCATCATGCAAAACGCCGGCTTCAGCGAGGACGCCATCAAAGCCTCTCTTGGCCTCATCCTCACCATCGACCGCCCGCTCGACATGGCGCGCACGACCGTGAACGTCTTTGGTGACACCGTGGGAGCGGTGGTGATCGCGAAGTCGGAAGGGGAAACGCTGGACACGTAGAATCATGGACGACGCCATCGCATGGGTTTCGTGGATGCTTGAGTTCGCCAGTCCGGTGGTGGTCTTCGTGCTGTCTGCGTTTGCCTGGCAGAAGCATCCCCAACGAGGTTTCTTCCTGCTAGCCTTCTCTTCGATGCTTACGGTTCTGATGGTTTTCGGAAACACGATCATGTCCCGCTACACGCTCACTGACGAGGAACACTTGGCCTGGTGGCGCTGCCATGCGACCCTATTGATCATCGATGGCATTTTGTCTCCATGCAGTCTGTGGATGGTATTTCGCTACTTCACCGACCTGCGTCGTCTAGAGGACGATAACTCATCGTTTGCCAACTCCGGCCCGCAAAACTAGTTTTGAGCCATGTCCAAGCTCGCTGAAATTCAGACCGCCGTGGAGAGCCTTAGTCTCGAGGAGATGAACGCTTTCGAGCAGTGGTGGCATTCGCAACCCGGCAGACCCGGTGCGCGGCTCAAAAAGCTCGTCTCCGATGCCTGGGCCGGTCATTCCGAAGTCCCGCGTCAGGTGACCTACGTCTCCGACGAACCCCTGACGGATCGCGCCATCGAACGCTCGCGTGAACTCCTCAAGGAACGCGGCTGGCATGTCTAACTTCTACACGCTGCGGGAAAGCGAGTTTTACGCGTGGCAGCTATCGAAGCTGGGCACGACCGAACGCATGGATGACGTTCTTGCTGGCCTGCTGTGGGCCATCGCAAGGCTGGCGGATGATTTTCCACTTGTGCCAGGCACCGAAAAGCTGCGCATCGCCGAATCGACCCGCTTTCTGCACGATGACGGCACGCCGCTCCGGGTACGCATCTGGTTCGTCGTCGCCAGTGAGAACGAAGTGGATCTGCTTGCCATCGAGGCGGAGCCGAGTTGATGGCTCTTCTCATGAGCCAGACCGCCAATCTCCACATCGCCTCTAACATCGCGTTGCCATCGCCGCGCTCGATGGTCGCAGAAATCGCGCCGACGGAGGCGCAGACGGCTTTCATTGCCGAATCACGTCGCGAGATCCGCGACATTTTGTTTGGCAAAGACCCGCGATTCCTCGTCGTGCTCGGCCCGTGCTCGATTCATGATCCGGAGGCCGGTTTGGAGTATGGGCGAAAGCTCGCGGCGCTGGCGCAGGAGCTCAAAGACAGGCTTTGCCTCGTCATGCGGGTCTATTTTGAAAAGCCACGTACCACCGTCGGCTGGAAGGGCCTCATCATGGACCCGGACCTCGACGGCACCTGCAACATCCCCGATGGCCTCCGCCTCGCCCGGCGCATCCTGCGTGATGTGATCGACCTCGGCCTGCCCACGGCCACGGAGCTGCTTGATCCGATCACGCCGCAGTACATTGCCGATTTGATCTCCTGGAGCGCCATCGGTGCCCGCACGACGGAATCTCAAACGCATCGCCAGATGGCCTCCGGCCTCTCAATGCCGCTCGGGTTTAAAAACGGCACGTTTGGGCACATCACGCCCGCCATCAATGCCATCAAGGCCGCGATGCAATCGCAGACCTTCCTCGGCGTGAGTGAGGACGGCGTAGCCTCCGCCGTGACGACGAGCGGCAATCCCGACTGCCACATCATCCTACGCGGTGGTGAAAGCGGGCCCAACTTCGGCGCCGATAACGTCATGGAGACCATCGACGGCCTCGAAGCCGCGAAACTGAAGCCCGCGATCATGATCGATGCCAGCCACGGCAACTGCGCCAAGGACCACCGCCGCATGCCGGATGTCTTCCGCGAGATCGTCCGCCAGCGTGCCGCCGGCCAGAAAGCCATCATCGGCGCGATGCTCGAAAGCAATCTCGTCGGCGGCAGCCAGAAATTCCCGCAGCCACTCGATCAACTCGTCCGCGGCCAGTCGATCACGGATGCGTGCATCGACTGGGAAACGACGGAGAGCCTGCTGCGCGAGGCGCATGCGGCGCTGAAGTAAGCTTCAAGGCTTCGGCAGCATCTTCCACTCGCCTTCCGCGAGGTCATCGAGCGTATATTCGCCAAATCTCTCCCGGTGCAGCTTCTCCACATGCCAGCCCTGGCTGGCGAACATGCGGCGCACCTGATGGTAGCGGCCTTCGGTGAGGGTGAGGCGGGCGGTGCGTGGGGCGAGGATTTCGAGCTTCGCAGGCAAACAGGGCTTCTCCTCGCTGCGGAGCATCAAATCGCCCCTCGCGAAGGTTTCGATGAGCGAGGCTTCGAGATCACGATCGAGCTCGGCGAGGTAGGCTTTTTCAATTTCAGCCTTCGGGGAGGTGTAGCGATGCACGAGCGGACCGAGGTCGGTGACGAGCAGGAGGCCGCTGGTGTCCTTGTCGAGCCTGCCCACGCTCGTCACCGCGGGATTGCGGCGCAGCCATTGATCCGGCAGCAGCTCATAAATGGTCGGTCCCTCGCTCTCGCCGTGGGTGCAGACGTAGCCGACGGGTTTGTGCAGTATCGCCAGCAATCCATCCAGCGCTTCGAGCGGCTCGTCATCGACCGTCACGGCCTGTGGATCGACTTTTTGATCTGCCTTGGTCAAGACGAGGCCGTTGTGCTTCACGCGGCCATGTTTCACGAATGAGACCGCTTCGCGACGCGAGCAGTAACCGAGGGAGGAGAGGACTTGATCGAGGCGGCGCATGTCAGGAGAAAGGTTTGCGAGGGTTACCGAAGCCGGATTCGAGCGCACGGCGGATGAGGTGGAGGGCGTTGCGAGCGCTGAATTTGCCGAGGAGCTGGTTGCGATAGGTTTCCACGGTGCGCGGGCTGATGCCCAGCTGTGCGGCGGTTTCTGTGGCGCTACGACCTTCGAGTAGTGAGTCGAGCACCTCGCTCTGGCGGTCGCTCACGGGCAGGATGTGCATGGCTTCACGCAGTTCGGCGGCATCGAGACCACGGCTGAGGTAGGTCTCACCGCTGGCGACGGCTCGAATGGCGGCCACCACTTCCTCCGCCGCACTGTCTTTGATCAAATAGCCGCACGCGCCAGCCCGCATGGCCTCGGCGACGAGCATGGGTGCATCGAAACTGCTCAGAATGATGCCTCGCGTGCTCAGGCCGGCTTCTTTGATCTTCCGCAGCACCGCAATGCCGCTGCAAACGGGCATGCTGTGATCCAAAACGGCCACGTCCGGCTTTTCGCGCTCGATGGCCCGCCAGGCAGAATCGCCATCTGCGGCCTCGGCGCAGACTTCGAGGCCTTTTTGTGCCGCGAGGATGCTCCGCAGGCCTTCCCGCAGCAGACGATGATCGTCGGCGAGAAGGATGCGGAGGGTGGCTGGCGTACTCATGTGGCGGTGGGCGGCAAATCGAGGGTGTAGATGACGCGGGCACCGTTGCCGGGTTTTGAGTCGATTTGCAAACGACCGCCGGTGAAGGCGGCGTGATCGCGGAGGAAGCGGAGGCCGAGACGCTCGCTGGACAGCGAGTCCGGTGAGAAGCCGCGGCCATCATCGGTGACATCGAGCTTCAACTGACCGCCTTCGCGATGCACGCGGATGAGCACACGCTTCGCGGCGGCATGACGGCAGGCGTTCATCGCGGCTTCATGCGCCACGCGGTAAAGAGATTCGCGGGTCGCCTCGTTGAGGCCGGGCGGTGTCTCGCACTC
Organism: Akkermansia muciniphila; assembly: GCA_943373155.1. Lineage (GTDB taxonomy): Bacteria > Verrucomicrobiota > Verrucomicrobiia > Verrucomicrobiales > Verrucomicrobiaceae > Prosthecobacter. Next base: position 83,737 of record CALSBJ010000015.1, on the reverse strand, counting down.
GACCTGCACGGGCACGCTGAAGCGTTCGGTGAGCAGGCGGGCGAGGGTTTCGAGGGCTTCGGCGAGGCTCGCACCGCGTGTGGCGAGCGGCTGCAGATCCTCCGCCACGCGGCGCACCTCCTGCACGGCTCCGAGCAGACCCTCGCGGAGCTGTTTGAGCGTGGCGGATTGCTTTTCATCGGCCGTGGCGAGGTTTTGTGACTGGAGATGGAGGTAGTGCATGTCCTGCACGACGTGATCATGCAGGTGACGGCCCACGCGGGCACGTTCATCGCGGGCAGCATGGAGGAGCTGGCGGCTGAGTTCGCGCTCGCGACGCTGGGCCCGCACATAGCGACGCAGCAGCGAGGTGCCGAGTGTCATCACACCGATGATGATGCCGAGGTCCATCGGCTCCCACACGAGCGCGGCATGCGGCAGCCAAGGAAAATAGGCGAGCGTGATCTGCGCCGTGACGGCGACGACATACAGGATGCCGCTGCCGAGCATCACCCAAGCCATGCGTTCTCCACGCCGGATGCCACGGACGAGGATGGCGAGACAACTGATGCCCGTGACCATCAAATGCACCGCGTAGGCCAGCAGGCTCATCTGCGGCCAGTGAATGTAGGAACCGGCCCAGCCGAGACACACGATGCCGCTGCCGAGCACGATCCAAAACGAGCGGCAGGATGTCTCGCGGCAGATTTTGCCCACCATCGAGACGGTGAGCGTGGGAGCTGCCCAGAAGAGCACGATCATGAGCGGCATCACCGCGCGGTCGATGCCATACCACGCCGCGCTGCCGCTAAAGTGCGTACCGAGACCATGCGCGAGGCCGGTCATGGCAAACAGCACGCCGGCATGCGCCCAGGGCTGCGTGTCATCTCCGAACAGACGCAAGAGCACAAAAATCAGCGCCCACACGAGGCAGAGCGCCACGACAAGCATCCGCGAGACCTCGCGCCCGAGCTCGAGATGCTTCATCTCACGGCGAAAGCCACCCGCCTCATCGCGAAACACACCCACCGGCCCGCCGAGGATGCCGCCATCGCCAAAAAAGTTTCCCACCCTCACTGCGATGACGTTTTCCCCGGGCTTTAACAAATGGGCGGGCATCAAGGCCGCATGCACCGTGCGTTGAGGCACCACCTCAATGGGGGAGATCTTGCCATGTGAGCCAATGCGCGTGCCATTCAGCCAGGTCTCGCTCGCGTTGCCGAGGAAGCCGGTGGAAACGAGCCACGAATTGCTTTGAATCTGCGGCTCGGTGAAGACGACATGCAGGCGATACCACCCCTTTCGGCCCACAAAACGGCTGCCGGGCAGTTTTTGGGCATTCCAGCCTGCGTCGAGCCTCACGCCGCTCCAGCCGGAATCATCGAAAGAGGCCTGCGACCAGCTTTGATCGTCGCCAAAACGAAAAACGGCTCGCGTGAATGGCAGCGGCTCCACCGCCGCCGCCGCGACGGCGCTCCCCAGCAGCAGAAGCAGGCAAAAAACACGCACACAGCGATCACAACCGGCGGCGCGGTTTCCTGCAAGCGGCAAAACGATCCGTAAATCTACGGAGCCGGTCTGGAGCGACATCATGGACACCAGTGAACAAGGTGCCCGCGCCATGAAAACCGCACGCACCCTTCTTCTCTTCGTCGCGCTCGGCACCGTCGCGTCCGAAGCCTCCACCACGATGATCTTCGATGCCACCGCCAGACACATCGCGGGGCATTCCCAGGTATGGGGCCTCGGCTCACAGAACAATCCCGAGCTCATCTGGAACAGCCCGCTGCCCACAGCCGCCGCGATGACGCACCCGTTCCACCACTTCTTCACGGGCTTTTACTCCCGACTGGCCACGATGGATGCCTTTGACAGCACGCTCGGCAGCAACACGGGCGATGAACTCGCCCAAGGTGCCATTCCTGGCTATTTCGGTGCGACGATCACCGGCGGTCACGCGTTTCAAACCCTCGGCGTGACCAGCACCAATGCCAACGCCGTGCATCTGAGCATGAACGGCTTCTTCATGGATACTGGCGCGGCGAGTGACTTCTATTTCGACAGCGGAACTGGCATCGAGCACCGCATCTACCGCGGCGGGAATCTGGGTTTCTTCGAGGAGATGAATCCTACCACCTTCACCAAGGTGCTCGCCTATCAAGACGTCGCGCTTCACTTCACCATCGATTACCTCAACAGCGCCATCGGCGTCGAACTGCTGAGCGCCACGCCTAACGGCGGTGGCGGCCTGCCAACTCTCGCCCTCACCCAGCTCAGCTCGTCGAGCTTTGATCCTGTTATCGTGAGCGGCAACACCACTGCGGGACCTTTTGGTCGTTATGCGGCGGACGAGCTGGAGCTCACATTCTCCTCCGTGCCGGAGCCTTCCCGTGCCCTGCTGGGCCTCATCGGCTGTCTCTCGGTCACGATGCGGCGGCGGCGGGCTCAATAGCCGTAGTTGAACGGATCGCTGTATTTCGGATTGGTGGCGAGCGAGGTGTCCGTGAGCGATTTCATGAAGTTCACCAGATCCGCCTTTTGCTGCGCGGAGAAGTTTGGACGACTCACACCGCCACCCTGCTGCGGTGGGAGGCGCAACGGTGGGGAGAGGTTCGGGTTGTTCACGACCTGCGTGCTGTAGAAATCGACCACGGCCTCCAGCGTGGCAAAGCGGCCGTCGTGCATGTAGGGCGCGGTGAGTTCGATATTGCGCAGGGAGCCGACCTTGAACTTGCCGTCGTCCGCCGCCACGCCGGTGACAGCACCTTTGCCACGATCGATATAGGGGAATTCGAGGCCGTTGTTAAAGATGTTCGGGCCTGGGACGAAGTTATCCGTGCCGTGGCAGGCGCTGCAACTGCCTGGTGCGTTGAAGAGCTGGCGGCCGCGTTCTTCGGATTGAGTCCAGTTGGCTCCGACGACGAAGTTGGTCGTGCGAGCGGCATCAAAGCGTGAACTCACGGAGATGATCGAGCGCACAAACTGCGCGAGTGCCTTCGAGATGCGATCCGAGGTGACACCCGGTGTGCCGAAGACCTCCGTGAAGAGATCGACATAAAAAGGCTCCGCTCCGAGGCGGGCTTCCAAAGCAGGGAGCGTCATGCCCATCTCAACAGCGTTTTGAATCGGCTGCAGCACCTGGATTTCCAGCGTGGCGGAGCGTTCATCCCAGAAGAACGACTGGCGCTGATACCAGCGGGCATTGCTGAGGCCCATCGAATTGCGATCCGTGCGTCCGCCCTCAAAGCCTTTGCTGAACTGATCGGGATCGGAGAAGCCGTGCGCCTGCTGGTGGCAGGAGGAGCAGGAGACCGTCTGGTTCAGCGAGAGGCGTTTATCGTAAAAGAGGATGCGTCCGAGCTTGGCACCGGCATCGGTGGTGATGTTGGTCACCGGCATGTTGCTCTGCGCGGCGATGGGATTGACGGCGAAATTGGCGGGCAGCGTCGGATTGTCGTAGTCGTAGGGCGAGACGGGAAGGTTCACTGCGGTGGCCAGCGTGCTGGCGATCGAGCTCTGGAGTGCCGCCGAGTAGGAGGTGCGGTAAAAGAGGTTTGCCGTGGAAGGCGCATGCGCCGTGGTGCAATCGAGCCGGCCGTTGTGGACCTTGTAGTTTTGCACGTTCGTCCAGTTCACGAGGTCGGGGGAGCTTTGCAGCGTCCAGACGTGATCACCTGGATCCACAATCGTGACGCGGCTGGTGTTCGCCGCCGCACCAGGCGCAAAGTTGATCGACGAACCTGCCGGAAGCTGTGCCTGAGCCACCGTGGCGGCGGAAAGAGCGAGAAGGAGAAGAAGACGGGATTTCATGGGAGGGGTGCTGGTTACTCCCGAGTTAGTCCCACGAGGATAAATGGCCCTGGGGCACGAAGATGAATAAGAAGTTATTTTTGCGACTTTTCGCCGCACTCGTCGGACGAGTCTGACCTGTCCGACTCGTCCGACATGCCCGCTACTACTTCCTCACATAAAACAGTGCCCGGTCGTGGCAGAGGAGGACGAGGTCGAGTTTGCCGTCGTTGTTGAGGTCGAGGGCGGTGTAGTCGTGGGGTTCGTTTTCGCGGCCGGATTTGCCGCGGAAGTGGGGATCGGTCTCGAAGATGCGGAAGTGCATGCGGCTGGTCCATTCCTGGGTCTTGGCCTCAGGCTGGAAGAACTCGATGACGCGGCTCTTCGCGGTGTCGAGCAGGGCGAGGTCATCGGTATCGAGGCCGGAGAAGCTGGCGGCGATCAAATCACTCGGCTGCGTGTCTTTGAGCTCGCTGTCGAAGGTGCTGACGGTTTCGAGCTGGAGGGAATCGCCATCGAGCGGGGTGATTTGGAAGCTGCTTTTGCCGAGAAGGAGCAGGCGCTGGTTCACGAGGCGGATCAAATCGGGCGTCATCGCGGGCAGCGGATGGCTGTGCTGGCTGCGGTAAACGCCATCGGCACCAGCGATGAGGTCGTAGAGCTTGCTGTGCGCGGTGTCGATGAGCGTGACGCGAAGTTTTTTATCGGCGTCGCGATTCAGCAGCGCGGTGTGGATCTCGGCGCTGGCATCGGGGGCGTTGAACTGCTCCACGATGCTCGCTTTGCCATCCGCACCGACGCGAAAGACGCGGGCGAGCTGCTCGCGGGCGATGACGAACTCGTCTTTGCCATCGCCATCGAGATCGCCGGTGGTGAGGGCTGAAGGGGTGAGCTTGCTCACAAAGGTATCCGGAATGCCTTCGACGCGTTTGAAGGGCGTTTTGGTATCCGCGGTGCTCACGAGCACTTGCATGGCTCCGATGCTCGAAAACGCGGCGAGATCGCCTTTGCCATCTTGATTGGCATCGAGCACGCGGAGGGCGCTGACGCGGCTGCTGCCGGTCAAAGCGCTGAGTTCGAGACTGGCGGTGGTGAACTTCTTTTCCTTCGCGGTGATGCTGAGGAGCTGCGGCTTGGATTTGATCTCGACGACGGCGTGAATGCTTCCGGCGAGGGTGCCAATGCTGCCGCTCGCGAGGGTGAGCAGCGTCTCTCCTTCTTTGGCCTGATAAACGATCTCGGGATAGCTGAGGCGGCCTTCGTGCCATTTGGCGATGCCGATGGCTTTCTCCGTGGCACTCAAGAGGATGACTTCGTTCGTCTTATCGCCATCCGCATCGGCAATGAGCATCGACTCAACACCGCCGAGGATGGGAAACTCACGCCCCTGGCTGAAGCCGCCGTTCTTCTGGCCGCTGAAGAGCCACAGGCGGGCGCTTTTCGGCTCGGACATGATGACATCGGCTTGGCCATCACCGGTGAGATCGCCGTAGGCCACGGCGCCGCCTTTGCTTTCGGTGGGCGGCATGGCGTAGCGGATGGTGGAGGCGCGATCGCTATCCGGCTCGGCCTTCGCTTGAGTGAGACGGGCCACCTCGATCATGCCGGTTTCGTTTTGAATCCAGGCCACGCCGGTCTTGCCGCCGCCGAGACGCAGCGGATGCAGCCAATGACGGCTGGTGGGGATCTCGATGCGCCATTCCTCGCCAAAGCTTTTGTCCTCCTGCTGAAGGCGCACGAGCAGCGCATCACCCTCCGGCGCGGTATAAAAGAGATCGGGCTTCGCGTCGGCATTCAAATCAGCGACATGCAGGCCGGCGCAGCCGCTTTCACCGAGGGCATAAGTCTGCGGATCAGACCACTCGCCAGCCTTGTCCTTCTGCGTGAGAAGCATGAGCCGCGTATCGGTGAGCAGGGCGAGGTCGGTTTTGCCATCGGCATTCAAATCGGCGGCGGCGAGCACCTCGGTGTCCTCGGAGGTGGAATCGAGCGCGAAGTCCTTTTTGATCGTCCAGCCGCCTTTGGCGTCCTGCATGCGCAGCACGAGCTTGTCGTCATCGGTGATCGCGGCGAGGTCGGGCTTCTTGTCGCCATTCCAATCGCCCACGGCGAGGGCAAAGGCCGCATGACCGAGGACGAGCGGTTGTTTGTCGAAGCGGGAGACTTCGAGAATCGGGTTCCAGCGATCCTCGCGGGAGGTTTTCTCCGGCTCGCCGGGCTTCACGCCGTCTTTGCGCTGAAGCAGGATCTCGATGCGGGCGCGGTCGGCATTGATGATGGCGATGTCGGTGAGGCCATCGCCATTGAAATCGGCGGCGCGAGGGGAACCGGTGGCCCAATCGAGTTTTACGACTTCGGGGCCGTCGAAGTAGAGAGGGGCACAAAACGCACTCGAAGCTAGAATCAATGCCGCGAGCATCCATCGTCCTCGTCCTCCTACTCGAACTCGTCCTCGATCAAAACGTGTCGCAGACAGATTTGACCCCGATTGGATCGAGGACGAGGAGGAGGACGAGTTCGAGGACGACATCGTGTGACAGAGCGAGGTTGAGCTTACTTTCCTTCCACCGGCGTCGAGAGCATCTGGATGTGCAGCGCATCAGGATGAGAGTAACTGCCGCTCATCATGGTGCCGAAGTACTTCTGGAAGGTGGCATCGGAGGGACGGTTTTTGGAGTCCACGAACTTCGCGAGAGCCTCGCCAGCAGCTTCGGCGGGCTTGGCATCGTCATCGCCACCTTTGGCAGGACCTTTGCCGGGACCTTTTTTCTTGGTGGCGGATTTCTTTTGAGAAGCGGTCTGCTTGGAGACCATCTCCATGGCATTGAAGATGGTGCTGATCATCTTGCTGGAATCGGTGACGCCGAGGCCGTTGTAGCCTTTCGGCAGCAGGGCGATCTGCGCCTGAGCGCGGGGCGTTTCCCAGATGGAGCCGCCAGAGGGATCCTTCATGCGGCCGAGCACCTTGCGCAGCGCATCGAGCTTGCCGGTGCCGATGAGGAGATACTTTCCGGTGTTCACATAGGCGATCTCCGGCATCGCGGAGGTGCCAGAGCCGCTGCCGCTGGCTTTGAGCGTGTTCAGCTTGTAGCCGAGGTAGTCACTCTCATCGAAGGCGGCGAATCCCATGCCGCCGAGGGCGTTTTGAATCCCTTTGAGCGCGACGCCGAGCTTCTCGCTGTTTTTGATTTTGAAGCCCATGACATCGCTCTGGGCTTTTCCATCGCTGTCGCTGACCTGGAAGTTTTCGCCTTCGAGACTGCCGAAGAAGTCATCGCGGATTTTGAAGCCGTTTTGCTGCTCAAAGCCGGCGAGATACATACCGGCCATCATGCCCATCTGCGGGCTGACCTTGGTGACCATACCCATGAGGCCGTCATACATTTTCAGCCACTCGACGGTGGAAACCTGGCCGCTGGCCACATCGTCAGCGATGAAGGCGGGCAGCTCGACCTCCTTCGCGCCGCTCGAAACCCAGGAGAGCATGCCAACGGGCTTTTCAGGATGGAAAACGAGCATGTCCGAACGGGAACGGTCATCGGCAAAGTCGAGCGTGATGGCGAGACCTTTGAACTCATGGAAGCCGATGGCCTCGATGATCTGCTCGGGCTTCACATCACCCATCGGGTTCGGCGCAGCCTTCTTGCTGTCCTTGTTCTTTTCCGCTTCGGCGAGGCCTTGCTTCACCAAATCGAGGATGCGGGTGCCATTGAAATAGATCGTCACATCGGCCACGCCCTCTCGGAGCTGTGCGAGACGCTCTAAATGGCCGCGAACCTCCTCGCTGGCCTCACCGCTGCCAGATTTCACGGCACCGATCATGTATTCCATGAGCTTGCGGTTGGTAGCTTCGATCATGACGCCATCGACAAAGCAAAACGCATCCACCCACGGGGCATCCGCCTCTTCGGAAGAGGTCGCGATGCTCACGCTGACGCCGGTGACGTCGAGCGTGCTCTCCTTGAGATCGGGATGGGACTCCTTCTTCAAATGCTCGCGGTGCTTGCGCTTGTGCTCCTCCTGCTGGGGCTGGTTTTGTGAGGCATCGCTGAGGCCGATGAAGGGAATGGATTTGGTCTTTTCCATCTCCGCGGCATCACCCGCCACGAAGAAAGCCACCGCGGGGCCGGTCTCGTCCTTCAGCGTGTCGTAAAGGCCAGTGCCATAGACGCCTTTGAAGTATTTGTCCCAGGGCGTCTCGCCATCTTCCTTCATCGGTTCGAGCCAGCGCTTCGTCTCCTCGTCCTGCATGAACTTGCCGAAGGAGCTCTTGTCCCAGTCGGCAAGCAGCTCGGGCATGTTTTTGAAGGCGAGAATGCCGACGGTGTCCTTCGGCATGAGGTTGATCCATTGCTCGACCTTGTCCGCCGCGAAGGCGGGAAGAGCGAGGAGGAGGCTGGTGATGAGGAGGAGGGTTTTCATGGGAATGCAGAACGAGAAATGACGAATGAGGAATGTCGAATGTCGAATGACGGTGTTGTTCATCATTCGACATTCGTCCTTCATCATTCCGCCGCAGGCGGCGGGAGATAGCGGAAGCCGGCATTCGGATTGCGGGGATCGAAGGCGAAGGCCTCGCGGTTCTTGAGGAAGAGCTTCAGCATGTTCGCCGGGATGGAGAAGCCGAGCCCTTCCACGCCAACGCCGGCGGCTTTCATGTTGTTCACGCCGACGACCTCGCCTTGGAGATTGAAGAGCGGGCCGCCGGAGTTGCCGGGATTGATCTGCGTGGTGCTTTGAATGTACCAGCGACCGCTGTTTTCACGGGCTCGGATGCTGACGATGCCCTGCGACACACTGCGCTCCAAACCGAGCGGGCTGCCAATGGCGAAGACCTGCTGGCCCTGCGTGAGCGCATCGGAATCGCCGATGGGGACGAAGGGCAGGCTCTCCACGGCTTTTTCATCGTCGATCTGGAGGATGGCGAGATCGAGGTAGCCGTTCATGGCGATGATCTTCACCTTCGTGAACGACAGCTTCTCCAGGCCGCCTTGCTTCTTTTTGTAAACGAGCACGGTGATCTCCCGCTCACCGGCGATGACGTGCTGGTTCGTGATGACATGGCCCATCTTATTGATGATGAAGCCGGAGCCGAGGCCCGAGGCCGTCTGGATCTGCACAACGGCTTCCGCGACACGTTGGACGTTCTTTTCGACCGTCATGGCCTCGCGGGCTGGCTCGACGAAGTACATGTCCTCGCTCTGAGCGGCGGCTTTTTGGCCTGCGACGGCTTTATCGGTTTCCTTTTCGATGCGGGCGATGTCCGTGCGAGGAAGAGTCAGGACGGTGGAGCCGAGATCGAGCACGAGGGAGTCCTCGCGTTCCTTCAGCACCTCAGCACGAAGCTCGGAGCCGTTTTTGAGCACCACGAGCACATTTTCAGCCGCCGGAGCGGTCAATGCGAGCAGGCCGAAGGCCGCGAGCGGCACGAGAAGGGACTTTTTGGACATCACGGTCGGAAAGCTACGCAGCCCCACGAAGAGAGACGAGGACTTTTTGATCCGGTGAAGGCAAAAGGCACACTTTGGGTGCCTGCAGGGCCGAAACGATCAATCGGCGGGGTTTTCCAGCAGACGCTCGACATCGCGGGCGAGCTTCTTGGTCATGGTCTCGGTGATCTCGGGCTGCGGATGGAAGACGCTGTAGTAACCGCGGACGCGGCCCTGGCGGTCGAGGACGACGATGCGGAGGTCGTGCTCGTAAAAATCGAGTGTGTTGAGGCGCTTCTCCTCGGGGATGAGGCGGGGCGCTTCGAGTTTCTGGGCCTGGGTCAGGTAATCCCACACGCCCTGCTGCGGGCCGGTGAGGAACCACCAGGGATCACCTGGCTTCACACCGATGCCCTCGGCGTAGCTTTGGAGGAAGCTGGCGGTGTCCCGCTCGGGGGCGAGGGCGAGCGAGAGCTGCTGGAAGTCGGGATGGCTGCGGTGAGCTTCGTTGAGCTTGCGCATCTCGGCGATGATGGCGGCACAGCCATGCGGGCAGACGGTGTAAAGGGAGGCGCAGACGGTGACTTTGCCACGCAGCATGTCTGGCAGGATGCGTGGCTTTCCATCCCGCTCCGTGAGGGTGAGGCTGCCGGTCCAGGCGGGTGCCAAAACGGGCAGCGGAGGCTTCGGCAAGGTGCTGACGGCCATGCGACCCAGGTAAAGGACCGTGACGAGCACGCCGACGATGCCGATCATCATCCCGATCCAGCCCCGGCCGCCCGCAGCGGAGGCCGCAGGCGGAGAAACGTCCGGATCGGGTTGGCTCATGAGGATTACTCCGCAGGTGTCTTGAGCAGCTCAGCCTCGGTCCACATGGCGGCGCGGGCTTTTTCAGACTCACGGATGGCTTTGACCTCGTCCGGGGTGACGGCGGAGGCACCGGCACCGTACTCAGCACGCACAAAGGTAAGCACATCGGCGATCTGAGTATCGCTGAGAGCGGCACCCTGCGGGGGCATGAGCGGGGCGGGGCTGGTAAAGGGAGCGCCGTTGATGTTCAACGGGCCGGTGAGGCCGTGGAGCACGATGCGGATCATGCGATCTGCTTTTTTCGCCTTCACCCAATCGGAGCCGGCGAGCGGAGGGAACATGCCCGGCAGGCCGAGGCCGGTGGGCTGGTGGCAGGCAAAGCAGACCTGCATGTAAACGGTCTTGCCACGCTCTTTAGAAGCGGAGGAGTCACCAGCAGCGGGCGCGGCGGCGGCAGGTGCGGGAGCCGGGGCTGGTGCTGGGGCCGCAGCCGTCGTGGCCGCAGGGGCAGCCGGAGCCGGGGTGGCGGCCGCAGGGACTGCGGCGGCTGCAGCGGGTGCGGCGGCTTCCTTGGCTGGCTCTTTGGCCTTCGGCTGGAGACTCTTGAAGCCGCCGAGGGCGAAGGCGAGGACAAAAAGAAGCGTGAAACCGGCGAGGCCAGTGCCTAGGAGGCGGTTGAAGAGATTAAAGAACGACGGAGAGGACGAGGAGTCGGATTGCATGGATGTCGATGAACGGGGAGTTGGGGGGAAATCGAGCCTGCGACGATGCCCGCAGACCGCATTTCATCAATCAGAAAGCCGGTCTGAAAGGCTCATTCGCACGATTTGAGCCTTCAGATTGCCAATCCAGCCTGAAAAATCAGCAGGTTCCTGATTTGCAGAACCTCAAAACGAACGCATTCTGCGGACCCCTTTCCCCCGAAAAAAGCCCTCATGAGTGCCTCACTCCCCTACCGCGCCAACGCGGACTTCCTTGAGTCGAAATACATCGACTGGAAAAAAGACCCTGCCTCCGTCGAGCCGCTGTGGTCGTCGTTCTTTGAAGGTTTCGAGCTCGGCATGGCCAAGCTGGCCGCTCAACCCGCGAAAGGAGCCGAGGGCACACTCTCCGAAAAGACGCTGAGCTTCCGCATGCGCGTGACGAATGCGATCCATCACTTCCGCGCCCTCGGACACACCGCCTCGCACCTCGATCCGCTCAGCACGCAGGGGCCGGATATCGCCTCGCTCTCGCTCGCGGGCCTTGGCTTCACGGATGACGAGCTCGAAGAAGACGTGCAGACGCACATGTTCCGCGGCGGTCAGCCGATGAAGCTCAAAACGATGCTCAGCGAGCTGCGCCGCATTTATTGTGGCAAAACCGGCTTCGAGTTCTGGCACATCAACAACCCCGAAGTCCGCGCCTGGCTGCTGGATCGCATCGAGGTCACCGAAGCGCCGAAACCGGCCGCGAAAGAGCAGGTGGATGCCTTGCGCTGGTTGTTGGAGGCCGAAAGCTTCGAGCGCTTCCTGCATCGCCGTTTCGTGGGGCAGAAGCGTTTCTCCGTGGAAGGCGGCGAGTCCTTGCTCGTGGCCTTGGAGACAGTCCTCGAAGGCCTGCCAGCCTACGGCGGCAAGGAAATCGTGCTCGGCATGGCCCACCGCGGCCGCCTCAGCGTGCTGGCAAATTTCCTGCGCAAGCCGCTGGAGTATCTCTTCTACGAGTTCAGCGAGAACTACGTGCCCAACATGGTCAGCGGCGATGGCGACGTGAAGTATCACCTCGGCTTTGAAACCGTGCGCCAGACCAGCAGCGGCGATTCCGTCGGTGTGATGCTTGCACCAAATCCAAGCCACCTCGAAGCCGTCGATCCCGTGGTGGAAGGCATGGCGCGTGCACGTCAGCGTGCGCTCGGCGATACGAAGGACCGCAAAAAGGTCGTCCCGGTGCTCATCCATGGTGATGCGGCTTTCGCCGGCCAGGGACTCGTCGCCGAGGTGCTGAATCTCTCGCAGCTGCCCGGCTACCGCACAGGCGGCACGATCCACGTCATCGTGAACAACCAGATCGGCTTCACCACGATGCCGGAAGACGCTCGCAGCTCGCACTACTGCACCGACGTGGCGAAGATGATCGAAGCGCCGGTCTTCCATGTGAATGGCGATTGCCCGATGGAAGTCGTCCGCGCCGCGAAGCTCGCTCTGGAGTTCCGTCAAACCTTTGGCCGCGATGTCATCATCGACATCGTTTGCTACCGCCGTCACGGCCACAATGAGACCGACGAGCCCGGCTTCACGCAGCCGAACATGGCCCGCAGCATCGCGCAGCATCCGTCCACCGCGACGCTGTTCCGTCTCGACCTCGCCAGCCAGGGCGTGCTCGACGAAGCTGGTGCCGCGGCGCTGCAACGCGAGCTCGATGACGAACTCGAAGGCGGCATCACCACGCTCGCCGAGAAGGACAAGTCCGCGAATGGCGGCAATCCTTTCGAGGGCAGCATGGCCATGCCACAGCCAGCCTACGACTACACGCCCGTGAAGACCGGCGTGGAGATAACGAAGCTCAAAAAAGTCGCCGAGCGTCTGCTCGAAGTGCCGGAAAGCTTCAATCTGCATCCCACCATCGCGAAACGCTTCCTCGCCGCTCGCAAGAAGGCCGTCGAGGCCGGAGAAGGCTTCGATTGGGCCTACGCCGAGTCCTTGGCCTTTGGCACCCTGCTTACCGAAGGCCACGGCGTGCGCCTCAGCGGCCAGGACGTGCGTCGCGGCACGTTCAGCCATCGTCACAGCGTGTTCTACGATTCCCAGACGCGTGAACGCCACATCCCGCTGAACAACCTGCAAGCCGAGCAAGGCCGCTACTGCGTTTACAACTCGCTCCTGTCCGAAGCCGCTGTCTTGGGCTTCGACTACGGTTACTCGTTGCTCGCCAGCAATCTCCTCGTCTGCTGGGAAGCGCAGTTTGGCGACTTCGTGAACGGTGCGCAGGTCATCATCGATCAGTTCATCGCCTCCGCCGAAAGCAAATGGCAGCGCCCCTCGCATGTCACGCTGCTATTGCCGCACGGCTACGAAGGACAGGGCCCCGAGCACTCCAGCGCCCGCATGGAGCGCTTCCTGCAGCTCTGCGCCGGTGGCAACATGCAGGTGTGCAATTTCACCACGCCAGCCCAGTATTTCCACGCTCTGCGTCGCCAGCTGAAGCGCAGTACCCGCAAGCCCCTCGTCGTCATGACGCCGAAGAGTCTCCTGCGTCATCCGAAGTGCGTCAGCAAGCTCAGCGACATGGCCGAAGGCACCACCTTCAAGGAAGTGCTCGACGACGAGCACCTCACCGTCGCTCCCGAGCGTGTCACGCGCCTCATCCTCTGCTCCGGCAAAGTCTATTACGACCTGCTGGAGTTCCGCGAAGAGCACAAGATCAAGAACGCTGCCATCATCCGCATCGAGCAGCTTTACCCGCTGAACTACGAGATGCTCAAGGAGATCGTCGCGAAGTATCCGCGAGCGCAGAAAAAGTGGATCTGGTGCCAGGAAGAGCCCCGCAACATGGGCGCCTTCTACTACATCCGCCCGCGCCTCGAAGAGCTCAGCAACCACAAGCTCCGCTACGCCGGTCGCGAACGCTCCTCCAGCCCCGCTGCAGGCTCCAAGGCCATTCACAGCCTCGAACAGGACAAACTGGTCGAAGACGCATTTAGCGTGTAACCTTCGTCGTCATGAAACAGAAACTCACCTTCACCTATTGGCGCGATGGCGACTGGTGGCTCGGCTACTTGGACGAGTTCCCTGAGCATTGGACCCAAGGTGAGTCGATGGAGGACTTGAAGGTCATGCTCGCAGACCTCTACAAGGACCTCACCAGTGGCGAGGTCGCTGGCATCCGCCGCAGGGGTGAGATGGAACTCGAACTGGCATGAAACGGCTCGATCTCATCAAAAAACTCGAAGACATGGGCTGTTATCTTGTGAGACATGGCGGCAATCACGACTGGTATTGCAATCCACGCACCAATGCCGCCGATGCAGTCCCCAGACACCGCGAAGTGAACGAGCATCTCGCCCGCAAGATCATCAAGAAACTTTCCAACGACTAAACTCCCCCACGACAATGGCTGACATCAAAATCCCCGCACTCGGCGAATCCGTCACCGGAGGCCAAATCGCCAAATGGCACTTCAAAAACGGCGACTTCGTCAAAGTCGGCGACATCCTCCTCACGCTCGAAACCGACAAAGTGGCCGCTGAAGTCACCGCCGAGGCCTCTGGCACGCTCACCATCGCCAAACAGCCCGGAGACGACGTCGTCATCGGCGACGTCGTCGGCCAGATTGCCGAAGGAGCCGCTCCCGCCGCCCCGGTCGAAGCCCCGAAACCCGCTGCGCCAGCCTCAGCGGCCGCTCCCGCTCCGAAAGCCGAGGAGAAGCCCACCAATATCACCGAGTTTAAAGTCGTTCCGAAGCCCGAACCGGCTCCAGAACCCGCCGCGAAGCCAGCGCCTTCCCCTGAAGGCCGCATCACGCGGAAGAAGATGACCCCGCTGCGCAAAAAGATCGCCGACCAGCTCGTCAGCGCTCAAAAAACCGCCGCGATCCTCACCACCTTCAACGAGTGCGACATGTCCAACGTCATGGCGCTGCGTTCCAAGCTCCAGGATGCCTTTGTCGCCAAAAATGGCGTCAAACTCGGCTTCATGAGCTTCTTCATCAAAGCCGTCGTCGAAGCCCTCAAAGCCGTCCCGCAGATCAACGTCCGCGTCGAAGGCGATGAAATCGTCCACCAGCACTACTACGACATCGGCGTCGCCGTCGGCACCGAGCGCGGCCTCATCGTCCCCGTCCTGCGCGATGCCGACCAGAAGTCCTTCGCCGAGCTCGAGCAAGACATCCTCGGCTACGCCAAAAAAGCCAAAGACGGCAAACTCCAGGTCTCCGACCTCACCGGCGGCGTCTTCACCATTTCCAATGGCGGCGTCTATGGCTCCCTGCTCAGCACCCCGATCATCAACCCGCCTCAAAGCGCTATCCTTGGCATGCACAGCATCCAGCAGCGCCCCGTGGCCGTCGATGGTCAGGTGGTGATCCGCCCCATGATGAACCTCGCCCTCAGCTACGACCACCGCGTCGTCGATGGCAAAGAAGCCGTCACCTTCCTCATCCGCGTGAAGGACTGCATCGAAAACCCCGCCCGCATGCTGGTGGGGGCTTAATTCTTCAAAAACTCCAGCCGCCCCATTGAGTAGCTGTGCGGCAGGTCCGCACCGGCTTTCGTTTGGAGCTGCGTGGCGGGCTGCGCCTCGATGACGCGGTTTGGGCCGGTTTGCGGGGTGTTGGAGCAGTCCTGCATATAGAGCGTGGCCTTCACTGGCTTCACCGTGAGCAGTTTTTCCTCGGCGGGACCGAAGGTACATTTTTCAAAGACGCAGTTCTGGGTCGCCAAGGCAAAACTCTCCGGCACGCGGCAGTTCACGAAGCGGCAGTTCGTGATGCGCAGCCAGTCCATCGCGACCTCCGCCGCCGCGTCGGCCTTGTAGCTGATGGGGATAAGGTCCGCGTCGTAGAGCGTGCAGCCTTCGAGCTTCATGCCCACGTCTCCGACCTTCCAGTTCTGCATGAACGAACCGCTGAGGACGCAATTGGTGAAGCTCCATTTGCTGCTGAAGTAGGCGATGTACCAGCCGCCTTCTTTGGCAAAGGTGCAGTCCTGAAACAGGCTGTCACGCGCCTCGAGGCTGCCCTGCAGGTCCGCCGTGATCCGCACATCTCGGAAATGCCCGCCCGCCGCCTTCCACGAGCCTTCCAGCACATGAAAGCGCACGCCCTCCATCCGCATGCCCGGCAGGCTCGTGACCTCCCCGCGAATCTCGTCCGATTGCTTGTCCGTGCCTTTGCCTCTGGCACCGATCTCGATGCGGCGGAAGGGGCGGTAGGTGCCAGCGGGGATGGTGAGCTTTCCGGTCCATGGCTCGGCCTTGAGCAGAGGCTCCCGCATCTCCGGCGCGGTGCTCACCTTATCCTCCAGCGCCTTTAGGCTGCCGGCGCGGACCTGGAGGGATTTCAAGGTCACGGTGGAGTTGGTGGGATAGACCTCGACGGGCTTGCTCACCTTCGAGTAGTCACCGAAATGGATCATGCGCTGCTCGCCATTCACACTGATGGATTGGAAATGCGGCATTAGGCGCCAGCGGATGGTGACGAACTCGTTTGCTGGGATGCGGCCCTTCCCATGCACATGCCGTGCGCCGCCGGGGTCATTGTCCATGTAGAGCATGTTCTCATCACGGTCCCAGTTGAAGATGACCTGCTTTGCCGCATGGGCCATGCGCAGATTCGAGGTGTCCGTCTTCGCCACGAGGGTGAACTCCACCGGGGGCGCATACATCTCCGGTGAGGTAAACCGCTCATCGCCTTTCAAAACGATCTCCTGGCCTTCCGGCACGAGCTCCAAAGCCTCATCGAGCAGCTCGCGGCGGTCCTCCGGCAGCCTGGCGAGCTTTTCGGCGGCCAGCTTGGCATCCTCCGTGCGGCCCGCTTGAGTCCACGCGGCCTGCTCCGCCTTCAAGACCTCGGCATACTTGAGGAAGAGGTTGATGACGCCATTCCGCCGCTCCGTCTCCAAAGGTTTCAAGCTCGTGCGATAGGTGCCGCGAAGGTTTTTGAGCATGCCCAGCAGATCGTCATCCACCGCAGGCAAAGGCTCTCCCGCCTCGATGCGCTGCCGCTCCTCCCGCAAGGCCGGCGCTTCGGATGCGACGGTGGCGATGGACCGGTCCAACGCCGCGAGGTACTTCGTGTTCAGGTCCGCAAAGGCCGTGCGGAATTTGGCCAGCGCCTCACGTTCCAAGGCCGCACGGAAAGCCGTCTCCAGCTCACGCAGGCGCTTGCTGCCTTCGGTTTCCACCATGGGAACGGGCGGTGGCATCGTCACGGAGGATGGCGGGGATTGGGGAAGGCTGTCCCACTCGATCACGATGGCCCGCTTGGCGGTGTAATAGCCATTGCCCCAAGCAGCCTCTTTGTCTGAGACCGCGGTCACCTTCAAAGCGTAAAGCTCTTTGTCGGCGTCCCTGTCCGCCTCCGATGGGTCCTTCCAGTTTCGGAAGACAAACGGCTCGCCGGTGACCCAGCTCCACACGCCTTTCACCCGCTTCGCGCCGATGGTCGTCATGCGGCTGGGCATCTTCATGATGAAAGGCGCAAGCGTCTGGTCCATCCACGCCTGCTCCTCCTTGCTCGTGATCGTCAGAAGATGGGCACCCATCTCTTCCGCGTGCTTTTGTCCCGCCTCAAAATTCATCTCCTCCGGCACCACCTGATAAAAATGACCCGCATGACTCAAAACTGGCAGCGAAGAGAGCGGGCTGCCCTTCGGCGCACCGGCAGCGCTCAGCACGGGCTTTTCCGGTTTCGCGATCGACTCCGGCTTTTTCGGCTCGGGAACCTTCTCGGGGGCCTTGACGGGCGTTTTGACCTCTTCGGCGATTTTTGGCTCTCCAGCAGGCTTTAGAAGGAACCAAGCCACGGCACTGGCGATGACCAAAACGGCCGCGATAAGACCCCATGGAGCGCTTTTCGGTGGTGGTGGTGGCGGTGGCGCGGCACGCTGACGCGGCGGCATCTGGCGTGCAGCGGGCTTTGGCTGCTCCTTCACCTCTGGCACCGTGAGGATGCGGTCGAGATCCTGGCGGATTTCGCGGCTGCTCTGATAGCGATTCGCCACGTCGTGCTCCATCGCCTTGCGGATGATGGCATCGAAGCGACGGTCACAGCCAGTCTTCTGGCTCGGCAGTTCGAAGAAGCCACGCGGGATGGCTCCGGTGAGCATGTTGTAGAGCATCACACCCACCGCGTAGAGATCAGCCCGGCCATCCACGATCATGTCGGGTGCCAGTGACTCGGGGGCCACATAGTCCGGCGTGCCCATGGCCATGCCGGTGCGGGTGAGGCCGCTGGTCATCGCCGGATCATGCATGCGGGCGAGGCCGAAATCTGCCACCTTCACCGCACCCTCCATGTTGATCAAAATGTTGGCCGGCTTGATGTCGCGATGGATCACGCCGTGCTCGTGGGCATAGGCCAGCGCATCGCAAACATGTGCCGTGATTGCCAGCGCATGCTCGGGAGGCAGGCGGCCCTGGTTTTGGACCATCTTCGCCACATCGGTGCCGTCGATGTATTCCATCACGAAGTACAGCAGGCCGTCCGCGGTCGTGCCGAAGTCATACACAGCCACAATGGCCGGGTGATTGAGCTTCGCCATGGTGCGGGCCTCGTTCTTGAACCGCTCGATGAACTCCGCCTCGTCCTCCGCCGCTTCGGGCGGCAGCACTTTCACCGCCACGGAGCGGTCCAGCGAGGTCTGGCGTGCTTTGTAAACCGCCCCCATGCCACCACAGCCCAGCAGCGACCATTCGTCATACTGCGGCAGCATGGCCTGCATGTGCTCCGGTGCAGGCGGAGACCATCGCTGACCGGAAGGACGTGGAGTGTCACTCATGGTGGGGGTGGAGTGAGAATGGTCGGGCTGGCGGGATTCGAACCCACGACCTCTTCGTCCCGAACGAAGCGCTCTACCAGGCTGAGCCACAGCCCGCCGTTTGGTCATTGCTGACGAAATCTGCGGAAGTCACACGACGGTTTCGCCGTATGCGGGGCCGATTTGTAACCTTTCACTGTCGGGGCGCAAGCTGGAAGATAACGCCGCTCACATGAGCGAAACCGGGTCCACGTCCCACACGACGATGACATCTTCCGGCAGACTGGTGGAGCGAATGACTTTGTGAAGATGGCTCGTTAACACGCGAATTTTGTCCGAACGCAGCAGGAGCTGGAAGCGAAACTGGCCGTGTGCCTTGGCGAGCGAGCTGGGGGCAGGCTCGCCCATGACGGTGCCTGCTGGTAAGCCCTCAGCGAGACGACGATGAAGCGTTTGAAGAGCAAACTCGGCCCTCGCTTGATGCTTTCCACGGGCGCTGATCAGCACGACATGCGTGAAGGGTGGATAGCGAAAGGCCTGCCGGTGCTCAAGCTCCTGCTGGGCGAAGCCTTCGAAGTCATTGTGACGAGCAAACTGCACCGCCGGAGTATGCGGTGCATAGGTCTGCACCATGACCTCGCCCATGATCTCGCCCCGCCCGGCTCGTCCGGCGACTTGGACGAGGAGCTGAAAGGTGCGCTCCGCAGCCCGAAAGTCCGGCAAAGTCAGGGCGATGTCGGCATTCAAAACGCCGACGAGCGTGACGTTGGGGAAATCGAGGCCTTTGGCGATCATCTGGGTGCCGATGAGCAGATCGAGCTTCTGGGCGCGAAAGTCCCGGAGCATGTCGCGGAGTTGGTTTTTCCGCTGGATGGTGTCCGTATCGACGCGGGCGATGCGGGCTTTGGGGAAAAGAGCGCGGATGACCTCCTCGACGCGTTCCGTGCCGAAGCCGGAGAATTTGATGGCGCGGTCCGAGCACGCCGGGCACTTCGATGGAGGTAGCCTGCGTGCGCCGCAGACGTGGCAGACAAGACGTTGCTCCTCCTTGTGGAGCGTCATCGGCACGCTGCAATCCTGACACTGCACCGTTTCGCCGCAGGCGGTGCAGGTGAGCGTGGTATTGAAGCCGCGGCGGTTCAGGAAGAGGATCGTTTGCTCCTTTTTTTCGAGCCGGGCGGTGATGGCGGCATGGAGCTTAGCGGAGACTATGCCCGCATGCTGCGGAGCCACGGCGGTGCCCTTGCGTCGTTCGAGCCGCATATCCACGATGCGAATGTACGGGAGCTTTTTGCCATCGGTGCGCCGGGTGAGGCGCAGCAGCTCGTATTTGCCACGGGAAGCGTTTTCGAAGGATTCTAGGCTCGGCGTGGCGCTACCGAGCAGGACGAGGCATTTCTCGATTTTCGCCCGCACAACAGCGAGATCGCGGGCGTGGTAGCGCGGCGTCTCGTCCTGCTTGTAGGACGGCTCATGCTCCTCATCGACGATGATGATCCCCAGCTTCTCCAGCGGGGCGAAAATGGCGCTACGGGCTCCGATCACGATGTCCGCACGGCCTTCCTGAACTTTGAACCATTCGTCGTGGCGTTCTCCATCGCTCAAATGACTGTGCAAGACGGCGATCCTCTCCTTCCGATCCGAAAAGCGAGCTTTGAAGCGCTCAATGGTCTGCGGGGTGAGGCTGATCTCCGGCACGAGAACCAAGGCAGTGAAGCCGTTTTCAATGACCCGGGCGATGGTTTGGAGGTACACCTCTGTTTTGCCGCTTCCCGTCACGCCATGCAGCAGAATGGGGCGGGCGTCCGCAGGCTTTTCGAGAGCTTTGAAGACAGCGTCTGCGGCCTCGCGTTGCTCCGCAGTGAGTTCCAACGGCGTGGACGGCATGAATTCTTCGTCTTGGAAGGGATCACGCTCTGCACGAGCCTCGCTGCGGGTGAGCCACTCGGCCTTCAGGAGCGGTTTTAATATGGCGGCGGCTCGTGGCAGTTCCCGCCGGAGTGTGCTCAAAGCCGCTTCGCCACCCGCCGCCTGGATCATTTCCAACAGGCGGACCTGCATCGGAGCAGCTTTGCGCATCTTTTCCAAGGTCTCCAGCGGCGGCATCGCCTTCAAATGCAGGCGGCTGTCCATGATGAAGGTCTCCGGCCTGTCCCGCACTACCTGTGGCAGCATCGTCCGCAGCACCTGATGCGGAGCGACCATGTAGTACTCCGCCATCCAGCGAGCCAGACGCATCAGCCCGGGCGTGAACATCGGCCGTGAACCCACAATGGAAGCCAACGGCTTGAGCTTTGATCGGTAGGGCGAGTCCGCGAGCAGCTCAATCACCACCGCCGGCACCCTTTGGGACTGCAGCGGCACCATCACCCGTGACCCAACAATCAACCGACGTGCCATCTCCTCAGGCACGAGGTAGTCCAATTGCATGACCGCCGAACCTTCCAGCTGAACCCTCGCCACGCTACCCTGCACGAGTTCTGCATCCACGACAGATTCTGGAGTCTTCCCAAACAAGTCCACCTCTTCGGAAGAGTGCGCTCGCATCGGGTTTGTGATGGACTTCATAGGCAAAAAAAACCTCCCGACTTTCGTCGGGAGGTTCAACCAAAAAGGTTGGGATCGCGCTAGGCGATATTAGAAGCGGACGTTCAGGGTCACGCCACCGAAGAGCACGCTCTTGAAGGGCGTGTCAGGAAGGCCGGCAGCGCGGGCAGAACCAGCGATGTTCTCCGTAGCACCGAGGGGCAGATTGCCAGCGATGTAGGGGGTGAGGGTGGCACGGCTGTTAAGCTTGATCGGGAAGCGCAGACCGGTGGTGATGGCGGTGAAACCGGTGATGTCATCACGCTGGGCACCGTTAAGGAGACCAGCAAAATTCACACCGTTGTGCTGCCAGTTGAGGTTGTGACCGTAACCCACGTTGAAGAAGGGAACGATGCTGATGGAATCGGTGATCGCGATGTTGGTGTTGAGGTCGAGATCAACATACCAGCTATCGTTGACGTAATCATAGCTGCCAGAGGTGGCGAGGTTGATCGGGCCGAGAGCCGTGGCAAGACCAAGGCTGACTTCCTGACCGTCCTGCATGCCGATGCCAGCGGCACCGATGGCTCCAGTAGGGTTGGCAAGACCGCCCATGTTACGATAGTAACGATAGCCAAGGCTAGCAGTCACAGGACCAATATCCTTTTGGAAGGCTGCACCCAACTGAAGGCGCTGGTAGGAGAAGTTGTTTGCACCGCTAGGAGCGAAATGGTCTTGATCGCCAGCGAGGGAACCGTAGTTCACGTCCCAAGCGAGGCGAGTGCCTTCGACAAGAGGGATGGCACCACCAAGGGAGGCGTCCACCCAATGCTGGCCGATGTTCAGGCCACGCCAGATGTAGTTGGTGTGGTAGCCCAAGCCGATGTTCAGGCCGAGGTCATCGTTGACGGCGGGCTGCACAGGGGCGGGGTTTTTAGGTGCGGGGGCTGTTCCGGCCACAACGGGAGTGGCGGCCAGAGCCAAGAAACCCAGTGTCTTCAGCAATGCGTTCAATTTCATATGTCTGATCAGTTTGGTTGGTTTGGTTGGTTGAGGTCGGACACTCGCATGGCTCAAACTTCGAGCGTGATGCCCGAAGCAAGAATTACGTGCGCCGTTAGGATCAAAAATTAGCAGGGACTGTAACCTCTGAAAAGCATAATTTTCATTTTTCTGCACTTTTTGGTCTCAGGGCTGCTATTGACATAAAGTTTTTCTCTTTCCCACCCCCTCTTCCTGAACAGCGAGGAGAGCTTCAAACCCTAGCTCGGAGGATGGAAGACGCAGGGTGATACCTCCGATAGAATGGCCGTGAGCACCTTCATCATGATCATGATCGCGAATCCATTTTAAAAAATTCTGCGGCAAAGAGAAAGGAAGTCGTTCTGCGACCATCAAGTATGCCAAATCAATCTCGTCATGGACTGCTCTCGAACCCCCACTCGTGATCCCGAAACCTGGCTCGATCTCGCGCCCGAGGCCTCGCAGGCGATGGCGAGGCAGGTGAGGAGCTGGATTCAACGCTGGGAGCCAGATCTCACGGAGGCCATCAAATGGCACATGCTCTGTTTCAGCGGGCGAAAGCTTGTATGCGGGCTCAGCGCCTGCAAAAAGCATCTCGGCATCACCTTCTTTCGCGGCACGGAGCTGCAGGACATGACGAAGCTCTTCACCAATGGTGAATCGAACACGAGCATCCTCTCGATTCGCCTGACCTCGCTGGAGAAACTTGATGCGCAGGCGCTTCGACGGCTTTTGCATGCCGCGGTGGCTTTGGATGCCGATGCGACCGCCAAACCGCCGTCGCCGAAATCACGCTCGGAATGGCCGATGCCCGAAGCGCTGGCCAAGGGCCTGAAAAAGAATCAAAAGGCCGCCGCGTTCTTTGAAACGCTGCGGCCAACTTATCAGCGACAATATCAAGTGTGGATCAGCACGGCCAAACAGCCGGAAACGATCGCCAAACGCCTCACCGAGACACTGCGGGCACTCTCGCGTGGCAAGAAGTGGGCGCAGCGCCGTGAGTGAGGCTTCTTACTCCTGCAAGAAGACGAACACGCCCTTCTTGTTGCCGATGACGACGTCCATCTTGCCGTCCTTGTTCACGTCGCCGGGGGTCACTTGGGTGCCGACGCCGCTGTTGTCGTCGATGAGGTGGGGGATGAATTTCGCGCCGCCTTGGCCATCGCGCTGGATTTCGAACCAGTAGAGCACGGGGGCAGCGTTCGGCTCGTCGTCCTTCAGCGGGCCGTGGGCCCAGCGACGCTTGCCGGTGACCACATCCATGACGCCGTCGCCATTCATGTCGGCGAGCTGCATGGCGTGGAGCTGGCTGAACTTCACGCCGACCGGGCTCTCCTCGACCGTTTTGTTCATCAGCGTGTGCTGCTTGAAGCTACCGTCCGCGTTTTGCTCGAACCAACCAAAGCCGTAGCCGTGGGCATCGTAGCCAGTGATCACGTCATTGCGCTTGTCGCCGTTCACGTCGTAAACGAGCAGGAAGGAGCCGCCGCGGCCGCCTTCGACGGTGAAGAGCTGCGGGTGAAATTTCCAGTCGCTGTCCGCCTTCGTGTCAGCGGGTTGTTCACGCCAGCCTTCCTTGTCGAGGATGTCGGTGCGGCCGTCGCCGTTCACATCGCCCGCGCCGTAGCCGTGCGTGTAACGGAAGTACTTCTTGTCATTCTCCGGCGACTTCGGCGTGATGGGACGGAAGCGGGCTTTGCCGAGCGGATTCGCCCAATCGATCTCCGCATAGCCGAGCTGGCCGTCGGTGGAGGGCTGCTTACCGCTGCTGGAGTGCGCGAGGATCTCCGGTTTGCCGTCGCCATTCACATCGCGGAAGTCGGGGGACTCGCCGTCGGTGATGTCGAAGATGGTGTGGCGGGTCCACTCCTCCTTTTTGTTCTGCGGATTCTCAAACACCCACGTTTCCTTCCCGGGCCACGAGTAGGCCATGATGTCGCTCCAACCGTCGCCATTGAAGTCGTAGGTGTAGGTCAGGAAGAAGTCGCTGTAGCCCTTGGCGGGGTCGTAGGGCTCCTTTTCGAACTTCGGCGCAAAGCTCACGCGTTCCGTGAAGTCCGGACCCTTCCAAATGAAGCGGCCGGAGCAGATGTCGTTGTCGCCATCGTGATCGAAATCGGCGAAGTGAGCGCCTTCGGCCACAAACTCCTCCGTCAGGGTGAATTTCTTGAACTTGAGTTCCGCAGCGGAGGCAGCGGTAACGAGGCAAAACAGAACGGCGATGGGTTTCATGGGGTTGAGAGAGGTCAAACTAGATGGTGAAGGCGGTTCTTGCACCTCATGACAAGCGACGGGGACTCAAACGCCATTCCCGACCACCCCGGGCTCCATGCCCCCCCGGTTGCAATTCATCTACGTGCCCGGATGTTGGCCCCATGTTTGAATCCCGCACCGAGCCTCTCGCCCCGCGCCACGTCTTTCTCCGGCGGGCGGCGAAGTACTTCGGCTTGGCCTTCGTGGTCATCGGCGTAGCACTAGCGATCGGTATGGTGGGTTACCACTTTATCGCTGGCTTTGACTGGATCGACAGCCTGCTGAATGCCTCCATGATTCTCGGCGGCATGGGGCCGGTGAGCGAGCTAGATTCGGATGCAGCCAAGTTGTTTGCTTCCTTTTACGCCCTGTTCAGCGGGCTGGTGTTCATCTCGGTGATCGGCATTGTGCTGGCACCTGCGGCCCACCGGGCGTTGCACCTTTTCCACCTCGACGAGGACGAATCCAATCCATGAGCCAGCCCAAAACCGAACGCGTCGTGATCATCGGCGCCAGTGACAATCCCGAACGCTACAGCCACAAAGCCCAGTTGCTGCTCCGTGAGCACGGCCACGAGGTCGTTCCCGTAAATCCAAAGCTCGCCGAGATTGAAGGCGTGCCCGTGGTGGCCGATTTGAGCGCCATTACCGGCCCGGTGGATACCGTCACGCTTTACGTCGGCCCAGCCATTTCGTTGATGTTGAAGGAGAAACTCATCGCGCTAAAACCCCGTCGCGTGCTTTTCAATCCCGGCACGGAAAATGCACCTCTACAGACCGCCTTGACCTCCGCAGGAATCGCGTGCGAAGAAGCTTGTACCTTGGTGCTGCTGCACACCGGCCAGTTTTGAACACGCTCCCTTCGCAGAGCGTCTGATCGCCGCAAACCTCAGAGACATGCTAGAGATTCAAAAAGATCGAATTTACGAAGCTAGCCGCCTTCGCGCCCATGGGGCTAGCGAAGAGGAAATCGAAGCCCTCAAAGCCAGGGGCAAATTGCCCTTCCGGCCCGCCTTCATCGGAGGGAAACGCAAAGCTCGCCACTCCGAAGTACCCACTGGCACCTTCGAGGTGCCGACAGGCTCCTTCACCCTGCCGAAAAACGCCTGATCGGAGGTTCACTCGTCGGTCACCGGCTTCTCCGCGTTCACGAAAAG
The DNA here is from genome assembly GCA_943373155.1 of Akkermansia muciniphila. Classification (GTDB taxonomy): domain Bacteria; phylum Verrucomicrobiota; class Verrucomicrobiia; order Verrucomicrobiales; family Verrucomicrobiaceae; genus Prosthecobacter. The sequence continues at coordinate 58,317 of CALSBJ010000015.1, read as the reverse complement.
CGCAAAGACCCCCGCGAGCACAAAGGCCCCTGCACAAAGCCACACGCCTTCGTGGTAGTCGTGATTCGTATCGAAGCGATCCAGCACCGCGGTGAAGAGCATCGGCATGATGGCCGCGCCAAAATTTCCCCACATGTTTCCCCAGCCGAAAAGCTGCGCCTGATACTTGCCGCTGATGTCCTGCATCGTCGTCCACATCGCCGGCAGGCCGAAATCGCCAAAAAATGCCACCATGCCAAAGGCCAGCAGGATCGTCCACGGCGTGTCCATCCACAGTGCCACGAGGTAAAGACCCGCCGCGATGAATTTCGTCACCGACATCGGCAGCATGCGGCCCAGCCGGCGGCCGTGATGCCGCGTGAGGTAATCCGTTCCCCAGCCGCCCACCATGATCCCGCCGATGCCGATGAAGAGCGCCCCGCTGGTGATCCAGCCGTTCGTCACATCGTCGAAGTGCTTCACGTCCTTCAGGTAACGCGGAAACGTCAGCGCCGTGAAAGCCCAGCCGATGTTCGTGAAGAATTGCACCGCGTTCGCCATCCACAGACTGCGACTGCGACACGCCGCCCGCAGCGGGAAACGCCGCGCAGGTTCCCGACTCGGTTGAAAGTCCCCGCGACCCTCCGCCAGGATGGCGATCTCGGCCTCGTTGCAGCTCGGATGCAGCCGTGGGTGATCGCGGAAGACCCGCCAAAAGAAGAGCGCCACGCCGATCCCCGCCGCACCATACACCCAGCCCGCCCAGCGCCAGTCACCCAGGCCCACGATCACCTTCACCGTCAGGATCGGTGCCAAAAACAGGCCCGCCCGACCTCCCAGCGTGATCAGGCTGCTCGCCACGCCACGGCTTTCGATGTGCGTCCATCGTGTCACCAGACTGCTGCTGGCCGGGTAGTAGCCCGCCTCCGCCAGACCGCAGAGCAGGCGAGCGGCAAACAAGGTCCAAAAACCCGTCGCAAAGCCCGTCGCTGCGGTGAAGAGCGACCACGCCGCGATGTACACCGTGATCAAGGCCCGCGCCCCGAAGCGATCACTCAGCCAGCCCGCCGGCACTTGGAAGAGGGCGTAAGCCCAAAAGAACGCCCCCGTGATCCAGTCCGTCTCCTTCTTGCTGAAGGTAAACTCCGCCTCAAACGAGTCCGATGTGAGGATCTGCGCCAGGCAGATGCGGTCCAGATACATCAGGAAGGCCACCACCGTCGCCGTGGCGAGGATTTGATGGCGGACGGCGGTAGGGCGGGCGTTTTCCATGAGAAGCGGGAGGCGTGGCGAGCGTTGGCAGCCTGCCATGAAAGCCGTTCCGCTGTCCATTCTTCTCCTCAGCCTACACTTTTCCGTCATCGCCGCCGATAAAACGCCCAAGGAAATGCGCCCCAAGCTCCTCCGCGAAGGTTCCGTGCTCGTCACCGATGACTTCAGCGCCGCCGAGATCGACAAAAGCTGGCGCATCCCGCAGGGCGAGTTCGCCGGGAAGGTCACGCTGCAGGACGGAGCCGCCTTGATCGAAACCGGCGTCGGCAAACAAGGCTTCATTTTCCGCCAGTTCGAGGCCGGCACCACGGATGCGAGCATCCAGCTCCTGATGAAGCCCGTGAGCAGCACCTGGATGGGCGTGCGTTTCATGACTGAAGGCGAGGAAGGCGCCAAAAACTGGAAGGTCGCCACCCTCATCTACGCCAACGGCTTCGTCCGCGTCGTCGAGCCCGATGCCTCCGCCGATGCCAACAAGCTCAAAGTCCTCCAAAGCGCCAAAACCGAGATCAAACCCGGCGAATGGTGGCGCGTGAGCATCGAGAGCCGCGACGAAAAACTCCTCGTCCGCGTCAACGGCAAGGACATGGCCGAGCTGAAGCACCCCGGCACCGCCGGCGACAAAAAAGGCGTCCTCGTCAACCTCTACGGCGGCACCGGCCTCATCGACGAAGTGAAGGTCATGGCGGGCGGGAAGTAAGCGGCCATGCAGATTCCTGAAAGCCTTGTTGTTAACCCCATGTTTTCCGGTCCAAACTTCGGTCAATAAAACCCAATCCGCCGACCATGGGAGTTGAATCGAAATTTTACATCATACCGCAGGCTTCGAGCCTGCGTCCGAGTCCGCAGAAAGTGCTGGATTTGATTGTTGCGCTGCGGTCCAAAGCATTTCTATGCGATCCGAAGGCCGTCCGTTTTGCTCCTGATGCTCACGGGATGAAGAATGGAGGCGAGAGCTTTACCTGGACGACAGGGCGCAGGCGCGAAAAGGGCCAAGGATCACTGGACGATCTGCTGGCATTCCTTGTCACCCATGGTGATTCGGATGTGTTGCTTCGGTGGACCAACTCCGACCTTGCTCGAAGCGGGTTGAAGTATCCGTTGACCGTCCTACCAGAATCGGACGAAGTCTATTACGACATTGATTTCCACCTCGTCGCAGAAACGGCTTATCACACTTCGGAAGTGATCGAACCTTTTCACGCCATCCGCTGTGCTTGCGGGGAAGAGATCGCCGAACTCAAACCAGATGATTCGGATCCTTTCTATAGTGCACGCCTGCCTGTCATGTGCATGAAGTGCCATAAGCCGAACGAATTCGAAAACCTCTTGATGACCTATCGTGACCCTTGGACAGGCGAAGAGAAGGAGGGTTTCGGTGGTGTGACGTATCGCTTTGCGGTCGTTGTGGACTGCGGGAAGAACTATCCCGATCGAACCGCTCAGGTCGCGGCGGACTTTCTCGGCATCATCCAGCGCACCCTTGGGGTCAAAACTCGTGAAATCAGAGATGTCTATTGATGCCTAGCTGGATGGGTAGGGAGGTATTCCAGCCCCATTGACAGGGCGGACACATTCAGCAGAAGGGAGCAACCCTGGCGGTAATCGCCACCTTGGTGCTTTCGTGAGCGATTTCTGCTTTCGTCTTGCATGCTTCCTGCGCTGGAAGGATGGTTTGTCATGACTGCGATCAAAAACCTCGTCACGCTGCTTGTTATCGCCCTGCTCGGCTCCGGAGTACTGGGCTGGTTCCTCTTCCAAACCCGCACGGATAATGATGCCCTGCGTGCCCAACTCTCCCGCCTCGAAGGCGAGCATGCCGAAGCGCTCAAACAACGCGATGAGCAGCTCCAGCGCACGCTGGAAAACCAGGCCGCCAAGCATCAGCAGGCCATCGACACGATCAACGCGGAGCACGAGAAGGCCGTGGCCGCCATGCGCCAGGGCGAGCGCCAGCGCCTCGCCGCCGCCGCGAAGGAGTTCGACAACATCTTCGAGGGCAACAAGGCCACGCTCGGCTACCTCAACAGCCTCGAAGACAAGGTGAAGGCCGGCCAAACGCTCGCCAAGGCGGAGGTGGAACGCCTCACGATCATCACCACCGGCCTCGGCTACCTCAAAAAGCAGTATCAGAAGCCCATGCAGGAGTTCAAAGAGCTGCAAGACTACTTTGAAGCCCAGGCCGCCAAGGTGACCGCGAAACCCAAGGGCAATTTCTTCAAGCGCCTCTTCAGCAAGGAATTCCGCGAGGCGGAAAAGGAATACGAGCGCAGCGAAGGAGCCCGCCAGGCCTTCGAGCAGGCGCAGGGCGTCTTCACTCAGGTGTACTCCAAGGCGCAGAAGGCCATGGGCAATGTGAGCCTCGATGCCGATGCGCAGATCAAAAAGCTCCAGGACTATCTCGACGAGAAAAAGCAGCAGAACCCCGAGGACCTCACCTCCCTCTTCAGTCAGGCCCGCAAAGCCCTCCGCACCCACCAAGAGGTCCTCGACTTCGAACCCGAGCCCGGCCCCGCCCCCTCGAACAAGCCGCAGCCGTAAAACTGAAGGAGGTCATCGCGGTAAGGAATGAATCCGGTTAGACGCTGATCTTGCCGAATGTATGCGGCTGGCGGAACAAGGTTTTGGTCGATAAAGCACCTGTCCGGCATTTATCGTGAGTTATCTCAATGACTGACGCCAAGGCTTTCCTATCTCCACCGCTTATCCGGCTCATCGCCGCATGTTCTCTGCCGCTCGTCTTATCCCCGCTGCTCCAGTATCTCGCCGTTGCTTCGTTTGGTTCCTCGGCATTTCTTTGGTTAGAAATGTTCATCATCTTGCCATTCATGGTGGCGTTGTCTGCTTTGGTTATTGCGCCCTTTCTTCTATTCGTTCGCCGTTTTCGCTCATTTGGTGTTCGCACCCTCATTGCGGCAGCCGTTCTCGCAGTTGCTACTCTCGCCGGTTTTCGGTTGGGTAGAGTTGTCCGCATGACTGCTTTTCACAGTCTCGCCGAACGCAGCACCCCGCTCGTGCGGGCCGTTCATGCTTACGATTCACGGCACGGCGCTCCACCTCCCAGCTTGCCTGTCCTCGTGCCAGAGTTTTTACCAAGCATTCCCACCACCGGCATGGCTGCATATCCACATTACGAGTATCACGTCGGCCAGGAGGCTGCTCACTACGACGGCAATCCTTGGGTGCTTATTGTCTTAACTCCGAGTGGAGGCATTAATTTCGACACGTTCATGTATTTCCCGCGCCAGAATTACCCCAAAACCGGCTACGGCGGCTGGCTCGAACGGATTTCAGACTGGGTCTATGTGCACGAGTAGCCAGGAATGACCAAACAGGTGATGCCTCTGCATCCAACCCCCGCCTTGCATCCCCGCGCCGACTCGCCACCATGGCGGCCCTTTTCCCCGCCATGGCCTACATCAACGAAAACTACAACAAGCTCAAAGCCGGTTACCTCTTCCCTGAAATCGCCCGCCGCGTGAAAGCCTTCACGGAGGCGAACGCCGACGCCGCGAAGCGCCTGATCCGCTGCGGCATCGGCGATGTGACCGAGGCGCTGCCCGAGGCCGTGCGAACCGCGATGCACAAGGCCGTCGATGAGATGGGCGATCGCTCCAGCTTCCGTGGTTACGGCCCGGAGCAGGGTTACGACTTCCTCCGCAACGCCATCGCTGAGAACGACTTCAAGTCACGCGGGCTGAACATCGAGGCCGATGAGATCTTCATCTCCGACGGCAGCAAGTGCGACACCGGCAACATCCTCGACATCTTCGGCGCGGGAAACAAGATCGCGATCACCGACCCGGTGTATCCTGTTTATGTCGATACGAACGTCATGGCCGGCAATACGGGCGATGCCGATGACAGCGGCGCTTACGCCGGCCTGCACTACCTTAAATGCACGCCTGAGAATGGTTTCGTGGCTGGCATTCCCTCCGAGCCGGTCGATCTGGCCTACCTCTGCTACCCGAACAATCCCACCGGGGCCGTCGCCACGCGGGCCCAGCTCGAAGCCTGGGTGAAATACGCCCTCGCGAACGGCACCACGCTCCTCTACGACGCCGCTTACGAGGCCTTCATCCGCGATCCGGAACTGCCGCGCTCCATTTATGAGATCGAAGGCGCTCGCGACTGCGCGATCGAGTTTCGCAGCTTCTCAAAGAATGGCGGCTTCACCGGCGTGCGCTGCGGCATCGTCGTCATTCCGAAGGGTTTGATGGGCAAAACGAAGGCCGGTGGCAAACAGGCCATCCATCCGCTCTGGAGCCGTCGTCACAGCACGAAGTTCAACGGCACCAGCTACATCGTTCAACGCGGTGCCGAGGCCATTTACAGCCCCGAAGGCAAGGCGCAGGTCAAAGCGCTCATCGAGCACTACATGGGCAATGCCGCGCTGCTCGTCGAGGCCTGCAAGAAGGCCGGGTTGAAGGTATTTGGCGGCGTGAATGCCCCCTACGTCTGGGTCGGTTGCCCGGGCGGCCTCACGAGCTGGCAGATGTTCGACAAGATGCTCAACGAGGCGAACGTCGTGATCACCCCCGGCAGCGGCTTCGGCAGCGCCGGTGAAGGCTATTTCCGCATCAGCGCCTTCAACAGCCGCTCGAACGTCGAAGAAGTCTGCCGCCGCATCGCAAACTTGTGATTGGCGAATCTATCACCGTCCGTTAGACTCCTGCCATGCCGGTCTTGGAAGCCATTGAACGAGACATCCGCCAGCTCCCACGCGAAGAAGCGAGGGAGCTGCAGGATTGGCTGGCAGACTATCTTGACGATCAGGAAGAGCTTTCTCTCGACTTCGCAGCCGCGATTGATCGCGGTAAAAAGGACTTGGAGGAAGGACGCTCTCGTGTTCTCCGCCCAGCCAATGCTTGAACCATCATGCGCCAGGCGACCGAGGTCTATTCCAAGGAGTTCGACCGGGTCTTCCTAGCTTTGTCATTGGCTCTCCGTCAACGAATCGAGGGGCGCATTCGTGATCTCGGCAGCCGTCTGGAAAGCTATCCGCACCTGCGATTGCAGGGGCGTGAGGAGTTCAAGCTCCGTGTGGGCGACTACCGGATGATTTACGAGTTCGATACGAACAAGAATGAGATCTACCTGCTCGCGATGGGTCACCGCCGAGAAGTGTATCGTTGATCACGGCAGCGCCTGAAACCTCAAAAATGCCTTCTCCGCCATGGCGGCATTCACGGTGCGTGTGCCATCGGGATTCGTCGTGATCTGGTTTTCGGGCACGTCAGTCCAGTCGAGGAGGTTGGTGGAGGATTGGACCTTCAGCGTGCCCCATTCGGTGAATTCCGTGCGAGGACGGTAGCTGAGGCTCAAAGCGCCGTTTTGCATCACGGGCAGCGGCATGACGGGCTGGTCGAGGGCGAACTCGATGAGGTTCGGCACGCCATCGCCATCGGAATCGCCGGTGAAGGGGCCGCTGAGGCCTTGGGAGGTCATCCATTCGGTGAAGGGCAGATTCGGATCGAGGCCGAGGACGGTCGTGGTGAGGTAATCATCGTCCAGCGGCAGGATCGGCGTGGCAGGGAAGGTGCTGTTGAAGGTCTGCACGACCATTTGGGCGATCTTCGCATGCGCACAGGTGCTGGGGTGGAAGCCATCGCCGCTGAAGACATAGCGTGGACGTGCATCGGCATCCGCCACGCGGTAAAAGTCGATGCCGTTGAGGCGAAACGGATCGGTGATGAGCGCTTTCGTCATCGCATACACGCCCGGCACGAAGCCGATGCCTTGCGTCGTCGCCCAGGCGGCGAGGCTGGCATTCAGTGAGTCCATGGCGGCGGTGACGCGGGCGGTGTAAACGGGATGCGTGGGATAGCCCTGCTGCACTTTTGGTGTGCAGCCGACATGCGGCACGCTGACGAGCACGATGGGCATGGAGGGCTTCAACGCCTTCACCCAGCCCACCAGCCATTGTAGATTGCTCAGCGTCGTATTCGTGACCTCGGGGCCGACGAGGCCGTTGTAGAGGTTCGCGTAGTAGCTATCGGCATCGTTGCCTCCGGCAAAGATGACGACACGCTCCACATCGAAGCGGATGTGGTTTTTGAGCGAGTTCACCCACCAGAGCTGATTCACAAAATTCGTGAGCTGGCTTTTCAGCTCGCCCGTCGTCGCCCCTGGCACGGCCCAGTTGTGGGCATGGCCGGTGGCTCGGATGTCCCTCCATAAATCAAAAACACCTGTATCGAACCAGTCCGTGCGATGCTGGTGAAGGATCTCGATCCAGTTTCGGGCCTGCCAGGCGGCGGCATTGTTGGGAAAAAGGCCTTTAAACTCCACCTCATACTCCTTGGAGAGGCTATCCCCAAGGACGAGGCATTGCTCCGCCCTCGCCGTGGCAAACAGCAGGAGGAAAACGCAGGTCAAAAGGCGCATGGCGGGTGGCTCAGACGGAGCTTCGTCCAAAAAGTTCAGCTCACACCCTTTTTGAAGCCTGCGGGCGGTTTAAATCGCCCTCCACATCGGCTCCAAAGCTGCTATGAAGGTACTCCCCTTGCTCACCACCCAAGCTCCAACCTCCCCTCTCGAACGCCTTCTGCCCGGCTACCGGCCGGATAGCGGCGCTTTTGACGAAATGATGGATGAACGCGGCCAGCTCCGGCCGCATTGGAAGACGTTTGGGAGTTTCCTCGCACAATGTGGACCGCAGGACTTCGCCTCACGCACGGAGGCGGTGCAGCGTCTGCTGCGTGACCACGGGGTGACCTACAACATCTACGACGATGCCTTGGGCACCAGCCGACCGTGGATGCTCGATCTGCTGCCCTTCATCGTCAGTGCGGAGGATTGGACCAAGGTCTCCGAGGGCCTCGATCAACGGGCACGGCTCATGAATGTGATCCTCGCGGACATTTACGGTCCGCAGCGGCTGCTCCGCGAGGGCTGGCTGCCATCCACGCTCGTGCATGCGAATCCCGGCTTCCTGCGCCCCGTGGTGGGCGTGCTGCCAACGGGCGGGCGATTTGCCACCCGCTTCGGCTGTGATCTGGTGCGTGGCCCCAAAGGTCAATGGATGGCGCTGGCGGACCGCGTGCAGGCTCCCAGCGGCGCGGGCTACACGCTGGAAAATCGCATCATCCTGGCGAGCGTCTTTGCGGAGGAATTCAATGCCTCGAAAGTGCGGCGGCTGAAGTCCTGGTATGACCTGAAGCGGGATCTGCTGCGCAGTCTCCAGCCAAACCGTCGCGGCACGGCCGGCAGCCTCATGCTCACGCCGGGGCCTTACAATGAGACCTACTTTGAACATGCCTTCCAGGCTCGTTACCTCGGCTTCCCGCTTGTGGAAGGGGCCGATCTCACCGTGCGTGACCGGCGTGTCTTCCTGAAGACGCTGGAAGGCCTGCGGCGTGTGGATGCGGTGCTGCGGCACATTGATGATGTCTATGTCGATCCACTCGAACTGAACTCGGATTCCATGCTCGGCACCGCCGGCCTGCTCGAGGCCTGGCGCAGCGGCAGCGTGGCTCTCGCGAACGGCCTCGGCTGTGGCGTGGTGGAGACGCCCGCCATGCATCCCTTCCTGCCCGGCCTGTGCCGCAAGCTGCTGGGTGAAGAATTAAAAATGGCCTGCGTGCCGACGTGGTGGTGCGGTCAAAAACGCGAGCTCGATCTCGTCATGAGCGATCCCGACCGCTGGGTGATCAAGCCTGCCTTCGTCCGCGGTGCTCGCGATCCGGTCTTCGTCCGTGATTTGGACAAGGAGCAAAAAGCACGGCTCCTCGATACCATCCGAGCCTCGCCGCATGATTACATCGCCCAGGAGATCCTGCCGCTCTCGACAACACCCACGCTCGTGCAGGGCAAGATGGAGCCGCGTTCCCTCGTCTGGCGTGCCTACACCATCGCCAAAGGAGAGGCCTTTGAAACGATGCCCGGTGGTCTCACCCGCGTGAGCCCCGAGCCGCACCGCTGGCTCGTCACCATGCGCAGTGGTGGCATCAGCAAGGACACCTGGGTACTCGGTGATGCGCCGAGCGAAAACCTGCGCCTGCATCCCGCGCCCATCGTCATCCGCCCGGCACGGCCACCCGGTGGCGTGCCCAGCCGTGTGGCAGATCATTTGTACTGGCTCGGCCGCTATGCCGAGCGCCTGGAGCAGACCGTTCGCGTGCTGCGCACGACCTTGCATCGCTTCTCTGGGGAAGGCTCCACCGAGAGCAATCGCGAGGTCGCTGCCTGCATCGTGCTCATGACGAAGCTCGGCCTCATGCCTGCCGGTGCCCGTGATCTCCGCGAGCAGCTCTCCGCCCTTCTTCAAGATCCCAAGCGGGATGGCAGCGTGCCCGATCTCATGAGCCGCGTGCGCTACAATGCCGCCGCCGCCCGTGACCGCCTCTCCGATGATACCTGGCGGCTCTTCAACCGCATCGAGCGGGATGCCCGCATGCCCGCCAGCGGCTTTTCCGTCACCCGCGCCATCGAATCCCTCGACACGCTCGTGCTCGATCTCGCCGCCTTCAGCGGCATGGAGCAGGAAAACATGACTCGTGGTCACGGCTGGCGCTTCCTCGAAATCGGCCGCCGCATCGAGCGGGCGGATGTGATGCTCAGCCTCCTCGACGTGGGCACCACGCATGCACGCACCGATGAGATCGTGCTCGGTCCGCTGCTGGAGATCGGCGACAGCACGATGACCTATCGCCGACTGCACTTCGCCCGGCCCATGCTCATCCAGACGCTCGATTTGCTCCTCCTGGAGCCTGGAAACCCGCGCAGCGTCAGCTTTCAGCTTCATTCCCTCGACCGCCTCGTGGCCAAGCTCCCCCACGACGCCACGCAGGACACCGGCAACCGCGAGCGAGAGCAGACGGACTCCCTCCTGTCCGATTTGCTGGCTTTGAACCTCGAAAAGCTCGCCACCGCGGGCGACCTCGTTTTTGAGGTCACACCCCACTTCTGCCAAAAACTGGCCAAAGGCATCGAAACCCTCTCCGATGTCATCACCGAGCATTATTTCAGCCACGCGACCGTTCGCGGCAGGCAATGATCGCTGCCGGGAACGGTGAACGGAAAACCGCGAACATCACGATGCGCTACAACATCATCCACCGCACCACCTACACCTACGAAAGCCCGGTGACGGTGGGCCATTACACCGCCCGGCTGGAGCCGCGTGCCCTGCCGCAGCAGGAATGCCCATGGCACGAGCTGCACATCCGCCCGGAGCCGGTGGAGCGGGCCAAGCGGGCGGACTACTTCGGCAATGCCACGGTGTATTTTGAGATCGCCGGTTCTCATCAGAAGCTCGAGGTCATCTCCCGCAGCCTTATCGAGGTGAACCGCATCGAGCCTCCCGATCCCTCCACCACCGTGCCCTGGGAAAAAATTCGCGATGGCTGCCGGGGCGATGGAGCCCGCCCGCTGCTCCTCGCCGGTGAGCTCGCCTTTCCCTCCGCCTTGATCCCCGTCGGCCCCGCCTTCGCCGATTACGCGCGACCTTCTTTTCCCGCCAAACGCCCCATTTTGGAGGCCGTGTGCGATTTGAACCGCCGCATCCATGAGGATTTCGTCTTCGATCCCGCCGCCACCGATCACACCACGCCCGTGGCGCAGGTGCTCGCCAAGCGTCGCGGCGTCTGCCAGGACTTTGCGCAGGTCATGATCGCTTGTTTGCGGTCCATCGGACTGCCCGCCCGCTACGTCAGCGGCTACCTTGAGACCATGCCGCCGCCCGGTCAGGTGAAACTCGTTGGAGCCGATGCCTCCCACGCCTGGGTCAGCGTCTATTGCGGCGATGGCATCGGCTGGATGGACGCCGATCCCACCAACAACATCCTCCCCGGCGAACGCCACATCACCGTCGCCTGGGGCCGCGACTTCAGCGACGTCAGCCCCCTCCGCGGCGTCACCATCGGCGCCGGCGAACAACGCCTCCAAGTCGCCGTCGATGTGCTGCCGGAAGGCGGGGAGTGAGGAGCGTCATTCCGCGAAACTCGTGAAGGTCAGGGACGCTCGTTTTTGCCGCAAAGAGGCAGAGGAGCAGAGGTGGCGGAGGTTTTCCATTTGCCTCCATGCCAGTACGGATTTGCGAAAGGCTCAGTGTGGCTGGTATTCGATTTCTCGCAGGGGGGCTGTCAGACGTCGGTACTCGATGAAGCATGGGTAACGATGGAAGCACGAAGAATGAGAAGACAGTAGCAGTGCAGCAGAAAGAACGCTGTAACCCAATAGTGTCGCCCTTCGAAGCTGTCGATGAGCATGCCGATGCTGCCGAGAGCAACGGGACATACTGCCAAAAGCGTCCAGAGGAGAATGTGCAGGAAGTGACCGCTTCCCCACGTGAATAGAAAAACGTCTGCCCGGTAGTGTCGCAGCCCTCGAACAAGAAAGAAGAGCGTGATTGGGAAAACGAACATCCCATACAGGAAGACAGGGATACCAATGGCATCGGCGTTCCAAGGGTAATCCCCACGCATGAGTCGAATGACAAAATGACCGGCCACGACCCATGGAGCGGCAAGAATCGTGAGAGTGATAAGCCACCATGCACGACGGCTTTTGTTTGGTGTGCGAAACAATCTCATTCGGCGGTCATTCCAAAGGTAAAGGAGCGTGGCACATAGTCTGAAGTTAAAACCGAAGTGGTCTTAACGGTCGGCGTGTCTGAGGCGCAATATCTTCACATCACGATCCGCGAAATCAGTCCAGTAGGTGATGGCATGCTTGCCACACAGATTCACATCAAGGGAACGACCGGTGGAGTCTCGTTCCTGAAAGTCCGAGAAGTTCTCAGGGAAGTCCGCGATCTGAACGAACCGAGCTCGAAGCAGTAGGCGCTCACGCTGGCGAAGTCCGTCGAGGAACTCCAGCACCTCGTTCGCGATGAGCAGCCGATAACTCATGAAGCGATGCCGTAACGCTGGTCGAGCTGCTCCAGTGTGGCCCAGTTTTTGGGCTCTTTGTCATCAATCATCCGCGCCATCTCTTCTGCAAATCCAGGCTCACGGCGCAGACTCAAAAGAAAAGCCGAGAGGCGACGCGATTCCGCATCCGTCAGCTTCCGCGCTTCTTCCATGATGGTTTCGAGGCTCATACTACGATTCTATTTCCTGCCGCAAAGATGGCAACCGCTTCGTTTGGGTAGCCAGCTGGCCGAATCAAAGCCGCCAAGCATGGCACTCATGGAACCCCTCCGGGGTTCACCGTGAATAGCCAGGGGTTGTCAAACCCCTGGAAGGATGCACGGGCAATATGAACCCCGAAGGGGTTCGCCCATGCTTTTGGGCTTCGCCTGCTCAATCCGCATCGGATAACTCCTCCAGGGTTGGCGCTGCGTTGTACGACGCTCCAGGGGTTTCACCCCTGGCTATTCGTGGAGAACCCCTGCGGGGTTCAACCGGCCAAAAACAAGGCGCGGACCTTTCGGACCGCGCCTTGAGATGAATGAACTGGAAGCGCCGGATCAGCCGAGGGCGGCTTTGACCATGGTTTCGAGCTTCACGATGTCCTTGGCGAAGTTGCGGATGCCTTCGGCGGTCTTTTCGGTGGCCATGGCGTCTTCGTTGAAGAGCCAGCGGAAGGTTTTTTCATCGCTGCCGATGCGCTCGATCTTGAGGGACTTGGCGTTGGCGGCGTTGAGCTTCGGCGTGATGGCGTCCTCGCTGGCGGCGAGTTCGCCGAGAAGGCCGGGGCTGATGGTGAGGAGGTCGCAACCGCAGAGCTCGGTGATCTCGCCCTTGTTGCGGAAGCTGGCACCCATGACCTCGGTGGTGTAGCCGAAGTGCTTGTAGTAGTTGTAGATCTGCGTGACGGACAGCACGCCGGGATCTTCCGCCGGAGCGAAATCCTTGCCGGTGCTCTTCTTGTGCCAATCGAGGATTCGGCCGACAAAAGGGGAGATGAGCTTGATGCCGCCCTCGGCGCAAGCGACGGCCTGGGCGAGGCTGAAGAGGAGGGTGAGGTTGCAGTTGATGCCTTCCTTTTGCAGCACCTCGGCGGCTTTGATGCCTTCCCAGGTGGAGGCGATCTTGATCAGGATGCGTTCGCGGGAAATGCCGGCGGCTTCATACGCGCCGATGATCTGACGGGCCTTGTCGAGGTTTCCCTGCACGTCGAAAGACAAACGGGCATCGACTTCCGTGGAGACGCGGCCGGGCACAATTTTGAGGATTTCGAGGCCAAAGGCCACGACGAGCTTGTCCATGACGGCATCCACGCCGCCCGCTTTGCCATCAGCGACGGCCTTGTCGAAAATGGCTTTGTACTCCGGCTTCGAGGCGGCCTGAAGGATAAGAGAAGGATTGGTGGTGGCGTCTTGAGGCTTGTAGGCCTTCATGGCCTCGAAATCGCCAGTATCGGCGACGACGACGGTGTGCTGCTTGAGCTGATCGAGCTGGGTCATTGGGGTGGTTTGTGCGTGGGTAGAAGTTACGCGGCTCGCGAGAATACGGGTGAGGCCTCCTTTGGCAAGAAGGCAATCGGCTGTTGCCGCGTCAGCGGCTGGCGTGATAGCCTGAGGGCATGAAACGATGGTTGATGATCTTGCTGGCAACCTTCTCGGGGTCTGCCGAAGCAGCCGAGATCCTCCAAGTGACTTGGCCGACGAAGCATGCATCTCCCCCAATGATGCTGGAACCGAAGGTGATGGCATGGATGCCCGCCTTTCGACTGGCGCTGGGTAGCGTGCCGGAGGAGACGACGGTGAACCTCGCTCTCGCGCAGCCCGCTTTGCTGGGGCTGACGATGGAACAGGCCAAACAACTCCAGCCGCTGGTGGCGGAGCAATACCGGCAGATGGCAGCCTCGGCAGTTTACCAAAAGGCACCGAGCCTTTTGGGCTACTGCTTCAGCGAAAAGACGCCCGCCCATGGCCTCGCGAATGTGCAGGTGCCGGATGGCTGGACGGCGGAGTCGCCGGTGCTGGTGTTTCTGCATGGCTATGGCGGCAGCTTCCTCTGGTATCAGCACTATCTGGCACGCCACTTTCCAAAGCATCTGATCATCTGCCCGGCCTGGGGCCTTTCACCGGCCAAGATCTCGCCCACCTACCTGAGCGAATGTTTGAAGGCGGTGGAGACGAGGCTCGACCTCCGAATCAGAGCGCCATGGCTTCTCGGACTTTCTGCGGGCGGCTTTGGCGTGCTTCAGGCGGCCGCTGCTCTGCCAGAATCGTTCGCGGGAGTCATCTGCATGGCAGCTTACCCGGTCACGCAACCGCCCAAACAGCCACTTCACTTCTTCATCGCCGGCAGCGACGAGCCCTTCGTAACGTCCGGACACTTTTCAAAGGTAACCGCCGGAACCAAAACGCATCGGGTGAAGGGAGCCGGTCACTTTTTCATGCTCACGCATGAAGCCGAGACCGTGAAGAGCCTTCACGATTGGATGGGGAACCCCTGAGATCGCGAGAAAAAGCAGGATCGAGGAGGGGGAGGAAACTGGCTTGGATGGCGAAGATGAATCACCCTTCCTCCCACGCCTTCGCCCGTTCGAGCGCTCGTTGCCAGGTGGCGATTTTGGCGGAGGAGGGAACGCTCATGTGCCAATGATACAACGCTTTCGCCGGAGGGAAGCGGCAGGAAGCGGATTGGCCTACGGTGTCGCGCTCGGAAGGGGCGGCGGGCCTGGCCGAGGCTTATGATAGGCCGTATAAACATAAATGGCCGCGCCTATGCCACCGATCAGACAAAAAATCCCATTGAGCATATCCGGACGTTGCCCCTCGTTTAAGATCAAATAGTTGTCTGTGACTCGCAGCGAAAAATTCGTCATCTGTCCTCGGATGGTAGAATTTTCTGTGGTGCTAAACCTGATCAAGCCGCTGAACTGCGTCTGCTTTACCAGTTCGGGAACTTTGTGGTTTGCGTTGTTGGAATCATCTGATTCGATCCACTTCATGAGTTCATCGATCTTTGTCATGTCTTTGATCGAGAGCATTACCGGTGCTTTTGCGTCAGGCGGCGCATCAATGACATTTACTGGAATGAACATCTCCGTAACTGTGCCCGCACGTTCAACACAAGCATATGCGCTGAAATCAAGGGAAGCCTCCGTCAAGTTTACCCAAAGAGCCTTCGGTTTAGTTGCAGCAAACTGCGCCACACTAATCGTTAAGGGCTCCCGGTTTACGCTGGCAGTATAAATGCTCTCCGCTCCATAAAAAAGTGCTGCAATGATCAAAACATACGGCAACAAACCTGCGCGGAGAAAACCGTGATTGAGTATGCGATGAGAGACTACATTCATGCTGTTTTGCGCCTTTAATCCAAGTTCATAATTTCGTCCCTGAGATTTAAGCTACGCCAAACGGCCAACTCGTCTGGATCGTCGCAGCGGATGCACAAACAAGTGTCCTCTTGGCCACCAAGCCGACGTGCAAACTCGATACAGTCGATTCGAGCCGTCATGGTCAGGTTCGTGTTGAAGGGGATGCGCACCGTCATGCCAGGGCGAATGGTGCCTTCTACAACCGTGCCAGCCAGCACAAAGTGCGGCCTGCCTTCGACGGTGAAGGTGTCTCTGATGTGAAACTTGGGCATTGCTCACCCCTCCTCCCACGCTTTCGCTCTGGCGAGCGCCCGCTGCCAGGTGGCGGTTTTGGAGGTGCGGAGGGCGGGTTTGAGTTTGGGGGTGAATTTTTGATCGGCTTTCCAATGCTTGGCGATGTCGGCCTGGTTTTTCCAGAAGCCGGTGGCGAGCCCGGCCAGGCAGGCGGCACCGAGGGCAGTGGTTTCGTTGACCTTCGGTCGCACGACCGGCACGCCGAGGAGATCGGCCTGCATCTGCATGAGGAGGTTGTTGAGGGAGGCACCACCATCGACGCGGAGTTCCTTCAATTGGATGCCGGAATCGGCCTGCATGGCGTGGAGGATGTCGGCCACCTGAAGGGCGATGGCTTCGAGGGCGGCACGGGCGATGTGGGCGCGGGTGGTGCCGCGGGTGATGCCGACAAGGGTGCCACGGGCATAGGCATCCCAATGCGGAGCGCCGAGACCGGCGAAGGCGGGCACGAGATAGACGCCACCGGTGTCTGGCACGCTGGCGGCGAGCGTTTCGACCTCAGCGGAGCTTTGGATGATGCCGAGACCATCCCGCAGCCATTGCACGACGGCTCCGGTGATGAAGACGCTGCCTTCGAGCGCATACTCCGTCCGGCCACCGATGCGCCAGGCGACGGTGGTGAGCAGTTTGTTTTTGGAGGTGATGGGCTTGGAGCCGGTGTTCATGAGCATGAAGCAACCGGTGCCGTAGGTGTTCTTCACCATGCCGGGCTGCACGCAGACCTGACCGAAGAGAGCGGCCTGCTGATCGCCGGCGATGCCGGTGATGGGAATGGAGCCTCCGAGCAGCGTGGTGTGGCCGAAGGAGCCGCTGGAGTCCCGCACCTCGGGCAGCATGGAGGCGGGCACGCCGAAGAGGCTGAGCAGTTTTTCATCCCAGCGACCTTGGCGGATGTCGTAGAGCATGGTGCGAGAGGCATTGGAGACATCGGTGGCATGCACTTGGCCGGCGGTGAGGTTCCAAAGCAGCCAGCTATCGATGGTGCCAAAGGCGAGGCGGCCCTTGGCGGCGAGCTGTTTAGCCCCTTTGACGTTCTGCAGGATCCACTGGACCTTGGTGGCGGAGAAGTAGGCATCGACGACGAGGCCGGTTTTTCGCGTGATGAGGCGGTCGAGCTTCTTTTTGCGCAGGGTATCGCACATCGGCGCGGTGCGGCGGTCCTGCCAGACGATGGCATTGCCGACGGGCCAGCCGGTTTCGCGATCCCAGACGACGGTGGTCTCGCGCTGGTTGGTGATGCCGATGGCGGCGACATCGGCGGCGGTGGCTTTGGCCTTCACGAGCACCTCGCGAGCGGTGGCGAGCTGGGTGTCCCAGATGGCCTGCGGATCATGCTCGACCCAGCCGGGCTTTGGAAAGATCTGCGGGAACTCCTTTTGCGCGACGGCGACGACCTGGCCGTCGTGATCAAAGAGGATGCTGCGGGAGCTGGTGGTGCCCTGATCGAGTGCGAGGACGTATTTCATGGTGGTGCGGCGGTTTTAGCGGAAGACGGCGCGTGCCGTCAATGCTGGCGGCAGAGAGGCATGATGGAAAACAGGCTGGCTTTTCGAGCCAAGCTGTTTGGTAGAAAGATTGGGGGTAGAAAGATTTGGTTCCAATCTTTCTACCCCAAATTTTTCTACCTTTCCGGGCCACAACTTCCCGGCGTCGAGCTGCCCGGAGGTCACGCTTGATGGGGATGGTCGTATCCAGGCAGCCTCGCCGCGCTCAGGACGTTCGCGGCAGCAGGCTGCCGCAGTCCAGGGCTTCGCCGGATGAATCTCACTTCTCCTCCAGCGAGGAAGGCACGGCGGGCTCGGCCGGCTGATCGCCGGCGCGGACGACGGTGACGAGGCGTTTGATGCCCGCTTGGGCGAGTTCGCTGGGCGGATGCATGCGGCGGGCTTTGAGGTACCAAGCGATGGCCGAGCCGGTTTGCTTCTTCTCTTCATGCTGACGGCCGCGTTCGATGGCGGTGACAAATTCGCTGGCCTGGATGCCGAGGTCGGCGCGGAGCTTGCTGAGGGCGTTGTCATCGGGGAAGAGCTTCGCTTCCTTCTCGACCTTCTCCCACGCGGCGGCGGGGCTGGTGGCGGCGAGTTCCTTGGCACCGTTGATGACGATTTCGACGCGGCCCATGTCGGTGAGGACTTTTTCGAGCTGCTTCTCGCGACCGGCATCGCCTTGCAGGGCAATGGCAAGCGGGAGTTTGTTGTCGAAAATCTGCCGGTAGGCCTTCTGGCTGATGAGTCGGTCAAACTCCATGATGCCCTGCGATTTCATGTCGCTGCCTTTGACGAGCTCGCCGCTGAAATTGGCGAGGTCGGGGTTGGTGGGCCAGATCTCGGTGGCGGCCTTCATCTCGGTTTCGAGGGTCTTGGTGTCCTTGGTGGCCATGGCCATGCGGGCCTTGCTGATGTGCAGGGAGCTGACGGACTTCGCCGTGTTGATGGCGGCAAGCGGTTTGGCGTATTCAAAGTCCTGCGCCTCGTTTTTGAGCTCGAGCACGGTCTTTTCGGCCTCGGCGTAGTCCTTCATTTCGAGGAAGCCGAGGAGCTTGTTCTTCTTCCGCACGAAATCGAGCACCTTGCTCTTTTCCTTCATCGGCAGGCGGCGCACGCGAGGGAGATACTCACCGACGCCGAAGGCCTCCAGGAGGCGATTGCTGGCGCTATCGATGTCTGTGCGAGCGAGGAGGTTTTCAAAGGAGACGAGGGATTCATCGACGCTCCGGATGGCCTCCAGCGAGAGGCCATCGATCATGGTGACGGTGGGCGGCACGCCGAAGGAGCCGGAGAGGGCTTTTTGCAGATCGGCGTCTTTGTCCATTTGAAGGATGCTGTCACCGTCCTTGAAAAGGTTCGGGTAGAAGCGGCAGGCGATGACGGCGTGCTCAAAGCGACGCTGGAGGAACATCTGGATGATGAGGGCCTGAAACTGCACCTTGCTGGAGACTTCCGAGAGGCCGGTGGCGGCCTCGTTCATCTTTTTCCGCGCCTCGATCTCGGCGATGCCTTTGATGTAGCCGCTGGTGCGGCCGAAGGTGGCACCATCTGCTTGCGCCTTGGCATCGGCCTTGGCTTGAGCACCTTTTTCGGAGGAGGCCACCTTGCCGGACTTGGTGTTTTCATTGCTCATCTGCGCATTCCACTCGAGCTGCCGACGGCGCTCATCCATGGCGACGTTCGCGGCCTTGAGGTTGTTCTGTTTGCGCTGGGAGAGCCACACGTCCCAGATGGCATTGGCGATGGAATTGCACAGTCCGCCGTCGATTTTGTAGGTGCCGGCCTCGGGCAGCATGGCAAAAGCCTTCATCGGATCGGGGCCGGGTTTGTTCGTCGGAGCCAGGATCTGCATGATCTGCGCCATGATGTCCCGGTAAGCCTGATCCTCGGCGGAAATGGCTTCCGGCGTGGTGAGGTAGGTCTCAAAACGGGACCGCATGAGGCGGTTGTTGGTGACATTCCAGAGCTTGCCATTGAAGGCCACGTTCTCGCTGCCGGGATCTCCCATCGGCATGTTCGTGAGGCCGGTCTGCGTGTCCGTCTGGCGGTCGGCCGCGCTGCCGGGAACCATGTTGTAGTTGTTATTCGAGGTCGTCGTCGTGGGTGCGGCAGGCTGCATGGCACCGGCCGGGGCAGGACCGGGGAGCACCTGGGCATGGCAAAGCGCCAGCGGACAGGCCGCGGCGAGGGCGAGGAGGCGGAACGAGGGCTTCATGACGGACGCGGATTAGATTTTGAGGAGTTCGAGCACTTCGAGGACACCGTTTTCCTGCACACGGACTTTGAAGGTGTAGCGCTGGCCGCGCTGGATGTTGGCCCCTTCGTAGTCCGGCGGCACCCACACGGGCACGAAGGTGTTTCCGCTGCCATCGCTCACCTGGACGCTGAAGAGCCGGCCGTCTGACTGACGCCAGCCGGTGTCGAGACGGTCATCCACGAGGCCTTCGACCTTGTAGATGTTCCCGCTGAGCGCGGTGGCATTTTCGAGGAACTCGGAGGTGAGCAGCTCCGTCACGCCCGTCATGGGATCGGTCGTGCGATGCAGCAGCATGTAGCCGCCACCACCGAGCACGGCGAGGATGAGGACGAGACCGAGAAGGTGGGTGAGGGAGATGCTGGACTGGGCGCGTCGTGCCATGCGGAAAGGTTTCGAGGGTGTGCGTGACTCTAGCGGATGCCCCCCTGCGGAAGCGAGGAAAAAATGGCTCGGCCCGCCAAGCCGCCTTCTCCCTTGCACGCTGGAGGAAACCGCCGACTCTACGCGCCCTTTTTCCGCCATGATCCCCAACGCCTACCGTACCCTTCACTGCAACGCCGTCCGCAAAGAGCACATCGGCCAGAACGTCACGCTCTGTGGCTGGGTGAATTCGGCCCGCGACCACGGTGGCGTCATCTTCATCGACCTTCGCGACCGCGAAGGCCTCACGCAGGTCGTCTTCCGTCCGGAAGAAAACGCCGCGCTCGCTGCCCAAAGCCACGAACTGCGTGACGAGGACGTTTTGCAGATCACCGGCAAAGTCGCTGCGCGTCTCACCGGCACCGAAAACGCCAAGCTGCCCACCGGCGAGGTCGAAATCGTCGCCACCGAGTGCAAAGTGCTCAACAAGGCCGACGTGCTGCCCTTCCAGCTCGACCGCGAGCTTTCGAACGAGGACATGCGGATGAAATACCGCTACCTCGACCTGCGCCGCGAGCGCATGAACAAGAACATCCGCACGCGCCACAAGATCACCAACTCCGCCCGCAACTACCTCGACGCCGCCGGCTTCATCGAGGTCGAAACGCCGATCCTCAGCAACCCGACGCCCGAAGGTGCCCGCGACTTCCTGGTGCCCGCCCGTTTGAACCCCGGCAAGTTCTACGCCCTGCCACAGGCGCCGCAGCAGTACAAGCAGCTCATGATGGTCGCAGGCCTGGAGCGTTACTTCCAGATCGCCCGCTGCTTCCGCGACGAAGATCTTCGCGCCGACCGCCAGCCCGAGTTCACGCAGATCGATATCGAGGCCAGCTTCATCCAGCGCGATGACATCGTGAACCTCGTCGAAGGCCTGCTCGTCAGCATGTTCAAAGCTGGCACCGGACGCGACATCCCGTCGCCGTTTCCGCGCATGACGTATCAAGAAGCCATGGACCGCTACGGCTCCGACAAGCCGGACACGCGCTACGGCAACGAGATCGTCGATATGGCCGATGTCTTCGCGAACAGCGGCTTCAAAATCTTCCGCAGCACCATCGAAAACGGCGGCGTCGTCCGCGCCATCAACGCGAAGGGCTTCGCTGGCATTACTACCGGCCAGATGATCCGTCTCAACGAGATCGCCACGCAGGCCGGCATGAAGGTGAAGCAGCTCGCCTTCATCAAGGTGGAGCGTGATGCGAATGGCGTGCTCGAATACAAATCGCCGCTGTGGAAGTTCTTCAGCGAGGACGAGCAAAAAGCCCTCATCGCGAAGCTCGGCGTCGTCGAAAACGACCTCATCTTCTTCTACGCCGGCACCTGGCAGGAAGCCTGTGACATCCTCGGCCGCGTGCGTGTCGAGATCGCCAACATGTGCGAACTCACGAAGGACAGCACCGCCTACAACTTCCTGTGGGTCGTCGATTTCCCGCTGCTCGCCCACGACGCCGAAACGCAGAGCTGGGTGGCCGTGCATCATCCCTTCACGCGTCCGAAAACGGAAGACATCCCGCTCATGGAAGCCGGTGAATACGCCAAGGTCCGCGCTGAAGCCTACGACGTCGTCTTGAACGGCTACGAACTCGGCGGCGGCTCCATCCGAATCCACGAAAAGGATCTGCAGGCCAAGCTCTTCAGCGTTCTCGGCGTGAATGAAGAGGAGCAGGCCCACAAATTCGGCCACATCCTCGATGCCTTCCGCTTCGGTGCTCCTCCGCACGGTGGTCTCGCGCTCGGTCTCGACCGCATCGCGATGCTCGTGAGCGGTGAGGACAGCATCCGCGAAGTCATCGCCTTCCCGAAGAACAACAAGGGCAGCGATTTGATGACCGACAGCCCGACGCAGATCGACTTCAAGACGCTCCGCGAAATCTACATCCAGAGCACCTGGAAGGAGAAGAAGCCGGAAGCGGCTCCTGCGGCCTGATCCTTCGAGACGATGTCACACCACCTTCGGTTGTCGGATCAAGCGTGTTGTTTCGCTTGGGCTGCCGGAGGTTCCGCGCAGTGTTCTGGCCCAGACATAGTTCGGTGACATGGCCGGTGGAGCATCTTCCGAGAGCGGTGTCTTCTGATAGGGTGCCTTTTGGCGAAGGCCATCCACGAAGGCATCCATCGACAAGACCGGCGCGGGTTCCACACAGGCGGCAACGTGCTTTTGGACGTAGGCCACGAGCGGTGAGGGGTGTGCATTCGGGAAGATCAGCGGCGTCTGGTCTGGCCACTCACCGGTGAGCAACCAAGCCGCGAGCGAAATGAAGGCACGATTCATTTTCTCCTCAGGACGGGTATGGCTCGACGAGCTCGGATGAGGTGGGACAAGAGGCGGCATCAACAGGGCATCGGGGCTGCCATGGAGGCGCAGGCGCACTGAAAAGCCACGCCACCTTGTCAGAAGCAGGCAGCGCGGGTCTTCACTTTGTTCGGCGTTCATGCTGTGCGTAAGATGCAGCTTCGCGGGATGAGGCTCGTGATGGATGCCGTGAGCACGCAGATCCTCCAGATGGCTGGCGAGATGTTCGAGAAGGAGCACCGCCTCCTCGGCGCTGAGATGCTGGCGCTGGGCGAGCCATTCGGTCAATCCCAGGCCGGAAGGATACTCTTCGACCAGCCAGGTGTGATCCGGCTCTTCCACCCGAATGAGAGGACGAATGAGGCAGGCCTGTTCACGTGGTGGAAGGCTTTGAATGCGACGATCCATCTCAGGATCATCCTGGCACAGGTTGTTTGACGGGAGGGCGATGATGTCCACCGGCACAGCATGGTTGGAAGGCGCGATGAGAAGTGCTGGCATGCCGTTCTCCAGCGTGGTGAGACTTTGACCGAGTCGCTCCTTCACTCGCCTGGCGAAGTCCCTGGAGCGAGGAAGCACCCGGCCCTCCAACGGAGAGCGTGGCATGGCTGGCTGCCGTTCTGGCGTTTGGGTGTGGCTCATCGCACGCTGTGCCTCGATCAGTTCATAGCGCAATTGGATGAGCGTGAGTCCCACTAGTTCTGTGGACTCCACGGAGTCACGCAGGGCAATGCGCAGTGACGTGGTCAGGCAGGTGAGGGCAGGGAAGTTCCGGGTGCTGAGGGCGGTTTCCGGCTTCCCGGTGAGGAGACGCAACAGGGTGCGACATGTCTGGCGGCTCAGAAGATGGAGCGGGTAGCTTTCACCTGCCCCAAGGCTCTCCCGGTGAAGACCGATGTCGCGGACCTTCAAAGCGAGCTGGGCCCCACCCTCCGCCGCGATCCAGAGGTCGTCCAAGGACATGCGACTGAGGCCGACGGCGCTGTCCTGCCAATAGACGAGGTCATCCAGCAGGCGAAGGATCAAACGGAAGGCCCGTGGCGGTGTGAGGGGCCCGTGACGGGCGAGATAGTCGTCGAGTGGCTCGCCGCGGACGAGATCACAGGTCATGTGCAGGAGGCCATCCGAGTAGCCATGCTGCCTGATTCGTGGCAGAGAGCGTGTTTTCACACGGGAGAGAGCGGCAAGGCGTTCAAGTTGCTGCGGCACTTTTTCCGGAGCGGCGACCGCTGAATGAAACACTCGAAACTCGACAAAAGAGGCCGTTTCTGACGCATAGGCCAGCAGGCATTGATCATGGTGCGGAGTGGCCCACTCGATCGGACGGCCTTCGGCGTCCAGTAGGACTTGAAGGCCTTCTACCGTGGCAGAATGGCCGAGAAATTGAATGGGAGAATCTTCAGTTTTGGTGGGGGAAAAGGTCGAGAAACGGGGGCGCTCTTGCATGGGGAGGCGATCATGGGTGCTGAGGTCAGCCCGACTCGCAAGGCTCGAATGATGGAAATTATATTAATTCCATATAAGTGTGGATTTTGGCGGAAAACACGCTCAAGAAGCCCTACTCGACCTCGCTCCAGCGGATGTTTCTCCGCACGCCTAGCTGGTGGAAGTGGGCATCGGCATCCTGGATGTAACCCGCTTGGTCGATGCGGAGTCCCTCGGCCTTCAGCAGGCGGCGTTGCTTGCGGGAGAGAGCGGCGTCCATGTTCGGGCTGAGGCGAGCATCGGCGGAGACAACGCGCTGCCAAGGCAGTGAGGCGGATTCCTCCGGCGTGAGACGGGCGAGTACGAAGGCGACATGCCGTGCCATCACATTCATGTGGATGGCGATGCTGCCATAAGTGGTGAATTTTCCCGGCGGGATGAGGGCAACGAGGCGCAGGACCTCCGCACGGATATTGGCAAAGGCTTTGGACTTTCCGCGCGGCATAACATCAAGCGCAGTAGTCGCGGAAGAGCCCGCCCATCATGGCACCGAGCTTCCAATCCTGTCCTGGAGGCGCAAAGTGCCCGCGGGTAAAGAGGACGATGGCGTAGGGCGTGCTGCCGTAATAGAAAAAGAGGGATTCGTGGTCCCATTCGCCGTAGTTGCCCGTCTTGCCGCCGATGTAGGTGATGCTGGCAGGCAGCACCCAGCGGCCGAGGCCGAATTGATCACGCCGCATCGCCTCGAGGAGCAATTCGCAGCCGTGATTGAGACGGTAATTCACGCAGCGTTCGTAGAATTCGGCATAGAAGCGCGGCGAGAGCACATTGTCGCGGATGGCGACATTCGGCAGGGCATACTTGGAGAGGAACTGATGCTCGTCATAGGGGCCGATGCGACCTAGAAGATAGAACCACGAGTTGTTCTCGCTCTTGTCACAGGCATGCACGATGTGCTGAAATTCTTCGCGGCTGAGATTTCCCTTCGCTCGTTCGAGCAAGACGGCCGCCACGGCAGGCTTGGGCATCGAGCCACCAACGAAGAGCTGATCCGCCTGAAACTCCGCGAGATAACGACCGGTGGCGAGATTCTTCACCGCATAGCCCACCCGAGGATCGCCACGGTAGGCACGGTAGGCCTGCTCATAGCGTGTGGTCCATGGGCGACCATGCGCGGAATGCGGACGAAACCGGAGATACGCTCCAGAGGCCATGAAGCGGTTCCGAAACTCCCACTGCGCACTCACTTTGCGTGCCGAGGGAGTCATCAGACTGCCACCGGCACACCCGGCAAGGCCCAGCGGCAAGCAAGCAAGACCACTCCGCAGCCAATCGCGGCGTGTCATCGGGTTCGATGGCTCTTCGTGCCTGTTCATTGGGGCGTGAGAGAAGCGTGAGGCCTGCAAGATGCCAGCCTCGAGTTGTCAAAAGATTGTCCGCAGCTACTTCGCCGCCTTTTTCGGAAAGCCAGCCTTCGCGTGCTTCACGAAGTCGATGAAGGTTCCCTCGCCCACACCGGGCACTAGAGTCACTTCCGTGATGTCATTGAAGGGCCGGGCCTTCTTAATGGCCTCAAGCCGAGTCTCACCCACACCAGGCAGGGATCTCAGCGACTCATCGCGCCCCTTGTTGAGCAGATCGAGCAGCTTCATCCGCTGCGTGGCCGTAAGCATCTGCGCGATGGCTTGGATGCGGACGGGGATCTTATCTGCTGCGGGTAGAGAGGTGCCCAAGAGCAGAAAGATGGCAACGAGCGTTTTCATGCATGAAGGCTGTCTGCGGAGGGGTGTTTGAGGCTTCTTCACATCCTCTATGATGATGAAGAATTAAGGGCAAATCATTCCATAACCGTAAGGGGTGTGGATAAGCTCAAGAAGTGCGTTCCATCGCTGAAAATGGGCCGTTCCACGAGCATGGAAGCTGTGAATGAAAATGGGGATGACTGTGAGCAGGTGCCTCCAACTTGGGGTTATCGAGGTTCCTCGCAGCTTCTTGGTAGTTGTTGGTCTTTTTGCTCACAAGTTGTTCACGAGGTGCTGGCCGTGAGAGAATTGAAGGCCGGATTGGCGAGAGCGGAGCTGGCAGCCTGCACTTCCGCCTCTTTTTTGCTCTTTCCTGCCCCTCGGCCGAGTTCGCGGCCACCCCAGGTGACGACGGCTTCGAAGAATTTGGCGTGGTCAGGGCCGGTCTGACCGATGATGCGGTAGGCGGGCGCTTCGGAATTGATGGCCTGGAGGCGTTCTTGGAGATCGCCCTTGGGGTTGGACTCGATGAGGCCGTTGCCGAGCTGGTCGAGCTCACTGCCTAGCACGCGGATGACGAACTGAGCCGCGGCATCGAGCCCGGCATCGATGTAAATGGCCCCAATGATGGCTTCGAGCGCATCGGCGAGCGTGGAATCCCGCTCGCGGCCTCCGCTGGTCTCTTCGCCGCGGCCCATGATGAGGTGCGGGCCGAGGCCGATCTCACTGGCAAGCCGGGCAAGCGATTTGGTACTCACCAAATGGGCGCGTGCCTTCGTGAGGCGGCCTTCATCGGCATCGGGTAGCCGGGCGAAAAGCTCATGGCTGAGGGCGAGCTGGAGCACGGCATCGCCAAGGAATTCGAGGCGCTGGTTGTCGAGACCGGAGCGCTGGGACTCGTAGCTTACACTCGCATGTGTGAGGGCCTCAGTGAGGAGTCGGAGCTGGCGGAAGGAGTGGCCGAGGATGCTCTCAAGGGATTCCATGTTTCGCTGTTCGCCGATAGTCCGAGGTATAAGGGCCTCGGTCGAGCAGGAAAATGGGGTGACCGACGGGATTCGAACCCGCAACAACCAGAATCACAATCTGGGGCTCTACCTTTGAACTACGGTCACCATTTTGCCCGGAGGCGGGGGCGATAGTAACCGGTTCGAGTGATTGCGCAAGTGCGGGTTCTGCATGGCAGATTGACCGAGCCGCGAGGGTGCGTTCATACTAGCCTCCTCATGGAAAACGATCTCCCGCCTGAATCCTCCGCCGTGCCGCCCCGGCGCGGCATGGGTGGGAAGGAGCGTGTTCCATCCCCGTGGGAGCTGGACACGGATTGGCAGGTGGCACCGAAGGATCTGAAAAAGATCCGGCCATTGCCACCGACACCGCCCACGCCACCGCCCGCTCCCCCACCGGCCCCCGAGCCTGCCAAGCCGAAAATCGAACCCAAGGCCCCCGAGCCACGCGAAGTGTATGTGCCCATGGTCCGCCGCGTCCAACCGGTGCCGGAGCGGGAGGGCTCGTGGCCGGCGCTGATCATTCTGAGCCTAGGACTGCTGCTGTTTGTGTTTGTGGCCTGGCAATACCTTCACGATGAGCCTCGCGGCGCGGATGATGACCTGCGGCCGCTACGGGTGGCGGACCAGATGCCCGTGATTCAGATGCCGCAGAAGATGAAGCGATTCTTGGATGCCGTGGTGCCTTTGCCAGCGGGTGCGATGCCTGCCACACCACCATGGATGTGGGACACGCCCACGCTTTCCCGCTTCTTCAAAGGCAATGGCGCGGCGCTGGACAATCTGCGTGACCTTCTCGAAGACCCCGATTGGCATCCGGCGCACGCCTCTTGGCATGCGGCAGACCTCGGCAATGATCCGCGTTGGCCGGTGGTGTTTGCTTTGAAGCAAGCGGAGAGCGCCTACCACGCCCGTCTGGGCCAGGAAGAGGCCGCGTATGTGGCTGCGATCGATCTGACAGATCTGGCCAAGCGCCTCGAAGAAATCTGGGCCTGGCCGTCCTTCTACTCGCGTTCGCTGGAGGCCCAGGAACAGGCCGCGCAGGTGCTCGCGGAACTCTTGAAGCAGACGCGGCTGCCTGAGCCGATGCTGCGCCAGTATCAGCGGCAGTACAGCATCTGCCTGCCATTGAATGACACCCTCGTGCAGGCGCTCGGAGCGTTTTATCTGCACGAAAAGAAGCTCATCTTTGGTCCCGCGAGTGGTGAACCTCTCGATACCATGCCAGGCGGGGCACAGTTGAAGCGACCCGGGCGTTTGTTCTTCAAGCCACACGCGACCTTGCAGCTTTTTGTCGAACATTTTCGACGTCTGCGCATGGAGGCACAGGCACCACTGGCGAATACGGGACTCATCAGCGTGGAGGATTCCGCCGCGCTGCACCAACAGGGCTACCAGCCAAACTCGGCGGGAGAATCCTACGCCGCCGCCCGCCTTTCGGGCTATCGCTCACTGCCAGCGAAGCTCGGCCTCGCCAAGGCACGCGGCGGTCTGGTGCTCACGCTCTTTGCCATGCGCCGCTGCGTGGCGGAGCAGCGCACGCTGCCACCCACACTCGAAAGCCTGAGGCCGAAGTATCTGCTCGATGTGCCTCTCGATCCCTTTTCCGCCGCGCCGTTGCATTACGACATCCGCCACGGCTGGATCTGGTCGGTGGGCACCGATCTACAATCCCAGGGCGGTGCGCCGACGAGCCCGCCGATGCGTGATCCGAAGGAGCCGACGGTCGAGATCGGCATCGGCATTGCTTCCGCCGTGCAATGATGCTCCCTTTCTATCTCCCGCTATGACATCGAATTTCACCCGCGCCGGCCAGTTTCCTGAAACGTCATGGACACAGGTGCGGTTGGCTGGGATTTCGGACACGCGGGCACTCGAAGGCCTCTGCCGCCTGTATTGGGCACCGCTATATGCTTTTGCGCGGCGGGATGGCATGAGCCCGGCGGAGTCGGAAGATGTGACACAGTCGTTTTTCGCTCACCTGATGCAGGATGAGACCATCAAAAATGCTGATAGCGAGAAGGGCCGCATGCGCAGCTACCTGCTCGGGGCGATGAAGCGCTTCATCTCCAATTGGCGGCGTGCTGAAATGACGGTGAAACGCGGTGGCAGGCTGCAACGCGTGGATTTTGATACCACCGAAGTCGAAGCCGTGTGCTCCAAGCATGGTGACGGGCTCTCACCGGATGCGTTTTACGAACGTCGCTGGGCTGTGGCGCTACTCGATCATGCTTTTAAGGCTCTCGAACTCGAACAGGCGCTCACCGGCAAAAAGGAGCAGTTTGGGGTGTTGGGTGAGTTTTTGATGGTTCACGGCAAAGAAGCCCAGCACGGGCTCGCCGCTGAAAAGCTCGGCATGAGCGAGGGCACGGCTCGTGTGGCGGTGCATCGCCTGCGGAAGCGCTTTCGTGAGCTACTCCGTGAGCATGTAGCCGCCACGGTGGGCAGCGAAGCCGATGTGGACGATGAGCTGCGGCATCTTTTGAGTTTGTACGGTAACTGAGTGCCCTGAGCGGGTCTAGGATGGCAACGCGTCACTTCAACAATCAGCAATGGACATTCCTCAATCGATATTCCCCCGAAGCTCCAAACCGGAACCGCAGATTGCTGAACTCTGATTGCTGATTGTTGAAGTTTCTGCCCATGAGTTCCCCCGCCTCCAACTGCGAAGTCTGCCAGACCCCCCTCGAAACGAAGGGTTCGCGGACGTTTTGCCCAGCCTGCATGCTGCGTGGCCTGATGGAGGAGCCGGATGTGGAGGCAGAGACGCAGATCACCGAGGCTCCCGCCGCCGGTGACATGCCGCGGGTGCCGAGGCATTCGATGATCGAAAAGATTGGCGAGGGGGGGTTTGCGAATGTCTATCGTGCGCTGCAACGCGAGCCGGTGAAGCGCGAGGTGGCCATCAAGGTGCTGAAACCCCAAATCGCCAGCTACCATGTGCTGGCACGTTTTGAGACGGAGCGGCAGACGCTGGCGCGGATGGAGCATCCAGGTATCGCCCGGCTTTGGGACAGTGGTGTGACGATGCACGGCCAGCCGTTCTTTGCCATGGAGCTGGTGCGTGGCGAGCCGGTGACGGCTTACTGTGAGAACAACCATCTCACGCTCGATGAACGGCTCGAAATCTTCCGCTCCATCTGCGAGGCGGTGCAGCATGCGCATGAGAAAGGGGTGCTGCATCGCGATTTGAAGCCGTCGAACATTCTCGTGGCGGGTGCAGGCTCCGAGCGGGTGGTGAAGATCATTGATTTCGGTATCGCGAAGGCTTTGGAGGTTTCGCCCGAGGCGGAGGATGCGGATGAGACGGGTGCGATGACCTCGATTCATCAGACTGTGGGCACGCCTGGCTACATGAGCCCGGAGCAGAGCGCCTGGGGCGCTCATCATGTGGATGCTCGTTCGGATCTTTACGCGCTCGGCGTGGTGCTCTACGAGCTGCTCACCGGCTCGACGCCGCTGCAAATCGAGCGAAAGGCGAATGATGAGGCTCGCCAGTGGCCGGTGGCAAAGCATGTCACGCCGCCGTCGCTGCTGCCGAGATCCATTTTGCTGACAAAGACGGAGAAACGGGATCTTGATGCCATCGTGCTCAAGGCGCTGGAGATGGATTCCACGCGGCGTTACGCCAGCGCGGCGGCTTTTGCGGAGGATATTCTGCGTCATCTGCATGACGAGCCGGTGCTCGCGGGCGAAAGGTCGTGGACGTATGTGATGGAGAAATTCACGCGCAGGCATCTGCCCTTTGTGGTGAGCGCTGGCGTGGCCTCGCTGGCCGTGGTGGGCGGCTTCACCGCGAGCACGATTTTGTATCTGAAGGAACAAAAAGCCCGCTCGCACGCCGAGGATCGCCAGCTCGTGATCGAAGCCCGTGAAGCGGAGCTGCGGCGCACATTGAGCCGGGCGGATTATGCGGCGGCGCAGCAGTTTAAAGCGGCCGGTGATTCCCAAAGCGCCGTGGCCTGCCTCGTGCGTGCTTTGCGGCAAGATGCATCGTTTCAAGCGGCGGCGGCAGACTTGCAGATGATGCTGCTCCAAGATGATACGCCGCAGCCGGTGGAGACGGTGATCCCCGTCGATCCGGCGTGGGGTGAGGTGCAGGAAAATCTGGGGGCTGTCTCCGCAGGTGGGCATGTGCTGGCGGCGGTTTTCTTGAAGGAAGGCAAGCAGCGGGTCATGCTTTTTCGACATGCGAAAGGCACATGGAACCGCCGCGAGCTGCCACTGAAGACCCGGTTGCTGGCATTGGAGCTTTCATCCACGGGAAACTTCCTCGTGATGGCTGAGGAAGGCGGTGAGGTGCGGCTTTTGCGCCCCGAAGAGCCGGCCTTTGAGAAGAAATGGATACCTCCCGCCACGGTGACGGCCGTGACGATCACGACGATCAGCGAGTTGGCGACGGTGGGCTGTGCGGATGGTTCCGTGTGGATTATCGGTGCATCGGATGACAGGTCTCCGAAGCGAGTGGGCTCGGTCTCAGGTGCGGTGACTTGCCTGCTGATTCAAGGTCAGGAACGTCTCATCGTGGCCGGAAGCAAAGAGGGAGAGGTGCGAAGGCTTTCCGTGCTCAATCCGAATGACCAACGACTGCTGGTGAAAATGCCCGGCGAGGTCACCACGGTGAGCAGTTCCGGCAACGCGATGCTGGCCGCCGGGGATTCACTAGGGAATGTGGCGTGCATGTCCGATAAGGACTTGATGCTGCCCATCACGCATTTGCATGATAGCGCCATCACCGCCTTGGCTCTGTCCTCCGGGCGGGGCAATCCCATGATGCTGACCGCTGGCGGGGCGCGTGACCTGCGTGTGAAGTGGTTCGATCTGAAGAATCGCGTCGAACTGAAAGCGCCGGTCGAATCCGCCGGTGCGGTGCGGCACATCGCAGTGACCCGCAGCGGGGACAGTGCGGTAATCGTGAATGCGGATGCCTCCGTACGCATGTGGCGGCAGGCGGGCGAGGGGGCCATCACGGTGCGCAAGCCGCAGAGAGCGCGTTATATTGCCATGAGCACGCAAGGCCGTGCGATGGCCGTGCGGCGTGATCTTGGCCGTGGGCTGGAGGTGCTCACTTTGCCGCAGGACACCATGTTTGGCATCGTGCTCGATCATGGTGGGCCGCTTCCACTGTCTGGGCTGCGGGGCCGTGCCTGCGCTACCTTTTGCCAGGATGGCAGGACGCTCGTGGCATCGAACGAACTCGGCGTGGCGGCCTTATGGGACAGCACGAAGGCCACGCTGCTCGACTCACGCCGCTGGAACCAGGCTGCAATGGCATTCGGCCCCGGCAAAGGAGATTCGATCCGTGCGGTGTTGGTCGATGGATCTTTGGTGGAGATTCCCATGAATGGCAGCGCCTTGAGAACGCTCGTTCCTGCGTCCTCGGCCCATCCTTGGACGCTGGCCGCGATCTCTCCGGATGGCCGTGGAGCCGCGTGGGCGACCTCGTCGCCGGATTTGCAGCAGCAATGTCATCTGCGTGTCTGGTGGGAGGGTGAAAAAGAGATGCATGAAATGACGGCGGAGCGGCTTTCCGCCATCGCCATGCATGCCGGCACGCGTCTTCTCGCCCTCGGTCTAGGAAACGGCCATGTGCGGGTCATCCAGAACCAGGAAGATCCGCGTGGCATCGCCGTGCCGCTGCATCAAAGCGCGATCACCTCGCTGGCCCTCAGCCCGGATGGCCTGGCCTTGATCACTGGGTCCACGGATCACACCGTGGCGATCTGGAAAACGCGTTCGTTGGCTCCATTGATCGACCCGCAGCGTCTCGACGGTGCGGTGGAGCGTGTGATCTTTAGCGGAGATGGACATCGCTTTGCCTGCTGCACGCAGCAGCAGGTGATTGTGGGTGATTTTGAGGCACGTGGCTTTTTGGGCGAGGCCTTTACGCTGCCTAACATCGGCCGCACACTCACGCTGAACCATGAGGGCAGTCGCGTGGCTTTTTCCATCGGCCATGGAAGCATCTTCGTGCATGACATCGCCCCCGCCCTTTCCGCACCTGTGCCGGAGTGGTTTCTTAAACTGGCGGAGACCTTTGTCTCTCGCCGCATGACGGCACAAGGCACCGTGGAGATGCTGGATCATCCAGGCTTGGAGGCCTTGAAGGAACTGGTGCCACCAAAGAGCGGTGATGAGTGGAGTCGGTTTGCCACCTGGATGTTCACCCACACGGGCCTGCGAACGATGACCCCATGGTCTTCACTGACTCTCGATGCCTACATGAACGAAGTGGCGAAGCTTCCACTCACCACGCGGAACATCGAGCGCCGTCGTTTACGCACCTTGCAGTATCACGAGCGTGAGATGGGTGCTCCGTCGGCTGGCGAGTCAGCCCCGTGAAAATAGTTTCATGGTGCCTGAATAGGCAGCGAGGGGTCTCGTCACAGAGTGCGGAAATCAATCTTTCCACTCACCCCATGAAAACACTCCTCTCCGTCCTTGCCGCCGCCGCTGTTCTTGGTGTCGCGGCTCCCACCACCGCTAAGGCTGATCCCTTCTGCCGCAGCGGTGGCGCCACCCGCGTCGTCGGCTACACCTCCTGCGGCACGCCCATCCTCGCCGTCTATCGCATCGTCGGCTATGACCGCTGCGGCCAACCGATCGGTCAGTGGGTGACGCTTCCTCCGCAGACCCCTAGCCGCGGTTACTCCTCCGGCTACGGCCATTCTCAGCACGGCCACAGCGGCTATTCGAACCGCCCTCGCAGCGGTCTCAGTTTCAGCTTTGGTTTCGGCAGGTAGTAGCGCCGAGATCTAAATCTTGAAAACACCGCGCGGCCTCGCTCATGCATGAGCGGGGCCGTTTTTTGTTCGTAGTTCGGGCTTTAGCCCGTTCTGCGGCGTGCCATGTTCGCGTTCATGCGCTGGATCATCCGCCTTCTTCTTCTCGCCGCCCTCGTGATGGGTCTGATGTGGTTTCATCATGTCCGCACGCATCGTCCCTCGCGGGTGGAGGAGGCCACGAAGGCCGGCATTTTGCTTCTCGGGAACGGCTCGGAGCCCGCCACGCTCGATCCACATCTCGCCAGCGGCCAGCCGGAGCACCTGATCTTCCATTCGATCTTCGAGGGACTCGTGGCACCCGGCACGGACGATCCTGATGCTGACGGCCCCGGCGCGGCGGTCTCCTGGACGCAGGAAAATTTCACCACCTGGACCTTCAAGCTCCAGCCAAAGGGCAAATGGAGTGATGGCATGCCGCTGACGGCTCACGACTTCGCCTACGCCTACCAGCGCATCCTCACCGCGAAGCTCGGTGCGGATTACGCCAGCATGCTCTACCCGCTTTTGAATGCTGAAGAGTATCACACCGGCAAAATCAGCGAATTCAGCCAAGTGGGCGTGAAAGTGATCGACGATCACACCCTGCGTCTCACGCTCAAAGGGCCTGCGCCATATCTGCCAAGCATGCTGAAGCACTACTCGTGGTTTCCGGTGCCAAAACACGCCATCGAGCAGCATGGCACGATGGACCAGCGAAACACCAAATGGACGCGTCCTGGCAACCTCGTCGGCAATGGAGCCTTCAAACTCAAAAGCTGGCGGGTGAACCAAAACATCGAGGTGGAGCGCAATCCGCACTACTGGGACGCCGCCACCGTAAAGCTCAACGGCATCGTCTTTGTCCCTATCAGTAGCCCGCCCACGGAAGAGCGTGCCTTCCTTGACGGCCAGATCCACATGACGCTCGACGCTCCGCTGTCGAAGATTCCCGGCTACATCGCCAGCAGGTCCCCGCTGTTTCATGCCGATCCGCTGCTGAGCGTCTATTTCTACCGCTGCAACGTCACGAAGAAGCCCTTCAATGATGTCCGCGTGCGGAAAGCCTTGGCGCTGGCGATTGATCGGGAGAGCCTCGTTAAAAATGTGCTTCGCGGAGGACAAAAAGCCGCC
This sequence comes from Akkermansia muciniphila, assembly GCA_943373155.1. Taxonomy (GTDB): domain Bacteria; phylum Verrucomicrobiota; class Verrucomicrobiia; order Verrucomicrobiales; family Verrucomicrobiaceae; genus Prosthecobacter. The sequence continues at coordinate 24,029 of CALSBJ010000015.1, read as the reverse complement.
ACTGGTCTCACACCACCGGGCACCGTGAAGGACTATCAAGCGCCCGACATCATGAAGTTCGATCCCGCCGCCGCTCGCAGGCTTCTCGCCGAGGCTGGCTACCCCGATGGCAAAGGTTTTCCGCCCTTCGAAATCCTCATCAACACCAGCGAATCCCACCGCACGCTGGCCGAGGCCGTGCAGGCCATGTGGAAGCAGCATCTCAAAATCCCCGCGGGCGTGTTGAATCAAGACTGGGGCGTCTATCTCGAATCCCAGCGGGCGCTGAAATTCGACGTGTGCCGCGCGGCCTGGGGCGGGGATTACCTCGATCCCACCACCTTCCTCTCGCTCTGGCAAACCAACGATGGCAACAACAACACCGGCTGGAGCAACCCGCAGTATGACGCCCTCATCAAGCAAAGCTTCGTCGAAGGAGATCCCGCCAAACGCCTCGCCATCCTCAAAGAGGCGGAAACCCTGATGCTCAACGAGGTGCCCGTGATGCCGGTGTATTGGTATGTGCATCCGCACCTGAAGCGTCTGGAGATCAAAAACATGCTTCCTTCGATCCTCGACCACCGCTGCTACAAGGCCATACAGCTGAAGCCGTAAGGCGGGCTTCGAGTTTCTAGAGTAGCGGGCAGTCGCTCCTTCGGCCACGCCCTCTGGTAGCCCCATTTTCTCGCGAATAATTATGGCGTTCGGACTGGCGATGAACTATTTAAGACACGTTAAATACCAAGTTCTGGCCCCTCCCGCGTCATGCCCTCTCCCAAGAAAGGCTCGAAATCTCCTGCTCGCTCCCCCTCGCGTTCACGCAAGGCGGCCGTGCCGCATGTGATCGATTACGAGCCGGAATCCCCGGTCATCCGCCAGCAGGAGGCGGAAATGGCACGGCGGAAAGGCTACCGAAATGCCCTCTGGCTCATCATTGCCATCAGCGTCGTCGCCTTGGGCAAGCTCGTCTGGGAAGAGGCCTTCGAGAAAAACGCCCGCTTCCTGCTCAAAGCGCTCGATGTGCAGACCAGTGGGCCGCTTTCCGTGCCGAAACTCGTCGCGGCCACCGCCCTCACGCTCGATACCAATCTTCTCACCCTCAACCTCGGTGAGGTGCGCAGCCGACTCGAACGCCTGCCGCAGGTCAAAGGTGTGCATATCCAGCGGGATTACAACGGCAGCCTCACGATCAAAGTGCAGCAGCGTTTCCCCGTGGCCTGGCTGGAATGTGCGAAGCAGAAGTACTACGCCCCGCTCAGCGGCACCGGCTGCTTGATCGATGCCGAAGGCGTGCCGATGCCTTGTGAGGTCGTCACGAAGGAATACCTCGCCCTGCCGGTCATTTGTTTTGAAGCCGTGAGCAAGATCGAGCATGGCAAAAAGCTTTCCGATCCGCTGCTGCACATCGCTTTGGAGCTGGCAAAGGAACTCAACTCACGAGCCCAGGCACCCTCCGAGATCGCGAGGAAGCTCATCCTCCCCAATGCGTGGTCCATCGAGGCCCATTACGCCACCGCGGAATCCGAGCCCAAAGTCATCACCTTCGGTGTCGATGACGTGGAGATGCAGTTGGAGCGTTACGACCGCCTCATGAAGGAGGCCCGTGCTCGCCAGTGGAAGATCGCCACGCTCCATTTCATCCCGGAGGGCAATACGCCCGCCACCTTCCACGGCACGCCCGATGTCAGCGGCCTCAACCTGGCTGCAAACCGCTAAACCCTGAACCTCCCACTGACTTATGGCCAAAAGCACCATCTACGCCGGACTCGAAATCGGAACGCACAAAATCTGCGTCGTCGTCGGTGAGGCAAAGCGTGACGGAGCCATCAAAATCCTCGGCGTTGGCCAGGCACCTTCCCGTGGCGTGCGTAAAGGCGAGATCGTCGATTTTGAAACGGTGCAGACCTGCCTCAACGACGCCCTCGTGCGTGCCGAGGACCGCAGTGATGTGATGATCCGCAATGTCTTCCTCGGCGTCAGCGGTGCTCACATTCAATCGTTGAACAATCGCGGCTGCCACCGCCTCCCTGAAGATCAGATGGAGATCACCGAAGACGATGTCGAAGAGGCCAAAGAAATCGCCCGCAACGTCAGCATCCCGCAGCAAAACGTTTTTCTTCACAGCGTCACGCGGCAATACATCGTCGATGGCGTCGAAGGCGTGCGCCAGCCCATCGGCCGCGAGGGCCGCATGCTGGAGGCGGATTACCACATCATCCACGGCATTCGTGGCCGCATTCAGAATGCCATCCGCTGTGTGCGTGAGATCCCGCTGGAGGTCGAGGATGTCGTCTTTAATCCCGTCGCTGCGGCACAGGTCGTGCTCACCCGAGAGGCCAAAACCCAAGGAGCCCTCATGCTCGATTTCGGCGCTGGAACCTGTGACTACGTTTTGTATGACGACGGCATGATCACCGCCTCCGGCTGTGTGCCGCTGGGTGGCGATCACATCACGAACGATGTCGCCATGGCGCTCGAAATCCCGAACGGCCGTGCGGAGAAGCTCAAAATCGAAGAAGGCAGCACCGACTATCAAGATGTGCCCGAAGGCGAGATGCTGAACATTGAAGACGAGACCGGCCTCGTGCTCGGCGAGGTGCCCCGCGCCTTCCTGAACGAGGTCATGTATCTTCGCACCAAGGAGATCATGGAGACCGTGAAGGCCGCCGTGGAGCCGCATCTTCACCGTCTCGGTGCGGGCGTGTTTTTGACCGGTGGCGTCAGCTTGATGAAAGGCATCGAAAATGTCGCGCAGGAGGTCTTTGGTCGCAAAGTCACCCGTGCAGGTTCCGCACCGGTGAGCGGCATCTCCTCCACCTTTGAAAACCCGCAGTTCTCCGCGCCCATCGGCCTCATTCGTTACGCACAGATTCTCGATGCTGAAAAACCTTACCTGTCACCGCTGAAAAGGCTTGGCAGACGCATGCAAGAGCTGCTTTCATCCTTTGCGCTTTGATTTGAGGAGATCACCGCGCCAATCCGCGTTCGCCCGCATTCTACAACAACACCCTTATGGTCGAATATCAACGCACCCTGGCCGCCGGCATTCCTGCTGAAGGCGCCCCCCGCATCTGCATCGTCGGCGTCGGAGGTGCCGGCTCGAACGTCATCGATCGCATCACGCTGGATCGCATCGTCGAAGCCACGCTCGTCTGCATGCACACCGATGTGCGCGTGCTCAGCCATGCCATGGCACCCTCCAAAGTGCAGCTCGGCGTCGAGCTCATGAAGGGCATCGGCGCCGGCGGGGATCCTGATCTCGGACGCGAGGCCGCGCTCTACTCCCGCGAGCAGATCCGCCAGTCCATCGACGGACATGACATCATCTTTATCAGCGCCGGTCTCGGCGGCGGCACCGGCAGCGGCGCAGCCCCTGTCGTCGCGGAGATCGCCAAGAACACGGGCGCCCTCGTCATCGTCGTGGCCACCATGCCCTTCAGCTTTGAAGGCCGCCGTCGTATCGGCCAGGCCGAGGAATCGCTCGAACTGCTGCAGAAGCGCTGCGATGCGCTCATCCTCTTTGAAAACAACCGCATGGGCGAGCTCATCCTCCCCAAAGACGGGATCCAAAAAGCCTTCACCCAGGCCGATCAGCTCATTGCGCAGTCGTTGCGTGCTGTCTCCACCATCACCGCCACACCAGGCCTCGTGAAACTCGGCCTCGATGATCTCACTGCCGCGCTGCGCACCGCCAATGGTCGCTGCCTCTTCGGCTTTGGCGAAGCACGCGGCCAGAACCGTGGCGCGGAAGCGGTCAAAAAAGCCCTCAAGAGCCCGCTCATCGATCAGGGCCGCCTGCTTTACCATACCGAGACACTGCTCGTTCACGTCGCTGGCGGCGAATCGCTCACGCTCGTCGAGGTCGAAGGCATCATGAAGCAGCTCGGCAAAAACGTGCCGGACCAGACGCACATCCTTTTCGGCCTCGCCATTGATCCGAAGCTCGGTGAATCCGTCGCCGTCACGCTCATCAGCTCGCTCAGCCTTGCTCAACTCACCGCGCATTCCACCGCCGCACCGCCCGCTGAAATGATGGCCCCGCGTGCCGAAGTCGCACCTGCGCCCGTGGCTGCCCCGGCACCCAAACGCGAGCCAAAGGTCCGCAGCATGCCCCCGCCGCTGCCCAAGCCTGTCGAGGAAGATTTCTTCTTCAAAGCCGAGGAAATCATCCCTGAGGCCCCCGCCGCCATTCACGCTCCCGAGCCTGAACCTGAACCTGAACCTGCCTTCGAACCCGAAGCGGAGCCCGTAGAAGCCGTTGACGAGCCGGAGGCTTCCTTGGAAGAGGAAATCGAGGAACCCATCAGCACCCTGGTTCATACCCCCGAGCCTGAAACCGCTCGCGTGCCCGTCCGCACGCCCGTCGCTCGTGAACTCGCGGATGTCGCTCGCGAAGCCAAGACCCTTGCCTCCGTCGTTGCCCGCAGTGTCACCCTCCAAACTGAGCCCCCGCCCGTCGCCGAAGACGACATGATCGTCTTTGAAAGCGAAGAGCCTGTCGCAGCTCCTGCCCCTGCTCCAAGACCGGCCCCTGCCACCACCATCACCCCGCGTCGCACCATCGCCATCGAGCAGCCTTCTCTCGGCCTCGCCAGCGAAGAAGACCGCGGCCGCTTCAAAGACACGGAGCCCTCCATGGTCGAAGGCGAAGACCTTGATGTTCCCACGTGGAAGCGCCTCAAGATGAAACTGCGCCGGTAAGGCGCGGAGAGCTTAGGGCGAAGGGTGCAGAGTCGGATGCAGCTTCTTTTGAAGCGGTGATTTCTTTGGTGGGGGAAACCTCTTTGTCTCTGTGCTGATTCAAGGCGGCAGAGGGCCATGAGAAGATTTTTTCGGACTTACCCCATCCCTCGGTGGGTTTCATGTGCAGGCCATTATTTTCGGCACGAAATGCGCGTGGCCCGCCTGAACCTGCTGCTTCCTTCCGGCGAAATCGTTGTATCATCGCCGCATGAGTACTCAGCTTTCCGTCAAACCCCGCCGTCGATGGTGGCGATGGGTGATGGTGGTTTTGCTGGGCATTGGCTTGGCTCTCGCGGGCATCGGCTGGTGGGCGTGGACGGAGCGGGTAAGGCTGGTGAACCTGCTGCTTGACCGAGTGGTGCCGGAGATCGTCATCGAAGTGAAGTCGATCGAATTCAAAGGCCATGACGTGGACCTCGGCGAGGTGCGGGCGTGGTGGCGCTCGGATGGCTTGGAGATTGCCACGATTCAGCGGGCGGAGTGGTCGCCGCACTGGCGGGAGCTGCGGGCAGGAAAGCTCGGCAGCATCCAGCTCGAAGGCGTGAAAGTGGACGCGGATCTGGAACGCTTCCGCCAGCTCTCGAGTGGCGGTGGTGGCAGTGGCAAACAATGGAACCTGGACCTCATCGAACTCAGCGAGACACCGGTGACGCTGCGCGATACCGATGGCCTGCTCTTCTCGGCGAAGATCGAGCCTCACCTCGAAGGCATCGTGATCGGCGGAGCCTCGCCACAGGTGCAAAACGCTCGCTTGAAGGCTCGCGACCTCGTTTGGCGGGATCATCCTCTGCTCGCGGAGTTGACGCTGAATGCGAAAACCACGGCGCAAGGCATTGAGGTGAGCGAGCTGCAGGCGGCGGAGGCCACCGTGGATGCCGCGTGGTTTGCCTCGAAGAGCGAGAGCCGTTCCGGCGATGCCTGGCCGCATGAGGTGCGGGTGCTTTCGGCCTCGCTGCAAAGCGTGCGCTTCACGGCGGCGGATGTCGCGGGGCTGAAGTTTGGCTTTCGCGTCTCGTGGAAAGGTCGTGAGTTGCTGTGGCAGCGCGGCTCGGAACTCAAGCTGGGCCTTCACGAGTTCGACGTGACTGAATTCCAACTGCATCCAGCGACTGGGGAAGGGGAGATGAGCGCTGCCGCGCTGCATGTCGAGGCACGCGGGCTGGATGCCGTGCTCAAATCCAAGCTCACCCAGCCTCGCGTGCGCTGGACGCAGGCTTTGGAAGATGCTCTGCTGAAGGACAGCGGTTCATCCAGCGAAAGGAAGATTCAAATCGGCTCGCTGAGTCTGGAGCAAGGTGATGTGGCTTTTGAGGCCACGAAGAAGCTTCCGGCGAAGGGTTCCTTTCAACTCAGCGCCGAGCTGCGGGAGCTCGATTCGAGTCTTCACTCGGCGCAAAAGCAGCAAATCACGATTTCAGAGCTTCAGACGGCTTGGAAGGCTTTCGAGCCGTTTTTGCAGGTGAAGGCGTTGAAGGCTGAAATCGTGCCGGATGAGCTACGCGAGCGTTTTCATCTCGACTCACTGCGCCTCGACGAGCCTCGTCTCATGCTGAATCCGGAAAACGGCCCGTGGTTTGAAAAGATCACCGCCGTCGCAGAACCCGCGATGAAGGAGCTGCCCTTCTGGAAGCGCCTCGGCTTTGGTTCGCTCGACATCACCGCAGCCACCGCACGCGTCGTGGTGCCGCTGGCAGATCGGGTGGAGGTGGAGACGGCTTTTGAGGTCAAAACGGTGGCCAGCGGCCTCCACCAGCTCGCCGTGCAGGAGGCCCGCGCCTTGATCCCCTCGCGGGCGAATGTGCCCGTGGCCTCACTGAAGGAGGTGGTGGTGGAAACGAAGCTGCCGGCCATGTGGCGTGAGCATCATGTGGAGCGCATCGATCTCTCGGGCGGTCATGTCGATGTCGGCGATGCGCTCATGACCTTGTTTCGAGGTCCGGCGGAGATCGTGGAGGAGAAGGCGCAGGCCGTGGCGCAGCGCTGGCACGCGGGCGAAATGAAGATCAGCGACTTCGGCGTGACGTTGGAGGAGATCGCGCCGCAGTTTCCGCCGGTGCATTTTAATCTGAACTTCGCCGCGAAGGACACACCGCTCGATCTGGAAGGCCTCGCGGAGAATGTGGAGCCTCAGCGCATCACGCTGAAGAACCTGCGCATTCCCTCGCCCCATCGCCCGCTGAACGCCGTGGCGGAGATGACGGAGATCCGCGTGCATTACACGCTCGACGGCCTCCTCCACCGCGTCATTGACCGCGTAGAGATCCTCGCGCCCACGCTCTTCGTCGGCGAGGACCTGTTTTGGTATGTGGAGAACTATCGCAAATTCATGAAGGGCGAGCCGGAGCTGGCGGACACCTTCGTGGGACCTGTGCAGCCGCCTAAACCCGAGGCTCCCGGCTGGCGGGTGGACACCCTCTCGGTGAATGACGGTCGCTTGGCCATCGCACCAAAAGGCGTGCCCATTCGCGGCCTCGGCGAGCCGTTCCCCTTCAGCTTCAGCACGCGGCTGGAAAGCGGCGAGCTCCAGGCCGAGCTGCAAATCCCGCAGGAGGACCGCGAGCTGGCGGACATGAAGCTCAAATTCACCAACCTGCGCGGCAAGGTCAGCTTCAACCTGCCGATGCGGGACCGGGACAACAACGTCGTCGAGGTTTTCCAGGCCGACCGCATCCAGTGGAAGAACCTCCACGCCGACAACACGCACCTCAGCATCACCTACGACCGCAACGGCATCTACGGCAGCTTTTATGGCAAAGCCTACGCGGGCGATGTGAATGGAGCCTTCAACATCTACCTCGACGACAGCTACACCTGGGACGGCTGGATCGCCGCGACGAAGATCAATAGCGGTCCCGTCACGAAGCTGCTCTTCCCCGAATACTTCACCCTCGACGGCACCGTCACCGGCAAGATCGTGGCCACCGGCGATGGCGATGAGCTTTACCAGGGCGATGCCGAGTTCCTCAACGACGGCCACGGCCGCTTCGAGATCGCCGCGTTGAATGATGTGATCAAAAAGCTGCCCGCGCCGATGCGTGGCGACATGGCCGATCAAATCCGCCGCATCGGGCTGGAAACGCTGCGTGACTTCGACTATGACAGCGTCGATGGCAAAGCACGCTTCTACGGGCGGGAGGGCCGCGGTCACCTGCGGTTCAAAGGTCCGGACGGCAAGCGCACCATCGAGATCAACGTCTATGACCATCGACTCGCGGCCAGGAAGAACCCCTAACGTCACACTCCTCCTTGTGTGCGGCCTTCTCGCGGCCTGCAAACAGATGCCGGAGGTGCCCATCACCACGCCGAAGCCGCTCGAGGTGAACCTCAACATGCGTCTCGACGTGTATCAATACCATGGTGATGAGCCCGCCGACAAAGAAGCGGGCAAGGCGCTCGACGAGGCGAACACCCGCATGCGCAATCGCATGGCGGAGATCTTCAATTTCAAAGCCAACGAACTCGTCGGCGAGAATCACCGCGGTCTCCTCGACATCCGCCAGGTGCCCGCCGGCAAGTGGGGCGAGGATGTGAAAAAGCAGGTGAGCGCCGAGAACGAGGACCGCATGCTCCTCATGCGTCAGAAGGCCAAGGACTCCAGCCGCGCCCTTCAGGAAGTGCAGGACGAGCAATGGAAGATCCGTACCCGCCAGGCCAACGCCAAGGAATGGATCGAAGTCCCCGGCAAGAACCCCGGCACCTTCCAATGGATCCGCGCGGGCGAAACCACCGCTGAGCCGGAAAAACCTGCCGAAGAACCTGCGAAGCCCGAAGCGGACAAGCCTGTCGAGGCGAAGCCGGTGCCGTAGATTGGTTTCAAGTTTCAGGTTTCAAGAAACTTGGAACATGAAACTTAGTCACCATCTCCGTTTTTTTGTTCTCATGCGTTTCCTGCTTTGCGCCGTTCTGTTTTCCTTCTCCTCCCTCCCTGCCCGTGACATTCATGTCGGTCAGGACGTGCCGACGATTCATCATGCCATCAAGCTGGCGATGCCTGGCGATACGATCCATCTCGAACCCACGGTGTACCGTGACTACGCGGGCTTCTACGGCAAGAAGGGCGAGCCGGGCAAGCCGATCACACTCGATGGTCATGGGGCGACGCTGGAGGGCAGTGATCCGATTGATCCGGCGAAGTGGCGTGAGGTTTCGCCGGGGTTGTTTGCGAATGATGATCTGCTGCCGGGGCTGAGTGATGCGGTGATCGGCAGATGGTTCTTCCTCTTTGATGGTAAGATGCAGCTCATGGGCCGCACGTCGAAGGGTCGAAGTGCGGCGTTGAAAACGCCGGAGGAGCTGCAAGCGGGCGAGTGGACCTTTGTGAAGGACCCAAGCCGTGAGAAACCGCCATCGAAGGCGATCTTTGGCACCTTCTTCATCAAGCTGGCTCTGAACCAGAAGCTCGTAAACATCTCCGCGCCGATGCGCAGCGCGGGTGTGCAGTTCGGCGGAGACAATGCGCACCTCGTGATCAAGAACCTCACGGCCACGCATCCCTACAATGACGGCTTCAACATCCATGGCGACTGCCGCGACGTGGTCTTTGAAAACATCCGCGCCATCGAATGCGGCGACGACGGCATCAGCGCGCATGAATCGGCGGAGTATCGCGTGGATGGCTTCATCAGTATCGGCAACAGCACAGGCATTTGCGACACGGTGGCCGCGAAGACGAGCTACAACCGCGTTTTCATCGCGGACTGCATTGGATACGACCTGTTCTTCCTCGATGACGGCCGCTACAAGCTCACGAATGCCGTGATCTACTCCAAGGCGCAGAATCCCTTCACGGTGACCGGACGCGAGGACAATCACTGCGAGCTCGAAATCGACCAAATGCTCTTCCGCAGGCTTGCAGAGCCAAAAACGGGTCTGATTGCGAAAACAGCCATCGTGCGAGCGAAACGGCTGACGATGGAAAATCTCACTTGGGATGCTCGGGGCGAGTTTCAGAGCGAAGGAGCCGCTGATGCGGCGCAGATCATCGAATCGTTCGGTGAGGCGATGCGGGAAGCGGTGGCCGCTTTGGGCCATGATTTGTCGCAGGCACTCACGCCAGCAGCTCGGTGATCACTTTGCCTTCCACGTTCGTGAGGCGGCGCTGGATGCCGTTGTGCTCGAAGGTGAGGCGCTCGAAGTCGAGGCCGAGCAGGTGAAGGATGGTGGCGTTGAAGTGGTAGAGCGGATGCACGTCCTTCACGGCCTTTTGACCGAGCTCATCGCACTCGCCATGGCTGACGCCGGGCTTCACCCCTGCGCCGGTCATCCAGCAGGTGAAGCCATCGGGATTGTGATCGCGGCCTTTCGCGCCTTTTTGGAAGAAGGGCATGCGGCCGAACTCGGTGCACCAGACGACGAGCGTGTCCTGCAGCAGGCCGCGCTGCTTCAGATCGCGGATCAAGGCGGCGGCGGGCTGGTCGAGGATGCTGGCGTGCACGTCATACTGCGCTTTGAGATCGCTGTGGCCGTCCCAGTTGAGTTTGCCGCCGCTGGCGTAGGCGCCGTTGAAGAGCTGCACAAAGCGCACGCCGCGCTCGATGAGTCGGCGGGCGAGGATGCAATTCTTCGCGAAGGCGGCCTTGTCGGCGTTTTGCGTGTCGTCCGCGCCATACATTTTCAGGATGTGCGCGGGCTCGGTGCTTAGGTCGTTGATCTCCGGCACGCTGAGCTGCATGCGAGCGGCGAGTTCGTAGCTGGCGATGCGTGCGGCGAGTTTTTGATCGCCTGGATTCGCTTCGAGATGCCGCGCGTTCATCTTTTGCAGCAGTGAGCGAGCGGCTTGATCGGCCTGTTTGGACACGCCGGGGGCGGAGAGATGCCGCACGGGGCTTTTGCTGCTCATCGTGGTGCCTTGGAAGGCGGTGGGCAGAAAGCCGGGGCCCCAGTTGTTCGCGCCGTTCTGCGGCACGCCGCGTGGATCGGGAATGGAGACGTAGCTCGGCAGATCCTGATTCTCGCTGCCGAGCGCATACGTCACCCACGAGCCGAGCGAGGGAAAGCCATCGAGCGTGAAGCCGGTGGAGAGAAAATTCTCCGCGGGGCCATGGGTGTTTGATTTGCTGGTGAGCGAGTGGACGAAGGCGATGTCATCGGTGAGCTCCGCGAGATGCGGGATCATGTCGCTGACCCATTTGCCGGTCTGTCCACGCGGACGAAAGGCATACTGCGGCCGAGCGAGATTGCCGGCAGGGCCTTGAAAAGTGACCGCCGGACCTCCGGGCAGCGGTTTGTTGTCCCACTTGATGAGTTCCGGTTTGTAGTCCCAGGTTTCGAGCTGGCTCACCGCACCCGCGCAAAAGATGACGACGATGTTTTTTGCCTTCGCGGGAAAATGCGGCTGACGCGGCGCATACGGCTGACCGGGATCGATCACCGGGCCATCCGCGGCGAGCAATCCATCCGTGCCGAGCAACTGCGTCAGGGCGACCGACCCGAGCGCTGTGGCGCTGCTCGAAAGGAAGCGCCGCCGGTCCAAAAGGTGGCGTCCTGCGAGGGAGAGATGTTCGTGGGTGGGTGTCATCGAATGGGCACGAGTTAATCTCCCCGGCGCGTCCACATTTTACGGAGTTTCTCGCGTTTCTTCGAGCTCCCCGAGTTCGCGAAGCACCGTGGTGGCATAGGTCCCGCGTGGCAGATCAAAGGTGAGCTGCCAATCGCCATCCGGCAGCGCGATGAGCGCGGGATTTATCGGGCGCAGCCGCATCACGCGACGTTCCTGACGCAAACCGGCGGCTTCGAGGCCCGCGGTGAGCTCGGGGAAGCGTGAGGCGACCTCCATCTCCAGCGCACGCACAGCCTCGGCGCTGTGAAGTTCGCCACTGCCCCACAGCGGCGCGGTGAGCTCGACTTTGCCTTCCGCGAAGCGTTGAGCTTCATCGCCGCGTTGGTTGGGGATGAGCAGGAGCGTGCCGTTGTCGGGAAAGCCATACACTTCGCCCGCAAGCGGCTGATCCCAGATGCCGCGCATCATTCGTTCCGCGATCACCGCATTGAAAAGATGGCTGCGCACGCTGGAAAGCAGCAGGCCACGCAGCAGCCGATCCCCCGGCGTGAACTCGCCGCGAAACATGGCGAGCGCTTTTTCGACGTTACGGCCTTCATGACCAAAGCGCTGCTCGCCAAAGAGGTTGGGCACGCCTTCGGAAACGATTTGCTGCCAGCGCTGCTGCGCGGAGGCGAAGTCGAAGGATGGCTCGCGCAGCCGGATGGTGAAGCGATTGCCGAAATGAATGCCGCGCCGCAGTTTGCGCGTGTTTCGCGTGATGCGCAGCACGCGGAGGCCTTCGGATTCGAGCGCGGCGGGCTCCGGCGAAGGCTGTCCGGGCATGTGCAGGCTGAACCACTGCCGCGTCACGGCATGGCGATCCTTCAAGCCGCAATGACTGACGAGCCGCCGACGCAGCCCAAGTGCATCCGCGAGGCGTGCGCCGGCGGTGTTGCTGTCCAGGTCGCGCTTTTCCACCCGCACGAGGCAGTGCTCGCCCTCGCCCGAGGGCTCAAAGCCGAGCAATTCCTCCACGACGAAGTCCTCTGGCCGCACTTTGAAACGTGCGCGGCCAAGCGGACCTCCGTGGCGGAAGGGTGGTGCGAGTGAATCCCTGTTCATGAAGGTTCTTCCTATCTCGAATCATGCGTCAAAGCCAATGCTGGGTGGTGTTGAGCACGGAAAGCTCCCGCGTGACGCGCGGCTTGACTCTGGGCACGATGTCAGACATCGTATGGCAGACATGAGCGCCGCCACCACCTTCACCCTGCGAGACCTGAGCCGCGAAACGGCCAAGATTTTCTCCGCTGTGAGAAAGTTTGGTAACGTGCAGATCAAAACGCGCACCGGCGAAGTCTTCACCATTGCCAAAGAGGTGCCTACGCCCACCCGCCGAAATAAGGAAGACCCCGCCGCGGAGTTCTTCCGCCGCGCCGAGGAACGCGCGAAAAGATTTCGCGAGATGGGCTATGTGCCGCCACCTCCCTCGGAAATGGAACGCATCAACCGAGTGATCGCTGGTGAGGAATGAGCACCTACTGCGATGCCAATGCGTTTGTGAAGATTTATCTGGCCATGCCTGAGCAGCCAGTGGCGGAGGCGTTCCTGAGATCTGGATCAGCCCGCGGCACCTGGCCTGTGCCCGTGACCGATCTCCTGATGTTCGAAGTCTCCAATGCCATCGAGCGCATGGTCTTCGAAAGCAGGGCCAGCGGGCAATGGCGGATCACTCCGGAGATGGCGATGGTCGCACACGATGACTTTGAAGCGGACCTCCGAACGGGCAAAAGGCTGAAACTCACCCCGCTCTCGCTGTCCGAAGTCGGGGAGGACTTCGACAAGCTCGTGCGCCGTCACACCGCCGCGCATGGCTTCCGCACTTACGATATCATTCATGTGGCCTCCGCGCTGAAGTTGCAGTGCAGGCGATTTCTCTCGTTCGATCAGAAAGCAAACCAACTGGCCCGCCTGGTCGGGCTGGTAACGCTCTAAGTCACGGCAGAAACAAAAACTCGTTCGAGTTGAACAACGCACGGCCGAGCACGGCGAGGCCATGCTCGCGGACTTCAGGCGTGGCCTCGCGCAACTCGTCGGTGCTCGGTGGGCGATTGAGCGCGAGCTGGTAGGCGCGGGTGATTTGCGCGGCGATGTCCGCTCCGGCTTCCTTTTGGACTCGTGTGGCCAAGGCGGACGCGGTGTCGAGGGTGAAGCGGCTGTTGAAGAGATTAAGCGCCTGGATCGGTGTGGTGCTGCTGCGACGAACGGCGGTGCTTTGTCCGGCATCCGGGCAGTCAAAGGCTCCGAATACGGCCTCGGGCTCGCGACGGACTTTGTGCGCGTAAATCATGCGGCGCGTGTTTTCCGGCGTGAGCGTCTCCACGGGCTCAAAGCCGGTTAGTCCACCGCGTTTGTCGAAGAGGTTGAAGCCGCGACCGTGCATCTTGAGGTCCAACAAACCGCTGACGGCCAGCATCGAGTCACGAATGACCTCGGCATCGAGACGACGGGAGGGGAAGCGCCAGAGGAGGCGCGATTCGGAGTCGATCTCGTTGGGATTTGGAGTGCTGGAGTTTTTGAGTGTTGGATTGGCATGAACCCCATCCTCCATCACTCCACCACTCCGCTGACGATACGCCTCACTCATCACGATGAGCCGGTGCATCTGCTTCACACTCCAGCCGCTGCGGATGAACTCCGCCGCGAGCCAGTCGAGCAATTCCGGGTGCGTGGGTTTCATGCCCATGCGGCCGAAGTCACTCGGCGTCTCGACCAAGCCTGTGCCGAAGTGGCCCTGCCAGAGGCGATTCACCATCACGCGGGCGGTGAGCGGATTCTGCGGGCTGGCGATCCATTTCGCGAGCGCGAGGCGCCGCTGCTGCTCCGGCGTTTCCTTCGCGAGCTTCAAATCGCCCAAGGCGCTGAGCACCGCGGGCACGACGGGTTCCTTCGGCTGCTCGGGATCGCCGCGATTGAGCACATGGATGTCGTCTGGCGTGCGGAAGGTGCCGGCGAAAACTTTTTGCGAGGCATCCAGGCGTTGGAGTTCCTCATCGAGCGGCCGCTTTTGATCGAGCAGGCGCTTGGCTTCGGCGACTTCTTCATTTCGGAGGCCTTGCGTGGAGAAAGCGGGCTGCGTGCGATCCCGCGTGTCAAAACGCTGCCGGTCATCGGAGTCCGCCACCGTTTTCCATGTGCCTGAGGCATCCGAAACCTCGATCACATAACTCGTAGCGAGCCGGTCCTTGAACTTCCCCTGCCGGTCGCGACTCCAGACGACGCGATCAATCTCGTGCTCGCCGCTGAACTCGACCATCACCCAGCCCTTGCCGACCTCGTTCGACATCCAACTGCGCGAATTGCCGTAGTGGCCGTCATTCACGAAGCGCTGCTCATGACGGTCCGCGCTGACTTTTTCGCCCGAAACCGTCTCCGAAGCATTCCGTGCGATGTTTTCGCCTGTGGTGGTGAAGACCTCGAATTCGTCGATGCAGGGCTCGAGGTTGTTTGTGTCGCGAATGGTGAACCGCACGCGCTTGGCCTTCACCGGCATGAAACGGTCGCGATTTTCGCGAGGGTCCACCATCGGGCGTTTCACGCCGGATTTGGCCAGCGGAACGAAACGCGAGAGCTGCTTGTCGAGTTCGGCGAGCTTCGCTTTGACCTCGTTCAGGCGTTCCCGCGCCGCGAGAGCCTCCGGCGTGCGCAGATCGCGCTCGCCATACTCCACACCCGCCACGAAGGCCTGCATCGCGTAGTAGTCTTTGGCGGTGATGGGATCGAACTTGTGATCGTGGCAGCGTGCGCAGCCGATGCTGAGCCCGAGAAAGGTCTGGCCGATGTTCACGACCATCTCGTCGATGGAATCCTGCCGGGCGAGCCGCTTCGAGGGCTCGTCTTTGCCGATCTGTCCCGGCAGCAAAACGGACGCCGTCACGAGAAAGCCCGTGGCCGCATCCACGCTCATCGCATCGCCGACGATCTGCTCCTGGATGAAGCGATCATACGGCGTGTCGCAGTTGAAGGCGCGGATCACGTAATCGCGATACGGCCAGGCATTCGGACGCTCGGTATTCACTTCAAAGCCATGCGTGTCCGCGTAGCGCACCACATCGAGCCAATGCTGCGCCCAGTGCTCGCCGTAGCGCGGCGAGGCCAGCAGACGCTCGACGACGGCGGCGTGGTCTTTGTCCTTCAAGAAGGCATCGACTTCCTCGGGAGTCGGCGGCAACCCGGTGAGATCAAAGGTCACGCGTCGCAGCCAGGTGACCGGATCGGCAGGCGGGGAACGGTGAAGGCCTTTCTCGGTGAGTTTGGCGTCGATGAAGGTGTCGATGGACAAGGAGGGGCGCTTTTCAAGCGCCCTCGGCGGTTGCAAACCGCCGTTCCTTGAGAGTGGCTTGAAGGCCCAATGATCGCGTTTGTCCTCGATCTTCGCTTTGTCGATGCCGTCCGGCCATTTCGCGCCTTCGTTGATCCATCGCGTGAGCGTCTCGATGTCTGCGGGGGGCAGTTTGCCTTTGGGCGGCATCACCTCGTCTTCATCGTCCGAGGTCAAAAAGTGCACCAGCGGGCTTTCAGAGGCTTTTCCGGGCACGATGTCCGGCGCATGGTTGTCGCCGCCTTTGAAAGCTTCGGATTTGATGTCGAGACGCAGGCCGGATTTCTGCTTTTTCTCGCCGTGGCATTCCAGGCAGTGCTTTTCCAAGATCGGCCTCACCTCACGCACGAAATCGACCGGCGCGGCGAAAGCGGAAGTGGTGAGCAGGACGGAAATCAGGCGGATGAACGGCACAAGAGCTTTACGGGCATGCAGCGGACCCTTTTCACGCCAAAGACACCGGCGGGAGAATAGGCCTGCGAACCGCGTTTTGTGCCGGTCCTTCATGAAACACCTCGCCATTGCCCTGCTCGCGCTCGTTTCGCCTCTCGCAAGTGGCAGAAAGATCCAGGGTTGAGCTTTCAGAACGGGCGAATAGCATCTGCGGATGAAATTGAATGAGTCCAGGTCCCCGACGCCCCTTGGCCTGCCAAGGGCTTTGTTTTGGGATACTGACCTCGCGACGCTTGATCTAGCCAAACACGAGAAGCAGGTCATCTCCCGCGTGGTCGAGCGTGGGGGCCTGGAAGGCTGGCACAAGGTGCGCAGGCACTATGGGGACGAGAAACTCCGCCAGGTGGTCACGAAACTGCGCACGCTGGAGCCGCGCACGGTCAATTTTCTCTGTCTGATGCTCAATCTCAAACGCGATGACTTCCGATGCTGCACTTCGAGACCCTTCCCACCGGCACCCTGGGTCTCCTGAAGGACCTTTCTGCTCTTCCGGCGCTTCAGCAGTTCTCGCTTGTGGGTGGGACGGCTCTGGCGCTTCGCTTCGGGCATCGTCGATCCATTGATTTCGACTTTTTCACGCCTGAACCCTTCGATGTCGAGTCGCTGGCGGACACCTTGAGCCGTGAGGTGGATGGTTTTGAGGCCACTGGCATGAACAAGATCGGTCTGAATGCTCAGGTGGCAGGCTTGAAGGTGGATTTTGTGACCTATCGCTATCCTCTGCTGGCTCCCCCCGAAACCCAGGACGGCATCCGCATGTTCAGCTTGGAGGACATCGTGGGAATGAAGCTCAGCGCCATCACCAACCGTGGAGCCCGCAAGGATTTCTACGACCTTCATGCCCTGATCCAGCACCTCAGCGTGGACATGCTCATCGAGATCTACCGCCGGAAATATCCGTCACACGATGCGATGATCGTGCTGCGCAGCATGATCTACTTCGACGATGCCGAAGATGACAATGACCCGGAGCTGCTGATGAAGCAGGATTGGGAAGAAGTGAAGGAGGCGATCAACGAAGCCGTTAAAACTTGCGGATTACTTCAATGTTGAGCTGCTGTCGTTTGTCTGGCGTCTCTTTTTCGGCGACCATCCGATCATGTCGAAGATTTCGAGATACCAAGCGAGTTTCATCACGACTGCGTAAGCGATGATTCCTGCCAACAGGCCCGCCTGCCAGCCGCTGGCAAGAGTGACGAGGAATCCGACGACCACGGCCAGAGCCACGGCAATGACTTGAGTGAGAAAAAGCCACGCAAGAGCCAGAAGACCGAGCGCCGCGATGGCGCTCAGTGTTTCTCGAAGGTTCTTCATCCAGCGTGGCATGACGGGCAGCGTGTCAGAAAAGCCTTCGATTGGCAATCGAAGCTACTTCCCAAACATCGCGTGCTCCTTGTTTCCGCCGCTGAGGACGTAGGCGAGGAGGTCGAGGATTTCGTCTTTCTTGAGCATGGCGAGGAGCATCGGAGGCATCGGGGAGACTTTGCTGAGTTCGATGCTCTTCACTTCTTTGCGATCGACGTTCACTCGCTGATTGGGGTCGGTGAGGTCGGTGTTGAGGGTGACGCCGTCGCCGCTGAGGTTGACGACGACGCCGCTCATGATGGTGCCGTCGTTTTTGGTGACGACGATGGGGGCGAACTGCTCGTTGATCTCTTTGCTGGGGTTGATGATTTGATCGAGGAGGTCGTGCGGGCTGTAGCGACCGCCGGCGCCGGTGAGGTCGGGGCCGGTCATGCCGCCGGCGTTGCCAAAGCGGTGGCAGGTGTAGCAGGCGGCGGCGCTGAACATCTTCCGGCCGTTGTCAAAGCTGCGGCCTTTCATGCCGTTCTTCGCGGCGGCGCTGAGCTCGTCGAGCGTCCACATGGTGGGTGTGCGGCCGACGAACATCGCACCGACGTTTTCGATGGCGGTTTTGCGCTCGGGCTTCTTCGCGATGAGCTCGGCGAACTGTGTTTTCTCGGCGTCGCTGAAGGTGCTGAGGCTGTCGTTGCGGATGAACTCAATGAATTTGTCGAAGCTGGAGCCACCTTTGTAGTTGGCGGCCTTCAGGAACCATTCGAGCTGTTGCGTGCGGAGTTTCGGTGTCCAACCCGCTTTGAGGAAGCGCAGGCTGCGGGCGTATTCCATCTGCGGTTCCTGGCTTTCGGCGGCGGCGATGAGGGCCATGCCTTTGGCGGCGGCGCTGGGTGCCTGGAGGTAGGCGAGCGTCTCGGTGAGCAGCCAGTTGAGCTCAAAGTTGTCGGCAGGATAAGCGGGATCGAGCTTCGCGATGATCGCGGCGACGGTGGCGTCGTCGGGATTGCCAAAGCGGTGTAACACGATCTCGATGAGGCGCACGTAGCCGAGCCGTTGCTCGGGCGTGAGCTTGGCGAAGTCGTGCTTCAGCAGCGCGGCGAGGATGGCGTCGCGGGATTTGGAATCAGGCTGAGAGGACGGATCGGTCCGATGGGTCGGGCACACGCCGGTGCGGCGCGTGAGAGCGAGTAAGGCTTCGAGCTGCGTGGTGACGTTGGTTTCGGCGAGCGCTTTGTCCTGCCATTCGGCGAGCGGCTGGTGCTCCAGCGCGGTGCGTGCGGCGGCGCGGACGTAGCGGTCGGTGTGCGAAAGATACGGCCAGGAAATCTTAACGGCTTGGGGATCTTGTTTACCGTGGAAGCTCTCCAAACGATGACGCACGGCCACAGGCGAATTGGTGTCTGGTTTGCCTTCAGTCAGCCATTTGAAGTCGAGTTCCTTGTTGCCGCTGTTCACTTCCACGAACTTGGTGACGATGCCTGAAGTATCCTCTTTCCCCACATAACTCACCCGATACAGCCCGCTCTGCACGCGGCGGCCGCCAATGGTAAAGTACATCGCGCCGTCTTGGCCGATGATGGCATCGCTGACGGGCAGCGGGCCGCCGGTGACGAATTCTTCCTTCGTGGCGTTGTAGGTGCTGCCGTTGGGCGTCAGATGCACGGCGTAGATTTTGCCCCAGCTCCAGTCGAGCGCGTAGAAGGCCTCTTGATACTTTGCAGGGAACTTCGCGCCGTAGCCGAAGGTGCAGCCGGTGGGCGAGCCGGGGCCGATGTTCAGCGTGGCGGGCAGGTTGTCGATGTAGAACTCAGGATACTTGCCCGCGCCGTTGCGCCAGCCGAACTCCGCGCCGCTGACGACGTGGTTGATACGCGTGGGGCGATACCACGACGTGTTGAAGTCATACTCCATGTCCGCGTCATAGACGAAGAGCTCGCCTGCGCGGTTCACGCCGCCGTCGTAGATGTTGCGGAAGCCGCTGGCGAAGATCTCGAAGGTCTTACCATCCGGCGTGAAGCGATACACGATGCCGCCGGGTGCCATGACGTGGCGGTTGTGGCCGCGACCGTCCGGCATGCGCGGCAGCAGATGGTCATCGCCCCACAGTTTGGCGACAGGCGAGCTGTCTGGCGTGCCGGCCTTCGGGCCTTCTTTGAGCACGGCGTTGTTGCCGCTGATGAGGTAAAGGCCCTTGCCGTCCGGCGTCTTCAAAATGGCATGCACTCCGTGATCGCTGCCCGCGTCGAACTCGCGCAGCATCTCGACTTTGTCCGGCATGTCGTCGCTGTTGCTGTCGGAGATGCGGTAGATGCCGCTGGGGATCTTTTTCTCGTAATCATTCACGCCGACATACAGCGCCCCGAAGGCAAAGAGCATGCCGTTCACGCCGCGGATGTCCGCAGGCACCTTTTCGATGTCGCCAGCGCTCAGCGTCTGACCTGCGGCGGGCGCTTTGAAGCGATAGAGCATGCCATACTGGTCGCTCACGTAGATGCGGCCCGCGTCATCCGTCGTGAGGTTCACCCACGAGCCCTGCTCGCCGCCCGGCACGCTGTAAATGAGCTCCACCTTGAAGTCCTTCAGCGTCTTGATGTTCGACACCGGCGTCGCCACATTCGCGCCAATGGCCGGCCCGACTGCGTCGGGGCGTTTGGGCTTGGCTTTGCCTTTTCCCTTCGCCTTGGCGTCTTGCGCCATCAAAGAGCACGGCAAAGTCAGGGCGGAGAGCAGCAGGGAGGTGAAAAGCAGTCGTTTCATGGTTGGTCGCTTGGTTAAACGCCCTCACCTGTCAAAACATGCCAGCAAAAGCTGTGTCGGATCTGGCAAACCAAATTTTCAACCCCGGCGCCGTCTGACTCAGCGAATACACCAGCGCCTGCATCGTTGGAAAGTTATGGAATGCCGGTATCTTTGAAGCGAGGGCCGTAATGGCCTCGATTCCCAAAAAGTGAGACGAAGTCCTTGCCATCCGGCCTCGATAAGCGTTAATGACTTATCACACCCGCCGCGCCTCTGCTTGCATGCGTAATTCGGCGGGTTTTTTTTGCCCGTATATCACGAACCTGACCCAACGCGTCCCGATGATTTACGCCAAGAAAGCGCTGACACTGGAGCAGCAAGCGGACCTCCTCCTGGCCCGTGGACTCGTGGCCGACCGGGATGAGTTGATCCAGCGGTTGAAGGTCGTGAACTACTACCGGCTCAGCGGCTACCTCCATCCCTTCCGGCAGCCGGATGACAGCTACCTTCCCGGCACCACACTGGAAACAGTCTGGAGACGCTACAACTTTGACCGCAGGCTGCGCATCCTGCTGCTGGACGCCATCGAACGTATCGAGGTGGCTGTGCGGACGCGACTCGTTTACCACTTTGTGCAGGCCCATGGTCCATTCGGCTATCTGGATGAGCGGAAGTTGCCGCGCTTCACGCGGCGAACCTGGTCGAATCAGGCTTGGAGGAACCTCAAAGCGCTCGTGAAGGGCAAAGGGCTGGAAAAATCCGACTACAAGCTGTGGCTGTCCAAACTGCGAAACGAGAAAAACCGGGCTGGCGATGCCTTTGTGAAGCATTTCGAAAAGAACTACGGCGATAAGCACGAGCACCTGCCGCTTTGGATGGCCTGCGAGTTGATGACGTGCGAGACGCTGCTCCAGTTTGCCAATGCCGTGGAGCCGAGCGTGTTGACGGCTGCGGCGGCGGACTTTGGCTTCCCGGATGAGTTGCTGCGCTCGTGGATGAAGGCCATCTTCTCCCTCCGAAACGCCTGCGCCCATCATGCGCGTGTGTGGAACCGCACCTTTGGCACCACCCCAGCCCTTCCAGGCAAGAACAAGCATCCACTCTGGCACCGGCAGCCCACGTTCGGCCTCAAAAAGATCGGTCTCATGCTCACCGTGTGCCATCACTGGCTCGGCAAGGTCAGCCCGACCTCACAATGGAAGCAACGCCTGTGGGCCTTGTTCGATGAATATCCCGAAATCCCGCTCGCTGAAATGGGTCTCCCGGACTCGTGGCGGACGCATCCGCTGTGGGTTTGACCCCGCTCACTTTCAATTCCTCGCCCCAATTGAAACCCAACCTGCGAAATTCTCGCCCAAAGGCCGCCTGTGTTCGCACAGTTGGAACCTGGAACTTGAAACCCGGATCGGTGATCACTTCCCCTTCGCCTTCTTCTTCGGCGCCTTCGCCTCGATGATCTGTGCGTCGCTGGGGATCGGATGCGTGGCGAAGTCGATCACGCCGCCCTCGGGCAGTTCTTTGAGCATCACGTCTTTGATGTGGACCTCCATGGCGGGGCCGCGGTGGATTTGGAAGGCGAGGAGGCCTTCGAGGGAGCGTTTGGCCTCTTCGAAGTCGGTGAGCTCCATGGTCGTCTTGCCGTCGATCTGGTGCACGAGATGGTTTCCCTTCGCGATGATGGTGTACTCGTGCCACTCGGCCACATCGGCCTCGACGAGGTCGTGCTCGCCCGCGAGCCATTTCACGCCGGAGGGGTCGATGACGACGCTCTGGCCGTTTTGCGAGACGATGCCGCGTCCGCCTTCCTCATACATCATGGCGCGGTAGGGCGCGTTCGGGTGGATGTCGCACTGGTAGCCGCGGATCGACCATTTTTTGTCGGTGTTCTCGCTGCTGCGGTATTGGATGCCGGTGTTGTTGCCCTTCTGGCGGATTTTGGCCTTCAATTCGAAGTTTTTGACCTTCCCACCGCGCCAGATGAGAAACTGGTTATACGCGAGCTGCTCCGGTCCGGTCGTATTGCCGACGATTTCGCCATTCTCGACTTTCCACAGCTCTGGATTGCCATCCCAGCCGCTGAGGTCTTTGCCGTTGAAAATGGATTTAAAACCGTCCTGCGCGGAAGCGGCGGAGAAAGCAAGGAGCGAGAGAAGGATGAGACGTTTCATGGTTGGTCGCGTGCATAAACGCGACCGTCTCACGAAACCTGCCAGCAAAAGCTGTGTCGGATCTGGCAAGGCGCTACTTCAAGGCCTGCCCGTCACCTCGCGGAGAAATTTCCACAACTCCAGTGTCGGCGGATCATCCGCGCCGCCGAGGTCGCTGCTGATGGTGCCGTGGGTTTTGCCTTCGGCGGCCACAACGCGGGCGGCGATGTTTGATTCGATCAATTTGCCTGCGAACCAGTGCGCTTGAGCTTTCGTGTCGTCGCGAGAGGCGACGTGCAGGATGAGGAAGGGCGGGATGTGCTTGTCTTTGGCGATGTGATGCACGGGCGATACGTCGAGCTGCACGGCTTCGTCTTGGCCGAAGACGGTTTTGAAGGTCTTGGAGATGCCGTCATCGACGTCGTGGATGCGTTTGGGGATGTCGTAGGCGGAGACATCGAGCGGCACGCAGGCTTTGAGGCTGGTCATCGGCACGTTGGCGGCTTTCAGATAACGATCATCGGTGCAAAGCAACGCGGCGAGATGGGCTCCGGCGGAGTGGCCCATGATGACGAGCGCATTCGGATCGCCGCGATGCTCGGCGGCATGGTCACGCACCCAACGCACGGATTTCGCGAGATCGGCCATGATGTCTTTGACGGTCACGGCGGGAACGAGTCGGTAGTTCACGGACACGAGCACGAATCCTTTGTCCACGAAGGCCTGCGGCTTCTGTTGGAGCGAGGCTTTGTCGCCCTTTGACCAGCCGCCGCCGTGAATCCACACGATGACGGGATGATCCTTGCCCTCCGGTGGCGAATACACGTCGAGCGATTGCAGCTTGTCCTTCGCCTCCGTGTAAAAGAGGTCACGATGCACCTCCGGCGTGACAGCGGAGGCGGAAACGGCAAACAACAGCGCGAGAAGAGAACGGCTCATGCGCCGTGAAACGTCACGCCAGCACGAAATCGCGCATCGCATTCAGCATCACGACCACCGAGCACGCACCCGCGTCGGGAAAGCCGATGCAGGCCTCGCCAAGCGTCTTCGCACGGCCAAACTGCGCGATCATGGCCTTGCTGGCTTCTTTGCCGGCCTCCGCGGCGGCGGCGATGGCGGTCAAAGCTTCAGGCAGAGGCAGATTCGTCACTTCTTTGGCTTTTTCGGCCGCAGGCACGAGGGCATCGAGCATCGTTTTGTCGCCCGGTTTGGCTCCGCCGCGCTTCATGATGCCTTCAGCGGCGGCTTCAAGGAACAGCGGCAGATCCGGCGGATCGAAGCGACCTGCGGTGGTGAGCGCTTTGCCACCAGCGCGGAACAGCGTGCCGAAAATGGCTCCTGAGGCTCCGCCCATGCTCGTCATCATCGCCGTGCCGGTGGTCACAAAAACCTGCTCGACCGTCGTGGGCTCCAATTTGGCCAACTGGACCTTCACCGCTTCCATCCCGCGTTGCATGCCGAGACCGTGGTCGCCATCGCCGAGATCGCGATCAGCCTGGGAGAGCATCGGTTCAGCTTCGATGATGGCATCCGCCACCTTCAGCATCATGAGGCGGACTTGGTTGGGTTTGAGTTCCATGGTCGGGTTTGGTGGAGTGTTGGAGCACTGGAGTGATGGGTTGGACATGACTCCAAAACTCCATCACTCCATCACAGTGGGCTTACTTGGTGCCAGCGGCCTTGAGGTCGTTGTACATCTGGAAGCCCTGCGCAGGCGTCAGGCCTTCATGCACCACGCCGCGAACGGCCTGCATCATGCTGATCGGCGCATCGCTCTGGAAGATGTTGCGGCCCATGTCCACGCCGTTCG
>CALSBJ010000014.1:0-94605 GCA_943373155.1 Akkermansia muciniphila | reverse complement strand
GACGCTGCGTCCAGAGTGGCTGAGTCAAAGAGGGAGTTTTGTGTAAGGTCCGCGACGGCTTTGATGTGACGCATAAGGTGAGATGTCCCTGCTATTACGAGCTTCTGCCGCCTATGTCACCTGCGATGACTTTTTGCGGCGGCGACTGTTCCACTTTCTCCCGCCATGCCCGTCCGCCCTGTTTTTCTCACCGTCTTCCTCATCTGGAGCTCGCTTATCATCGGTCAGCTCACTTTCGTTTTTGTGCTCACTACCGACACCAGTGAGCCGAAGGGCGAATCGAATGCCGATATCTTCGCTCTCGTGGCCGGAGTGAATGCAGCGCTGACCTTCGTGCTCCGCCATTTCATGCTCGGCGGCTTCGCCAAAGGCAGGGTGTCCATCGAGACGCTTTCGGGGCAGAGCTTTTTCATGATCGGCAACGTCATCGTCTTTGCCCTGAGTGAGAGCATCGGCGTCCTCGGCTTCGTCAACGGCCTCAGCAGCCCCGGCAAGGACGCCTGGCTGCCCTTCATCGGCGGCTCGATCCTACTCCTGCTCATCCACATCCCGCTTCCAAGCCGCTTCACGCCGCCGGTCAGCTCACGGCTCTGAGTGGCCGAGAAACGCCTTCGTCAAATCCACCTTGTCGTCGAGATCGGCGGAGAGCTTTACGAGGCGTTGAAGGAGATCTTTGACCTTCGCGGCATGCTCGGGCTTCGCCGCGAGGTCCTCCATCTCCTGTGGGTCTTCGGCCAGATGGTAAAGACGCAGCACCTTGGCCTTGGGATAGGCGATGAGCTTCCAGCCATCGTGGGTGATGGCGCGTTGGAGTTCGAGGTAAGCGCCATAGACCGATTCGTAGCGACTCTTTTCGCCGTTCAACAGCGGGCGGAGGCTGTTGAAAAAGACATGCGCGGGCTTTTCCGCTTCGGCGAGATCGAGGGCGGTGGCCATCACGTCTTGCAGGTAGATCGCGGCATCGTTTTTCGCTCCTTTCGCCACGCCGGGACCGGCCACGAGGAAGGGTACACGCACGCTGTGGTCATACAGGTTTTGTTTGCCGAAGAGGCCGTGATGTCCCACGGCGAGCCCGTGGTCGGCGGTGAAGAAAATCCAGGTGTTCTCCGCCTGCCCGGAGGCATCGAGTGCGTCGAGGATGCGGCCGATCTGGGCGTCGAGATGCGTGATGAGGGCGTAGTATTCGGCGCGGTGCGTTTTCACCGCCAGCTCCGTGCGCGGCATGGGCGCGAGGTTTTCATCCCGCAGCTTGTGCGAGCAGCCGATGGAATCTTTGTGCGGATACTCCGGCAGGAAGTTCGTCGGCATGGCGATGCGGCTCAGCGGGTAGCGGTCCACGAATTCCTTCGGCGCCTGCCGCGGATCATGCGGGGCATTGAAGGCCGCGTAGATGAAGAAGGGATCGCCGCCCTGCTTGGCATTGGCGAGGAAATCGAGCGTGTGATTCGCCACCACCTCGCTCCAATGCGTGCCGCCTTCCCAGAATCCGCCGAGGGATTGGTCGAACGGGCTCCATGCATCGGTCTGGCCCGCGATGGGCCGGTTGTAGGCGGAGGGAACGGTCTTCGGCATGCCGGCGCGGACATCGCGAGTGATGTCAAAGCACTTCGCGGCATCGGTCTCGATGTGCCACTTGCCGGTCATGTAGGTTTTGTAGCCCGCTTTTTTCATGAGCTGCGGCCAGAGCACCCCGGCCTTGCGCTCCGCATCGGTGGTCTTGTGGATTTTGCCAGCGCTCCACACGCTGCGTCCGCTGATCAGCATCGTGCGGCTGGCCACGCACACCGCGCCGCTCCACGAGCCCATGTTGTAGGCTCGGGTGAAGGTGGTGCCGCGGGCCGCGAGGCGGTCGAGGTTCGGCGTGTCGATATCCGTATGCCCAAAGGCCCGCACCGCCTCATACGAAAAGTCATCGGCAAAGAGGAAGAGCACATTCGGCTTCGCCGCGAGCAGCGGCGAGGCCAGGAGAAACAGGGCGAGCAGGGCTTTCATGGAGACGCTGCGAACGCCAGTCACGCCGTCACTCTGTCAGGTCGTGTCAAAACTCGGCATTGGCATCGTGCGGCCTTCCGCGTATTTTCTACTCATGGAACAGACCCTCGAAAGCCGAGTCGCCAGCCTTGAGCAGACGATTGCCCAGCTTACCGCGCGAGTTTTGCAGCTCACGCCGGTGAAGAAAGACTGGCAGGCCACGCTGGGCATGCTGCCGGATGACGACCTCTCGAAAGAGGCGGAGCGCCTGGGCCGAGATTATCGCGCCTCGCAGCAGGAGCCATGAGTGACCATGCTGATTCTCGATACCAACCACACGCAGGAGATTTCGCGTGGCTCGCCCGCCGGGATCAGGCTGCTCAGCCGCCTGCGTGAGAGCGGCGATAGCGTCGCGACGACCATCATCAGCGCGGAGGAGCACCTTCGCGGATGGATGGCGGAGATTCGGAAGAGGTCTAAGCCGGAGGACCAGGTGGAGCCCTACCGCCGAATGCTCACAACGATGGAGTTTTACTCCGCCTGGCTGGTGCTCCCGTGGGATTTCGAGGCGGTGGCACTTTTCTCGCTGCACCGGGCCGGTGGCGTGCGCATCGGCAGCATGGACCTGAAAATCGCCTGCATCGCGCTTGCCCATGAGGCAATTGTGCTCACACGGAACCGCGTGGACTTTAGCCAAGTGCCGGGCCTTCGATACGAAAACTGGCTGGATTGATCCATCACCTCACAGCGGCCTTTTATACGCCTCGCAGCGGTTATGCCAGCCGGCCAGCCAGCGCTGCTCGCCGCGTTCGGGCGGGGAATTCGCCACGCGACGGCTCAGGACGCGTTTGGAGGCCTCGGCAAAGGCGGCGGGCGTGCCGCCGCGCATCTCTTCGAGCACCTGCATGAGGCCCCAGCCTTGGCCGCGGTAGCGTTCTTTGGGATTGGTGCCCTCGCCTTTGAAGTTCACATAGTCGATGAGGCAAAACATGCCCTCCGGCGTTGTGCTCAAGGCGGCGAAACCGTTCTTCGCCGCGCCGGTCATGCTGCCGGAGGCCCGCTGGAGGCGCAGCATGATGTACTCGGTCTGCAGGCCCACATTGGCGGCCAGGATCTGGCGCAGTTCGGCCTGGCGCGGGCCGTTTTTGTCGGCCTCAAAGGCCGCCTTCGAGTTCCAGGCGCACGCCCCCTTCGTCCAGGAGGGCATCGGCACGCCACGAGCCTCCAGATGGCGCACGAGACCGGGAAAGCTCTCCTCAAACGGCCCGGTCCGCCCCGCCGGATACCAGATGAAATGGCCGATGCCGAGCGACGCGAAGTCCTCGCCGCCGTTCCAGCTCGTCAGGCCGGCCACGGTGCCGGCGCACTCGTTTTGCCAGATGCGTCGGCCCACCCGGTCCATCTGCGCGGAGGTCAAACCGGCCCGCGCCGGGGGTAGCGGAGCCGCGCAGCCGAGCAGAAAGGCCGCCCCGGCCAGGGTGAGAAGCCAGAATTCGCGTGTGTAACTTTTCATGGTCATATTTTGGTATTCTTAACTGAATGCTTGGAATCGGACTGATTTTTGAAACAATAGCCGTCCATCTTCCCTCTTGTCCGCCAAATTTCATTAAGATTGCTTCACTGATTTTCCCCCGCTAGTTTACCCGCTTTCAACCGCCTCCTTTCTGCGTCCGCCGCATGCCGTACCTGGCTTTCAATCTCAACGATGGTAACGAATTCGTCTTCGATGTGCTCGAAGACCGTCTTTCCATCGGTCGTGACGCGAAAAACGACATCGTCATCGACAACACCTTCATCTCCGGCTTCCACGCCGAGTTCCTGAAGCAGCCGGACGGCACCTACGAGCTGGTCGATCTGAAATCCTCCAACGGCACCTTCGTCAACGGCAAGCGCATCGAGAAGGCCCGCGTGAAAGGCGGGGATCGCATCATGTTCGGCCAGTTGGAGAGCCGCTTCCGCGAGCGGGCACCGAAGGGCCTCGCGCCGGTCGGTTCCTCCAAAGCCGTCGCTGCTTCGAAAAACGAGCCGCCGCGCATCGACGGCCGCCGTGGCGATACCGAGGGCATTCCCGCCCGTGACAAAGACGACACGCCACCGCCTTCGCCCGATACCGGCAAGGTCGAGCCCACCAAGCCGGTCGTGCATCGAATGGCGTCCTCCACCGGCGATTCGCAGAAATCTCCCGCCGCCCCGCCGCCTTCGCTCATCCCGAAACCCGACCCCGCCGCCGCGAAGCAGGCCGCCGACCTCCGCGACGAGATCGAAAAGCTCCGCCAGCAGCGCGACGCCCTCAAAATCGAGGCCGAGATCGAACAGCGCCGCCGCGACGAACTGCGCAGCCTGGAAGCCACGCTCGACGTTCGCAAAAAAGAGCTCACCGAGACCCAGGCCAGCCTCACTGGCTTCAAGTCCGAGTCCGAAACGCTCCGCCAGCTGGTCCAAAACGCCCGCGTCGAGGTCGAGAACGCCAAAGCCGAAGCCGCCAAGTTTGATCAGAAGCGCCGCGATCTCGGCAACATCGAGAGCAAGCTCGATTCCACCCGCACCCTCGTCACCAAAGCCGAGGCCGACCTCGCGATGGCGCAAAAAGCTCTCGAAAGCATCCACAGCGCCGCCGAGGCCAAGCGAGCCACCGATACCGCCAGCGCCGAGCAAAAGCTCACGGCGCTTCAAAAAGACATCGCCGCCGCTGAAACCCGCCTCGCCGAGCTCACGAGGCTCAAAGGCGACGCCGAAAAGTCCGAGGCCGAACTCAAATCCAAGCGCAGCGGCGAGCTTCAGGATCTCGAATCGACCCTCGCCTCGAAGCAGGCCGAACTCGCCACCCTCGTCGCCCTTTTCACCACCCGGAGTGCGGACGCCTCGTCCGCTGAAACGAAGCTCCAGCAGCTTACCGCCCAGTCGAAAGCCCTCGAAGCCAAGCTCCCGGAACTCACCACCGCCGAGCAAAAACTCGCCACGCTTCAAAAAGACATCGCCACCAGCGAGTCACGCCTCGCGGAGCTGACGAAACTCCAAGGCGACGCCGAAAAATCCGAGTCCGAAGTCAAATCCAAGCGCAGCAGCGAACTCCAAGCTCTCGAAGCCACGCTGGCCACCCGGAGTGCGGACGCCTCGTCCGCCGAAGCCAAGCTCAAAGACCTCACTTCCAAGCTCCAGTCTCTCGAAGCCTCCTTCACCCAGAAGACCACAGATGCCTCGTCCGCTGAAACGAAGCTCTCCAAGCTCACCAGCGACATCTCGTCCGCCGAAGCCCGCCTTGCCGAGCTGACCAAGCTCAAAGCTGATGCCGAAAAATCCGAAGCCGAGCTCAAATCCAAGCGCAGCAGCGAACTCCAAGCTCTCGAAGCCAGCCTCGCCGCCAAGCAAGCCGACCTCACCAAGCTCACTGAGCAGCTTAACACCCGGAGCGCGGACGCCTCGTCCGCCGAAACAAAGTTCAAAGACCTCTCCGCGAAGCTCCAATCTCTCGAATCCTCGCTGGCCCAAAGGAATGCGGACGCCTCGTCCGCTGAAACCAAGCTCTCGAAGCTCACCACCGACATCTCGACCGCTGAGTCCCGCCTCGCCGAGCTGACCGCCCGCAAAGCCGACGCCGAAAAGTCCGAGGCGGAACTGCAATCGAAGCGCGGCACCGAACTCAAAGCTCTCGAAGCCACCCTCAGCGCCAAGCAGGCCGAACTCGACAAACTCACCGCCGATTTCGCCGCCACCGAGAAGAAGCACGCGCTGCTCACCGACCAGTCGAAGGCCATCGAATCGACCTTGTCCTCGAACATGGCCGAGGCCGCCGCCGCGAGCCGCAATCTCTCCAAACTCGTCGCCGACATCGCCGCAGGCGAAAAACGCGCCGTCGAGTTCCAAGGTCTCGAAGCAAACCTCAGCGCCAAACAGGCCGAGTTTGCCAAGCTCAGCGAAAACGCCACCGCTACCGAGGCAAAGCTCAAGCAACTCACCGAGCAAACCCAAACCCTCGAAGCCAAGCTGCCCGCGCTCACTTCCGCCGAGGAAAAGCTCACCAAACTCACCGCCGAGATCAGCGTGGCCGAAGCTCGCGTCAAAGAACTCGTCCAGCGCCGCAACGAGGCTGAAAAATCCGAAGGCGAGCAGCGCACCAAACTCAGCGCCGATCTTCAAGCCCTCGACAAAGACCTCGCCGCCAAGAAAACCGAGGCCGCCAAGCTCGCCGAGCAAATCACCAGCCGGAGCGCGGAGGCCTCTGTCGCCGAGCAAAAGCTCTCCAAGCTCGCCGCCGACCTCAAAGCCGTCGAAACCACGCTGACGCAAAAGAGCGCGGACGCCTCGTCCGCCGAACAAAAGCTCCAGCAGTTCACTTCGAAGCTTCAAACTCACGAAGCCACCTTCACGCAGAAGAAGGCCGACGAAGCTGCCACGCTCCAAAAACTCACCGCCGACATCGCCGCCGGTGAAGCCCGCCTCAAAGACCTTTCCAAGAGCACCAGCGAGCTTCAAGCCGTCGAAAAAGACCTCGCCGCGAAGAAAGAAGAGGCAGCCAAGCTCGCCGAGCAAATCACCAGTCGGAGCGCGGACGCCTCGTCCGCCCAAACGAAGCTCGAAAAACTCGCCGCCGATCTCAAAGCCCTCGAAGCCACCCTCGGCCAACGGAGCTCGGACGCCTCGTCCGCCGAGCAAAAGCTCACCACGCTCACAAAGGACATCGCCACCAGCGAAGCCCGCCTGGCCGAGCTGACCAAGCTCAAAGCCGAAGCCGAGAAATCCGAAGCGGAGCAAAAATCCAAACGCAGCGCCGAGCTTCAAAAGCTCACCGACGACCTCGAAGCCAAGAACGCCGCGTTCCAAAAAGCGCAGGAGCAGCTTCTCGACACGCAGCAGCGTCTTGCTCAGGCCGGCGGGGAAGAAACCGCGCTCAAAGCCCGCGTCGAAGCGCTTCGTGGTAACGAAACGAAACTCACCGAGGTCACGAAGCAGCTCGGCCAGATGCAGGATCAGCGTGGTGTGCTCGAAACCGCCATCGCCGCGCTTCTCGCCACGCAGACGACGCATCAAAAAGACGTGAGTGGCTCCGAGCAGCGCCTCACCGCGCTCCGCGCCGAGGTGGATGACTTCACCGCGAAGCAGCAGGCCGCGAAGAGCGAGTTCGAACGCATCTGCAAGGAACGCGATGCCGCGCAGGCCGACTTGGACGCGAAGCAGAAAGCGGCCGAAGCGAAGCTGGCGGAGCTTCAAAAGCAGGCCGCCGAAGCCCAGGCCAAGGCCGCCGAGGAACAGAAAAAAGCCTCGAAGGAACGCGACGAACTCGATCTCCAAATCGAGCTGCGCACCACCCGCTCGAACGATCTTGCCGCGCAGGTCAAAGCCCTCGAAGACAAGGCCGCCGACCTCGAAAACAAACTCTCCGACCTCGCGGAGACCGATTCACGCCTCAAAGACAGCAACGAGGCGCTCAAAGCCGTCGAATCGCATAAAGCGGAGGTCGTTGCCGCTGTCGCCGCGCTGGTCAAAGACCGCGACGAACGCACCCGCGAGCTTCTCGCCGCCACCGAGCATGGCCGGGCGCAGCATCTGCTCATCCA
The DNA here is from genome assembly GCA_943373155.1 of Akkermansia muciniphila. GTDB lineage: Bacteria > Verrucomicrobiota > Verrucomicrobiia > Verrucomicrobiales > Verrucomicrobiaceae > Prosthecobacter. The sequence continues at coordinate 87,079 of CALSBJ010000014.1, read as the reverse complement.
GACGCTCACCACGCGTCGCGAGGCCGTCGAAAAAGAAGTCCGCACCATCGAGGACCAGCAGACCACCGCGTCGCAGGACCTCGGCAAGCTGCGTGCCGACATCAAGCAGGCCGAGACCGATCTCAGCGAGCGCCAAGCCCAGATCGCCACCGCGGACCAGCACCTCAAAAATGTGCAGGAACTCACCGCCACGGCGGAAACGCAGTTCAAGACCACGCAGGCCGAGGACAAGAAGCTCGCCGCGCAGGTCGCCGCCGCCAAAAGCGAGCTGGAAGAGCTCACTGCGTCCGTCGCCGCGAAAACGAAGGAACTCGCCGCGTCCGTCGCCTCGCTGGAAAAGAACTCGCAGCATCATCTCACGCTCGCGGAGAAGATCAGCGGCTTGGAGGCCGTCATCGCCACGCTCACCAGCACGCACGCCACCGCGCAGCAGAGCGTGGCCGCGGCGCAGTCCGATTATCAAAACCTTCAGGACAACCTCGCCGCGAAGCAAAAGGAGATCGCCGCCGCCGAAAAACGCGTGGCCGAATTGACGAGCCAGACCGCCGGCCTCGAAGACCGCCTCAAAGAGCTCAACCAGGCGAACAAGCAGCACGCCGAGCTCTCCGCCACCATCACCGCTGCCACGCAGAATCGCGACAAACTCGCCTCCGAAACCCAACGCCTCACCAAAGAGCGCACGGACCTCGAAGCACTCCTGCCGGATCTTCGTGGCCAAGTCGAGCAAACGCGTGCGCAGGCCCAAAACCTCGCCGACGAGCTTGCCGCCCTCACCAAGGACAAAACGGCCGCGCTGGATGCGATGCAGGCCGCCGTCAAACAACGCCAGGAAGCCGAAACGGCCACCGAAGCGCTGCGCGTCGAGTCCACGAACCTTGAGAAGCTCCTCGGCGAAAAACGCTCCACCTTGGACGCGGAGGTCAAAGCCAAGCTTTCCGAGGCCAATGCGGCTGAGACACGCCTCAAAGGCATCCAAGAACGCGTCGCCGCTGGCGAGGCTCGTTTGAAGGAACTCGAAGACGTGAACGAGCGCCTCGCCGCTGCCACGACCAACCTCAAGGACACCGAAAAGACCCGCGCCGCCGAGGAAAAGAACGTCGCCACGCTCGGCAAGCAGCAGGACAAGCTCCGCCTCGACCTCGCCGCGCTTGAAAGCGACATCAAGGCCGAGACCAGCAAGCTCGGCGACCTTTCCAAGACACTCAAAGCCACCGAGACCAAGGCCGCCGATGCCGAAGCACGCCTTCAGAAGGCTCTCGCTGCCCAGCAGGCCGCTGACAAGGCCCGCAACGAAGCCGATGCCAGCCTCGAAAAAGCCCGCGCCGAGGAAAAAGCACTGCGGAAGCAAATTCCCACGCTCACCACCGAGCTGGCCGGCATCCAGGCCGCCCTTTCCACCTTCACGAAGCAGCGCGATGAGGCCTCGCAGTTCGTCACGCGTCTGAACGTCACCACCGACACGCAGAACAAAAAACTCGCCGAGCTTCAGCAGCAGATCGAGCAGCTCGAAGAGGCTCACCAACTCCGCGAGCAGCGCGTGATGAAGGCGCAGGAGGAGGTGGACAAGGAAGGCCTCAAGCTCAAAGCCGCCCAGGAGCAGACCCGCGCTGCCGAAGCCGCGCTGGGCGAGGCTGACAAGGAATTGAAAGACATGCGGGCCAAAGTTTCCGCCACGAAGAAAGAGGCCGCCACGCTCGATGACGAGCTGCGCACCCGCCTTGACCGCGTGCAGAACCTCAAAGCCGATGAGGAGCGCCTCACCAAGATCGTCGATAATCAGAAGCTCGATCTCCAAGGCGCCGATAGCATGCTCAAAGAGCTGCAAAGCAAGATCGACGGTCACCAGGTGCGGCTCAGCGAGTTCATCCACGTCGGCGGCAAGATGCTCGGTCTCGGTGAAGCCATCGCCAACCTCGAATCCCGCCAAAACGAGATCACGAAGGCCATTCGCAAAGCTTCGGAAGAAGACCTCGCCATCCAGGTGAAGCTCAACGCCGCCCAGGAGGCCCTCAACCGCGAGACCACGCGTGCCGAGCAGGCCCGCAAAGACCGCGAAGCTGCCGAGGCGGAGTTCAAGCAGTTCAGCAGCGACATCCAGAAACAGGCCTCCACGCTTCAAAACTACGAGGTGGAGCAGAAGAAGCGCATCGCCGAACTCGAGAAGCGCATCAACGACCACGCCGCCGCCGAGGCCCGCATCGTCACCCAGATTGAGCAGACGAAGGCCGAGCTTGTGCGCCTCGACGAGAAGCGCAGCGAGATGGCTCAGGCCGAGGCACAGCTCAAACACTGGCAGGAGATCGAAAAACGCCTTCGCGGCCAGCTCGGCGAGCTGGAGGAGAAACACGAGATCCTCCGCCGCGGCCTCGGCACGGACGAATCGACCGTGGTCATGTTCGCCAACGATTTGATCAAGCGCATCGACCTCATCGACGCCTTGAAGGAACGCTACGCTGGCGTGAACGGCGGCAACGACATCGTCACCCAGCTCACCACGCTGCGGCAGAGCTTCGAGGACATCCTCCTCCAGCACGGCGTCACCGAGTTTGACGTGCCCAATGGCACCGAAGTCGATATCGAACTGCGCAAGCGCATCGCCGTCGTGGACAGCACTCCCGGCAAGTCCAAACCCCGCGTCGTCGAAAGCTGCCGCACCGGCTTTATCTACTCGCGCAGCGAAGGACACGAGGTAATCCTCCGCAAGGTCGAGGTCCGCACCTCCAGCCAGTGACCCTCTTGACCATTTTGACGCTCTTGACCTCTCACTTCTGACTTCTTACCTCTCACCCTCCCACTCCTATGGCTGAATACGTTGGCATCGACCTCGGCACGACCCTCTCGGGCCTGGCCTACCTGAAACCGGACGGCAATCCGGAAATCGTCCCGAATTCCGATGGTGAGCGTCTCACGCCCTCGGTCGTCTTTTTCGACTCGCATGAGGATGTGAAGCTCGTCGGCAGCGCCGCACGCGACGGTGGGGAGCCGGACCGCACAATCTTCCAGATCAAGCGCCACATGGACGATCCCGAGCATCTCGTGGAGATCGACGGCAAGAAGTGGACGCCCGCCGAGATCTCCGCGCTCATCCTTTCCAAGCTGAAGCGCGATTGCTCCAAAATCTGCGGCGACATCACCGATGTGGTCATCACCGTGCCGGCGAATTTCAACGAACTCGCCCGCAAAAGCACCATCGCCGCTGCCGAGATGGCCGGCATGAAGGTGAAGCGTCTCGTGAACGAGCCCACCGCCGCGGCCGTGTATTACGCCCACTCGCAGGGCGTGAAGGGCCGCATCCTCGTCTATGACTTGGGCGGCGGCACGCTCGACACCACGATCCTCGAAGTCGAGGGCGATAACATCAAGATCCTCACCTCCGAAGGTGCCCGCCACCTCGGCGGCAGCAATTTTGACGACATCCTCCTCGATGCTTACGCCGAGCAATACAAGAAGCAGACCGGCGCGGACCTCTTCAGCGATGAGCGCCACCGCCGCCGCGTGCTCCAAGCCACGGAAGACGCCAAGAAGATGCTCTCGAAGCTCCAGCGCGTGAACGACACCGTCGCCAACGATCAGAATTCCGGCATCGCCCGCATCGACCTCTCCCGTGAGCACTTTGAGAAGATGATCCGCAACATGCTCACCCGCACCGTCTTCCTCGTGGAGCAGGCGCTGGACTCCGCGAAGCTCAAAACGAGCGATATCGACCACGTTGTGCTCGTTGGCGGCTCCACCCGCATTCCGAAGGTGAAAGTGATCCTCGAAAAGATGTTCGGCAAGGTGCCCAAGAGCTGTGGCAACGTCGATGAATGCGTGGCCCTCGGCGCGGCGCTCTTTGCGAAGAAGTCCGCCAAGATCCAGGAGGTCTGCAATGCCAGCTACGGCACCCTCGCGATGGTTTACAACGCCAAGACGAAGGAGGAGAAGCTCATGAACTCCATCGTCATCCCGAAGAACACGCCCATTCCGTGCTCCCGCACGCAGGTGTATCAGACCAGCGAGGACAACGAGCGCATCATTGAGGTGGACATCACCCAGGGCGAGGACCCCGACGCTAAATACGTCGATGTCATCGGCCGCATCACCCTCGACGTGCCCGCCGGCCGTCCGAAAGGCTGCGAGATCGCCGTGACCTTCAGCTACGACGAGAACCAGCGCGTCCGCGCCCTCATCGTCGATAAGCAATCCGGCCGCAGCAAGGAAGTCGCCGTCAGCTACAAAGGTGCCGGCGTGTTGAGCGATGAAGAACTCAAGCGCCGCAGCGCCCACCTGCGAGCGATGCGCATCGAATAACCCCAGGACTCAGGAACCTCAAATCACGCCATTTATGTTCAAGATCCTCAAATCTCTCTCCAAGTCCCTCAGCGGCAACAAACCCACCCCCGAGGTCAAAAAGCCCGCCGAGGCTCCCAAGGGCGGCGTTCTCAACCAAGTCGCCAAAGGCAACGCTGCCCCTCCGGCTCCGGCCAAGGTGCAAACGCCCGAGGAGCTCTGCGAGATCACGCCAAAAATGAGCAAGGAAGAGATCCGCGCCCAATTGAAGCTCCTCTACCGCCGCTTCAACCGCAGCGCCAGCAGCCTCGACGCCAAGGTCCGCGGCGAAGCCGAAACGATGCTCAATGCCATCGTGGATGTTCGTGAGAAGCACTTCGGCGAGATTTGAGCCAAAGGCTCCTTGGACTGCGGCAGCCTGCTGCCGCTTTTTATAAGCCAGCCTGCTGGCAGGAAGTCCTGGGAACATGCATCGAAGCGCCAAGGCTATGCCCGCACGGTAGCGGTTTGGCTCTGCAACACGAGGAGACGCAAACGGCAGCAGGGCTGCCTCGGAAGAGCGGCAGCAGGCTGCCGCAGTCCAGGGTCCATGACCAGCACACCTCCGCATCCCCGCTTGAGCGCATCCCCGTCCTGCGCTCCAGTGGCACCTCGTGAAGGAAGCTCTGGAAGACCTCGAAAACTTTGTGACGGAAGTGGTGGTGCACAACCGCCGCGGCATTCGTGCTTCGTTGCTGCGAGTGGCCTTCCGTGGGCTGGCGGTCGTCTATTCGAGCGTGGTTTCGCTGCGATTGAAGCTCTACCGCGAGCGCTTCATTCACGATCATCATCTCGGCGTGCCCGTCGTCAGCGTGGGTAATTTGACTGTTGGCGGCACCGGCAAGACGCCCGTCGTCGAAATGCTGGCCAAAGCCCTTCAGGAACGCGGTCGCCGCGTCTGCATCCTCAGTCGTGGCTACAAAAGCAAGCGCCAGAAAAAGGCTCCGCTGCTCAAGCGGATCGGTGCGAAGCTCGGCTTCGTGGAAAAGCCACCGGAAGCTCCGCCGCGCATCGTGAGCGATGGGGAGAAGGTGCTGCTCGATTCGCATGTGGCTGGTGATGAACCTTACATGCTCGCCCGAAACTGCCCCGGCGTGCCCGTCGTGGTGGATAAGAACCGCGTGAAGGCCGGCGCACATGCCATCAAGCATCTCGGCGCGGACGTTCTCGTTCTCGACGATGGCTTGCAGTATCTCAAATTGAAGCACCGGCATGACATTGTGCTCATCGACAAGACCGCGCCCTTCGGTAGCAACGGTCACATGCTTCCTCGGGGCACGCTGCGTGAGCCGCCGCGCAGTCTTCGCCGTGCGAGCTACATCTTCATCACGAAGAGCGATGGAGGCAGCGAGGATCTTGTGAAGCAAATCCGCCGCTACAACAAGGCTGCCGAGATCATCGAGTGCCGACATCGCCCGATGCACTTCGAGGACATTTATACCGGTGCGAAGCTCGGCCTGGACGAGATGAGTGGCAAATTCGTCGGCGCTTTGAGTGGCATTGCCGTGCCGGAGAGCTTTGAGAATGGCCTGCGCCGCCTGGGTGCCCGCGTGGAGGTCACGGCGCGGTTTCCCGATCATCATCGCTTTCACGGGCCGGAGATCACGCAGTTCATCGAGCGTTGTCAGCGTCGCGATGTGCATTGCATGGTCACGACCGAGAAGGACTTTGTGCGCTTTCCTAAACTGCCGCCTGCGGATGTGCCCTTCTACTTCATGCGGGTGCAGATCGAGATCGTAAAAGGTCGCGAGATCTTCGACAAGCTCGTGCGCCTCATCGCCGAGCCACGTCATGTGCCCGTCGGCATTCTACCGGCTGATTTCATGGAGTCCACCTGATGGAAACACCACCCGATGCTGCCGTCAAAGTGCTCAAAGTGGATGCCGCAGGCGCATTTCATGAGGTCGCCGATGTCGCCGCGCGTGAGGAACCGCTCGAAATCCGCGTGGAAGGCCGCGCCGTGGCTGTCGTGATGCGCACGCCCGGTCACGATGAGGAGCTCGCCGCCGGTTTTCTCGTTAGCGAAGGCGTGGTGAAGCATCCGCGTGACATTCTCGAAGTCTCCCAATGCCCCAGCATCAACAACAAGCACGGCAACGTCGTCGATGTGCTCCTCGGCGGCGCCGTGGTGAACTGGGACTCGCTCACACGGCATGTCTTCAGCGCCTCAAGCTGTGGCCTGTGCGGCAAAACAAGCATCGAGAGCGTCTTCGGCCAGTTTCCGCCCGTCACCGCCGAGTGGAGCGTCTCGCCAAAATTGATCGCTTCACTTCCCGACAAGCTCCGCGCCACGCAGGAGACCTTTTCTAAAACCGGCGGCCTGCATGCCTGCGCCGTTTTTGACCTCGAAGGCAACCTCATCGTGTCCCGCGAAGACGTGGGCCGTCACAACGCCCTCGACAAGATCCTCGGCCACGCGCTCATGCACAACCTGCTTCCGCTCGATCGCCATATCTTGCTGCTCAGCGGCCGCGTCTCCTTCGAGATGATCCAAAAGGCTCTCGCCGCCGGCATCCCTCTCGTCGCGGCGATCTCCGCCCCTAGCAGCCTCGCCATCGAATTCGCCCACGATGCCGGCCAGACCCTCATCGGCTTCCTTCGCGGCGAGACGATGAATGTTTACACGCATGAGCAGCGTGTGGTGACTCACTGAGCCGTCAGGCGCAGAAAGTGGAACAGGTTTTCAACCTGTTCATGCCGCTGTGGAGTCCAAGGCTCCGCTGACAGCATCAAGATCGGTTCAAGGTGCTTGGACACGTTTACCTTCGTCCGCACAGGTTAAAAACCTGTGCCACTTTCTTAACCACTCCTTTCGACTGCAAGGTCACGGTTGAGCGCCAAACTCGATCACCGGCGCTTCTTCCTGCTTCTTGGATGATCTGAACGTCAGCAGCACCAAATCCGGCCTCGGAGCTTCCTCATCCTTCGCGAGGCTCCAACTCAAACCGGGGCAAAAACGTGATTTCCATGCTCCGCGATGCAACAGCGTGTCCGCAGCCCCATGACGCAGCCAGGGAAAGATTTTCTTGTGCGTCAGAGCGAGACGCAAGGCATCCAGATCTTCCGCCACACTCACGATGTGCATCGGTCTCACTGACTGCTTTTGAGAGAGGTCTTCATAGATCAAAATGGCCGATAAAGCCGCCGCGCCAGCTCCAAGACCTTCATCCAAGACGATGACCGGCGTCTCGTCTTTGGCCTTCAGCAGCTTCACTAGCTCTGGAAGCTCCTCGCGGACCTCCACCGGCACCACGGCACCGGTTTCGAGATGACGAATCGACGAGCCGTGAAGCTCAAACCGGCCGATTTCGTTCACCGTGGAGCTTTGACCGCGTTTCGGCGGCTTCACCGGATGATCGAGATCCTCCTCGGCCAAGATGGCTCGCTTCTCGTGGTAGAACGGCAGGAAGCGATCTTCAAGAATGCTCGCACGGATCTCGCGCATGAGCTGGTGGTAGAAGTGGATGTTGTGCTGGCCGATGAGCGTCCAGCCGAGCGTCTCCTGCGTCTTCGTGAGATGATGCAAATACGCCCGCGAGTGCGTGGCGCACACCGGGCAGGTGCAGGCAGCATCCAGCGGCGCATCGGCGAATTTATACACGCTGCGGCGCAGCTCGACGATGCCGCGCGACGTGAAGGCCGTGCCGCGCTTCGCCACCTGCGTGGGGATGATGCAGTCAAACATGTCCATCCCGCGATGCACAGCCTCCAGAAGGTCGATTGGCATGCCCACGCCCATCAGATAACGCGGACGATCCTCCGGCAGCAGCGCGGCGGTGAGCTCGCACACATCCTCGCGCTGATGTTTTTCCTCACCCACGGCCAATCCACCAATGGCAAAGCCATCAAACGGCATCGGGACCAGCCCAGCGGCGCTTTCTTTCCTCAAATGCGGATACAAGGCACCCTGCACAATGGCGAAAAGCGATTGCGGTGAGTCCTCGCGAGCCGCGAGACTGCGGGCGGCCCAGCGTTGCGTGACCTGCAGAGCCTTCCGCGCCGTCTTTTCATCCGCCGTGCTCGGAATGCATTGGTCGAGCACCATCATGATGTCACTGCCGATGCTGCGCTGCGTTTGAATGCTCAGCTCCGGGCTCAGCAGGATGCGTCGGTTATCGACATAGCTTTGAAACACCGCTCCCTTCTCCGTCATCGACCGCGAATGCGGCAGCGAGAAAATTTGATAGCCACCCGAGTCCGTGAGCACCGATCCAGACCATTTCATGAAGCGATGAATGCCGCCCATCTTCTCAAACACCTCCGGCCCCGGCCGCAGCAGCAGGTGGTAGGTGTTCGCGAGCAAAATCTGCGATCCCGAAGCCGCCAGCGACTCCGGCGTCTGCGCCTTCACCGTCGCCTGCGTGCCCACCGGCATGAACAGCGGCGTCTGAATCACCCCATGCAACGTCCGAAACGTCGCCGCACGTGCCCGCGAGCCGCTGGCACGTGCTTGCAGTTGGAAATCGAGACGGGAAGGAGGCATCACTCGATGTGCTCGTTCAAGGAGCGGGACTTGCCAAGTCCCGGCTTGGGCCACCTCACGGCAGCAGCTCCGCCACTTTGACCTTCAGAGGCTTCAAGGTGATGCTTTGAACGGTTTCCTTCTCCTCATGAATGCGGTGATCGAGGTAGTCGCCGCCTTTTGGGCGGGCGAAGACGTGCAGCACGCGGGCATTCAAATCGACCACCCAGTATTCGGGAATGCCCGCGGAGGCATACATCAGCTTTTTGCGACCAAGATCGTCTTTGAGGGAGGTGTTTGAATTCTCTACGATCAGAAGTGTTTCAGCAGCAGTCGGATGGTTGGCCCGGTAGCTCTGCGCTTTAACGATGGAAACATCTGGAACGGGTTCGCTCACCTGGCCGAGCCTGACGGGCAACTGACAACGAACGTCAAACTTCTCTCCCAAGCTGCGAAACAGACTCTTGAACGACCGGTCAGTGCTTTGAGCGTGGGTAATATCGATGGGCGGCATCATGACGATTTCTCCTTGAATGAGCTCCACGCGATCGTCCTCCTTGAGGATGCCGATCTCGCCGAGGCGGTAGTAATCCTTCACCGTGAAGCGGAACGGCTGCGGCGGCGGGAGGGGACGCGACTCCTGCTGCACGACGCCAGTCTGCCGGGATCTCGGCGAAGCACTGCGCCGAGCGGTTTTCACGGATTTGGAGGCTAGGGCGACCATGATGGATTGATCCTAAGTCGCTAGAACGCTTGTGGCAAGAATCAAGGAGCGGGACTTGCCAAGTCCCGGCTTGGTCGGAGGCACTTGGCAAGTGCCTCTCCTTGGTCATCACCCACGCCTGATCTCCGAGCCTTTGAACTGCACAGCGATGCGAAAAACTTTCTTCTTCCGGCACTCGATCTTGCCGGTTTGAAGATCAAAGCGGTCGGGGATCTCGATGAGGTGCACGTCGGTCTTCGCGTGGAAGCCACGTTCGGAGAAGATGTCGATGAGGATGGCGAGGGCCTCGGGGTCGTGGAAGAGCTTGTCCTCGGTGTTGATGTCGGCCCGGCCGGAGATGGCGTGGCGGACGATGATGGGCATCATCTTCGTCTCGATGAAGGTGACGACGGCCTGCATGAGCTCGGGTTTTTCAACTTTGTAGGCATCGAGGCGGCGCACGAGGTCCTGTCGCGCGTGGCGGATGATCTCGCTGGCGAGCGGGAGCTTGCGCAGGAGGTCGAAGGTGCGCGGATCGAGCTCGAGGGAGCTTTGGTATTCGAGCTCCTTGATGATGTTTTCCTGCACCACCTCCAGCGGCACCTGCGCATTGATGAAGTGATAGTGGAAGATCTCCTTCAGCGAGACAAGCGCGTCGTAGGTCTTCTCTTTGAAGACTTTGTAGCGATTCCGCGCCAGCCCGGCGTCGAAGTCGGTAGCGCGTTCTTCCCACAGCTCGCCGAGGCCGGAGCTGCGCACTTCCGCATTGTGGGCGATCACTTCCTGCCCGCGCTTGAGCTGTCGCGCGATGCTTTCGGCCTCATCGACAAAGAGCACCATGATGTGGAAGATGGGCTGCTTGAAGTGCGCGGCGTCCGGTGTGTCGAGGAAGTCGCGGCGCAGGCGCACCATCTTGTCGAAGAGCATCTTGAGGCACTCGACCTGCACTTTGGTGCGCGGGAAGCCGTCGAGGATGGCGCCGTTTTGCTGCTCGGGCTCCAGCAGCTTGCGCATGAGGATGCCCACGACCTCGCGATCTCCCACCATGCCGCCGCGGGCTTTGATCTCGCGTGCCTCCGGTGTGTCGAGCAAGGCGCTGACGACGATGGGCTGCGCATCAATGCCGCGCACCTGACGGATGAAGTCTGTGTTCGTGCCCTTGCCCGCGCCCGGCGCACCGCCGAGCAGGATCAACTCCTTCGGGAAGCGCAGCTTTTCGCGACCGTAGTCGGCTTCGAGCTGCTTCCAGACATGGTTGAAGATGAGCTGGGCATCTTTGATCTCCAAATCGGCCGGGACGACAGGTTTGGGAGAGGTTTCGGGGGCGGTTGATGACATGGGTGGGCTTATCGCAGGGAGCGGGACTTGCCAAGTCCGTCGTTTCCGATCAAACTAGGCGCATGAACTGGAACAAGCGCATCTCTTCCGATCCGGCCGTCTGCCACGGTCGCGCCTGTATCGCTGGCACGCGGGTGATGGTCTCTGTCGTTCTGGACAATCTAGCGGCAGGGATGTCGCCAGATGAGCTCAAACGACACTATCCGGCTCTCGAACTGGAGGATGTGCAGGCCGCCGTTTCGTATGCCGCGCAGCTTGCGCGTGAAGAGTGCTTCCCGCTCGCCGCCTGAGATGAAGTTCAAGACTGACGAGAATCTGTCGGTGACCGTGGCGGAACTGCTGCGTCGGCATGGGCATGATGCGATGAGCATCGACGAGCAAGACCTGAGCGGCTTTCCAGATGCGAATGTCGCCGAGGTGGTCAAAAGCGAAGGACGGGTGCTGGTCACGCTCGATTTGGATTTCTCCAACATTCAAAACTACCCGCCCGCCGAGTATCCGGGCATCATCGTCCTTCGTCCGCCCCGACAAGATAACGCCACCGTGCAAGCACTGCTGCTGAAAGTGCTGCCGCTGATGACCGAGGAGAAGCTGCTCGGGAAGCTTTGGATCGTCGAAGATCAAAAGCTGCGTGTTCGTGATGGCTGCTAGCCCTTCAGCGTCATCAGATACGCGAGCAAGTCGGCTACCTGCTTGTCTTGGAGGGCGTCGAGCAGGCCTTCGGGCATGAGGGAGCGGCGGATGAATTTGGTGCTGCGGATGTCGGCTTTGGGGAGGCGGCGGTCGGGGAGGCCGGCTTGGCGGATGACGACGGCGTCTTTGTCTTCGCTAACGAAGAAGGCGTCGATGAGGTCGCCGTTTTTCATTTCGACGCGGTAGATGCGGTAGCCGGGCTCCATGGCGGCGTTCGGCGTCAGGATGTTGCGCAACACGGCCTCCAGGCCCATCGCGCCGGCACCGGAGAGGTTCGGGCCGATTTGACCACCGGCGTTGCCGATTTGATGGCAGGCCATGCAGAGGGCGCTGAGGGCTTTTCCGGCCTGCGGATCGCCTTTCGGGGCCAAGGCGGTGAATTTGGCGAATTTGGCGTCGAGGGCCTTCGCGGCTTCTTCGGTGAGCAGCGGCGGGGTGTCGATGGTTTTGGCGATTCGGGCGCCTTTGCCGAGTTTCTCCCCCGCTTTGAAATAGGTCTTATGGGACTCATGCGACGCATAGGACCTATCAAAGCCGCTGCGGATCTCCGTGGCGCTGCGGGCGGTTTTCCAAACGCGGAACTCGGTGATGACGCCTTCAGTGCCTTTGGCCGGGCCGCTCCAGCCGATCTGGCAGTTTTCCCACTTGGCGGGCGCGGGTTTGGTGCCTTCGGCGTCGAGTTCGCCGTTTTGGTAGATGCGGAGGATGCCTTTGTCGTCGCGGGTGACGGCGAGGTGGGTCCAAAGATCGGGCGTCATGGGTTTGTTGGCCACGCAGACGTCTTTCAGTTCGGAACCGGCATAGACGCGGAATTTGCCGCCGAAGAAATTCATGTCCACGCCGCCCTTCACACCGAGGAGGCTGTCTTCATTGCCGATGCCGGGCGCGAGTCGCACCCAGGCCTCGACGGTGAAGGGACCTTCGAGCGTGATCTTCGAATCGACCCACGCGGTGTCCTGGCCGTCGAGCAGCAAGACCTCGCGGAAGATGCCGCCGAGTTGTTGCTGGAGTTGGGTGATGGCGGGATCGTCGCCAAGCACGGTGGCGAGGCGTTCGACGGTGGGGCCGTCGAGATCGGTGATCGGTAGGCGGTGATCGGTGATGGCGGTGGTGATGGCGGAAGCGCCTGCTTTGCTGCTGGAGAGCGCGTTGAGGGCGCTGCGGCGCTGCGGCGGCTGAAGCGAGGGATACAGCACGAGGATTTCGTGGCCTGCTTCCTTTGCGGAGGATGAAGCCATGCCAGCGAGTGCAGCGTCCTGCACATCCGCATGAGAACTGGCCAAAAAGAATTTCATGACATCTATTGAGGCACTCTTGAGTTGTCCAAGTGTCTGCAAGAGCTTTAACACGCTCCTGACTTCTGCAGAAGCGTCACCGCTTGTCTGGAAGTAAGCGTCCGCACCCGTGCCGATGACACTGATTCGTGCGCGAACAGGCTTCAAAAGAGGCTCTTCGGCCGCCGTCAGGCTAAAGGCTCCAATCAAGTCGAGTCCAAGTTGGTAACCCACGGTGTCTGGCTTCAACTCCTTGGGTTGCTGCCCCGGAGATATTTGAATGGATCCGTGTTGTTTGCCAATCAGTGCGATGGCGGTTTCGACCAGCAGCGGCGCGATTTGCTTCGCGTCGAGCTTCGTGCGTTGCGCGACGAGCTTCTCGGCGACGGCGGCGCGGGATTTTTCGTGGGTGAGGAGCGCTTGGAGGGCTTCGCCGACGCCGGGCTCGGCGGGGAACTGGGCGAGGCGGAGGAGTTCTTCGTCATTCGGGGCGCGGTCGAGCTGCGGGAGCAGTTTGGCGACGCGCGAGGCACTGGCCTTCGGCTCCAAGGCAAGCGAGGCGAGCACGCGGGCCTCGACGGGCAGTTTTGCAGCGGCTTCGGAGTCGAGGAACTTCGCGACGACCTCGGGATGACGCTCCAGGAACATGCGGACGAGGAAGCGCTCGAACTCGCGGTCGTAGGCCTCGCGCACGGGGATTTGCTTTGGGCCGCGGGAGGATTGGATGGTGGGGCCGTTGGGGAGGCTGGGTTTGGCGAAGGCGAGGAGCGCAGCGATGTTTTGATCGGACAGATTCAGACCGATCTGACTGATCTGACCGAATTGACTGCTGGCGAGATACTCTTGAGCGGCAAAATGAGTGGCTGGGAGCTGTTTGCGGTCGAGAAGCTCCTGCCAGGCGAGGTGAACTTTACCGACAGGCTCCGAGCCGAGCGACGCGACAAGCTCCTCGGTACTCAACTTTGTAAAGTCGGGGATTTCGTTTGTAGTTCGGGCTTCAGCCCGTTCTTCGACGCTTCCAGCACGGGCTGAAGCCCGAACTACGAACTTTGGCTTCACCCGCCAAATACGTCCCCGCGTCTTGTCACGATCGGGATGCGCTCTGGGCACCTCGTTGTGGGAGATGATCTTGTTGTACCAATCGACGATGTAGATGCAGCCGTCGGGGCCGTTGGTGAGGGCGACGGGGCGGAAGAAGGGATCGTCGCAGGTGATGAGGTCGGGGAGCTGGGCGAGCTTCCAATACGCGCCGTCGCGATGCATGGCGAGGGTTTGGATCTTCGAGATGATGGGATTGGCGACGGCCATCGAGTAGGTGGGTTGGAGTCCAGCCTTTAGGCGACTCTCAGCGGTCCCAGCATCGGCTGAAGCCTTCACTCCAACTTCGGCTGGCGAGAGCGATCCTGACTCGATCAACGCAAGACCGCTCAAACCCGTGCCGCCCATGCGAACGTCGGTCTGCGGGGGGAAATCGGGCTGGTAGCTCTTTTTGAGGGCCTCCATGCCGCCGGGGTAGTAGGCGTATTCGTGGAAGGGCATGACGGGGTAGCCGTAGTCGTTCGCTTCCTGGATGAAGGTCTCGCCTTCGCCGGTGATGACGAGGCCCCAGATATTGTTCGGGCCGGTGCTGATGACTTCAAACTCGCTGCCGTCAGGTCGCATGCGGGCCATGCTGCACTTCGGCCAATCGACGACGACATCGCTGCCGGGTTTGTGGACCTTACTGTTGTTGAAAAGGCCCTGCGCCATCCAGATCCAGCCGCCGGGTGCCCGCGTGAACTGATGCGGAAAGAGGTGCGAGTCCTGCACGCCGAAGCCAGTGAGCACGACGTCAAAGGTGTCCGCCTTGCCATCGCCGTTGGTGTCTTTGTAGAGCTTCAAATCGTGACCGTGCTGCACGTAGCAGGTATCGCCCGCGCCCCAGGGCAGGATGCCGAGCGGGATGGCGAGTCCGTCGGCGAAGACGGTGCCGTTGGTGAGTCCACCCGCGGGAATCTTTCCGTTCAAAGACTCCCGCGGATAGACGAGCACCTTGTCCTTGCCTTTGCCGGCATAGACCGCCTCGGCGGCGGCGGGGTTTTCATTCGAATCGACGGGATACTCGAGCGCCGTCTGCGTCCACAGGCGGCCGCGTTGGTCGAAATAAACGCTGACGAATTTGCCGAGACCTTCGCTCTCCTGCACGACGAGTTCAATTTCGTAGCCTTCGGGGAGGTGGAAGAGCTTTTGCTGCTCGGCGGCGCTCTTGGCGGTGCCTTGCACGTCGTTGTAGGAAGTGTCGCGTTTTTTGCCTTTTTCGTTCTGAAAGGCGGCTTTCGGCTTGGGGTGGCCGACCTTTTCCCAAGTCGGAATTCCGGGTGTCGGCGGGAGTTCCTCGATGGTCACGTCTTTGACCTGCACGAGGCAAACGCCGCCGCTGTGCACCTGCGGGGCGATGTGGCCGTCGAGCGCGATGTTGGGGTCAGTTTCGGTGTAGTCGATGCAGAGGACGCCATTGATCCAGGTCTGGATGCGCGGCCCCTCGGCGCGGATGCGGTATTCGTTCCAGCCGAAGACATCGATGGCCTTGTCGAGCGCGGCCTGCTGCTCGGGTGTGGGTGACCAGATGACCTTGTTGCGGCGGTGCTCGTCGTAGATTTTGCCGAACCAGCCTGCGCCGCAGTCCACCTGGTAACCGCTCATCGCGCCGCCATCGGCCCGCACGCTGCGGATCTGGATGCCGCTATTCAGCATGCCGGTCTTCGGATCACCGCTGACCTTGATTTTGAGCTTCAGCTCGAAGTTTTGATACGACTTCTTCGTGCTGATGAAGTCGTTCTTCTTGATCTTCTCCGTCGTGGAGCCGCCGGTGATGACGCCGTCCTCGACCCGCCACATGGCGGGATTGAAGTCCCAGCCGTCGAGTGTTTTGCCGTCGAAGAGGGAAACGGGCTCCGCATGGCAGAGAGCGGAGAGCAGAGAGCAGAGAGCCAGAAGAGAGAGTGGTCGGCGCATGGTGGGAATACGGGATGAAGCCCGCAGGCTAGCAGGAGCGCATGCACGGTGTCATGCCTGAAATGCACCTGCGATTGAATCCTTGCCGATGTTTGGGGGCTAGGCTCTAATCGCTCGAATTGATGTCTCCCGACGAACAGCCCACGATTTTGACTCCGCCGCCGAATGGCACACGGCCATCGCCTCCTGGCGTTTGGCAGGCTCCTTCAGTGGAGGAAATGCAGGCGATGCTGCCGCAGTATGAAGTGCTGGAGATCCTCGGGCGTGGCGGCATGGGTGCGGTCTATAAAGGACGGCAGAAGTCGCTGAAGCGGCTGGTGGCGATCAAAATCCTGCCGCTGGGCTTGGCGGATGATGAGTTCAAGTTTGCCGAGCGCTTTCAAAACGAAGCGCAGACGATGGCGGCGATGAATCACCCGGCCATCGTGAGTGTGTATGATTTCGGCGAGACGCCAGATGGGCTGCTCTACTTCATCATGGAGTTCGTGGACGGCACGGACGTGCAGAAGATGATCCAGGCGAGCGGACGTCTGACCGGGGAGTATGCGCTGGCGATCACGGCGCATGTGTGTGATGCGCTCGATTACGCGCACAAGCGCGGCGTGATCCACCGCGACATCAAGCCCGCGAACATCCTCATCGATCAAGAAGGGCACATCAAAGTGGCGGACTTTGGTTTGGCAAAGATGCATGACCCCTCGCAGACCAGTGGCCTGACGAAGACGAACATGGCGATGGGCACGCCGGACTATGTCGCGCCGGAGGTGCTGTCGCCCGGCATGGTGGCGGATCACCGGGCGGACCTCTATGCGGTGGGCGTGATGCTTTACCAGATGCTCACCGGCGAGGTGCCGCGTGGCATGTTCAAGCTGCCCTCGCAAAAAGGCATCGGAAGTGATCCTCGCTTCGACGAGATCATCTGCAAGGCGATGGAGCAGGACCGTGAAGAGCGCTACCAGAGTGCGATGGAGGTGCGCCACGCGCTCGACGTTATCCTCACCACGCCACAACCCAACGAGGATGGCACGGGCATCGTGTCCGTGAGTCAGATTCCGCAGAAGCCCGTGGCAAAGCAGCCGCGCCCGCCCGGCGAGCGCAGCCAGCCTCCGGCGCAAAAAAAGCCCGCGCCGCAAAAAGCGCCCGCTCAGAGAGCAGCCGCTGCGCCGAAGGCCAAAGCAGCGCCGGGGAAGAAATCGCCCGCCACCCTGTGGCTCTCCATCGGCGGCATCGTCACGGTCCTTGGCTTGGCATCCTTCTTTGCGCTGGGTGGCAAATCGGAACCAGCCGCCAGTGTTCAGCCTGGATCCGCCAGCCCCGTGGACGCTGCGTTCCTCGCACAAGTCGCGGCTGCACCCGCCGCGAGGCAGGTTGAACTGGTAACTCAGAAGATCGAAGCTCTGAACGGCGCGAAGGTGACAGCAGAACCCACCATTACGGGGGAGAAGGTGACCGGCCTCCGGCTTGCCAGAGCGGACGGCACAGAGGTCCGAGCGCCTGACGTCTCACCGCTTGCCGCGCTCAAGGAGCTCGATTCGCTACAGATTGAAAACTTGAACCCGAAGGATATCTCCTGCCTGCGGGGACTGAAGCTGGTGAACCTGACGATTTGGAGCGGCGAATTCAATGACGTGTCTGTCCTGCAATCCCATCCCTTGCAGACACTCAGCTTAAGGCAGACTCCGGTTTCCGATTTTTCAATGCTCAAGGGCAAGGCTCTTAAACGGCTGGATCTCGAATTGTGCGCTAACTTGAGCGACATCTCTTTCATCAAGGCCATGCCGCTCGAATATCTAAGGGTGCCCAGGACAAAGGTGCGCGATCTTTCGCCCATCGCCCGCCTGCCCTTGGTCGAGTTGGTTTGCGATCCCGAAGCGAAGCTCGACCCCACCCTCCTCGCTTCGGTCCCGACGCTGAAGAAGATCAACTCAAAGCCTGTGAGCGAATGGCTGGGCGGCTCGACCGCTCCCCCTTCGGTCAGCCCCGTGGACGCCACGTTCCTGGCGGAAGTCGCGGCAGCACCCGCCGCGCGGCAGGTGGAACTGGTGAAACAGAAGATCGAAGCGCTGAACGGCACGGCGGTGGTAGTGGAACCCACCATCAAGGGGGAGAAGGTGACGGGACTCAGGATTACCAGAGCAGGAGACAAGGCGCGTGATGTCTCTCCGCTTGCCGCACTTAAGGATCTCGATTCTCTACAGCTTGAATACTTGACGGTGAGGGACATCTCCTGCTTGCGAGGATTGAAGCTGGTAAACCTGACGATTTGGGATGCCTATTTCACTGACGTATCTGTCCTCCAATCACTTCCCTTACAGACCCTCAGCTTGAAGCAGTGCCAGAGTTCCGATTTCTCGGTCCTCAAAGGCAAGTCGCTTCATCGGCTTGATCTCGAATCGTCCGTCAACCTGAGCGACATCTCTTTCATTAAGGGCATGCCGCTCTCTACCATGAACGTGGCCAAGTCAAAGGTGCGCGACCTTTCCCCCATCGCCGGGCTGCCCTTGGTTGAGTTATTTTGCGACCCCGAAGCAAAGCTCGACACTCCTCTCATCGCTTCGATCCCGACGCTGAAGAAGATCAATGCAATGCCGGTGAGCGAGTGGTTGAGCGGCACGCGCAACGCGCCACCATCGGCCAGGCAGGCCAAAATCATCGACCTCCTCCCGCTCGTCGATGTGAAACGCGACACCATCACTGGCGAGTGGAGCCGCGAGGGTGGTGATCTGCTCGTGAAGGCGGCCAAGCTCGATGCGAATGGCACCCCGCGCCTGCAACTGCCTTACCAGCCGCCGGAGGAGTATGACTTCGAGATCGAGTTCACGCCCGAGTCCGGCACGCACACGGTGTTTCAAATCCTCTCCGCATATCAGCGTTCCTTTACTTGGCTAATGGACTCTCAGCTTCCGAGTGGCAATAAAGTCGGCATCGATTACCTGGATGGGCTCCCGGTTTCACGTCGCATCGAAGGAACCATTCTGCGACCGAAATTCCTCACCAATGGCCAGCGGTATCGTTCCGTCGTCGAGGTGCGCCGCACCGGTTTGCGAGCGCTACTCGATGGTGAGCCGCTGGTGAAGTGGGGCAGCGACCCGAAATCCTATGAACGGCTCGACATTTCTTCGAACCAGAAGCTACGTGACGCACTGCACCTCGGGCTCTCCACCTACGACCGCGCCGTGCGCTTCCACAAGATCACCGTGCGCGAGATCACCGGCACGGGGAAGGTGGATGCGGAAGAACTAGACGCCGATGTTAACGCCCCCGCCACCTGGACCGACTGGCTGGGCCCCAGACTCGCCCGCCCCGGAGGATTTGATGGTGAACAGTGGAAGCGAGAACCCGATGGCTTTACAACGGAAAAGAGCCTCGCCGGCTACGAAGTCTTCCCCGCAGACACCCGGGATGGAGCGATCAAAGTCACCTTCGCCATGCGCGATTCCCAGGGCGTGATGATTAACGTCCGTGAGACCAAAGTGGGGACAGTCCATCAACGATACACGGCCCAATACACGGGCACGAGCCTCTACCTGGCCCACGGCACCAACCGACTGGCCTCCGAACCGATGCAGGGGGAACTGCGTGACTTGCCGGAACACACCCTGGAGTTTCGTTTCGAAGGCGAAAACTTGATCGCGATTCTCAACGACACCCATCGAATTTCCACCCGTCACTCCCAGCTCACCGCAGGGACTTGTTCCCTGGTCCTCACCAAAGGCGTGCTCGTGAAGAAAATCGAGGTCCAGAAGCTGTCGCCTCCTTGACCTGCCGGACGACTGAGAAAACGCCTTTTGTCAGAAATTCGCCCCCCTTTGTAACACGCCGAGGTGTTCAGGTCTCCTCTGCCGCGCTCTCGTCCATCGACCATGCGCCCTATATTGAAATCGTTCCTCGCCACTCTGCCTTGCTGGTTCCAGAGCTTGCCTGCTCATGCGGCGGACGCATCACCTCCGGTCATCACCCTCACAGCGGCCAAGGAGCCCGCGCAGACGCTGCAAGGTTTTGGCACGAGTTTGATCACCGAGCTGGAGCCACTGCCGGAGGGCGTGCTGCCTGACCTTACAAAGCGGGTGTTTGGTGATCTGACGATGAACCTCGTCCGCCTGTGGGCTCCGAGCGGTGAGAAGGAGACGGTGGAGACCATGCTGGCCACCTTTGCGCGGCGCTATGTCACGAGCGGCAGGCTCGATCTGGTGCAGAAGCAGGGCGTGACGACGAATCTCCTGGCCCCGGCTCGTGGCGAGGAACTGCCATCGGAACCTGTGGCCGACTACGCGCGGAAGCTGGCGGAGTTTATCCTGCAACTCAGGAAACGGCAGCAGGTGACGATTCATGCCACGGGGCTGGCGAACGAACCCGCCGGATTCACTCCCCTGCAGATTGCGGAGGGCGTCCGGGTGCTGCGCGCCGAACTGGATGCGCGTGGCCTCCAAAGCGTGGGCATCATCGCCCCTGAACACGCCAACAATGACCGTTCCGCGCTGGAGATGATCGAGGCCATCATTGCAGATCCCGCCGCCTTGCGGGCTGTGCGCGGGCTCTCGACGCACAGCTACAGCATGGCGGCCAACACCCCCATCGCGAGCGCGATCACTGCGGCCAAAAAGGAGTTCTGGATCACCGAAGCAGGCAACACGGGACACGAGGACGTGGGCGATACCGAACGTGCGTCATCGCTGGCGGCGCGGTTTCTGAATGATCTCAATCATCAAGTCACGCATTGGCTGCACTTCATCGCCTACGGGGACAGTGGCAATCTGGCCCTGGACAAGGACAACGCCACCAAGCTGCTCGTGTTTGACCGCAAGACGGGCACTGTCTTTGAATCGCTCCAGTATTCGTACCTGCGCATGCTGCGAGTCGCCTTTCCCACCGGGTGCAAAGTCTTTCCGGTCACAGCCGATCCCGGAGGCGATTTGCTCAACTCTCATGGCCAGAAGCCGCCGCTCAATGCCGCCATGGCGAAACTGCCTGATGGTCGCTGGAGTCTGGCCGTGGTGAACCTCACGGGTCTGACAACCACACCCATCGCCACCTATCATGCCGCCAGCACGCTGCGCGTGAAGCTCCAGCTTCCTGCTGCGGAGAGTCGGCTCAATAAATCCTTCCGCCGCTGGCACAGTGACCCCGAGAAGAAAATCGTCGATGATGGCAAACTCAACATGACCGACGGCAAAATCGAGATCGAGCTGCCGCCCCAGCAGTTGATGATCTTTTTGGAGCAGAAGGGGCGGTGACGGGTGCTCTGAAGGAGTGATCTTGGATCATCCGCCCATCACGGACACGAGGTATTGCAGCTCCTCGCGTTGCTCATCCTCACCTTCCACGGTCTGCGCGATGTGCTGCTCGATGAGCGTGGCGTAGCGTTTTCTCATGCGGGACACTTGCTGGCGCACGGTCCCCTCTTTGATGTCGAGATCGGAGGCGATGGCTGCATAGCTGGCGGGCTCCTGGTTGCGATACGGCAGGTAATCCTGGATGGCCTCAAAAAGCGCGAGGTTGTCACCAGCGATGAATTCCTCGCGCAGCCTGGCCGCCGCCTGATCGATCACCTGCTCCGCCCAGGCACGGTCAAAGAGCGCTTCAGGATCGACCAGCGTCGCGGGCTCGTGCTTGTAGCGCTCCTCCGCATCTAAGTCATCAAAGGAGAGGGTGGCAAGACGTGTGCCACCGCGTTTTTGAGTCGAGGCGTGACGGACGTGGTTGGCGATGGTGCGCTTCAGCATGGCGAGCATGAAAGAGCGAAGCTGGCCCTTTTCTTCCTGCGCGTCGTGGATGGCCTCGCTGGTGACGATGCGCTGAAAGAAGGCCTGTGTGATGTCCTCCGCATCATGCGTGGGGAAGCCATGGCGCCGCGTGAAGGCGTAGATGGGATACCAGTATTGGTGGCAGAGTTCGTTCAACGCTTCCGTCGCCTCCACCTCGCCGCCATTTTTCAAGCGGCGCACCAGCGTCCAGCGTGTGGATGGGAAGGATGCGAAGCGAGAGTTGTCAGATTGGCTCATGAATGGCGAAAAAAATGGCACCGCGATGTCACAACCGTTCCCGCTTGGTGAGAGGAAGGCAAACGCAAACACTGCCGCCATGAAATCCCCTTTTTTCACCACTGCATTCACACTCTTTGGTCAAACCGTATCTACCCAGTCGCGGCGGTTCACGCTGCTCTCTTCCGCCCTTTCTTTCTGCATGGCCATCCTGCCCTCTCTCGCTGTGGGGCAGACCGTCTCCACCTGGGCGGGCGGCGGCACGGGAAATTGGCTGAACGGGGCGGCGTGGTCTCCAAATGGCGTGCCGAGCGGGGCATCGGCGGACGTGGTTATTGACGGGCCTGTGGGTGCTCCAGCGTCTGTTTTATATGGGCGGAATGACAATGTGGGCACGGATATCACGATTGGCCGGCTTACGCTCGGTGCGGGTGACGGGGTTTCTTTTGGCTCTGCGACCACCAAGCTGACTTTGGGCGACAACGCGGCTTTTTCGGGTGCGGGATCGCTGGTGATTGATGGCACGCTTTCGCTGCCCTTTTCATCGAATTCACTCAGCGGGGTGAAATCGCTCACGGGGACGGGCATGCTGCTTTTAGGCAGTACGGGGCAGCGGCCGGAGATCAAGAATGATACGACAAACGTGACCACGATCAAAGGCTCGGCGCTGTTTGGCCGGTCGAATGCCTCGAACCCGCGAATGATCAATTCGGGCCTCATCGAGGCAAATGTGTCAGGCCAGGACATTGATTTTCATGGTCAGGGTGGCGCGAATCGCAGTGAAAATACGGGCACGCTGAAAGCGAGCGGTGGGGGCATCATGTCTTTTGGCCAAGGCACGTGGCTGAACAGCGGGGGCACCATCAACGCAGATGGCGCGGGTTCACGGGTGGCGTTCTATCGGGGCGGGCTGATTGAGGGAGGAACGATTTCCGCCACGAATGGAGGGATGCTGCAGGTGGGGGGCTCCTTCACCGGCGGAAATGGTGGTGCCACCTTCAAGAACGTGACGCTGACCGGGCCGACAAACTTGGTGCAGGAGCTGCTGATTAACGAGACCCTCACGAACAACGGAGTGATTTCCATTCCAGATGGCGGGAGATTGGGGGACGCAAGCAACTCGGTGACCATCGCCGGCACAGGCCAGATCGTCTTGGATGCTGCGGAGGACAACGCCCCGGAGTTGATCAACCAAGGCAACAGCAGCCTGCCTTCAATCCCCTGGCTCTTTAGTGGGGTGAAAGTCAGAGGTCGTGGAAATGTCGGCTATCGTCAATCCCTAGGAACTATCGACAATGTTGCGATCACCAATCAAGGGACCTTTGAGGCCGATGTGGACGGGCAGACGTTGTTGATCGATGTGGCCAATTTTGACAATCGTAGCGGCGGCGTTTTGCGTGCAACGGGCAGCGGGAACAACGCCCTGGGCGGCATCTTGCGCCTAGGGTTCAATGGCCCGCTCAAGAACACGGGCGGCACCATCGAAGCGCTCTACGGCGGTCGGATCGAAGCTGCCGCCGCGCGCATCGAAGGCGGCCTCATTCGCAATGGCCGCCCCGACGCCGTGCCGCCGGTGCCCGGTGGAAGCATCCCACTCGCGGGAATGACGATCGTGAATCCCTCGGCGGCCCACGCCTCGCTGCCCTTCCGCGACGCGGATGCTAATGGCATGTTGCTGCAGGGCGACATCGCGGTGGGAAACACCGGCTACAACACTAGTTCCGTGCCACGCTTGGTCGGCGAGATTAAAAACTCCGGCAAGCTCCGGCTGGCCGCGACCGGCGGAAACACGTCGTATTTATTCCTGAGCGAGTCGGCCAAAAAGTTCGTCACTTTTACCGGTGGCGGCGAGGTCATCCTCGGCACGATGCCCGACGGCAGTCTGGGCAATGACAATGCTTTCCTCATCGAAAGCACCGACGGCCCTTTTGCCACACGGACGCTCGCCAACGTGGACAACACCATACACGGCTTTGGCCGCATCGGACGCGATCCGAGCTACGGCATTTACCTGAATATCGAAAACGCCGCCCTCATCTCTGCCGACGTCTCCGGCCGCACGCTGGGCGTCGAGTTCAATGGTGGCACGAACAACGGTGGAACCTATCGCGCACAAAGCGGCGGCACGCTTTCGATGCGCACGACCAATCTCCTGAACTCCGGCGGCATCCTCGAGGCGCTCAATGAGAGCCCATTCAGGTTCACCAGCGCGTCCATCACCGGCGGCACGCTGCGCAATGTCGGCGCGGCGGCGGGCGCAACGAACTTCGATCTGGGCGGCGCGACGCTCACCGATCTAAAATTGCAGGGAGCAATGGTGGAGCGGAACGGTGCCACCACCACACTCGTCGGTGCGATTGAAAATGAAGGCAGCATTCGCGTCCGCAGCACGGGCAGTGCCACGTTGCTCGCCGTCGGCTCAGCTTCAGTGACAGCCGTCTCGCTGAATGGTCCAGGCGAATTGATCCTCGGCGACCCTGCGTTGGGTAGTTCCAGTTCGTATCTCACTGCATCGGCGAGCTCGAGCAATCCGACGCTAACCTTGAACCAGAACCTGCGCGGCTTCGGCTTCGTAGGCGTGAGAGTGGACTCGACCCGAGTCATGCATCTGGTGAACAACGCCGAGATCCGGGCCGATGTGAGCGGCAAGCAACTGAGGGTCGCACCGATTTCCCTCCTGAACAGCCCCGGCAAAACGCTGTCGGCCACAAACGGCGGCACCCTTTATTTGCATCCCGTGCAACTAACGAACACGAACGCCACTATCAGCGCAGGGGCGAACTCGACCGTGCAGTTCAACACGGAGGCCATCGTGCATGGCGGCGTGGTCAACAGCGACGTCAGCGGCACGATCGAGGTCTTGAACAATCTGGCCGCGCGCAATGGAGTGGTCTTCACCAATGCAGGCACGCTGCTGCTCGGCACCGGGAACAACAACAGCACCTTTGAAGGTCTGGCCAATGGCGGCTCCAGCCTGATCAGCTCCGGCACGATCCGGAAATCTGGTGGCGGCGATTACTCGCTCAGAACAGCCTTGAACAACACGGGAGCGGTGGACGTGCAGGGCGGCGTGCTGCGGTTCTTTGGCGGCGGCACCATATCAGGCAGCGCCCACACGGTGGAACAAAATGCCCACCTCACTTTCCAGGGCACACCGGGCTACACCTTCACCGGCACCAGCAGTCTCAGCGGCGGTGGAACAAACTGGTTCGCCAGTGGAGTCACGATCACGTTGCCTGCGGCGGCAGATGTGGTGGACGCGGCCAACCTGAATTTTGAAAATGCCACTCTCACCGGCCCTGGCTTGCTCACGCACTCGGGGCGGCTGGCTTTTACTTACGCTAGCAACAACACGATTTCCGAAGCCCGCATCAGCACGCTCCCCGGTGCCACTGCCTCCCTCGAAGTGGCTTACTATGCTCCGCTCCAGTTCACGAACGGCGCATCGTGGGACAATCGCGGCACGATCCTCTTTAACAACGCGGGCTGGAGGCCGATCGTGGTCGGTGCGGCGGGTTCGACCCTCACCAATCACCCTGGTGGCGTGATCCGACAGGAAGACTCGGAGCGTGGCGACCTCGACATGGCTCTGGACAACCAGGGCCAGATCCAGGTGGTACGAGGCAGTCTCAATCTCTACAAGAGCAGCTCATGGACCGGTGGCACGGCGAGCATCGCCACCGGGGCGGCAATCTGGGTCAATAACGCCACGCTAACAGCCAATGGACTCGCCAACACCTCGACGGGCGCAGGCTGGATGCAGGTGAATGGCAGCGGCTCACTGGCGCTGCCCTCCGGATCACGCCTCACGGCGGATCGCATCGGTTTTTGGGATACCTCGAGCATTTCAGGCCCCGGCGAGCTGCGGGTGCAATTCTCGGCGGACTGGAATCTGCCTAGCAACGTCACGCACGTCATTAATGGCACGCAGGTGAACCTCCTGCCCGGATCGGTCAATTACTTCAGAGAAACCAACCGCATCCTGCGACTGCAAAACGGGGCTTTGATGCGCAACGCTGGGACGATGTCCTTCATCAAAGCCACCCAGCTCAAGCTGGAAAGCAACTCGGTGTATGAAAATGCCGGCATCACGGAGTTTAATCCTTCTGGCACCGGCAATCTGGCCTACGCCGGCTCAGATGACGGCACCGGCCTCTTCCGCACGCTGGAGGACTCCATCACCCGCTTCATCCCGAACAATGCCTTTCGAATGAGCTTCGGTGTGCCGGTCGAGTTCGCAGGCCAGGTTTATGCCAATGATGGCTATCAGGTCACCTTCGCCCAAGGCGGCCTGCTCAAATCCACGGCCAAGCTCTGGCCGAATCATCCCAGCTCCTCCATCACGTTCGCCGGGGCCGCGCCTCTTCGGGTGCAGGGAAGGAACAACGAGTTCTCCGGCACGGGCATCGTGCGCTTTTCCAACACCCGCCTGAGCTTTGAAGACCCCAGTGCCGATCCAGCGGATGATCCGCTCATCGCCGCTGGAGCCACGGTGGGCTTTGTCGATGCCACGAACGTCGTCGAGGGTAATGGTCTGCTCAGTGGCACGCAGTTTACCTTTGCCGGAGCCAGCACCACCATCAATCAAACCACGCTGCAAAACAGCGAGGGCTGGAGCAGCAATTGGATCGCCACCGGCGGCACGCTCACACTGCAAAATGGCGCCCGCTTTTTGAATGAAGGCATCTTCACCATCTCCACCCGCATCGGGTCGTGGACAGGCTCCGCAGGCACCTTGTTTCACAATAAGAGCACCGGTCGCCTCGTGCATGACACCAGCACCACCACTGTCATCGACGTCCCTTTCCAGAACGATGGCAAACTCGAAACCCGGGCCGGCACGCTGAACTTTTCCAAAGAAGTCCAAGGCAATGGCGGCATCGCCGCATCGAACGGAGCCAAAGTGGATGTGCCGATGCAAAATGCACCTTTGAATCAACTCCCCAAATCCCTGGAATCGACGGGACCTTCTACCGAGCTGAATGCCGCGTTACCCCCTGGCGACAAAACCATCGAACTCGTTGCGGATGCGGGGCGGCTGGTGGCTGCTGGCGGAGGTAATCTGGTGGCACCACCAACCGGTGCCGGAATTTTGAGCCAAAACGGCGGCGTCTTGGTCGCCGCAGGCGGCATGAACTTGGTCGCCGCAGGTGGTGGCAACATCACTGCCGCGGGAGCGAACTCCCGCATCAATGGCAGTGGCTCCCTGGTCGCCGCAGGCGGAGGAAATGTTTTGAGTCTCAACGGTGGCGGTATCGTCGCTGCGGGAGGACTAAATGCCGATGGGGGCACTGCCACGGCAAACGCAGGACGCATCGAAACTCCTGCAAACCTAGTCGCAGCAGGTGGAGGCAATCTTGTGAGTCTCAACGGTGGCGGTATCGTCGCTGCGGGCGGATTGAATGCCAATGGTCCCGGCAATGTGATCGCCACTGGCGCAGGATCTCTCATGCAGGCCAGTGGCATCGTGGCCGCTGGCGGGATGAACTTGGTCGCTGCTGGCGGTGGAAACATCGTCGCCGCAGGTGGCCTCAACGGGTCAGCGGGCGAGGCCCCGCAAGCACGCATGGCCTCTTTTGGCGAAGAACCCTCCAGCGGACCCGGCACCATCACCGTGGACACTGGCAGCCGCCTCGCGGGTGATGGAACCTTCGAAGGACAGGGCGAAGTCATGAACGGCAGCTCCGTAAATCCCGGCTTTGAGGCCCTAGGCGGCTCGAATCAGGTCGGAGCCATGCAGTGGAATGGCTCACTCGAAATTGCAGCCGGAGCCAGCCTCAATCTTCAACTCGGCGGCACTACAGCAGGCACGCAGTATGATTTGCTGAATGTCTCCCAGGCTTTCGTCATGAACGGCACGCTTCTAGTGACCTTCGTCAACGGATTCGGTGCAAGCATCAACTCCACGCACACTTTTGATGTGGCCGTCGCCACCAGCGGCATCACCTCCGGCCTCTCCGGCACCCGCATTCCCGTCGCCAACGCCTATGGCACCTTCCTCGTCACGCTCGTCAACGGCGGCACCACCCTGCGCCTCTCCGATTACCAACTCTCCGACCCTATCTTTAGCCAATGGGCCACCATCCAAGGACTCAGCGGAGCGGATGCCGACCCACTTGCCGACCCCTTTCACACCGGCACCAGCAACCTCATGAAATACGCCCTCGGCCTCAGCCCGCAGTCCAACGGCTCACCCATCTCCACCGGCACATGGGAGGATCTCTCCGGTCAACAATTCCTCACCATCAGCTATACGCGACCGCAGGGTTCCGCAGCTCCTTCGGACATCACCTACGAGCCGCAGCGCTCCACCAGCCTCGCCCCAGGAAGTTGGCTCGGAGGGCCGACGCAAATGGAGCCCGTCGGCTCCCCCGTTCCCGGTCCAGGCGATCTCGAAACCATCACCGTCCGCTCCATGCACCCAATTGGCCCCGCGTCACCGAGTGAGTTCCTGCGCCTGCGCGTGGAGCAGGTGCCACTCACGCCTTGATCGGCCTCAGCCGGCAACGCTCCTCCCATGACAGAGCCCCACAAAGGTGCTTTAGAAGCGGTATGGCACCCACGCTGCATGATTTGACCGAAACAACCACCGACGGGCCGAAAACCCGGCGCTGGCTCATTGAGGCGCGGGAGTGTGCGGAGATGAGCACGCACCGCATCGCGCGTCTGGGCATGGACGAGGCGCTGCCGCCGTATCGACGCGTGCGGGTGAGTCCGGGGGGCAGTTTTGTGCTCGCGTGCGTGAGTGGTGAAGGCTCGATTTTGCTCGATGGACGCTGGCAGCGGGTGAAGCCGGGCATGGTGTGCCTCGCGCCGCCGCGGGTGTTGAATGCGTTTGAGGCGAAGGGGCGTGAGAAATGGTGTTTCGCGTGGGTGCGCTATGACGAGCCGAATTTTGTCACGCCGGTGGTCGGTGCGGCATCGCCAGTGATGCCGGTGGCGCAGGCGGAGGAGATCGGGCGAATCGTGAGCGGCCTGCGGAGCGAGTGGGAGGGCGAAAAGGAGCCGCGCCTGATTCACCACTGGCTGGAGCTGCTTCACGGCACCATTCGCCGCATCGCGCAGCCTTGGCGGAGCAAAGAACCCCGTGTGGCGAAGCTCTGGGCCGATGTGGAGCAGGATTTGCGGCGTGACTGGACGCTCGCCGAGCTGGCGCACCGCAGTCATTGCAGCCCGGAGCATCTGCGTCGCCTCTGCATGAAGGAACTGGGCCGCAGCCCGATGCAGCACCTCACTTGCCTGCGCATGGAGCTGGCGCGTCGTCTCCTCGAGCAGGAAAACGACAAGCTGGAGGTCGTGGCGGCCCGCGTGGGCTATGCGAATGCGGCGATCTTCTCCCGCGTGTTTCGCCGCTGGGTCGGTGTGGCACCGGGCGAGTATCGCGGCGGGGTGGTTTGACAAAAGGCAGCCGCTTCCCACGATGCGCGGGCTGTGACTGAATCCACCTCCCTCCGCCGAACGCCGCTCCACGATGTGCATCTCGAACTCGGAGGCCGCATGGTGCCATTCGCGGGTTGGGAGATGCCGGTGCAATACACGGGCATCGTGGAGGAGCACAAGGCAGTACGAAATGCCGCCGGCGTTTTCGACATTTCTCACATGGGCCAGCTTCTCGTGAGCGGCAAAGGCGCGGCGGCTTTTTTGAACCGCACGCTGACGAATGATGTGTCGAAGCTTTCTCCGGGCCAGGGCCAGTATACGCTGCTGCTGAACGACAAGGGCGGCGTGGTGGATGACTTGATCGCCTACCGCACGAGCGAGAAGGAATTCTTCCTCGTCGTGAATGCCTCCCGCATTGATGCGGACTGGGAGCATCTCGAAAAACAGCTCACCGAGGAGGATGACGTGATGATGGCAAATGCGAGCGACTTCACCGCAGGTCTCGCGGTGCAGGGACCACGCAGTCGCGAGGTGTTTCAGCGGGTGTTTGAGAATAGTGCTCCGTATCCCGAAAAGAACACGATCCTCATCAGCATGACGGAAAGCGGTCCGATGTGGCTTTGCGGCACGGGTTACACCGGCGAGGATGGCTTTGAGTTCTTCGTCCCGATCGAAAAGGCGGCCACTTGGTTCCGCAGCATCGTCGATGCGGTCAAAGCCGAAGGCGGCGTCCCTTGCGGCCTCGGATCACGCGATACGCTGCGCCTCGAAATGGGCTACCCGCTGTATGGAAACGACCTCAGTGAGGAACGCACGCCGCTGCAGGCCGGGCTCGGTTTCTTCGTGGCGATGGAAAAGGGCGATTTCACCGGTCGCGAGGCCCTCGCGGCACAAAAAGCCAATGGCATGCCGGACAAGCTGGCAGCCTTTCGCATGACGGGGACCGCGCCGCCGCCGCGTCCGCACTATCCGGTGCTGCATGGCGGGCAAATCGTGGGCGAGGTGTGCAGCGGCACGCAGTCCCCCTCACTCAGCGCAGGCATCGGCATGACTTACCTGCCGAGTGCCATCACCACGTTCGGCACGCCGATTGAAATTGAAGTGCGCGGCCGCAAATTCCCGGCTGAAATCGTGAAGAAGCCGTTTTATCGCAAAGCCTAACCCCACCCCACCATGAGCAACATCCCCGACAATCTCCGCTACCGTGACTCCCATGAATGGATCGACCCGATGCAGGACCCCGCGCCTGTGGGCATCACGGATCATGCGCAGGCGGAACTGACGGACGTCGTCTTCGTCGATCTGCCGAAGGTGGGAGCCGTGGTGACGGCAGGCCAGCAGGTCTGCGTGATCGAGTCCGTGAAGGCGGCGAGCGACATCTACGCGCCGGTGAGCGGCGAGATCGTGGCGGTGAACGAGGCGCTGCAAAACGAGCCCGGCCTCATCAACACCGCTCCCTATGCTGGCGGCTACATCTTCAAGATCAAGCCGTCGAACCCGGCGGAAGTCGAGAAACTCATGACGCCCGCGGCTTACGCGGCGCACATTGGCTGAGCGTCTTAACTACTCCAGCAGGCCACGAGCGATGATCGCATCCACGGGGTTGTGATCATCGGTGAAGGCAAGACTCGGTTTGGGCAATTGGCCGGTGGGCACGAGGCGGCTGGTGAGACGCTGCTGCCAGGAGCCTTTGGCAAAATATCGATCCATGAAGCGCGGACGGAGGTCCTGGCGGCTGCACAGCAGGATGACGTTCTGCGTTTGATCCGGCCTGCCGCCGACACCGAAAACCTGGACGTGCGGAAAGACATTCCGCAAGGTGGTGAGCATGCCAGCGGTGAGCTCGGACTGCGGGCCGTTCACGCTGGCGATGATGTTCATGATGTACACGCCGTCCGGTGTGAGGTGATCGGCGATCTGCTGGAAGAACTCCTGCGTGGCCAGATGGGACGGGATGGCATGGCGGCCGTTGTAGGCATCGCCAAAGACGAGATCCCATTTTTTGTCGCCCGCGAGGTTGAGGAACCTCCGTGCATCGGCTGGGTGGGCGGTGACTTTAGGGTGCTCGCTGAGCTTGAAGAACCTTTTGCCGACCTCGATGACCTGTGGGTCGATCTCGACGACATCGACGCTCGCTTCCGGAAAATCACGCGAGACATTCTCCGGCATGCCAAAGGCTCCCGCGCCGATGAAGAGGGCGCTGCTTACTTTTTCGGACTCACGCAGCAGAGCGAGCTTCCAGTATTCCTGGTAGGGCAGGATGATTTCGCCCGTGTCCGCATTCATGCCGCCCTCCTGGGTGGAATCGAGCATCAGCAGGCGCAGCCGGGCGGGTGCCACACCTTCCTCCAGCACCCGGATGTGGTGGTAAAACGACTCATGCTCGTAAACGAGGCCTTTGACTGAGATCGACTCCGAGCACCAGCCTACCACGCCGGACACGAGGCCGCTGAGGATGATGGGCAGCACCAGTTTACCGGCGTTTCGTGCCATGATGAAGGAGGCGATCGAGAGGGCCAGCAGAAGCACTCCCGTGCCGAGAAAGATGCCGCGCACGCCAAAGGTCGAGAGCAGCAAGAAGCCGGAAAGGAAGGTGCCGACGAAACTGCCGAGCGATCCGAGCATGCTGATCGTGCCTGCGGAGGCACCCACGTGGCTGTCCTTGTCAGCCAAGCTGTAAAAGCGCACGGAAGCCGGTGAGATGGCACCAAGCAGGATGCCCGGCACGGCGAAAAGAATGACGGAGATCATCACCGGCCCGCTGATGACGCCGAGGGCGCTTAGGCGCAGACTGAAGGCCATGTGAAAAGCGGGAATGAAGAGTGTGAGCACCGCTGCGCCCGCCAGCAGCCAGCCGATGAGGTCGAGCGCCATCTTTCGATCCGCCAGCCAGCCGCCGAGATAGCCTCCAATGCTGAATGCGACGAGGATGACACCGATGAGTGCTGTGGAGGTGAAGACCGTGTTGCCAAAGTAAGGCGCCAGCAGACGGAAGGCACTGATTTCGATCACCATGATGGCAGCGCCCGCCAGGAAACAGACGAGGCCGAGAAAGAGTCGGATGGCATGGTGGGAACGCGGTGGCGTGGCGGGAGAAGGAGCGGCGGACATGACGGGCGGCAGCCATAGCACGGGCACGGGAGGTGGCTACTGCCAAAGCGACTGGTGAAGGAGGAATTGACCACTGCGGCACGGGTGGATAGACTTCGGGCATATGATCACCGCCGATACTGTCGAACGCATGACCACTTCCGAACGCGTTCAAGCCATGGAACTGCTTTGGGATTCGCTCGCGGCGACTCGTGATGAAATTTCATCGCCAGCGTGGCATGGCAAAATCCTCGCCGGACGGCTGGCCCAGCTGGAGGCAGGCGGCGTGGACTTCCTGACACTCGATGAACTCAAACAGCGTTTAGGACGGGCATGAAGCCGGTTGTGATTCTTCCGCACGCTGCGGAAGACATTGAGGCGGGCCGTGATTTTTATGATCGCATCAATCCTGGCGTCGGCGGTTACTTCTTGGACTGCATTCTCGCGGATTTGGACCAACTCTCGCGTCTCCATGGCTTTCACCGGATGCAGTTTGGCTTTCATCGGGGGCTTTCCGAACGCTTTCCCTTCGGCATCTACTACCGGGAGCAAGCCGAGTGCGTCCAAGTCTTCGCGATACTCGATTTGAGAATGGAGCCCACATGGATTCGAGAGGAGCTGGAGCAGCGAAATGGCTGAATCCGCTCTTGATCGTTCTCAGCGGTGCTGCCAGAGCATGGCACCATGTCCGCCTACCAATCGCTTTGTGAAATCGTCTCGGAAATCTCGCTGCTGACCTCGACAGAGGCGGTGCTGAGCTGGGACCAGGAAACTTACATGCCGTCGAAGGCGCTCGATTTCCGGGCCCGCCAGATGTCCTACCTCACCGGCAAGGCGCATGCGCTTCTGACCTCCGCGAAGACCCGCAAGCTGCTTGATCAAGCCGAGACGGAGATGCCGGAGACGCCCACCCAAGCGGCGAATGTGCGCGGCCTGCGTCGTGACATTGATCGTGCCACAAAGCTGCCCGCCAAACTGGTGCAGGAGGAGAGCGAGACGGCCACGCATGCGAAAGCCGCGTGGGTCGAGGCGAGGGCGAAATCGGACTTTTCGATGTTTGCGCCGCATTTGGACCACCTGCTGAGCATCGCGAGGCGGAAGGCGGATCTGTTTGGCTATGCCGATGAGCCTTATGACGCCTTGCTGGACCTCTACGAACGCGGTGCGAAGACCCGCGAGGTGGCGGCGCTGTTTGCGAAGCTGCGGCCGCAACTGGCCGAAATCGCTCGCGGAGCCGTAGCGAAGGCGAAGAAGGTCAAACCGGGCGTTTTGAAGGGACGCTACCCGATTGAGAAGCAGCAGATTTTGAACCGCGAGATCGCGGAGAGCCTCGGTTTTGATTTTGAGGCCGGGCGCATCGACACGACAGCGCATCCCTTCTGCACCACGCTGGGCGCAGGGGATGTGCGGCTCACGACGCGTTATGATGAGAGCGATTTCCTCTCGTCGCTCTTCGGCGTGATGCACGAGGCCGGTCATGGTTTGTATGAGCAGGGCCTTCCGGGTCTCGATTACGGCCTGCCGAGCGGCAGCGCGGCCTCGCTGGGCATTCACGAATCGCAGAGCCGCCTGTGGGAGAACCATGTCGGCCGCAGCCGCACCTTCTGGGCGAAGTGGCTGCCACGGGCGAAGGAACTCTTCCCGCATCTGAAGAAGGTGAAGCTGGATGCCTTCATGAAGGAAATGCTGCGCAGCGAGTTCAGCTTCATCCGCGTGGAGGCCGATGAGGCGACTTACGACCTGCACATCCTGCTGCGCTTTGGCATTGAGCGTCGTCTGGTGAAGGGCGATCTCGCGGTCAAAGACGTGCCCAAAGTGTGGAACGAGGAGTTTCGTGATCTTTTCGGCCTCACGCCGCCGGATGACCGTCGCGGCTGCTTGCAGGACATTCACTGGAGCATGGGAGGTCTGGGTTACTTCGCCACCTACACGCTCGGGAATCTCAATGCCGCCCAGCTTTTCGCGACGGCGAAGAAGAACAAGAAGATCGCCGTCGGCCTAGAGAAATGCGACTACGCGCCGCTGTTGAAGTGGCTGCGTGATAACGTACATGCCTGGGGCGCGGCGCTGGCGCCCACGGAGATCATGCAGCACGCCACCGGCAAGGCGACGGATGCCAAATGGCATGTGGCGCATCTGCGGGATAGGTATGTGGGGTAGCGAGGTATTTGTGAAGAGAACCAGCGGTCCCTCACCCCAGCCCTCTCCCCGCTATAAGCTTTCGATGATCTCAATGCATGATGCGGGGAGAGGCTAGGTGAAGGGAGACAGCTTTGCTGCGACGGTTTTCAGAGCTACCCCGCCAGATGCTTGCCGAGCATCTCACGCAGCAGCTTGCGAGCACGATAAAGGCGCACTTCGACCGCTTTTTCCGTGGTGTCCTGCACCCGGGCGATCTCGGCGTGGCTGAGGCCGTGCCAGGTGGAGAGGATCAAAACCTCACGCAGGTCGTGTGGGAGTTCTCTCACGGCTTGCTGCACGGCGGCGAGGCGTTCGTTCGTGGCTGCCTGCTCATCGGGTGAGGCGCTGGAGCCGGCGATGGGGAGCTCGCGGAGATTTTCAGGTTCGGTGAGGGCCTCGGGATGCCGTGAACGCCAGCGGGCATGATTGCGGGCGAGATTCGTGGCGATGGCAAAGAGCCACGTGGAGAACTTTTGCGAGGCCCGATACTGCAAGCGGTGCCGGTGCACGCGGACGAAGCTTTCCTGCGCTAGGTCACACGCGGTGGCGTGACTGCCGGTGAGGCGCATGAGGTAGCTGATGAGAGGCTGGCTCCAGGTATCCATCAGGCGGTTCAGCGCGAGGTCGTCCCCCTCGGCCAGGGTGCGCATGAGTTCGGCATCAAGCTCGTCACGAGCGGGGCTGCTCATCGGCGGAGATTGGAGGAGAGGTTCTCGTCATGCACGCGGCGCTGCTTCTGCATGACGGGAAGGATGTCGTTGAGGAAGCGCTGGCCGCTGGATGCGGGCATGAGCCGGGCGACTTGCCGCAAGTGCTCGGTGGCGGCTTTTTCGCAGTCGCCACACACGATTTGATCGCGGGCGAGCTGGGCGTCGAGCTCGCCAGGCTGGCGGTTGCGGTGGCGGGCACGCCAGAGCAGCGGACGATCGGCCTCGTTGATCTGGCGGCACATCTTGTCGCACTGGCGGAAGTAGTCGCGGTGCAGGGCGCTGACCTTTTCAAAGGTGGCGTCGTCGAGATGATACTCGTCCTTCAACCAGAGGAGGCCGACTTCCTGCGGATTTTCACCAGGGCGCAGGCTCTCGCGTGTGGCCCAGAGCGCGGCTCCAGCGGCGGCGGCGGTCAGAAAAACGAAGGCGGCGATGCGTCCGGCGGGTGTCATGGGTAGCGACCGTCGAGGTGATGCGGATCAAAGGGGCTCACGGACATGACGTAGGCGTCATGAGGTGTGAATTCCGGCTGCGGTGGATGCGTAAGGCCCCACAGCACCGCGAGCACGATGGCGGTGGCAACGATGAATGCCTCCCTCTTGGGCCGGAGGAGCCACCAGGCGAATTTTTCGATCCTGCCGGGCTCGGGTTCCGTGGCGGAAATGCGCCGCCAGACCTCACGACGGAAGTCTGGCGGTGTCTCGGCCTGCGGCACCTGCCACTGGGCGAGCAGATCATCGAGCGGATCGGGATCATCGGGCTTCATGGCAGGGGTAGGCTCAGGTTTGGGGTAAAAAATGGTGGGCGCATGGATCAGCGCTGACCATATACGTCAATCCAGGCCAGTCCCGTCTTCGCTCCCGGCGGATGGTAATAGCGACGGCCGAGGTAAACGCCGTCCACCTCGGTCATTCTGCCACCGGAGGGATGGCTGGCGCGGGTGAGCACGGGCTTGCCATTGTAGGTCTGCGTGAGGCTGGGCACGGAGGGGCCGTTGCACGAGACAAGGGTGGTCACGGCGAGGATCGCAAGCAGAGTGGGTTTCATGGTTGGGTGTGTGTTCGGGTTGGTTTGGGTTTGATTGAGCGCAGTGGTTGGTCGCGCTCATCGGGTGCTACCCCGCAGCTGTTTGGATCCCTCCAAGATTTTTTTTCGAACGATGACTGAAACTGAAAAAAGGCGTCACATGCGCAGAATGCCTTCGTTATCGGGAGTTCATGTTCCGCTCTCTTTTCACCTTCTTTGTTATCGCCTCGACGCTCACTGCGGCTTCGAAACCGAATGTCCTGCTCATCTGCGTGGATGATTTGAAGCCGGTGATCGGCTGCTACGGGGATAAAATCGTGAAAACGCCCCACCTCGACCTGCTCGCCGCTCGCGGCGTGCTGTTTGAAAAAGCGTTCTGCAATCAAGCCGTGTGCGCCCCGTCGCGAAACACGCTGCTCACCGGCCTGCGACCGCAGACGCTCGGCATCTACGAGCTGAGCACGAACTTCCGCCGGGCCGTGCCGGATGCGGTCACGCTGCCGCAGCATTTCATGGCGCAAGGTTATCGCACTGAGGCACTCGGAAAGATCTTCCATGTGGGCCATGGCAATGTGAATGACGAGGCCTCGTGGAGCGTGCCGCACTTTAGCCCGAAGACCATCAGCTACGCGCTGCCTGAGAACAACCCACCGGGAGCCACCCGCGAGGAGGCGTTGTTTGAAAACAAGCTCCAAGAGCCGTGGAAACTGCCTCGTGGAGCTCCCACTGAAGCCGCCGACGTGCCGGATAATCGCTACGGCGACGGCATCATCGCGGACGAAGCCATCCAGCGGCTCGCTGCGGCCAAGGCAAAGCCCGACGTGCCCTTTTTCCTCGCCGTGGGCTTTTTGAAGCCTCATCTGCCTTTCGTGGCTCCGAAGAAATATTGGGATCTCTACGATTCTGCGGTCTTCAAGCTCCCGGAACTCCAAAACGCTCCTGAAGGCGCTCCTGACTTCGCGCCGACCACCTGGGGTGAATTGCGACAATACAAAGACATGCCCGAAAAAGGCCCCGTGACGCCCGAGCAGGCCCGTCACCTCATCCACGGCTACTACGCGGCCACGAGCTACATGGACGCCCAACTCGGCAAGGTGCTCGATGCGCTCGATGCGAATGGTTTAGCCGAAAAGACGATCATCGTCTTGTGGGGTGATCACGGCTGGCACCTCGGTGATCACGGCATGTGGTGCAAACACTCGAACTATGAGCAGGCCGCGCGAATCCCCGTCATCTTCGCCGGTCCCGGCATCGCGGGAGGAAAGCGCACCGAGGCACTCATCGAGACCTGTGACATCTATCCGACCCTCGCCGAGCTCGCGAAACTCCCCGCTCCAAAGCAGGTCGATGGCCGCAGCTTTGCCCAGGTGCTGGCTGATCCTACGGCCAGCACGCGAGACCATGTCATCCACGTCTATCCACGCCCGCAGGGCCTCATCGGCCGTGCCATCCGCACCGCGCGGCATCGCCTCGTGGAATGGAAAAAGCCGGGTGCACCTGCCGAGAGTGCCATTCTCGAACTCTACGACTACCAATCCGATCCCGCCGAGACCAAGAACCTCGCTGCCGACCAGCCCGAGGTCGTAGCCAGGCTTCGCCAGCTCCTCGCCACGCATTCCGAAGCGAAGCCGCAGATTCCGGGTAAGGCGAAGAAGTAAGACCTTCCTTTTGCCAAAACCTCCCTGAGCGCCATCATGGGCCGCACTCGACCGCATGTGGGACTTTTTGACAACGCACTGGCGCGACGGCGTGGAGATCCTCATCCTCGCCGCGCTGGCGTATCATGGGTATCTCTTCTTCCGTGCCACGCGTGGTGCCCGCATTCTGACAGGGCTGCTGATTCTGCTTTTGAGCTTGGCGCTGATCTCGCTGCTGCTGGAGTTGGAGGTTATTACTTGGCTGTTGCAGCGAGTGTCCGTGTTCCTTGCCATCGCCCTGGTGGTGCTGTTCCAGCCGGAACTGCGTCGTGTGCTGGCAGAACTGGGCAGCAGCCGGATGTTTTCGTTTAACCGACCTGATCCCGAGGCGCTCGATCTCCTGATGGAGGCTATGCAGCAGCTTTCCTCGCGGCGGTGTGGAGCGTTGTTTGCTCTGAAGCGTGGCATTGACCTCAAACTCTATGCTGAATCGGGCGTCGAGATCGACGCGGCGATCTCGACCGAGCTGATCGCGACGATTTTTCATCCGAAGACCGTGCTGCACGATGGCGGGCTGATTATTGATCAGGGGCGCCTTGCCAGTGCTGGCTGTGTTTTTCCGGTGAGTCAGCGTGACATCCAGGATCGGGCCATCGGCCTGCGCCACCGTGCGGGCATGGGCATCACGGAGGAGACGGATGCCATCGCCCTCGTGGTGAGCGAGGAGACCGGCGCTTTGTCACTCTGCTATCAGGGTAAGCTGGAGCATGACCTCGAACCGGACGAACTGAGCCAGCGCATCAATGAAATCCTCTCCGGTGACAGCAACGGCGATGGGACGCCGGTGAAAAAAGACAAGGAGGAGGGCCATGAACTGGGGCACACGATTTAGCGATCTAGTCATCCGCAACTGGCGTGAGAAGCTGGTGGCCTTGGTGCTCGCCTTTCTCTTCTGGCTGCTGATCAAAGCGCAGACGGAACGCCCGCCGATGCCCTACTGGCAGCAGATGCCGCCGCCGACGGTGCAACTCACGCCGACACCTGCTCCCATTGTGATTCCCGTACCTGCGCCGCCTGCTGGGCCAAAGGCCGCAGAAGCGCCTCAACGGTAGTTTTTATCTCAAGAGGGCATTCTCACGGCTAATGGACCGCGAAGAATGTCCGTTGAACGGATGCGGAAAGGCTCGAATGTCGCCGCCTGAACTTCGAATGAGCCGCCATGCCCGCCACGACATTGATTTGAGCGCCCTGCCTACTGTGGCAGACGTGGACGACGATGACCTCATCGATCGCGATGAGAAGTGGCATGAGTATCAAAGCACGCGGAAGGTAGCTGCGGAGGCCGTTCCGCCTCACGATCCTGAGCCGGTGCAGGTGCCCGAGCCGGAGATGAAGGTCGTGGAGCCGGAACCGGAGTTTTTTCCCGAGCCGGAAGTGCTCGTGGAGGCACCTGTCATCTTCATTCAGCCGCCAAGGGTGGAACAGGTCGAGACTCCAGCCCTGAAGGATGAAGAAGAAGCCGTCGAACCGCCGCCGGTCGTGGCTCCGAAGTCTGAGGTGCTGCCTGTAGGCAAGGATGAGAAGGTGGAAACGAAGGTCTCAGAGATCCCGCAGCCTCCAAAGCCCGACGTCGTGCCGGAGGAGCCTCTCACCGTGGAAGAAAAGCGCCGCCGCTGGTGGCAGGACTGGAAAGCCAAAATCGGTGCCAGCTCACTCGGTGTGAGCGTAGGCATTCATGCGCTTATTTTGCTCCTCGGAGCGGCGATCACCGTGCGTCATGTGATGGACAAGCAGGTGGACTTTTTGCCCGGCGGCAGCCCACAGTCCGCGGCAGCCTCCGAGGCGCTGGAGCATAAGGTAAGGCAGAAGAAGAACACCTGGCTCAAGAACAAGCCGATGTCGCGGGTGACCGTGCAGTCCATCACGGCCGACGTCCAACTCCCGGAGATGGAAATGGACTCTCTGAATCTTTCCGGCATGACGGACCGCATGGAACTAGGAAAACTCTCCGGCGGTCTCGGGCTGAATGCCGGCATGGGCGCAGGAGGAAGTGGCGGTGGCTTCGGAGCGGGCATTGGCAAGGGCGGCATGTTCAGCTTCCTCGGCCAGACGGCCTTTGGCCGGCGGGTGGTCTTCGTGGTGGATGTCTCCGCTTCGATGTCGCAGGTCGGCGAGGGAGGGACGAGTCGCTTTGACGTGCTCAAGAAGGAGCTCATCAAGAGTCTCGGGCGGGTGCCACCCGGCACGCAGTATCAGATTCTCTTCTTCTCGGACTTTGCGTGGCCTCATGACACGGAGTCCCCAAAAAGATCGGATAAATTTGAGAAGTACCGGTGGAGCATTAGTGCAGAGGACTGGAAAAAGGCAAAAATTCCCGCCTTTGCTTACCGGTTGGCCTCACCTTTCACTCTCTCAGAAAGCCGCGAAATCGTGCAGGAAGCGGATAACCCTGGCGGGACGAACTGGGGTAGCGGCCTTCTTATGGCACTGAGAGCCAATCCGAAGCCTGACATCATTTTCTTCATGACCGACGGCCAGAAATCAGATGAGCAAGGCTGGATCAATGTCGTGACGGACGAAAATAAACGCTCCATGATCCGCACTGTCATTCACACCAGTGTGATGATGGAGACAGATGCGGCGGCGGACATGGATCGGCTTGCCAAGGCGAATGGCGGCACCTTCTCTGTGGTTCTGCGTGACGGTACGGTAGTGAAGGGCGATCAGTTCTTCGGGAACTGATCGGCCTCGGCGGTCATCACATCAGCCCGGCACGCACGAGAAGCGCCTTCGCATCGGGATCACGGCCCATGAAGTCTTGGAAGAGCTTGGCGGGATCTTCGCTGTTGCCTTTGCTGAGGATCTTATCGCGGAAGTCACGACCGACGGCGGGATTGAGGACGCCTTCTTTTTGGAAGCGGGTGAAGGCATCGGCATCGAGTACCTCTGCCCATTTGTAACTGTAGTAACCCGCCGCATATCCAGTGGGGCTGCTGAAGAGATGTCCAAAGCGGCGGGCCATGCTGGGTGACTCGGTTTTTAAGGCCATAAGATAGCCGTCGAGGATCTGGCGGGAGAGCACATCGAGATCGGCACCCTCCGAAGTGGCGTGCTTCATGTGCAGTTCGAGGTCAAGCTTGCCAAAGCTGAGCTGGCGCATGATGTCGCTGGCGCTGCGGTAGTTTTTCGCGGCGAGCATCTTCTTGTAGAGTCTGGCGGGAATGGCTTCCCCGGTCTCGTGATGGCGTGCGAAGAGATCGAGGCTCTCGCGTTCCCAGCAAAAATTTTCGAGAAGCTGCGAGGGTAGCTCGACGAAGTCCCAATAGACGCTCGTGCCATTGAGCGAGGGCACCTCGACGCTGCCGCAGAGCAGATGCAGGAGGTGGCCAAACTCATGAAACACGGTACAGACTTCGTCGTGCGTGAGCAGGGCGGCTTTATCGCCAACGGGCGGGGACATATTCCCGCAAATCAGCCCGAGGTGGAGGCGGCGATCGTGGTCGCCATTCGGCGGGATGCCCATTTTGAGGTAGTTCATCCAGGCACCGCCGCGTTTGGAATCGCGTGGATGCCAGTCGGCATAGAAGGAGCCGATATGGGTGCCTTTCTCGTTGCGCACCTCGTAGAATTTCACCTGCGGATGCCACACCTCGACCGGGCCGGGCTTTCCAGGCTGCGTGCTGGTGGCGGGGCCTTCAGCGGTTTTGCCGGGCTCGATGTAAACGACCTCGCGGGCGGTGATACGCAGATCAAAAACGATCTCAGCGAGGCGGAACATGCCGCTGAGCACTTTATCCAGCGGGAAGTAAGGACGGAGTTCTTCCTCGTCGAAGTCGTACTTCGCCTTTCGCTGCTTTTCGGACCAGAAAGCGAGTTCCCACGGCTCAAAGAGGTCGGCTGCCTTGTGTAGAGCATCGGCACGGAATTCCTGAAGTTCGATGGTTTCACGCTGGAAGGCGTCCCGCACACGGCGGTGAAGGTCTTCGATGAAATTTAAGGCGCTGCGGCCGTTCTTTGCCATGCGATGGGCCAGGATGTGATCGGCGAAGTTCGCCTTTTCCATGATCTGCGCCTTCTCATGGCGGAGGCGGAGGATCTTCCAGACGAGAGCCGTGTTATCGTGCTCTAGGGTGCGGCCAATGGAGGTCGTCCCCTCCCACACCTGGCGGCGGATGGTGGCATCTTCGAGATACTCGAGCACCGGGATCATGGAGGGAGCTTTGAGGGTGAAGCGCCACAAGGGCTTCTCCTCAATGCCGAGGCCCTTGGCCGCAGCATCCGCCCTCGCGGCAGCGATGGCGGACTGTGGCAGGCCTTCGAGCTTGGTGGGATCGTCGATGAGCAGTTCCCACTTGTTGGTGGAGTCGAGCACGTTCTCGGAATACTTCTGCGTGGCCTGGGAAAGCTCGGACTCGATCTCCTCCATGCGCTTCTTTTTGTCCGGCGGCAGGTCGGCGCCGGCTTCGACGAAACCTTCTATACACTCGTCGAGAGCGCGTCGGCGAACAGGTGAGAGTTTTCGGGCTTCCTCGGTTTTGCTATAGGTGACCAGCAGGTCCCAGAGGTGTTCGTTGAGAGGAATTTTGGCAAAGAAAGAGCTCACCTCTGGGAGCATGGCGTTATGTGCCTCCCGCAGGGCGGGGGAATTGCAGAGGGAATCGAGATGCTGCACGAGGCCCCAGGTCTCGTTGAGCTCCCTAGTGGCTTCATCAAGATCAAGGATGACGCTCTTGAAGCTCATTTTGCCCCGGTCCTGCTCAATGACGGCATCCAACTTCATCTGCGCTCGGCTTAGTGCCTCGCGGATGTCGTTCTGGATTGAGGCTGGGATGAGAGTGGACCACCGGAGATGGAAGTCCTGCGTAAGGAAGGGATGGGCCATCAGTTTTTTTTGACTAACGTTGGGGAGAAAGAGTATGGCAGGCTGGGGAGGCGCGCGCAAATGCGGAGTCGATTTGATCTGTTCCTCAGAAACAAGCCGGGAATCTGGCGGAAAGAGCTTTTTAAAAGCATAAAAAGACTTTGACAGACGGGGCGGACCTCCTACTCTCCGGCCACTTTTTCAATTCGCAGGCCGGGGTGTACTGTCCCTTGACGCCAAGTCAAGGTTCAACGTGCCCCGGTTTTCTTATCGAAAGAGGAGGAGGCCTCCTTCCACAGGGCCGCCGCAGGTGATGCTGTTATAGCTCAGTGGTAGAGCACGTCCTTGGTAAGGACGAGGTCGAGGGTTCAAGTCCCTCTAACAGCTCCAGCGGCTGCTTTTTTGTGACGGGGTCCTTCGACAAACAACAAACGAACACAAGCGCACCCCCTCACCCACCCACATGGCCAAAGAAGCATTCCAACGTAACAAGCCGCACGTCAACATCGGCACCATCGGCCACGTTGACCACGGCAAGACCACCCTCACCGCTGCCATCACGACTGTCCTTTCCAAGAAAGGCTTCGCTCAGGCTCGCGCCTACGACCAGATCGACGCGGCCCCCGAAGAAAAAGAACGTGGCATCACCATCAATACCGCTCACGTCGAGTACGAAACCGACAAGCGCCACTATGCGCACGTCGATTGCCCCGGCCATGCTGACTATGTGAAAAACATGATCACAGGCGCCGCCCAGATGGACGGAGCTATTCTTGTGGTTTCTGCTGCTGACGGCCCAATGCCCCAGACCCGTGAGCACATCCTGCTTGCCCGTCAGGTCGGCGTGCCTGCCCTCTGCGTGTTTATGAACAAGGTTGATATGGTGGATGACGCTGAGCTTCTCGACCTCGTTGAGATGGAAG
The DNA here is from genome assembly GCA_943373155.1 of Akkermansia muciniphila. GTDB lineage: Bacteria > Verrucomicrobiota > Verrucomicrobiia > Verrucomicrobiales > Verrucomicrobiaceae > Prosthecobacter. Next base: position 43,518 of record CALSBJ010000014.1, on the reverse strand, counting down.
TGCGTGACCTCCTTTCCAAATATGACTTCCCAGGCGATGACATCCCGATTGTGAAGGGCTCCGCCCTCAAGGCTCTCGAAGGTGATGCCACTCACGAAGCCAACATCCACAAGCTCATGGACGCCGTGGACAGCTACATCCCGCTGCCAGAGCGCCCCATCGATAAGGACTTCCTCATGCCTGTTGAAGACGTGTTCGCCATCGAAGGTCGCGGTACCGTCTGCACCGGCCGTGTCGAGCGTGGCATCGTCAAGAAAATGTCCGAAGTCGAAATCATCGGCATCCGCCCGACCGCCAAGACCACCGTCACGGACATCGAAATGTTCCGCAAGCTGCTCGACGAAGGTCGTGCTGGCGACAACGTGGGTCTCCTCCTGCGCGGCACCAAGAAGACCGACATCGAGCGCGGTCAGGTCATCGCCAAGCCCGGTTCCGTCACCCCGCATAAGAAGTTCAAGGCTGAGGTGTACGTTCTCTCCAAGGATGAAGGTGGCCGTCACACGCCGTTCTTCAACAACTACCGCCCCCAGTTCTACTTCCGCACGACGGACGTGACTGGTTCCGTGACCCTTCCAGAAGGTGTCGAAATGGTGATGCCTGGTGACAACGTTTCCATCACGGTGGAACTCATTACCCCCATCGCTATGGAGAAGACCATTCGCTTCGCTATCCGTGAGGGCGGCAAGACCGTGGGTGCCGGCCGCGTGGCCGAAATCCTCGACTAAGCCTCCGCGCAAGTTCGTTTGTTTGAGTCCCGTCGGGTCTGGCATCAGGCCCGGCGGTGATCTCATCTCCCGGTGAAAGCAGGGACGAGCTTGCTAGATACGATATTCTTCGCTATCCTAAACAGGAAGCGTCTTCGCTTACAAAGGTCAGTAGCTCAATTGGTAGAGTAGCGGTCTCCAAAACCGTCGGTTGGGGGTTCGAGTCCCTCCTGGCCTGCCAGCGAAGAAATCCCGAATCATCCGCAAATCGCCTTACACGTCACGCTTCATGAGCAAAATACGCAAATATGTCAGTGAGGTCTTCCTCGAGTTGAGAAAAGCCACCTGGCCCTGGGACCCGAAAGAAAAGGGTTTCACTAAATATCGTGAACTGAATGAATCCACTGTGGTGGTCTTCATCGCGATGATTTTGCTCGGAGCATTCGTTGCTGTCTTCGACGTGTCGTTCCGCGAAGCATTCCAAGCTGCCCAATCTTGGTTTGGTAAATAGTATGCCCGCCGGGGCCATCCGGCATTATTTCGTCCCCTTCACCCGCCTCCGACCCTTTAACCATGGCAGCCATTCCCGCCGCAAAAGATCAGTGGTATGCGATTCATGTTCGTTCCGGCCTAGAAAACAAGGTCCGAGAGAACATGCTTCGTCGTATCCAGACCGAAGAGATGGGTGACCATGTTTTTCACGTCCTTGTACCCATGGAGCGAGTCTCCGAGGTAAAAAAAGGCAAGCGCAGCGAGCACAATCGTAAGTACTACCCCGGTTACGTCTTTGTGAACTGCCACCTTTTGGATGAACACAATAGAATCATTGATCGCTCTTGGTATTTCATCAAGGAAACCGACGGCGTGCTAAACTTCGCTAGCGGTAAAGACAATCCCATGCCTATGCGCGAGCGTGATGTGGATGCCATGCTGGCACAGGCACGCGAGAAAGAAGAGGGTGCTGTTCCGAAAATCGCCTTTAGTCCAGGTGATAGCGTCCGCGTGGCTGACGGTCCGTTCGAAAGTCAAATTGGAACGGTCGAGGAGATTGATCCCGAGCGCGGCGTGCTGCGTGTCTCAGTGAATATCTTCGGACGTTCCACCCCTGTCGATCTCGAGTATTGGCAGGTCGAGAAGGCCGATGCCACCTAATCTCTTCTCCCGCCTTGCTTCGCCGAAAACATTCCCAGAACACATAAAAACCTAAGGACCCCCAGACATGGCCAAAGAAATCGTCAAACAAATAAAATTGCAGATCAAAGCCGGCGCGGCAAACCCCGCTCCGCCCATCGGTCCCGCTCTCGGCCAGGCCGGCGTGAATATCATGGCCTTCTGCAAAGAGTTCAATGCGGCCACTCAGAAGGCTGGCGGCGATGTGCTCCCCACTATCATCACCGTTTACAAAGACAAATCCTTCACATTCATCACCAAGCAGCCGCCTGCATCGAACCTGCTCAAGAAGGTGGCGAACATCGCTTCTGGCTCCGGTGAAGCGAACAAGAAAAAAGTCGCCAAGATTAGCAAGGCCCAGCTTCTTGAGGCTACCAAGCTGAAACTCGCTGACCTCAATACTCAGGATCTTGAGCGTGCCTCCCGCATCATGGCAGGCACAGCCCGTCAAATGGGCATCGAAATCGCTGACTAATCCCAATTCACCCCAAACCCAACGCAGGAGAACTTCATTGTTCGTCAACACTGCCCCCCACCATGCAAACCAGAAGCAAACGCTACAAAAAAGCCGCTGAGATGATCCCGGCAGGAAAGCTTTTCTCACTTGAGGAAGCTGCTGACCTGCTCCGCAAACTCCCCGGCACCAAGTTCAACCAGACGGTCACCCTTTCTTTCCGTATGGGTGTGGATCCGAAGAAGTCAGACCAGATGGTCCGCGGCACTTGCCCGCTGCCTCATGGCTCTGGAAAGTCGGTTCGCGTCGCCGTGTTCGCCGTGGGTAATGCTGCTGAGGCTGCCAAAGCCGCTGGTGCTGAAATCGTCGGCTACGAAGATTTGATCGCTAAGGTCAAAGAAGGATTCACTGATTTCGACGTCGCCATTGCCACACCTGCAGCGATGAATGAAGTTCGCAAGCTTGGTAAACAACTCGGTCCACGTGGATTGATGCCGAATCCGCGTACGGGCACTGTCACCGACGACACCGCAGGTGCGGTGAAAGCCGTCAAGGCAGGTCGCGCTGACTTCAAGCTCGACAAAAATGGCAACATTGCTTCCGGCATTGGCAAAGTGAATTTCGATGTGGTGCAGCTTGCTGACAACGCTCGCAGCCTCATTGAGGCCGTTTCACGTGCAAAGCCCGCCTCCGCTCGCGGTCGCTACGTCGAGACTATCACATTGGCCGCCACGATGAGCCCCGCTGTGCGCATCGACGTCTCCAAGTACATCAAACTCTAAACTCCGCGCAGACCTGACCCATGAATGCTGAAAAAACACTGCTCATCGAAGATGTCCTGCGTCGCGTGAACGCCTCGCCGTTCTTGCTCGTCGTCGATTACACCGGCCTCAAAGTTGATAAGTTTGCCGAGCTTCGTAAGCGCCTTGGCGCAGTCGGAGCCGAAATCCACGTCTTCAAAAACAACCTCGTTCGTAAAGCTGCTGAAAAAGCAGGTTACCCGGATGACCTGAGCACTCACTTGACCGGCCAGAGTGCGTTTGTCACTGGCGTCAAAGAAATCTTCGCGACCGCGAAGATCATGAAGAACTTTGCTGCCGAATTCGAGAAGCCGGTGATGAAGGCTGGCGTGCTTGATGGCAAATTGCTCGATGTAGCCACCATCAAGGCCCTTGCTGATCTGCCCTCCCGTGAAGTCCTCTACTCGATGCTTCTCGGCGTCTTGCAGGCTCCCGGCTCCGCTCTTGCCCGCGCCCTCAAGGCCAAGGCAGAGAAGGATGGCGGTCCAGCAGATGCTCCTTCTCCTGTGGAAGCTCCAGCAGCGGAGGCTCCCGTCCCCGCCGAAGCGGCACCAGCTGAAGCCGTCGCCGCTTAACTCATTACAACACATCCAATTTGACCTGATAGCCCGTCACACGGCTTGAACACATAAACACCTAATGGTTCCTTGCCGGGGCAAAAGCTTTTGCTCTTAAACCCTCCGATGCTTCGGAAAGCGGCGATACCGACACACTAACATGGCTGACCTGAACAAAATCGTTGAAGAACTGAGTGGCTTGACCGTCCTCGAAGTTTCCACCCTCGTCAAAACCCTCGAAGAGAAGTGGGGCGTGAGCGCCGCTGCTCCTGTCGCTGCCGCCGGAGCCGGTGGTGGTGGCGCTGCTGTCGCAGCCGTTGAAGAGAAGACCGAGTTTGACGTCATCCTCACCGATGCTGGCGCAAACAAAATTGGCGTCATTAAAGAAGTCCGCGGCGTCGTCCCGGGCCTCGGCCTTGCCGAAGCGAAGAAGCTCGTCGAGAGCGCTCCGCAGAAGCTCAAAGAAGGCGTCAAGAAGGAAGAGGCGGAAGAGATCAAGAAGAAGATGGAAGCCGCTGGTGCCAAGGTCGAGATCAAGTAATCCCGGTCTGGTCCTTCAACCGACATACGCTCTTTGGCCGCGTGGCGGCAGTTTTAGTAACTCCCCACGCGGTCCTGATCGGCCCGAAAACTCAAAAAGCCTTTTTCGATTCCTTTCAAGATCGTCATTAGCCTTTTCACCGAAAAATTCCCATCCATAGCATGACAGGCTCTTTCCCCGAAAATCTCTCCCAGCGCGGTTCTGACCGTGTGGAAGGGTTTCCGTGCGATTCGAGCCGTTTTGCGCCCTACTTCGCCTTCACCGGCATCACGACTTCAACCGTGGTTTTTGGTGAAAGTGCGATCTTCCCGCCGTGTGCGGCCGAGTTCAGCCTCATCGTCTGAATTCCGCCGCGCACAGCGCATTTTGCCACCCCAAATTGTCCCAAAACCCGTCCTCTCGTCCCATGTCCCAGCGCACTAACTTTGGCAAGATCCACGAAGTCGCCGAGCCCCCGAATCTCATCGAGATCCAGCTCCGTTCGTATGAGGAGTTCCTCCAGCAGAACATCTCTCCCTCCAAGCGCAAAAACGTTGGCCTGCAGGCGGTCTTCAAAGAAGTCTTCCCCATCACCAGTTACGATGAGAAGATGACGCTCGACTTCGTTCTGTACGAGATCGGCGAGCCCAAGCTCAATTCGCTCGAGGCCATCCGCGAGGCAGAGACCTATTCCGCGCCGCTTTACGTCACCTACGAACTTAAGGACGAGGCTGGAGCCAAGCAGGAACGCGTTTACATGGGCGAAATCCCGCTCATGACCGTACGCGGCACCTTCGTCATCAACGGTGCCGAACGCGTTGTCGTCTCTCAGCTTCATCGTTCCCCCGGCATCTGCTTCGAGCAGACGCAGCACCTCAACGGCCGCTGGTTGCACGGGTTCCGTATTATTCCTGACCGCGGCACCTGGCTCGAAGTGCAGTTCGACACGAACGATCTCCTTTACGTCTATCTCGACCGTCGTCGTCGTCGTCGTAAATTCCTCGCCACCACGCTCCTTCGTGTCATCGGCTTCCCGAACGACGAAGACATCCTCAAGCTCTTCTACGACATCCAGGATCTCAAGATCAAAGAATCCCTCTCCGAGGAAGACCTCGCGAATAAAATCCTCTTCAAAGACATTCTTGATGGAGAACTCATCGTGGCTCGAGCCTACGAGCCACTTACCCAAGGGGTGGTCCGTCAGCTTCAGCAGCTCGGTCATAAATCGGTGAAGATCGTCAATGCTTCCCCGGAAGACCTTCTCATCACTTCCCTGCGCAAAGACACGGCGCATGATGAAGACGAGGCCCTCAAAGAAATCTACCGCCGCCTCCGCCCTGGTGATCCACCCACTACGCCGAACGCCCGCGCCCTCGTGAAGCGCCTCTTCTTCGATCCGAAGCGCTATGACCTCACCCGCGTCGGACGTTACAAGATCAACCAAAAGCTCACCCTCAAGGTGGACAGCGACATGCGCATCCTCGGTGCAGAAGACGTCGTCTCCGCCATGCGCTACCTCTTCAAACTGCGCGGTGGTGAAGGTCTCCTCGATGATATTGACCATCTCGGTTCCCGCCGAGTACGCGCCGTGGGTGAACTCCTCGCCAATCAGTGCCGTGTGGGTCTTTCCCGAACGGAGCGTCTCGTCAAAGAGCGTATGACCCTTTTTGATGTGCAGATGGATACCATGACGCCCTCAAAGCTTGTCAATCCGAAGGCTCTTGCGGCCGTCGTGCGTGACTTCTTCGGTCGCAGTCAGCTTTCCCAGTTCATGGATCAGATCAATCCGCTTGCGGAACTGACCCACAAGCGTCGTCTCTCTGCTCTCGGGCCTGGTGGTCTCAATCGTGACCGTGCTGGCTTCGAAGTCCGTGACGTGCATCCTTCGCACTACGGTCGTATTTGCCCCATTGAGACACCTGAAGGTCCAAACATCGGCCTTATTAACTCCCTCGGGGCCTACGCACGCATCAACGAGTTCGGCTTCATCGAAACGCCCTATCGTCCGTGCAAAGACGGCAACGTGGCCGAGAAGATCGATTACCTCACCGCCGATCAGGAAGAAAATCACTACATCGCGCAGGCGAACAACCCGATCGACGAAAAAGGTCACTTCAAGGGTCCGAAGATCACCGTGCGCTACCGCGGCGAGTTCATTGAAGTGGAGCCTGAAAAGGCCACGCTCATGGATGTTTCTCCAAAGCAGCTCGTCTCTGTCGCCGCCGCGCTTATCCCGTTCCTTGAGCATGATGACGCCAACCGCGCCCTCATGGGGTCGAACATGCAGCGCCAGGGCGTGCCTCTCCTTGAAGCGGAAGCTCCGTTCGTCGGCACCGGCATGGAAGCCAAGGCAGCTCGCGATTCTCGTGCGGTGATCGTCGCGGACGGAAACGGCACCGTGGCCGCTTCTACCGCCGATGTCATCATTGTCACGAAGGACGGCGAATTGCCCTGCAAAGAGGACAAATTCCTTGCTGATCCTATCAAGTCCGTCCAGACCGACGAGGAGAAGGGAACCTTCGTTTATCCGTTGCGCAAATTTGGCCGCAGCAATGCCGGCACCTGCATCAACCAGCGTCCGCTCGTCAAGAACGGCCAGAAGATCAAGAAGGGCGATGTCATCGCTGACGGTCCTTGCACCGACAACGGCGAGCTCGCACTCGGCAAGAACATGCTTGTCGCGTTCATGCCTTGGAACGGCTACAACTTCGAAGACGCCATTGTCATCAGCCGTCGCATCGTGAAGGAGGACATCTACACCTCCATCCACATCGAAGACTTCGAAGTCATCGCCCGTGACACGAAGCTCGGGCCTGAAGAAATCACACGCGACATCCCGAACGTCGGTGATGAGGCGCTGAAGAACCTCGATGCCCAGGGCGTTGTGCGTATCGGTGCCGAAGTGAAGCCTGGTGATATTCTCGTCGGCAAGATCACTCCGAAATCCGAAACGGAACTCGCTCCAGAAGAGCGTCTGCTTCGCGCGATCTTCGGTGAGAAAGCCGCTGACGTGAAGGATACCTCCCTCCGTGTGCCATCTGGCTGCGCTGGCATCGTCATGGATGTCCGCGTCGCCAATCGCACCAGTGGCGCGGAGAGCGACAAAGAAAAACTCTCCCCGTCCGAGTATAAGAAGCACATCAAGCAGATCGAAGAAGACTACCGCCAGAAGAAGGAGGAGCTCTCCGACCAGCTCACCGATCGTCTCGAAGAAATCATCGGCGAGGACAAACTGGACAACGACATCGTGAACGGCCAGACCGGTGAAATCATCGTCGCCGCAGGCAAAAAGGTGTCCAAAGCGATGCTTCGTCGTGTGGCCGAAAACTACGACAGCATCGAAATGGATGCCTCGCCGATGCGGAACAAGCTCTTCGATGCCATCCAGACCTTCGAGCAGAAGTTCAGCGATGCGGACACTGAGCGTGAACGCAATCTCGACAAGATCGAAAGCTCTGAATCTGCCGCCGAATCCAACGTGGTGAAGCAGGTTCGTGTGTTCGTTGCTGCCAAGCGTAAACTCTCTGTCGGTGATAAGATGGCCGGACGTCACGGTAATAAGGGCGTCGTCGCCACCATCGTGCCGGAAGAAGACATGCCGTTCCTCGAAAATGGCGTGCCGGTGGATATCTGCCTCAACCCACTGGGCGTGCCATCACGCATGAACGTGGGCCAGGTGCTCGAAACCCACCTTGGCATTGCTGCTAAGGCCCTTGGTCTGAAAATTGCCACGCCAGTATTCGATGGTATCCACGAGTCCAAAATCATGGATTTCATCAAGGATGCCAAGAAGCAGCCTGGCTATGAATGGATGGGCCTCACCGGCAAATCCCGCCTCTATGACGGACGCACCGGAGATCCTTACACGCAGGACACCGTCGTCGGTTACATTTACATGCTGAAGCTGGGTCACCTTGTCGCTGACAAGATCCATGCCCGTGCCGTTGGTCCTTACTCGCTCGTCACGCAGCAGCCGCTGGGTGGTAAAGCCCAGTATGGTGGCCAGCGCTTCGGAGAAATGGAGGTGTGGGCGCTTGAGGCCTACGGTGCCGCCTACACGCTTCAGGAGCTTCTCACCGTCAAATCTGACGACGTGCAGGGCCGCACACGCATTTACGAGCAGATCGTCAAAGGTGACCACGCCCTTCAGGCTGGCACGCCAGAGTCGTTCAACGTGCTCATCAAGGAAATGCAGTCCCTGGGACTCGATGTGAAGGTGCATAAACGCGCCGGAGCCGAAGAACAGCAAGCTGAGCTCGAAGGTCTTGAGCGTTTCGCCACGGCGGCGGGGTTTTAATCCGCCGCATTCCCAAAGAACAGAAGAACAAGCAGCAACCTCCTAACTCATCACCATCATGTCTGAACCCAGCTTGAAAGAAATCTTCGGGGAAACCAAACCGGCCAGCGAATTCGACTACGTGTCGATCTGCATCGCCTCGCCAGACCGCATTCGCGGCTGGTCCTCCGGCGAAGTCAAAAATCCGGAAACCATCAACTATCGCACCTTCAAGCCTGAAAAAGGCGGCTTGTTCTGCGAGCGCATCTTTGGACCCACCCGCGACTGGGAATGCGCCTGCGGTAAGTACAAGCGTATCAAGCATAAGGGCGTTATTTGCGATCGCTGCGGCGTCGAAGTGACACTCTCCCGCGTGCGTCGTGAGCGTATGGGCCACATTGAGCTCGCCGTGCCGGTGACTCACATCTGGTTCTATAAGTGCATGCCTTCTCGCATCGGTCTCATGCTCGACATGACTGCCCGCTCGCTGGAACGCGTTATCTACTATGAAGACTACATGGTCGTCGATACCGGCTCCACGCCCCTTCAGCGCGGCCAACTTCTCGGTGAAGTCGAACTCCGTGAGGCTGAGGAACAGTATGGTGCGGATGCCTTCAAGGTCGGCATGGGTGCTCAAGCCATCCGTGATATCTTCTCCCAGATCAATCTGACGGATGCCATCAAGGATCTCCAGGAAGCGATGACCAAGACCCGCTCCAAACAGACCCGCAAGAAGCTCGCCAAGCGTCTCAAGCTCTGCCAGGGCTTCGCCGAGAGCCATAGCCGCCCTGAAGCGATGATCATGGAAGTCCTGCCGGTCATCCCGCCAGACCTTCGTCCGCTCGTTCCTCTCGAAGGTGGCCGTTTCGCCACCTCCGACCTCAACGACCTCTATCGCCGCGTCATCAACCGCAACAACCGTCTCAAGAACCTCCTCCAGCTCCGCACACCGGATGTCATCATCCGCAATGAGAAGCGCATGCTCCAGGAGGCTGTCGATGCCCTCTTCGACAACGGTCGTCATGGCCGCCCTGTCACTGGCGCTGGCAATCGTCCGCTCAAATCCCTCTCCGACATGCTGAAAGGCAAGTCCGGCCGCTTCCGTCAGAACCTTCTCGGCAAGCGCGTGGATTACTCTGGTCGTTCCGTCATCGTGATCGGCCCTGAGCTTGGCCTGCACCAATGCGGTCTGCCGAAGAAGATGGCGCTCGTACTGTTTGAGCCCTTCATCATCCGTCGCTTGAAGGAAATGGGCCTCGTTCATACCGTCCGTTCGGCCAAGAAGATGATCGAGCGTCGCACACCCGAGGTTTGGGACATTCTCGACGAAGTGACCCGCGGTCACCCTGTCTTCCTCAACCGTGCACCGACCCTCCACCGTCTCTCGATTCAGGCTTTCGAGCCGAAGTTGATCGAAGGTGAAGCTATCCGTGTTCATCCCCTCGTTTGCACGGCTTACAATGCCGACTTCGACGGTGACCAGATGGCCGTTCACGTTCCGCTTTCCGTGGAAGCGCAGATGGAAGCTCGCCTCCTCATGCTTGCGCCGAACAATCTGTTCTCGCCTGCTTCCGGCAAGCCCATCATGAACCCCAGCCAGGACATTCCCCTCGGCTGCTTCTTCCTCACCTACCTCCGCGAACTGCCGAACCACGACAAGAAGAAGAGCGATCACCCGGATCGCATGCCGATCTTCAATGATCCGGCTGAAGTCGAGTTCGCCATCACTGAAGGTGGCCTCTCGGTGAACGATAAGATTCTTTATCGCAATCCGGATTTCAACAAGCCCAAGCGTGCTTATGGCGACTCCTCAAAGGCCGTCATCGAAACCACCGCCGGTCGCGTTCGCTTCAATGAAATCTGGCCTGAAGGCGTCGGCTTCATCAATACCAATGTCGGCAAGAAACAGATTTCCGACATCATTTGGCGCTGCTTCCAGAGTGTCGGCCAGCACGAGACCGTGCTCGCCCTGGATCGTCTGAAGTCCCTTGGCTTTAGCGAAGCTTCCAAATCTGGCTGCTCCATCGGTATCACCGACATGGTCATCCCTGAGGCGAAGAAAGTCGGCGTTGAGAAGGCCTACAAAGAGATCGAGGAAGTCGATAAGCAACACCGCCGCGGTATCATCACCCAGGGTGAGCGTTACCAGAAGATCATCGACATCTGGACCCAGGTCGGTGAGCAGGTCACGAACGAGCTCTTCCGCACGTTGGAGCACAACGATGGTAAGAAACATCACAGCCCGCTCTACGTCATGGTCACCTCCGGTGCCCGTGGTAACCGCACGCAGATCAAGCAGCTTGCCGGCATGCGCGGCCTCATGGCCAAGCCCTCCGGTGAGATCATCGAGCGTCCGATTATTTCGAACTTCCGCGAAGGTCTTAGCGTGCTTGAGTACTTCATTTCCACGCACGGTGCTCGAAAAGGCTTGGCCGATACGGCGCTTAAGACGGCTGACTCCGGTTACATGACCCGTAAACTCGTCGATGTGTCCCAGGACGTCATCATCACTGAGCAGGATTGCGGCACCGCGAATGGAATCACGCTCGCCTCCATTTACCAGGGCGACGAAGAAATCGTGGACCTCAAGACCCGCATCTACGGCCGCACGAGCTGCGAGACCATCCACGACCCTGTGGACAAGAGCGTCGTCATCAAGGCGAACCAACTCGTTACCGAGAAAGAGGCCAATCACCTCATGAAGATCGGCGTCGAGAAGCTCAAGATCCGCTCCGTCCTCTCCTGTGAAAGCAAGCGTGGCTGCTGCGCCAAGTGCTACGGCCTCCACCTGGGCACCCAGAAGATGGGCCGCATCGGTGAAGCCGTCGGTATCGTTGCCGCTCAGTCCATCGGTGAGCCTGGAACGCAGCTCACCATGCGTACCTTCCACACCGGTGGTGCTGCCATGAGTGCCTTCAAGCAGCCCTTCATCCTCACCAAGAACGCCGGAACGCTCCGCCTCACCGACATCCGTACCGTGCAGACCGTCGAAGGTAACTGGATCGCCCTCACCAAGAATGGAGCCCTCTCCATCCATGATGAAGACGGCCGCGAACTGGAGAGCCACAAGCTCGTCATCGGTGCCGTTATCGCAAAACCCGATGGTGCCCACGTCAAAAAAGGTGAGCAGATCGTTATCTGGGATCCCTACAGCATTCCGATCATCACTGATAAAGCCGGTAAAGTGGAATTCCGCGACCTCATCAGCGGCATCACCTTCACCAAGGAGAAGAACGAATCCACCGGCAACGAAGAGATGGTCGTCATCGAGCATAAGGAAGACCTGCATCCCCAGATCGTCATCACCGATCCAAAGACGCACGAAATCCTCGCCAGCTACACCATTCCGGCCGGTGCTCACGTTAACGTCAAGAACAACGAGAAGGTCGAAGGTGGTACAACTGTCGCCAAGACACCTCGTAAGGCCGCGAAAACCAAGGACATCACAGGCGGTCTCCCGCGTGTGGCTGAGCTTTTCGAAGCCCGCAAGCCCAAGGACGCCTGCGAAATCGCTCGTATTGATGGCATCATCGAAATCGGCGGCCTCGTCCGCGGCAAACGTCGCGTCATCATCACTGATCCAACCACCGGCCAGCAGGAAGAGCATCTCATTCCCCGCTCCAAGCACATTCTCGTCTCCAATGGCGACCATGTCAGCAAGGCGGACCAGCTCACTGACGGCCCCGTTGTTCCGCATGACCTCCTCGAAATTCTCGGCCCACAGGCCCTTCGCGAGCATCTCGTCAATGAAGTGCAGGAAGTGTACCGTGCCCAGGGCGTGGAGATCAACGACAAGCACGTCGAAATCATCATCCGTCAGATGCTCCGCAAGGTGAAGATCACTGATCCAGGTGATACCAGCTTCCTCTGGGGAGATCAGATCGACCGCACCGAGTTCGAGAAAGAGAACGCCCGCGTTTCCGACGAAGGTGGCAAGCCTGCTGAGGCTGAGCCGGTCCTTCTCGGTATCACCAAGGCTTCCATCGAAACCGAATCCTTCATCTCCGCCGCCTCCTTCCAAGACACCACCCGTGTGCTTACCGAGGCAGCCACGCTCGCGAAGAACGATCTCCTTCGCGGCTTCAAGGAAAACGTCATCATGGGTCACCTCATCCCAGCCGGCACCGGCTTCCTCAAGAACCGCAGCTTCGACGTCCACGAGACCGAAAGCCCCATGGTTCCCGCCGAAGAAGAGGCTGCCTGATTAACCCGATAGCCATCCCCCCACCGCCTCCGAGCCTCAAAAGCCGGAGGCGGTTTTGTTTTGGGCGGAGATCGGTCGGATCAGACGGATCGGTCTGATCTTGCTATCGTATCATTCCAGCTTGGTAAACACGCCCGCAGCAGCCCTCACGGAGATTTTCTGGTTCGCCGCATACGCACGGGCTGCAGCCATCCTAATGTTGGACCGAGGTCCGTCTCTCAGCCAGACATCGAGTGCCTCACGCAGCAGGAAGGAGCCGGGATACATGAACTGCTCGGTGGTGAGCACCGGGCTGACTTTAAGTGCCTCCAGATACGGTTTGAACCAACTCGAACTCATGCAGCAGAGAACGATGGCATCCGTCGAGGTCGCTGTATCCAGGGGTGAAATCGTCAAAGGTGCGTCCATGAGGCCGTTGTGGCCGATGAAGGCGGTGAGATCGCTTTTGCGTTCACGCAGGTTGGTGAAAAAGGCTTCGAGGCACGGATGGATGTTTTTTCCACGCCAAGCCTCGGCGACGAGCACGCAATCCTTTGAAGTATGGCGATAGCTGCGGCGCTCCAGAATCTGTGGCGTGGGGTTTTCCTCAGTCTTTTCGAGTTTCCATGCCTTGCAGCGGCCAAACACGGATTTGAATCCGTCGGTGGTTGCCCAGTAGAGATTGTTCGCCGCATCATCACCGTTGCCGATCTTCGGCGGCACCTTGGCGATGCCCTGATGGTCATTGTCGGCGAGGGCGACGAAGACGTGGACCCGTTTGGGATCGGAGTGCGCCTGCTGGCAGCCCAGCAGGCAGAGCATCATGATCCACGCCTTCATGCCGTCAGAACTTCAACTCTTCTCCAAAGATCATCCGCGCAGCTTGGGCCACGTCTTTGTCTCCGCGGCCGCTGAGGTTCACGAGGATGATTTGATCTTTTCGCATCGTGGGGGCCACTTTTTTGACCTCGGCGATGGCGTGGGAGCTTTCGAGGGCGGGGATGATGCCTTCGATCTGGCTGAGCTCTTGAAAGGCGGCGAGTGCTTCGGAGTCGGTGGCGTAGTTGTAGGTAACGCGGCCTTCGTCATGCAGCCAGGCGTGCTCGGGGCCGATGGCGGCGTAGTCGAGCCCGGCGCTGACGCTGTGGGTGAGTTCGATCTGACCATCGGGATTGGCGAGGAGCCAGGTTTTGGTGCCCTGAAGCACGCCGAGGCGGCCGCCTTGGAAACGAGCGGCATGGCGTTCAGGGATGATGCCATCGCCACCGGCTTCGACGCCGGTCATACGCACGTCGTGGTCGTTTAGGAAAGGATGGAAGAGACCGATGGAATTGCTGCCGCCGCCGACGCAGGCGACGAGGAGGTCAGGCAGGCGTTCCTCACGCTCCAAAATCTGCCGACGAGCCTCCACACCAATCACACGGTGAAAATCGCGGACCATCATCGGGAAGGGATGGGAGCCGAGGGCAGAGCCGAGGATGTAGTGCGTGTTGCGCACGTTCGTCACCCAATCACGCATGGCTTCGTTTACGGCCTCTTTGAGCGTGGCCTGACCTGCGGTGACGGCGACGACCTTGGCACCGAGGAAACGCATGCGGGCCACATTGAGCGCCTGGCGCTCCATATCGACCTTCCCCATGTAAATGGTGCAATCGAAGCCAAAGCGGGCGCAAACCGTGGCCGTGGCCACGCCGTGCTGACCGGCTCCGGTCTCGGCGATGATGCGGTTTTTGCCGAGACGCTTCGCCAGCAGGATTTGGCCGAGGGCGTTGTTGATCTTGTGAGCACCGGTGTGGAGCAAATCCTCGCGTTTGAGGTAGATTTTGGCTCCGCCGAGCTTTTCAGTCCAGCGTTCGGCAAAGTAGAGCGGCGTGGGGCGGCCGACATACTCGTGGAGGAGGCCGTCGAGCTCTTTGTGGAAGGCGGGATCGGCCTTGGCCTTCTCGTAATGATCGGACAACTCGGTGAGGGCTGCCATGAGCGTTTCGGGCACGAACATGCCGCCGTATTTGCCGAAATGGCCGTGGGCGTCTGGCAGGACTGGAAGGGTGCGTGAGGACATGAGTTGGAGCGAGACTTGCAGTGCGGAAAGGCGGGAGACAAGGCAGATTTTCTCGTTCGACATTTACCCTACTGCATCCGTCATTCGCCCATGCCCGCCCGACAGTTTGCCTTTTTTGACCTCGATCACACTCTGCTGCCCTTCGATACGCAGGCGCTGTTCTGCAATTTTGTGCTTCGTCGGCAGCCTTGGCGGGTGTTTTTGCATGCCTTCTTCCTGCCCTTCGCCCTTGCCCGGGCTTGCAAGCTAGCCAGCACGGACACAGCGAAGCGGGCCTTCAATGCCTACCTCTGGGGCATGCCGGTGGACGAACTCCGAAAGCTCGCTCGCGAATTCGCCGCCACGAGTGTGGAGCGCTGGACCTACCCGGAGCTCCGCGCCGAAATGATGCGCCACCGCCATCAGAACCGCATTCTTGTGCTCAACACCGCCAGCCCAGATTTCTACGCCCACGAGATCGCCCGCGAGCTGGAGTTTGACCACTGCCTCGCCACAAAAATGGTGATCGGCGATAAGGTGCCGCTGCTGCCGAAGCTGCCGCGAGGCAACAACAAGCGTGATGCGAAGATCACCGCCCTGTGCGCTGAGGTGCCTGGCGTGCTCGAACTCACTGATGAAGAGCGGTCGAAGTGCTGGAGCTACTCCGACAGCCATGCGGACCTGCCCTTGCTCGAGTTCACCGGGAATCCGGTGTGCATTCATCCGACCCAAAAGCTCGAGCCCGTGGCCCAACAACGCGGCTGGCCCATTCTGCGTCCCGCCAGGCCCTACGGCACGCGTTGGGGGAATGTGCTGCACATGGTGATGCAGGTGTGCGGCATTCACTCGGAGTGAAGCTGCCGAATCAATCGTCGCCTTCGCCCTGGGAAATATTGCCGTAAAGCTCGGGGAAGCGGCGTTCGAGAGATTTTGGCGTGATGTAGCCGATGAGTTGTGCCTCATGCCAGTCCGCCAGTCCCCAGTAAGCATGTGGCAGCGCCATCAGCACGGCGGTACAGGTGGGCATTTTCGGCACGCTGGCCCGGGCGAGGATTTTATCCGCAAACTCGTGTAGGCCGGGATTGTGGCCGAAGATGCAGACGTGGCTCCATTTCTCGTCAAAGTTGCGGACGCAATCCAAGATCGTCGTCGGTTGGGCTAGGTAGAGTTTGGAATCGAGCAGCATGCCCTCTGCCGGCATGGCGAAGGTCTCACGCATGATTTGAGCGGTGTTCAGAGCACGCTGAGCCGTGCTGCTGACGAGGCGATCGGGGGATGGCAGCAGCTTTTCACCGCCTCCGCCGCCGAGGTAGGTGCGGTGGAGAAAAGCTGCCACGGCGGGTGCGGCCCGGCGTCCACGGTCATTCAGCGTCCGGTCATGATCCGGCACCCCCGGCTGATCCCAGCTGGATTTGGCGTGGCGGATAATCGTGAGATACTTCATGCGGCGCGGTGGAGCGCCGTGTTTGGCATGCGTGCCGCCCTGTGTCAACGCCTGCGCTTCAACGGGAGGCCGCCTCAAAAGGACTTTCGTCCTTCACCGCCGCCCCTTCCGGCTTGGGATTGAGGGAGACGATGTAGGCCACGATGTCCCGCAGCATCTGCTGGTCTTCGATGAAATTGGACGAGAGTACCATCTTCGCCCCGTTCACATCGCCCTTCACCGTGCCGCGTCGCCCGTCTTTGAATTTCTCGATCTGCGCCATGATGTACCACGCCTGCTGGCCCACCAGAGGCGGGCTGCCAAAGGCGATCTCGCCCGTGGCATTGTAGCGATGGCACTCCATGCACCGCTCTTGGAAGAGCATCATGCCGTTGGCGAGGTCCGCATCCTTCGAATCCTTCTCGAGATCTGCTGGGATGGTGCGCGGCATTTTCGTGAGGTGCGTGATCACCGCCTCCGCTTGCGCCGCGGTGAGCTGCTTGGCGATGCTGCCCATCAGAAATGACTGCGTGTCTTCTGGGTGATGGCCCCGGCGGCCTTCGCGAAAGCTGGCGATCTGATTCTTCGCGTAGTACTCCGGCAGCGAGGCAATGGCGGGCGACTTCAGCTCCGCTTTCCCGCCGCCATCCATGCCGTGGCAGGCCGAGCAAACCTGCTCAAAGATGACTTTCCCGTCCGTCATCTCCGCCGTGACCATCGGAATGACGGGTGAGCTTCCCGGCGGGACGGCTTTTTCGGTCGTTTTGACCCCCTGTTTTCTTGGAGCAGGCTCCGGCCGTTTGATGAAAAGAGATGACGCCGTGATCACCGCCACCGCGGCGAGCAAAAAGAGGAGAGGACGTGCCTGTGACATGCAGCCTCAAACGAATCGACCCACCGCCCCTTGGCGTCCATTGCCCGCTTTGCCTCTTTTGGCACAGAGAACGCCAAAACATGCACGGCGGGTGCATGTTTGAGGCTTAACGGGCGAAATGGCTCAAAGCCACCCCGTCTGATTCAGTCGGCCGGTGAGCTCCATCTGCTTCTCAAGCTGCGCGGCATATTTCGCGGCGTTTTCAGCGTTTGGCTTGCAGCGGGTGGTTTCATCGAGGGTGACGAGTTTGGCGCAAAGCTGCTCGTAGCTCACTTTTTCGGTGCCGCCCTGGTTGGCGTGAGCGTAGGCGGCCTGGATGGCTCCGCCGAGGGCGGCACCTTCGCTGGTATTCAGCGTGACGACTTCCGCGTTGAAGCAATCGGCCGCGATCTGACGCCAGGTGGCGCTCTTGCTGCCACCGCCGGTGAGGCGGATCTCCGTGGGGTTCATGCCGAGGTCACGGAAGCGCTTCAAACCATACGCCAGACCCAGCGTGGCACCTTCCACGGCGGCGCGGGCCATGTTGGCAGGTGTCATGTTCGTGGGGCGCAGGCCGTGGATCACGCCGGTGCCGTTCGGGAGGTTCGGGGTGCGCTCGCCATTGAGGTAAGGCAGAAACATGAGGCCTTCCGCGCCGAGCGGAGCGGATTTCACCGCGACCTCGAGCTGCTTCAAATCCCAGCGGAACATCTCGCGCACCTGCTCGGTCACGACGGTGACATTCATCGTGCAGACGAGCGGCAGCCACTGATCCGTGCTGTCGCAAAAAGCGGCCACCTCACCTTGTCCATCCACCACCGGACTGCCCGCCACGCCGTAGAGCGTGCCGCTGGTGCCAAAGCTCGCGGTCACGACGCCCGGTTTGATGTTCCCTGTGCCGATGGCGCCCATCATGTTGTCGCCACCGCCGGCACTGATGATGACATCAAAGTTCAGCCCCCACTTCACCGCCAGCTCACGACTCAGCGTGCCATGCACCGTCTTCGAAGAGCCGAGCGGCGGCAGCATGCTGCGCACGCTGGGATCAATGAAATCGCAGATCTCATAGCACCACTGGCGGGTGTTCACGTTCAGGATGCCCATGCCGGAGGCATCGCCGTATTCCATGCGCTTCACGCCGCTGAGCCAGAAATTGAGGTAATCATGCGGCAGCAGGATGGACCTCGTCTTCGCAAAATTCTCCGGCTCGTTCTGCTTCATCCAAAGCAGCTTCGGAATGGTGTAGCCTGGCAGCATCGCATTTCCAGCCATCGCAATCACCCCCGGCTGGCCGCCGAAATGATGCGCGATCTCCGCACACTGCGCCTGGGTGGAGGTATCGCACCACAGCTTCGCGGGGCGCACAGGCTTGTCGTCGGCTCCGAGAGCCACGAGACCATGCTGCTGACCGCTCACGCCGATGCCCGCGATCTTCTTTTTGTCCGCGCCGAGCTGCTCCAGGCACTGCTGCACGCAGGCATCCACCGCATCGGTCCACGTCTGCGGGTCCTGCTCCAAATGGCCGGGCGGCAGGCCCTCGATCAAATCATAGGTCGAATGGCCGCTGGCGAGAATTTTGCCTGTGTCGAGGTCCAGAACGATGGCCTTGGAGCTTTGCGTGCCGCTGTCGATGCCGAGGAAATACATGGTGGGGGGAGTGTGAGAGGTCAGAAGTGAGAAGTCAGAGGTCGGCGGAGGTTTTCGACGAAAAGAGCCGGTGTTCCAAGTTCAAAGTTTCGAGTCTCATCAGCCTTCGGCAAGGTGCAGAACTTGACTGTGGAGCGTGTCATCCTGGTAAACTTCAAATCGAGAATGCATGCCTTCACGTTTGAGAACTTCTGAGAGCATCTTGGCGACTTGTTGAAGGTCTCCTGGAAATTCAGCTTCACCGTGGACCAGGATCTCAGTCGGAGAGATGGGCTCAAAGATCAGAAGCCCATCGTGCCCCAACTCGGTCCGAATGTATTCCTTCTTGGTCACACGGGATGAAACACGGATTTGGCTGTCTTTGAACGCTTCCGTGACACACCCAAGCAGTGCCGTAACCGAGACCTCAGTGAAGATTTGTCCGTAGAGAGTGCTTTCGTTGTTCGCTGGAGGGTTCCTGCAATCACAACGGCTTCAATCCTTCGACTGGATGTTTCCAGACTTCCGAATCGCCCGCATCAGCCGCCAACCGAGGAAGAGGGAGATGGCATAGCCGAGAGCACCGAAGACGGAGACGCCGAAAAGGAGCGGTTTGGCCTCGCGGCTCCACAGTTCGGTGGAGCCTAGAAAGACGGCGGCAGTGAGGATGCCGAGCACGAGGCGGTTCACGATGGGATCGAGGTGGCGGTGATCGAGATGCACAGTGAGCGTGCCATCGCGGAAGCGGGCCAGTAGATCGGCGAGATCACGAGGAAGCGCATGCAGCAGGCGATCCCAGGAGCGCCAGGCTCGGCGGGCTCGTTTTGCCATGCGGCGGGGCGAAAAGCGCCGCAGCATCAGCCGCGAGGAATACGGCTGCATCAACTCGGTGAGGCTGATGTCCGGGCTGAGGCGTCGCGAGGTGCCTTCGAGCACGATGATGGTCTTCAAGAGCAGGGCCAGAGCCGGTGGCAGCACGATGTGATGGTTACGGATGATCTCGACGAGGTTGCTCAAGGCCGAACCGACACGGATTTCATTCAGCGGCATGCCGGTGTAGTCGGCCATGAAGTCCTGCAGATCGGCACGGAGCTTTTCCCTTGCGCAATCTCGCGGCACCGCGCCGAGTCGCAGCACCTGCTCGGAGACGAGATGCGAATCCTGCTCCACGATGCCGAGTAACAGCGCCTCTACCTCATCGCGCAGATCCTCTTCGATGCGTCCCACCATGCCGCAATCGATCACGCCGACGACATTGCCCGGCAGCAGGATGAGGTTTCCCGGGTGAGGATCGGCATGGTAGAAGCCATCGCGGAAGACCATTTCGAGATACATGTTCGCGCCGCGCCGTGCGAACTCGCCCAAGTCATCGCCGCTCTGCTGCAAGGCCTCCTTGTCGCTGCCGAGAATGCCTTCCAGCCGCTCCATGGTGACCACCTGATGCGAGCAAAGATGCGGAAACACCTCTGGAATGCACACGGTGGAATCGTCCGCGAAGTTGCGGCCGAATTCTTCGAGGTTCTGCCGCTCGTAACTGAAATCGAGTTCCCGTAGCAGGGAGCGCCGGAATTGACGCACGAGCGCCAGCGGCTGGTAGGCCCGCAGGGCAGGGGAGTGCTTCTCCAGCAACTCCGCCAGCGCCTGAACGATCTCCAGATCCGTGGCCGCCTGCTCCGCCACGCCCGCACGCCGCACTTTGACCACCACGCTCTGCCCCGTGGGCAGCAGCGCCGCATGCACCTGCGCCACAGAGGCCGCCGCGAGCGGTTCATCGTCAAAGCGAGCAAACAACTCCGAGATGGGAGCACTGAGTTCGCTTTCGATCGTGGCCCGCGCCACCTCCGCCGCATCGGGCGGCACATTGGATTGCAGTTCGGAAAGTTCCTCCGTGAGCTCCGGTCCCACGAGGTCCGCCCGCGTGCTGAGCATCTGCCCCAGCTTGATGAAGGTCGTGCCAAGCTCCGTGAGCGCCATCCGCACTCGCGCTGCCTGGGTGACACCTTCCGTGAGCGATTGCCCATCGGCGCTTTTCAGCCGGTCCTGGAGCCAGGCATATTTGAAGCCGCCAAAAAGATCGGCCAGCCCATACCGCCCGAGCACGGAGGCGATCTCCGCGAGACGTTTCGCATGACGTTCCAAGCGGGCGAGGGCGTCGATCTTCATGGTGGTGGTCCAGCCTCCAGATAGAGCCTCCGCACCGAATCGCGGGTCAGCACGATGAAGGTGAAGACACCCAAAGCGGTGCCGAATGGAAAAAACATGCACAGAAAGCCTGCGACGATCAGCGAGAAGAGGCGGTTCACCCGCCGCTGGATGAAGCGACCGGAGATCGCCGTCGAAACCACCGCTGCGAGCATGAAGACGGCGGCGATGACATAGAACCATTGGAAGATCGCGAAGAACTCCGCTGGATTGAAAGGCATCGCGGGCTGGCCGGGCTTGGGGTTCGTGATCTCCGGGCTGGTGAAGACCATCTTCATGATCGCATAGTGCAGCGGGATGAAGGCGGACATCAGCAGCGTGAGCCCGGCGGTGATGTAGTGGCAGATGGCGAGCACCCGCAGGTGATCGGCATCCGGGCTGGGAACGGGCGGCGGATTCATGGTGGTAGACGGAAACACATCACCCGGCTTTGCCAAGATGCTTTTGGCCTACCGACCTGCGTAACGTCGTTCCTATTTCAGCGCCTTGACGAGCACCTTCGAGTTCCGACCGCTCTTGTCGTATTTCTCACGACGGCTGGCGGGCAGGGAATCGGGGGTGGTGACGGTGTAACCCATCTTTTCCTCGAAAAAGCGGAAGGCCTGCGTGCTGAGGGCCACGATGATTTCGCAGCCGCGTTGTTTCGCGGTTTCTTCAGCGAAGGCGACGAGTTTGCGGCCGTGGCTTTTGTTCTTGTGACTGCGTTTGACAAAGAGACAGGCCAGTTCGGCGACCTTTTTGCCTTCCTCCTCATAGCTGTGCACGGCGACGGAGCCGATGGGGTGGCCGTCGAGTTCGAGAACGAAGAAGTCTTTGATCTTCGATTGGATGGAGTCGCGGCTCCGCGGCACGAGCGCGGCATCGTCCACGCTTTGCTGCATCATGGAAAGTAGCGCTGGCACATCGCTGGCGTGGGCTTTGCGGATCTGCTGGTAGTCATCGGCATGGATCATCGTGCCGACTCCTTCATTGGAGAACAATTCGGCGAGCAGCGCTTCATCGAGCGTGCCATCGACGATGTGGACACGCGGCACACCTTCCTGGCAGGCGAGCGCGGCGTAGCGCAGCTTTGAAAGCATGCTCACATCGTGCTTCGGGTCTTTTTTCTTGTACATCTCCTTCGCCTCGGCCACGGAGATCTGGGCGAGACGCTGGCCGTCGGGGTCGTTCAGGCCACTTTCGGAGACAAAGATGACTTTGGCGGCCTGAAGCGCGATCGCGACCTCCACGGCCACGGCATCGGAATTCAGCCGCAGCGTGGCTCCTTTGCCGTCATAGCCCAGCGGGGGCAAAATCGGGATGATGTCCGCTTTGAGCAGGGCGCGGAGGCTTTCCTCATCGACACGCTCGATGCGGCCGGTGAATTCGAGATCGACACCGTCAATGACACCCGCCGGATGCACCGCGAGGGCGTTGGAGACCGCCACCGGCATTTCCAGCGCCGTCAGATCGGCCACCAGCTCGCTGCACTGCCGCATGATCGCATCCGTGGCGATCTCGATGCCTGCCGCATCCGTCCGGCCCATGCCGTCGTCGTTGTAGAGCGTGATGCCGCGCTTCGCTGCCAGCGCCCGCACTTGGGCGCGGGCTCCAAAAACGAGCACCACCTCGATGTTCAGCGATTGCAGCACCGCCACGTCTTGCAGGATGCTCGCAAAGCCCGACTGCGTCATCAGCGCCCCATCAAAGGCGATCACAAAGACCTTCTGACGAAACTGCGGCACATAGTGAAGGATACCGCGAAGGTCGTCGAAGCGTGGCTGGGGTTTCTGGAGGTCGTTGTTCAAGGTCGTAGCCGACAAGATAGCACAACTGCGGGGAACTCATCCCAAAGTTTTGCCTCTACCCGCACGCCGACAAAGGTATCTCTTGCGCTTGGGAGCCGGTTCAGGCGAGAGTACAGGCTCAACAGCCTACTTTTCCTCGTGTCCTCACGCACCCAAACGTCCTCGGCCGATGCCACCCTTCCTGCCGCGAGTGCCCGGCAGGCGCAGGAGCAAATTGAGGCGCTGCTCAGCGCCGTCTCGCAGATCATTCTTGGCAAGGAGGATACCGTGAGGCTCGCGGTGGCCTGTCTGCTGGCGCGGGGGCATCTGCTGTTTGAGGACCAACCTGGAGTAGGGAAGACGATCCTCTCGCAGGCACTGGCTCAGGCGCTGGGGCTTCAGTTCCGCCGGGTGCAGTTCACCAGCGATCTTTTGCCGGCGGATATTCTCGGCGCGGCGGTGTTTGATCGGGATAGCGGCAGCTTCATCTTCCATCGCGGCCCGGTTTTCTCGCAGGTGCTGCTGGCCGATGAGATCAATCGGGCCACGCCGAAGACCCAGTCTGCGTTGCTGGAGGCGATGGAGGAGGGGAAGGTGACGGCCGATGGCACCACACATGCACTGCCGGAGCCGTTTTTTGTGATCGCCACACAGAATCCCTCTTCGCAAACCGGCACCTACATGCTGCCGGAGTCGCAGTTGGATCGCTTTTTGATGCGTCTGGGGCTCGGGCCGCCGGATCGCGTGGCGGAGCGGGCGCTGCTGCAAGGGCTCGACCGACGTGATCTGCTCAAGACCATGCCTGCCGCGCTCTCGACGGCTGATTTGCACACGCTGCAAGGCTGGACGCGGTCGGTGCATGTCTCGGCACCGCTGCTCGATTACTTGCAGGATCTTCTCGCGGCCAGTCGCGCCACTGGGCATGGACTTTCACCGCGTGCGGGGCTGGCCTTGCTCGCCGCCGCGAGGGCCTGGGCGCTGATTCAAGGTCGGGCCATGGTGCTGCCGGAGGATGTGCAGGCCGTGGCGGTGCCGGTGATGGGTCATCGACTCGACCATGCCGTGGACGGCCAAACCGGCGCGGATACCGCCAGGATGCTGATCGAGGAGACACCGATCCCGTAAGCCTCATCGCGGTGGTTTGTACCGCACGATGTTGCGGTGATAGACCTCACACTCTTTTTTGTGGAGCCAGATGCTGATCCAAAACAGCATCGCGCCGCCGATGACCACGATGAGGAGCAGCGGCTTGCCTTTGGGTGATTGGCTGGTGAAGAGGGCGATGAGCGAAAAGAGCGTCATCGCGTAGTAGGGCCAGTTCCAGTCGAGCCGGCGCTGGGTCTGCTCGCGGATCACGCTGGCGTATTCTGGCGGTCGTGTGGCGATGATGCGCGGCGTGGCCTTGGCCCGCAGGTCGGTGTAGGGCCACACGCTGGCGCAGGAGACGCAGACGAGCACCAGCGCCACGAGGCGGCAGCGCCTCTCGCCAAACACAAAGGCCACGATGAAGAACATCAGCCCCAGCCCGAGTCCGTAGAGCGGCAGCGGCTCGATGAGCAGGTGCAGGTACTCCGGGTCACGGATGCTTTGCCAGAGGGTGGTGAGTTCCTGCCACATGAGAGGGAATGAGCCGATGAAGCATGACGATGCGCGTGGAAGCAAGCGGCGGGATGCGAAGGGAGGATTTTTGAGGAGAGACGCGGGAGAAGAAGGGGAGGCTCGTCGAATGGATTGACGATTGATGAACATTCGATTGCTGATTTTTGAAGTCAGAGGCGGCTTCCGCGAAGGGGGAAACCTCTTCAATCAACATTCGATGGCTCGACAATCGTCAATCCAATGGCTTTCGAGGACTCTGCGGCTAAAACCCACGACACACTGCCGTAGCCCTCACCCATGCGTTTTGCCCTCGCCCTTCTGTTTTTTCCGCTCGCCGCCATCGCGGCGGAGAAGCTGCGCTTCAACCGCGACATCCGCCCGATCCTCTCGGACAAGTGTTTCCACTGCCACGGGCCGGACTCGAAGAAGCGGGAGGCGGATCTGCGGCTGGATGATCGCGAGGCGGCGATCCAGGACGGCCACATTGTGCCGGGAAAGCCGGAGAAAAGCCTCATCCTTGATCGCATCCTCACCAGCGATCCCGATGAAGTGATGCCGCCGCCGAAATCGAAGCTCGGCCAGCTCACGCAGGCGGAGGTGGAAACGCTGCGCCGCTGGATCAGCGAAGGCGCGGAGTATGAGGCGCATTGGAGCTTTGTGCCGGTACCGGTGCCAACGGGCAAAATGGCGGTGCAGGATGCGGCGAAGCGCATTGATGACATCGTGGGCGCTGGGCTGGTGCCGCGGGGTTTGAAGTTCCAGCCGAGAGCGCAGGCATCCACACTGAGGCGGAGACTGCATTTTGATCTCACGGGCCTGCCCCCTGAACCGTCCGATCGGACGGATCTGTCCGATCTGGTTTCGAAGCTCCTACAATCTCCCTCTTTCGGTGAAAAATGGGCTTCAGATTGGCTCGATATCTCTCGCTACGCGGACTCGTATGGCTTTCAGGTGGACCGGGAGCGGGATGTCTGGCCTTGGCGGGACTGGGTGGTGAAGGCGCTGAACGAGAACCTGCCGTTCGACCAGTTTGTGACCTGGCAGATCGCCGGAGACATGCTCCCCAAAGCCACGGATGAGCAGATTCTCGCCACGGCCTTCAACCGACTGCATCAGCAGGAGGCGGAAGGCGGCAGCGTGGAGGAGGAGTATCGCGTCGAGTATGTGGCGGACCGCGTGCAGACCTTTGCCACGGCGTTTCTCGGCCTCACCTTTGAGTGTGCCCGCTGCCACGATCACAAATACGATCCCATCGCGCAGAAGGAGTATTACGGGCTGTTCTCGATGTTCCAAAACATCGACGAAGCGGGGCTGTATTCGTTCTTCACGCCGTCTCCGCCGACGCCGACGCTCATGATGATGGACGAGCCGACCAAAGCGAAGCTCGTCGATGCCAAGGCGAAGGTGGAGGCGTTGGAGAAGATGCTGCCGAAGCATCTCACGAAGCCTGATTTGGCGTACGGCGAGATCGCTCGCTACGGTTTTGACAAGCTGGAGAAGAATACGCTGGCCAATCAACTCGACCCGAAGAGCCCCGCGACGCTGAAAGGCGAGAACAAGCTCGTGGCGGGGCATGAGGGCAGTGCGGTGCAGTTCACCGGCGATGATGCGGTGGATACCAAGGTGGGCAATTTTCAGCGTCACGAGCCTTTCAGCGTGTCGCTCTGGATGCAGACGCCGGATGTGAAGGAGCGTGCGGTGGTGTTTCATCGCTCGCGGGCCTGGATGGATGCTGCCAGTCGCGGCTACGAGCTGCTGATCGAGGAAGGAAAGCTGAAATGGTCTCTCATTCACTTCTGGCCCGGCAATGCGATCTCCATCCGCACGAAGCAAACCATCCCGCTCAAAACGTGGCTGCATGTCGTCGTGACGAATGACGGCTCCAGCCGGGCCGATGGCTTGCGTATCTTCATCGACGGCCAACAAGCCGAGGTGGAGGTCATTCGTGACAACCTGACGAAAAACATCCTCGGTGGTGGTGGTGATACGATTGCCCTCGGCGAGCGTTTTCGTGATCGCGGTTTCAAAGGCGGCCTCATCGATGATTTTCGAGTTTTCAGCCGCGATGTGGGCCTGCCGCATGAGTTGAAGCTCGATGAACTCACTGCCGCTCGAGCGGAGGTCACGAAGCTACTCGAAGCGCAAAAGGAGATGATGGTCATGCAGGAGCTTCCGGAGCCAAAGAAGGCCTACACGCTCATCCGTGGCGAATACGACAAACGTGACGAAGAAGCAGGCCCGATCACACCCGCCGTTTTGCCGCCGATGAAGCCGGAATGGCCGAAGAACCGACTCGGCCTCGCGAAGTGGCTCACGGCTCCGAATCATCCGCTGCTGGCTCGCGTGACGGTGAACCGCATCTGGGCCAGCTTGTTCGGTCGCGGCTTGGTGAAGACTTCGGAGGACTTCGGCAGCCAGGGCGAGCGTCCGCTGTATCCCGAACTGCTCGATTTTCTCGCCGGGCACTTCATCGCGAGCGGCTGGGATGTGAAAGGGCTGATCCAGACCATCGTGTCGAGCCAGACTTACCAGCAGCGCAGCATCGCCGATGCCGCGACGATGGCCGATGACCCCGACAATCAATGGCTGGCCCGGGGTCCACGGCATCGCCTGAGCGCCGAGATGATCCGCGACAATGCGCTCGCCATTTCCGGCTTGCTGCAAACGCAGGTCGGTGGTCCCCCGGTGTATCCGTATGAGATGACGGAGGCCTTCAAACCCATCGGCCCGAGTGCGGGTGATGCCGTCTTCCGCCGCAGTCTTTACACGACCTGGCGACGCACCAGCCCGCCGCCGGCGATGCTGGCCTTTGATGCGCCGCGTCGAGCGGTTTGCACCGCGAAACGCGAGCGCACGGACAGCCCGCTCCAGGCGCTGATCCTGCTCAATGGCCCGCAATTCGTCGAAGCGGCCCGCGTGCTGGCCGAGAAGCTCCTCGCGGAGTCGAAAGGTGATCTCGCGAAGCTCATCGAGAGCGCTTTTCTGCATTGTTTGAGCCGCAAGCCGGACGCGAAGGAGCTTTCCATCTGCCAGCAGCTCCACGCGGAGCAGCTCGCGCATTTCACGAAGGATGCCGCGGCGGCGAAGAAGCTGCTCGATGTCGGCACGCGGAAGCCGAAAACGCCTTCTGCCGAGCTTGCGGCCGCCGCGGTGCTCGTGCAGGCACTCATGAATCACGATGAGTGCGTGGTGAAACGCTGAGGAAACTTACTTCGACAGCTCGGTCTTGGCTTCCATCAAGGCGGAGAGATTCGAATCACCCTTTGGAAAGCATTCGATGACGCGATTCCAGGCGAACTTCGTCTCGTCGTTCGAGGCACCATTGGCGGCGAGCTTTTCCGCACGGGCGAGGCCGAGCATGATGTAGCCGCTGCGCGGACGCTGGATGAGCGCCTGCTGGTAGGCGGCCTTCGCGGCGGCGGCATCACCGCGTTGCAGGTAGAAGGCTCCAGCCAGCTCGTGGACGGACAGCGGCATGAGCGGTGGATCCATGCGATAACCGTCCGCATCGGCTGCGATGAGGCCGTCGATGAAGATGCGGCCGGTCTGCATGCTGGAGGAGCCTTGAGCACGCAGCGTGCGGGCAAAGAGATCGAGGATGCGCGAGGCTCGCTGCGCATAAAAGATCTCCTCCGAGCGATCAATCTGACGGCCGCCATCATTGAGGAGCTGCGTCCATCGGGCCAAATCGGTGAGCGAGATGGAAATCTGGTCGCGATTGCCGAGTTGAGCTGCCTGGAGACCACGGGCGCTGGCAACGAGACCTTCGAGGAAATACTTCGGCGGAGAGGGACCTAGGTCGGAAGATTCACGCGAGAGTGTTTCGACGGCTCGCTCATAGTCGCCCGCCCGGATGAGCAGGCGGCCGGCGAGCGAGCGGCCTTCGTAGGCCACGATGGAAGCCGCTTCGGATCGCAAACGTGCGGTCGCCAGACGTGTTCGCTTTAGTTCTTCAGCATACAGCAAGGCCTCGCGAAGCCTTCCTGCCTCGGCGTAGGCCTGGGCGAGGAAGTTCAGGTTGTGCGCGAAGTTTTCATTCTCGGCCGGTTCGATGTTTTCGGCCTTGTGATAGGCCTCATCGACGGCGTAGGCAGCACGAAAGTGATCGATGGCGGCGTCATACTCGCCGCGAAAGAAGGCCACATGGCCAGGCATGTGAACGGCGTGGCTCGCTCGCGGGGCCAGCCGGGAGATTTTTTGTGCCGCTGGCATGGCGAGGTCGATCTCCGGGCCGAGCTCGTAGAGGTGAATCGAATAGTGCAGGGCACCGACATGGTTCGGGCTGCGTTTGAGGATCTCCTCGATGATCTGGATGCCACGCTCTTGATTCGGCGTGCGTTTGCCATCTGAATTGTAGCCGTCTTTAAAGTAGTAGGCGGCGAGTGCTCCGGCATCGGTATCCGTGGGATCAGCCCGCCATTGTGCCTCCAGGCGCTCGGCAAACCGTTCGCTGCCGTGGCTGACGAGGACTTGCAGCGCATCGATGTAGCCCTGCTCACGCGGCGAAACTTTGTCACGCTGGGCCAGCAAGCGGCCCATGGCGTTCGTGCGCTCGACGAGGAACTCGGGCTTGGCCCCTGGCATGCACATCACAATGCCCCAGTAGGCCATGGCGCAGTCAGGATCGAGTTCTGCGGCTCTTTGAAAGGCGCGGTAAGCCTCAAACTCCCAAAACACATGCAGCAGGTTCAGCCCGCAGTCGAAGTAGGCCTGCGCCTGAGGATTTGAGGTGGTGATCGGGATGCTCGAGGTGCCGATGCCATCCCGCAAAGGCGGGGCAGGGAGGTGGCGCACATTCGCCGTGAGGATTCGATGCGGGTCCCCACAGCGTGAAGGCGGTGCGAGAGTGGGGGGAATGCTTTCAGCCGTCTTGGTGTCCTGCTTTTTGCACCCAAGCGCGGTGATGACCATGCCCCAGAGCACGGCGGAGGCAATAAAGCGAGCAGGTGAAACGAGCATGGAAATAGGGTGGAGTAGATTTTTTAGATTAGCTGACCTTTGATAAAAGTATATTCTCAATCATGAGCCGCTAATGAGATAATTCTTGCAAACTTTGGATTGTTTGGGCGCTGGCGAGTCGCTAACAATGCCATGCTCGTATCAGGCATGCGTCTGATCTTAAATCTGAAACTCAACGTCACGAATAACATGAAAAAGCTGCTCTTTGCCCTCGCTGCGGTTGCCACCCTCTCTGGGTCGGCTTTCTCCCAGGTCGTCAATCCGTTCCAGAACGTTCTGGCACTCTACGACTTCAACAACCTGAACAACTTCAACGATCCCAACAAGGTCACCTACTGCGCCCCTTGCCTCGTGGCGACAGACCTTTCGCTGAACACCCTCTCACAGAGCTTGCACTTCTTTGGCGGTCCAGACGGTTCGAAATTCCGCTGCTTCGCCGGCTGGGACAAGACCTATGACTACTCTTTCGTCCGCAGCGATCTGAGCCAGGAAATGAATACGCTGGCCTTCGACGTGCTGGTGAATCCCGGCGAAGCCATCTCCATCAGCGGTCTCAGCCTCGACTGGAAGCGCCCGAGCGAAAACTCGGTCAATTCCATCCAAGCCTCCATTTTCTGGGAGGACAGCAGCGGTGCGATCCAGCATCGTACTTCCGGCCCGGTCGCGATGAACAATACCGGCCTCTGGAATGATCTCGATTTTTCCTTCAACCAAGGCTCTGCCAGCTTCCCCACCGGCATCGATGCCGATGGTGAAACGTATCACGTTGAACTTTATGCATGGGGTTCCCAGGGGAGCACGCTTTACCTCGACAATATCACACTACACGGCGAGTGCGCTCCCATCCCCGAACCGGGCGGTGCCATTCTGCTTGGCGCTGCTGGCCTGATGGTTCTTCTTCGCCGCCGCAACCGTCGCTAAGGCAAACGAGCATCCTTTTCGTGACTCAAGGCCGTGGAGCAATCCACGGCCTTTTCCGTTCTCAGTGAACCCGACCACCTTCATAGGTTTTACATGGCTTGTGATATATTAGGCCGATTTTGACGTAAACGAGCATCATGAAGCGCCCCCTCGCTGCCTCCCTCGCCCTCGTTTGCGTTGCCTCTGCCTCCTTTGCTGCTCCCCAGGTTCACCCTGCCGCTGCGGCCAAGGAGATTGATGCCATCCTGGCTGCCGACTGGCAGAAGCACAAACTCACCGGTAACCCAGCCACCGACGATAACACCTTCGTTCGCCGCATTTACCTCGATACCATCGGACGCATTCCCACCACACGCGAGGCGGAGGCATTCCTCAATGACAAGACCGCCGATAAGCGTGCGAAGCTCATCGACAAGCTTCTCGGCTCTGAGGCTTATGTGCAGCACTTCTTCAACTACTGGGCGGATGTGCTGCGCCTCACCAGCAATGGCAACCAAACGGGTGCGATCACTGGCGCGGCGTATGCGAACTTCGTGAAGCAATCGCTTCGTGACAACAAGCCCTACGACAAGTTCGTCGCCGAGATGATCGCCGCGCAGGGCAAGGCCTGGGAAGACGGTGCCATCGGCTACTACATGCGGGATCGCGGCATGCCGCTCGATAACATGGCGAACACCACGCGCATCTTCCTCGGCACCCGCATCGAGTGTGCCCAGTGCCACAACCATCCCTTCGACAAGTGGTCCCAGATGCAGTTCTTCAAAATGGCCGCTTTCACCTATGGTGTGCAGACTCAGGACTACAATGGTGGCATTATGGGAGACGTGCGTGACCTTCTCCGCGAGCAGGAAGACGCCGCCCGTGCTGCCGTGAAGGAGCCCCAGCGTCCTCAGCGTCCGAAAATCAGCGGTAAGATGACCAAGGAAGAGCGTGCCGCCACCGAGAAGGCCTACGCCGCTGCTTACAAGAAGTATGACGCCGAAATGAAGGTCGTTTCGCAAAAGCGCCGCGAGGTGCAGGACAAGCTCCGCAAAGAGCAGCGCGGCTACCAGGAAGCCATGAACGATGTGCGTGATACCATGCGCTACACCAGCGTCAGCACCCGCGATGCGAAGCTCACTCTTCCGCATGATTACCAATACAGCGATGCAAAACCCAAGTCCGTCGTCAGTGCTGGCACCATGATGGGACATGACTGCGTCTGCCAGCCCGGTGAGACGCCACTTCAGGCCTACGCCCGCTGGATGACCAGCCCGGAGAACCCGCGCTTCACCACCGTCATCGCCAACCGCCTTTGGAAGCGTGTTTTCGGCCTCGCCCTCATTGAACCTCTCGATGAGCTCATGGACATGACGGTTCCGATGATTCCCGAGATGCAAAAGCATCTCGAAAAGCTCGTCATCGACCTCAACTATGACATGAAGGCCGTCCTTCGCGTGCTTTACAACACCAAGGCCTACCAGGCCCAGGTCACCCGCGAGGAATATGCCGCCGGCAGTACCTACCACTTCACCGGCCCCCTCCTCCGCCGCATGACCGCCGAGCAGATGTGGGACAGCTTTGTCACCCTCATCAATCCCAGCCCGGACATGATCAATCAGGCCAATCGCGATGCCATGGAGCAGCGCATCCTTCAGGCCAAAAAAATCGCCGACAGCGTTGATTCGCTCTCTCCCGAGGAAGCTCTCGAAGGCCTCAAAAAGGCCGCAACCATCTACGGCATGAATCGCCAGCGCACCGAAGGTCAGCAGAAGCTTTACGCCGAAGCCCGTACTGCCTCCCGCGATGCCCAGGAAAAAGCTGAGGCCATGAAACCCGGCCCCGAGCAGGAGGCCGCCTTTGCCAAGGCCAAAGAGCTCAAAGCCAAATCTGACGCCATCCGCAGCGAGGTGAACCGCATTCAAAACGAAGGCCGCAAGGTCACCTACGCGGAGGTCATCACCACTGGCCAGAAGAAGCTCTTCGAGAAAGTGACCGGCAAGCCCTACCAAACCGTCGCCCTCAGCACCAAAGGCGGCACCGAGGCCGCTCCAGCCATGATGGCGGGTGATTCCATGATGATGATGTCCAATGGCGTCCGCACGGAGAAGGTCATCATCCCCGGTTACGACCGCAAAGAGTTCACCAAGGAAGAAAAGGAGGCCATGAATGCCAAACTCCGCGCCGCTTACGAAGAAGAGGCCGATTACTTTGGCATCACCGAGCCCAAAGAGCGCAAAAAATTCATCTCCACCCGTGAACGCATGAGCCGTGACACGGTTCGTGCCGCCGAGCTGGAAAGCCCCGCTCAACGTGGCCACTACCTCCGTGAGTTCGGCCAGAGTGACCGCGAGACCATCGAAAACGCCAACAACGAGGCCAGCGTGCCCCAGGCACTCGCGATGATGAACGGAAGCCTCCTTCCGCAGCTCCTCGATAGCTTCAGCCAGCTCATGCTTAC
Organism: Akkermansia muciniphila; assembly: GCA_943373155.1. GTDB lineage: Bacteria > Verrucomicrobiota > Verrucomicrobiia > Verrucomicrobiales > Verrucomicrobiaceae > Prosthecobacter. The sequence continues at coordinate 11,024 of CALSBJ010000014.1, read as the reverse complement.
CGTTCGCAAGGCCCAGTATCCCGACGACAAGGTCGATGCCGCCTACATGACCATCCTCTCCCGCAAACCCAGCGCGAATGAAAAAGCCGCCTGGCTCAAAGCTCAGGACACTGGCCTCACCGACATGCAGGACCTCGTGTTCTCCCTTCTCAACACCCAGCAGTTTATCTTCATCCAGTAATCTGCCGCTCCTCTCGCTCCGCCTTTCTCCAACAAGACAACGCCCAACAACACACCGCCATGAAACACGACCTCGCCTCCAAACTCCTCCGCTCCGGCGAAATCAGCCGCCGTGACTTCGCCGCGAAAACTGCGTCCTCGCTCTTGGGCGTTGGCCTTCTAGGAAACTCGCTCGCCAGCAAGTCCTTCGCTGCCTTTGAAGGCTCCTCGAAGCTGCGCCAGGCCGCCACGGCCAAAAACGTGATCTACTTGTACATGAGCGGCGGCCAGTCCCACATGGATACTTGGGACGTGAAGGAAGGCGTCGAGACCGCCGGCCCCACGAAGCCCATCAAGACCAGCGCCGATGGCGTTCGCATCTCCGAGTACCTGCCCAATACCGCGAAGCACATGCATCACGGCACGATCCTCAACTCGCTCACTTCGACTCAGGGTGCCCACGAGCAGGGAAACTACATGATGCACACCAGCTACGAGCTGCGCGGCACCATCCGCCATCCCGCCATGGGAGCTTGGCTGAATGTCTTCCAGGGCGGAGGCAATAGCACTCTGCCAAATTTCGTCTTCGTCGGCAATGACAGCCGACATCCGGGTGCTGGTTTCTTCCCCGCCGCGCAGGCCCCCCTCTTCGTCTCCAATCCCGAAAACGGCCTCAAGAATATCAAAAACAGCCAGCCGGAGAAGCTTCAGGCCCGCATGAACCTTGCCGATGAACTCGACAAGGACTTCCGCGCCACCTTCCCACATCGCAACGTCAAGGCCTACGCCGACATGTATGACGATGCCATGACCATGATGAAGTCCGAGGACCTCAAAGCCTTCGATCTGGCGGATGAAGCCCCGGACGTCCGCGCTGCCTACGGCAAAGAAGCCTTTGGCCAAGGCTGCCTCCTCGCCCGCCGTCTGGTCGAGCGTGGTGTGCGCTTCGTCGAGGTCTCCCTCGGCGGTTGGGACACGCACAACGCCAACTTCGTCGCCGTCCCCGAGCGCTGCGAGACGCTTGATAAAGGCCTCTCCGCCCTCCTCAACGACCTGCACCTCCGCGGCATGCTCCAGGACACGCTCGTCGTCGTCACCACTGAGTTTGGCCGCACGCCAGACATCAATCAAAACGTCGGCCGCGATCACTATCCGAAAGCCTTCTCTGCCGTCATGTTCGGCGGCGGCGTCAAAGGCGGCTTCGTCTATGGCAAAACGGATAAGGAAGGCCGCGAGGTCATTGAGGACAAGATCAAGATCCAGGACATGAACGCCACCATTGCCTTCGCCCTTGGCCTCCCACTCGATCAAGTCATCTACAGCCCCAGCAAGCGCCCCTTCACCATCGCGGACAAAGGCCAGCCGCTCACCAGCGTCTTTGCCTAACGGCCCGAGAACATCACCTTACGAAGCAGCCGGGGCTCCAGCAGCCTCGGCTGCTTTTCTTTGGGCCTCTTTCACCTCAAAGGCCTCCTTGGCGATCTTGCGAGCCGCAGAGACGATGTGCGGACAGGCCTCGACGCAGAGCAGGGGAATAGCCTTTGCTTGCGCCTTGGCTTCATCCATCGGGAAGGACTGCCCCGGCGTGAGCGGCCAGAGGATGCGGCGCTGGCAGTTTTTGGCCGCGCAGGTCTTCTGCACCATGGCAAAGGCTTGGTCGTCGTTGATGGTGTTGGTGAAGCGATACATCCCTGTCTGGCGGCCGAGCAGCTCGCGCAGCGGCGTGGAGGCCAGCGTGCCCGCTTCGAGGGATGCGGCGCATCCGACCGCGGCGGGGTAAAAGAAATCCAGCGCCAGACGCAGTTCGTCGAGGCTACCCACATGAAGTTCCCAGCCCCGCTTCATCGTCGGTGCGGAGTGCAGCGGGCGAAATTTGCCCGCAGCATCGCAGCGGGCGATCTCACGCGCCGCAATGGCACCGCTGTGGGAGACCAATCCCGGGCTTTCTCGATCCAACACATGCCGCAGCGCATAGCCACCATCCGGTTTCGCCTTCACCATGATCTCCCCAATCACGTCGCGACCTTCATTGAGCCATGCGGAGAGTTTTTGATTCAAACAGCCCACCGCAGTCCGTCCACCGTTCACCGCATGCTTGGCATCAAAATCATTCACCTGGTCCAAGATGACCTCCGCCATCAGTGGCTCGGTGCCGATCGCTCCGCTGTAGTAAAGATTCCGGCCGTGCAGGTGATGTGGATTGGAATGGAAAAGCCCTGTTTCGCTCAAAGCGGCCCCTGTTTCTTCACGCATGCCCAGCAGCACTGGAATATCCTGGAAGCTGTGAAGGCCATCGGCGATGAAAAACGGCACCACGACCACATTCGGCGCGGTGGTCATTTTTGCCCAGTCGGCAACAAAGGGAGCCTCCTCCATGTAGGCGTCCACCACCTCGGCAAAACCGTATCCGCCTTCGCGGATGAGCCTCACTTGGTCTTGGATGGCTTTCGTTGAATTCTCATTCAGGTTCGTGCCATGGCCCACGATGATGAGGCTCGTCTCGCCGCGAGGAACGCCGGCGGCCACTTCGTCAGCACGCTGCAGCAGCAGTCGCGTCATGTTGGGATGAATGCCCACGGGATCGCAGTAGTGGATCGTTTTGCCATCGCGATGCGTCACCGGCCCGTCGAGGCGCAGCTCACGCGGCAGCACTTGCTGACAGAAGTAGCCCTCGCTGATGAAATTCGGCACGATGTAGATCACCTCGCTCTCCACCATCTCATACACCTCGCGCATGTTCGGCTCTTCCTTCCAAAAACAGCACGCCACCTCGCGGAAGAGGCCGCGACGGCGGATTTCATCGGCGTGAAGATGCGTCGGGGCGCTGGAATCAGGGTTCATTGTCGAACCATGACCGACGAGAATGAGGGCGGCGTGAGTGTGGGAGTTCAAAGTGGGGGAGAGACAGAGTTACGTCAGCCGTGACGGAAACGGATGTCGCGAATTTTGGCCTCGGGGAGGCGGTTTTGGAGCCTTTTGAGGATTTTGGTCTTTTCGAGGCTCAGCGCATGATGCGCCGAGGGTTGCGTGAGCCGCACCGTGAGAATGCCGCGCTCCATGCTATCAGGTCGCGTGAGTCTGAAAAGCAGATCACCCACGATCTCCTGCCAAGCGGAGAGCACATCCTCCAGCTTCACTCGATCCGCCAAGCCAGCCTGGGCCACGATTTTCGGCGCTAGATCCGCCACGCTCAGCGTTGGCAGCGTCATCACCGGCCCGTCTGACACGCCGCGCCAGGCTGCCACGAGACGGTGGCGCATGAGTTGCTTCGGCGTAGGTTTGCGATCGGACATGGGAATCATGCTAAACCGGCCTCGCCGTGCGCCCAACGTGAATTTGACCCCCGGCGCATTCTTGATTATCCCCTCCGCCTCCATGTCCGCCCTCGACACCCAAATCACCAAGTCCGCCGTCCTTCTCGAAGCTCTGCCTTACATGCAATCTTTTCGAGGCTGCACGTTTCTGATCAAAGTTGGCGGCAGTGCCATGGAGGACCCCGTGCAGGTCGATTCCTTCTTGCGCGATGTCGTTTTCCTCGAAGCCGTGGGCATCAACCCCGTCATCGTGCACGGCGGCGGCAAGGCGATCTCCAAAGCCATGATCGAATCCGGCCTCGAAGCCAAATTCATCAACGGCATGCGCGTCACCGACGACGAGACCATCAAAATCGTCGAGGAGACCCTCGCCCGTGTGATCAACCCGGAGATCGTGAACAAGATCAATGCCTTCGGCGGCAAGGCGGTCGGCATTCCCGGCACCGAAGTCTTCCTCGGTGAGAAAATGAAGGGTGACCTCGGCTGGGTCGGTGAGGTGAACGACTGCAAACTCGGCCTCATCCAGGCCGCCGTGGCCGGTGAGTTCGTCCCTGTCGTCTCGCCTGTCGCCCGCGAACTGGCCAGTGGCAAAACGCTCAACGTGAACGCCGACCTCGCCGCCTGCGCCCTCGCCAAGCGCCTCAAGGCCACGAAGCTCATCTTCCTCAGCGACGTGCGTGGCGTGATGCGTGATCCGAAAGACGACAACACCCTCATTCCCAGCCTCGACGAGGCCAGCATCGCCAAACTGAAGGCCGAAAAAGTCATCAGCGGCGGCATGATTCCCAAGGTGGACAGTTCGCTCGACTCCCTTCGCGGCGGCGTCGGCAAGGTCCACCTGATCGATGGTCGTCTGCCGCATGCCCTCATCCTCGAAATCTTCACCGATGGCGGCATCGGCACGGAGATTCATCTCTAAAACCCGGGTTGCCGTTTTTGCCGAGGGCATTAATTTCCCACTATGAGTTCCGTCGCCAAAGAAAAACTAGCCGACATCGTCACCCTCTCTCCCGAAGAGATGCGCGAGATCATGCTTGGAATTCACGAGGCTCTTGAAGAGATCGAGGACATCGAAGATGCCAACCGGATACGCGGTGAGATCGAGCGTGGCGAGACCACAACCGTCTCCTGGGAGGAAGCTATGAAAACTTTAGGACTCACAGATGCCGACTTGGAAGATTCAATTTGAAGACGCGGCACTCAAACAGCTCGATAGGCTGGATCGGAGTTTGAAAGCGAGGATCATGTCCAAGCTCGATATGCTTAAAGCTAATCCCCGGAGCCAAGGAGCGATCAAAATGAGCGGCTCATCTTCCTGGCGTGTTTGCGTCGGAGACTACCGCGTCATCTACGACATTCAGGACACTGTGCTCATCGTTCTCATTCTCAAAGTCGGCCATCGCCGCGACATCTACCGCTAATCACTTCTCCACAACTCCAACACTCCATTCCTCCACCTCCATCCCTCCATGTCCGCTCCTCATCCAGAAACCCAATGGCTCTCCCAATACGTGCTCGGCAACTACGGCCGCTACAACGTGTGGCCCGTGCGAGGCGAGGGCGCGTATGTTTGGGATCGCGATGGGAAGAAGTATCTCGATTTCGCGGGCGGTGTGGCCGTGTGCCCGCTCGGGCATTGTCCGCCGCCGGTGGTGAAGGCGCTCGCCGAGCAGGCGAGCACGCTCATCCATGTGTCGAACTGGTATTGCATCGACAAGCAGGCCGAACTGGCGCGTCTCATCGTCGAGGAATGCGTGGAGATTCCCGGCAAGTGCTTCTTCTGCAACAGCGGCGCGGAGGCGAATGAGGGCCTCATCAAATTCGCCCGCAAATACGGCCAGCAGACCGGTGGTCGTTATGAGATCATTACCTTCACCGGCAGCTTCCACGGCCGAACCTTCGGCGCGATGACCGCCACGGCGCAGGAGAAGATCCACGGCGGCTTCGGCCCGCTGCCGCCCGGATTCGTCTATGTGCCGTTCAATGATCTCGAAGCCCTCCAAGCGGCGATCACCGACAAAACCGTCGCCATCCTCGTCGAGCCCGTGCAGGGCGAGAGCGGCGTGAATGCTGTCACCGCCGAGTTTTTGCGCGGAGCGCAGGCCTTGTGCCGCGAAAAGGACCTGCTGCTGCTCCTGGACGAAGTTCAGGTCGGATTTGGCCGTGCGGGCGAAATGGCCGGCTGGCGCAGCATCATCCCCGGCGATGAAATTCAGCCCGATGGCATCAGTTGGGCCAAAGCGATCGGTAGCGGCTTCCCGCTCGGCTCGTTCTGGATCAACGACCGCCGCGAACCGGGCAAAGTGCTCGGCCCCGGCACGCACGGCACGACCTACGGCGGTTCGCCGCTCGCCTGCGCCGTCGGCATCGCCACGCTGCGCACGATCCTCGACGAAAAACTCTGCGACAACGCCAAGACCCGCGGCGCGGCCATCGCCGCCGCCGGACGTGCTTGGAATCACCCGCTCATCCAAGAAGTGCGCCAACTCGGCCTCTTCATCGGCTGGGAACTCAACGCCGAGGCCTTCAAAGCCAAAGCCGGTGACAAAGCTGCCTCCATCTTCCTCGCTCAGAAGCTCCTCGACGCCGGCATGATGGTCACCCCCGCCGGTCCGAACGTCGTCCGCTGGCTCTCGCCGCTGAATATCACGGCGGCGCATGCCGAGGAAGGACTTTCCATTTTCAAAAGTGCGCTGGATGCGCTTCTTTGACCCTTCCCGAACGACAAAAGAGACTCCAAGGACGGAAACGACGGACCTCTTTGCTCTTCGCCCTACGCCCTTCGCTTTATGAAACACCTCCTTTCCATCGAAGAACTGTCCCAAGAGCAGATCGAGAAGATCGTCGATCTCGCTTGCGTGCTGAAGAAGGACCGCAAATCGTCGCCGCAGGTGCTTACTGGGCAGCAGTGGGCGCTCATCTTCACGAAATCCTCCACGCGCACCCGTGTGAGCTTCGAGGTCGGCATCCGCGAGTTAGGCGGACAGGTTATGTTCCTCTCCGGCGCGGACATCCAGCTCGGTCGTGGCGAGCCGATCAAGGACACGGCCCGCGTGATGGGCCGCATGATTCACGGCGCGGTCATCCGCACCTTTGCGCAGCAGGACGTGGTCGATTTCGCCAAGTTCAGCGGCATTCCCACGATCAATGCGCTCACCGACGACGAGCATCCCTGCCAGATTCTGGCTGATTTGCAGACCATTCAGGAGCGTCTTGGCGGCTGGGTGGGCAAACGCGTGTGTTTCCTCGGCGATGGCGATTGCAACGTCGCCCGCTCATGGATCTGGGCTTCGGCAATACTCGGCTTCGAGCTCGTCATCGGCGCTCCGAAGGCCTTCCAGCCGCAGGAGAGCTTCATGCGCACCGTGCCCACCGGCACCATCCGCATCGTCGATGATCCCGCCGAGGCCGTGAAAGGCTGCGACGTGCTTTATACCGATGTGTGGGTCAGCATGGGCAAAGAAGCCGAAAGCGCCGACCGTATCGAGATTTTGAAGCCTTGGCAGATCAACGACGCGCTCATTAAACACGCCAAACCGAACGCTATCGTCATGCACTGCCTCCCCGCCTACCGCGGCAAGGAAATCACCGACGAAGTCATGGAAGCTAACGCCGACGTCATCTTCGACCAGGCCGAAAACCGCCTGCATGCGCAGAAAGCGGTGATCGTGGAGATCACGCGGAAGAGTTAAGTCTCAAGCTGGCTGCAAAAAGACGCGTGGTGGACGGCCTTTGACGCGCTTCAGCGTGGCACTGAGAGCGAGGCTGGCGAGCTGGGTTTGCGCGTTCCAATCTTTGCGAGGCTTCAGGCCTTTGCTGGACCATTTCATGCCGGTCTCAATCCATTGCTGGCGATACTCGTCGTAGCTGAAGCCCTTGTCGTCATCGGTGACGCCGAACTGGAAGCCGCAACTCGAGCAAATTTCGAGCGAGGCTCCACCGGTGCGGTTGCGTGGCGGTTCTTTTAGTTCGTCGTAACCGCACACAGGGCAGATGTGGGTTGTGGAGGAGGTTCTCATGGCTGGTTTTTTTTGGGCGGGCTTACGGGGCATTGTCAGCGGGAGGAAAATCGAAGATCAGCGGGCTTCACCGGACGCCCTGGCTGGCGCTGCCAGTAGCTGGAGCTTTCAGGTTTGAAGAAGGTCTTCGTGCGGCCGCTTTCGTTGTAGGCGGCGAAGGAGCGGGTCTTGGGATCAAAGACCCGCAGTGTGCCATCGGTCTCGTCGAGCTTCATCGGCAGGGCCTCGGCGCGGGCTCGCTGGAGAAAGAGCCAAGCTTGCGCGGCATAGTCGTCGGGAGATTTGCTGGAGAAATCGGGTCCGTGGCGGTCAAAGTGGTCCTGAAGGCTGGAGACATTGCCCCAGGTCTGTCGCGTGGGAGGAGCTTGGGCGGGGATGGCGGCCTTGGGTGCAGGCTTTTTCTCTGGCGTAATGGCCTCGAGAACGCGACGCACGATGGAGGGCGGTGGGTTCGCGGCAGGTGCATTGCCGCTGGTGATGAAGGTGCCGGTGGCAAGCTGCTGCCGGGCGCTGCCGAGGCTGTAATGATAGGTCGTGCCGGTGGAAAGACCGCTGAGCGTGACGACATGCTCGGCGGCGACGGGACCTTCCGCTTTCTGATTCAACTGGGCCGCATTGAGGCCGTAGCTGAGCCGCGTGCCGCAGGCGACATCGGTCTTCCAAGTGATTGTGGCTCCGGTGGCGGAGGTGTTGATCTGTGGCTGGCCGAGAAGCTCGACGGCATGCGCCCATGCGCCGGACATAACGACGATAAGGCTGAGCAGGAAGGCGGGGGGTCCTTTCATGAGGGTGGGGGCTTTTGGGACACTGCGAAGCGCTATCCGTTCAATTTGCATATCGCCCGCCATTCGGGCCGCTCATCCACTTCCAGGCGCTTTCGATGTGTTCGCGAGGATCGAGATGCGCCGCTTTCCAACCGAGAACCTTGGCGGCAAGTGCCGGCTCGGCCACGAGTTCGGAGGGATCACCGGCTCGGCGTTCGCCATAGACGACGGGGATGGTTTTGCCGGTGACGGATTCGGCGGTGGCGATGATCTCTTTCACGCTGAAACCGCGGCCGGTGCCGAGATTGATGGCGATGGTGTCTCCACCTTCGCGGAGGTATTTCAAGGCAAGGGCGTGGGCGCTGGCGAGATCACACACATGGATGTAATCGCGGATGCAGGTGCCGTCCGGCGTGGGGTAATCGGTGCCGAAGACGGTGATGTGCGGGCGCTGGCCTGTGGCGGCCTGCAGGACGAGAGGAATCAAGTGCGTCTCGGGGTTATGATCTTCACCGATCTCACCGCTCGGGTGGCAGCCAGAGGCGTTGAAGTAGCGCAGGAAGACCGCTTTCAGGCCCCAAGCACGCTCGCAATCACGCAGCACACGCTCCAGCATCCACTTCGAGGCTCCGTAAGGGTTCACAGGCGCCTGCGGGTGAGATTCATCAATCGGGATGCGCACCGGATCGCCGTAGCTGGCGCAGGTGGAGGAGAAAATGAAGCGCTTGCAGCCATGCCGCTGCATCGCTTCGAGCAGTGTGAGCGGCGCGGCGAGGTTGTTGCGGTAGTACTTGAGCGGATCGGTGACGGATTCGCCCACATAGGCAAAGGCCGCGAAGTGCAGCACAGCCTCCGGCTTGTGTTCGCTGAACAGTTTTTCGATCAGCGTGGCATCCGCCATCTCGCCCTCGATGAATGTCACGCGATCCATCGGCAAGGCTTCGCGATGACCAAAGACGAGGTTGTCGAGCACGACGACGCGTTCGTGCTGTTCGAGCAGATGACGAACGGTGTGCGAGCCGATGTATCCGGCTCCGCCAGTGATGAGGAGAGTTTTTGGGGGCATCATCTGAACTACAGCAAGCGATGGCACGCGTGCCAAATTGTACTTTGGTAACGTTCACCCCACAATTGGAGGGCATGACACATTTCAAGGTTCTACTTCACCTGCACCGGATGCATCAGGTAGGCGATCAAATCGCGCACCTGATCCGGCGGGAAGGCGAGGAGCAGGCCTTCGGGCATCATCGAAAGCGGAGACGACTCCGTTTTAGTAATCTCTGAGGTTTCGAGGGTCATGGACTCGGTCAAGGTGCGGAGCGTCAACGTGCGATCCGTCTTCCCGGCGATCACACCGCTGAGCTGGCGACCGTCTTTGAGGGTGAGGAGGCTCATGCGGTAGTCGGCGCTGACGACCCCACTTGGGTCGGCGATGTTTTCGAGGAGGTAATCGAGGCTCGCACGACCGCTGCCGGTCAAATCAGGGCCGATCTTGCCACCCTGGCCGTACATCATGTGACAGGCTCCGCAGACGGCGGTGAAGAGCATGCGGCCATTGCTCAGATTTGCCTTGGCGAGCAAGTCGGGCTTCAAATCGGCCTTCAGCTTCTCGATGAGTTCTTTTTTGTCGGCGGCGGACTCGCGGAGCTCGCCCCAGGCTTCGGTAAGTTGTTTGGAAAGCGCCTCGTCTTTGAAGCTGCGAATCTGGCGGGCGTGGAAGGCGGTCAAATCGGTGCGGGGGATGCGTCCGGCAGCCATTTCGGCGAGCAAGGCCTTCGCAAAGGCCGGGCGGGCGACAAGGGTGTCGATGACAGTGGGGGAATTGAACTTTCGGTAGTTCTTTGCGATCTTTTGGCCGATGGCCGGGTCGTCGAACAAGGCGAGGCCACGCACGGCGCTGAGGTTGAGTTGGCGGGTGTCGAGCAGTTGTTCGCAAAGGTCCCGCAAGTCATCCGGACGGGCTTCGATGAGCGTCTTGAGCGCGGCTTCGCGGGTGGTGATGTCGGCCTCGTTGTCGAGGGCGATTTTCTTCACGTCATCAAGCGCACGTCCATCTCCGAATAGGATGCTGAGATCGCGGATGTACGTAGTTCGGGCTTTAGCCCGTTCTGGGTCGTTCGAATCACGGGCTGAAGCCCGAACGACGAACAAATCCCAGTTCGAGGGTTTCGGAGCCTTGCGCAGGCCTTTGAAGGCTTCGGACATGCCTTCAAGGACTTCGTTGGATTTGTTGCCTACGAGAAGCATGTTCAGCATCTCCGGTTGCGTGGCGAGGCTGCGGGCGATCCAACGCGTCACTTTGGGCCATTGGCAATCCCTAGCGAGCGCGACGAGTCCGAAGGGTTCATGCTTTGCCAGCGGCGAAATGCCATACCAGACCATGTGAGACAAAAACGGGTCGTTGGCGTCTTCGGTGTGCGAAAGCAGTGCTTTGGCGAGAAGTGCCCGTTTTTCGACGGGGAGGCGCTGAAGCACGGAAGCTAGCTGAAGGCGCACGAAGGCGGATTTTTCATTCGCTGCCATCTGGACGGGATCGAAGGCGAGTTCGGGGTATTTCGCGTGCGGCAGTGGACCGGGAATGGCGTCGAGAGGAGAAAACTGCACGAGTTCGCGAATGGCGAGGGCGCGTTGATGTTCTTCGCCGTGGAGATCGGCCTTCGGCCACGGCTTCCGCCAGGCGAAGGGCGTTTCGGGCTTCTTCGGCTCGCCGTAGCTGATGCGGAAGATGCGGCCGGAGGTGCGGTGGACGCCGGTGGAGTCGTGGCATT
>CALSBJ010000013.1:0-95330 GCA_943373155.1 Akkermansia muciniphila | reverse complement strand
CGGTGGCGAGAGCTACCGGGCTTTTTTGTGTTCATAGCTTTTCTTGCATTCCCCGCCACGCGCTCAACACTCCGCGCCCTATGTCGAAGGTCACCCTCGGTCTGGTGCAAAGCCGGGCCTTTTCCAGCAAAGACGAAAGCCTGCACGAGCATGTGCGCCTCATCCGTGAGGCGGCGTCTCGCGGCGCTCAGATCGTGTGCCTGCAGGAGCTATTCAACACGCCCTACTTTTGCATCACGCAGGATACGGCGCTTTTTGACCTCGCCGAGGCGGTTCCTGGCCCAACGACGGCGGCGCTGGCCCCGCTGGCGAAGGAACTGGGCGTGGTGATCATCGTGCCGCTGTTTGAGAAGCGTGGACCGGGTCTGTACCACAACACGGCGGCGGTGATCGACGCGGATGGCTCGGTGCTGGGCAAGTATCGCAAAATGCACATCCCGCAGGACCCGGGCTTCGAGGAGAAGTTTTACTTCACGCCCGGCGACCTCGGCTACCGCGTGTGGGATACGAAATTCGGTCGCATTGGCGTGCTGATCTGCTGGGACCAGTGGTATCCAGAGGCGGCGAGAATGACCGCACTCATGGGCGCGGAGATTTTGTTCTATCCGACCGCCATCGGCTGGCTGCCGAGCGAAAAAGCCGCCCTCGGCAAGGCCCAGCACTGCGCCTGGGAGACCGTCCAGCGAGGCCACGCGGTGGCGAACGGCTGCTTTTTGGCCGCCGTGAACCGCGTGGGCACCGAGCAGCAGAGCGAATTCTGGGGCCAGAGCTTTGTGACGAATCCGTATGGAGAAATCGTTGCAAAGGCCAGCATCACGGATGAGGAAATTCTCATTGTGGACTGTGATTTGCAGTCCGTGGAGGACTTCCGTCGCATCTGGCCGTTTTTCCGTGATCGCCGCATTGACACCTACGCACCCCTGACCAAACGCTACCTGGATGAGCAAAGCTAATTACCCGCAGAACTACCGTCTCCCCGCCGAATTTGAACCGCAGGAGGCGATCTGGCTTTCGTGGCCTTCCAACAAGGAAAGCTGCCCCAAGACCTTCCACAAGCTTCAGGACAAATTTGGCGAGATCGCCAGCGTCATTAGCCGCTACGAGCGCGTGCGCATCAATGCCCCGATGCTCGCCCACATGAACATCCGCCTCTCCATCGCCGATAACGAGGGCGATCTCTCCCAGGTGGACATCTACGAGCACAACACGAACGACGTGTGGTGCCGCGACCACGGCCCGATCTTCATCAAGCACAACGAAACCGGCAAGCTGGCCATCACCGACTGGGAATTCAATTCCTGGGGCGGCAAATTCGCCCCGTGGGACCTCGACAACGCCATCCCGGAAAAGGCCGCCAAGGTGCTGAACATGGAGCGCTTCACCTCCTCAATGATCCTCGAAGGCGGTGCCATCGAAACGAACGGCAAGGGCACCCTGCTCACCACCGAGTCCGTTTTGCTCAATCCGAACCGTCACGGCGGTAAACCCGGCAACAAGGCCGATGTGGAGAAGGAACTGAAGGCCATGCTCGGCGTCAAAGACGTCGTCTGGTTCAAAAAAGGCATCGAAGGCGACGACACCGACGGCCACATCGACGATCTCGTGCGTTTCGTGCGTGAAGACGCCGTCATCTGCATGGTCGAGCCACGCGACACCGACCCGAACCACAAGGTGCTCAAAGAAATCCGCGAGCGTCTCGACGACGTGAAGGCTCCCGACGGTGGCAAGCTGGAGATCATCGAGATCGAAATGCCTCAGGCCATCGAAATGAAGGACTGGCGCCTCAGCCGCCTGCCCGCCAGCTACGCGAACTTCCTCATCCTCAACAACGCCGTCATCGTCCCCCTCTTCGGCAACAAGAAGAAAGACGCCGCAGCCGAGGACAAGATCGCCGAATGCTTCCCCGGCCGAGAAATCATTTCCATGATGGCCAAGGACCTCGTCACCGAAGGCGGTGCTTTCCACTGCATCGCGATGCATCAGCCGAAGTAATTTCTGATTTTGGATTTCTGATTGCTGATTTGGTTGGCGATTGGAGGCCAAATCAGAAATCTAAAATCAGAAATCTAAAATGAATCGCCCTGACAACCGCCAGCCCGACCAACTCCGCCAAATCGACTTCATCGTCGATGTCGCCCCGCACGCCGCTGGCTCGGTGCTGATCGCGTTTGGCAACACACGCGTCATATGCGCGGCCACGATCCAGGAAGATGTGCCGCGCTGGATGAAGGTGCAAAACGTCAAAGGCGGCTGGCTCACGGCCGAGTACTCGATGTTGCCGTATTCCACGCTGGACCGCAAAGAGCGTGAAAGCAGCCGCGGCAAGCCCGATGGCCGCTCCACGGAGATTCAGCGGCTCATCGGTCGCAGTCTTCGCGCGGTGATCGATCTCGAAAAGCTTGGCTCCCGCACGCTGAACATCGATTGCGATGTCTTGCAGGCCGATGGCGGCACGCGCACCGCGTCCATCACCGGGGCCTGCGTCGCTGCGGCCATCGCCTGCAATCGGCTGCTCGAAAAGGGCAAGATCACCCGTCAGCCACTCAAGAAGAAGGTCGCCGCTGTCAGCGCCGGCATCGTGAAAGGCGAGACGCTGCTCGACCTCTGCTACGTCGAAGACGCCGCCGCTGATGTCGATTGCAATGTCGTGCTGACCGAGGACGGCGACTTCGTGGAGATCCAAGGCAGCGGCGAAGAATCCACCTTCACCCAGCCACAGCTCGATTCCATGCTTGAAGTCAGCCGCAAAGGCATCCGCGAGCTCTGCGCCCTGCAAGAGCAGGTCATCCAGGCCGCCATGCGGCCCGCCAGCGGCGGCCAGCTTCAAAATCTGGCGAACTTCTTCGCGAAGAAGTAATCCCTCGTCCGCGCTGTGAAGCCTCGAAGGGAATCCTCTCGCGACGGTAAGTGAGTGACTTCTCGCTCCAGCGCCTACGTGGAGGCTTGGGGGCATGATTGGGCTTTGCGTCTGAAAACTCACCAAACGACGTTCGCCGCGAGTGGACTCGCGGACTACGACCTTGCAAGATGGCTGGCGAAGCGGAAAGTCGCCCTTTCCTGTCTCGCACCCTGCTTTCTCCACCTCACCCGCCCATGCCCGACTGGCTCGCGATCATCCTCCTCGGCATCATTGAAGGTGTCACTGAATTCCTGCCCATCTCCTCCACCGGTCATCTGCTGATCCCGCAGAACCTCGGCTGGCTGCCGGCGAAGAGCGATCTCTTCAATGTGGTGATCCAAAGCGGGGCCGTGCTGGCCGTGCTGGCCGTTTTCACGCAGCGTGTGAAACAGCTCGCCACCTCCCTGAGCGATCCGGCCACGAAGGACTACCTCGCGAAGCTCGCGGTGGCCTTTTTCATCACGGCAGCCGGCGGCCTCGTGATCAAGAAGCTCGACATCGAGCTGCCGGAGACGATTCCACCTGTGGCCTGGGCCACGCTGATCGGCGGCATCGTCATCCTCGCGTTGGAGGCGATGCAAAAGGGCCGCGAAGGCATCACGAGCATCACCTGGACGGTCGTGATCGCCGTCGCCGCCGCTCAATTGCTCGCGGCGGTGTTTCCCGGCACCTCACGCTCGGGAGCGAGCATTCTCATGGCGATGGCGCTGGGCATCGCGAGGCCTGCCGCGACGGAATTTTCCTTTCTGCTGGGCATTCCCACGCTGCTCGCGGCGGGCGGTTACAAAATTCTCTCTGCCTTCAAAGACGGCGAAGCAGCAGGTGAAGACTGGAGCATGGTGGCTCTCGGCACGCTTGTTTCGGCGATTTCCGCCTTCGTCGTGGTGAAATGGCTCATTCGCTTCGTACAGTCCCACACCTTCAACGGATTTGCCTGGTATCGCATCGCTCTCGGTGGCGGCTTGCTGGCCTGGACCTTCCTTGGAAAACATTGAGATGCTGATTAAACTACAAGCCTGGTTTCGCCGGTCGGTTTTCCAAACCTATCGTTTCCTGAAACACCCGCGCAAGCTACGCCGTCGCCCGCTAATGCGCTGGTTCGCCCGCCACTTCCTCGACAAGCGTGTGTGGAAACCCACGCAGCATACCTTTGCCGGAGGCATGGCCGTCGGCTCCTTCATCACGCTGCAGTTGCTGCCCATCCAAATGCCCACCGCCACCATCGTGTGCGCTCTCTTTCGGGTAAATATCCCCATCGCCCTGGCGATGTGCTGGGTGAGCAATCCCGTGACTGTGCCGCTGCTGGCCTCCGCTGAGTATGCCATCGGCAAGTGGTTCCTCAGCTTCTACACCGCCGTGCCCACCACGCCTTTTCCGGATCACCTGCCGGATTCCGCCATTGAGGCCTGGATGGTGCTGAAGGAGCATGCGCCCGTGATGCTCATCGGCGGTCTCGTGCTCGGGGCCATCTGCGCCGTGGTGGGTTATGTGGCCAGTTGGGGCATTTGGGAAATCGGCCACCGCATGGAGCTGGCAAAACGCACCCGCGAGCTCGCTGAGAAGGTAAAACCGGCCCATTCCTGAGATTTCGTGCTTGCCAGGAATAAAGCCTGCTTGGCATGATCGTATCCATCAGCGAACCCGGCCACGTCCGGCCGCTTCATCTCATCCAACAACACCACCACACGCATGAAATCACTCGCCACCCTCGCCCTCATTGCCGCCGTCTTCAGCCTCTCGAGCTGCAAATCCTGCCCCTTCGCTCCGAAGAAAGAATGCTGCAAATCCGGCACCTCCGCCTGCTGCGACAGCAAGAAGACCACCGACTGCAAGACCTGCAAACATTGAGCCTCACGCTCGATTTTCTCACGAAGCCCGGCGCAGCAATGCCCGGGCTTTTTTGTTGGAGCGGTGGAGCACTGGAGTGATGGGCCCAACCAATACTCCACCACTCCACCACTCCACCACTCCACCACTCCACTACTCCACTACTCCATCGCCCCGCCTCCCCCGTCCTGCTCGATCTTGCTGCCCACTGCGCCTCGCTTGGCATGAGTTCGGCAAAGATGCACTTCGCGTGCAAGTTTATCCGCCGCCCGCCTGTAAAGCGGGTCATGCGACTCAGCCTCTTCACCGATTATTCCCTCCGCGTGCTCATGTTTGCCGCGTTGAAGGGCGAAAGTTTTTCCCTCAGCGAGGTGGCGGAGGCCTATGACATCTCCCGCCATCACCTCGTGAAGGTGGTGAACTACCTCGCGAAGCTCGGCTACCTCGAAACCCGTCGCGGACGCGGCGGCGGCATCTCGCTGGCGATGAAGCCGGAGGACATCCGCCTGGGCATGGTCGTGCGCCGCACCGAAGGCACACCGCCCATTGTCGAGTGCTTCGACAAGGAGCACAACACCTGCGTTATCAACGGCTCCTGCCGCCTCAAAGGCGCACTCGCGCAGGCCGTAAGCGCCTTCTACGAAACGCTGGATCGCCACACGCTGCGTGATCTTGTCGCCGGCACCGATGGCTCCCGCATGCAGCGCCTTTTGATCTCTCCATCGTCATGAAAACGCTTCTCACAGGCTGCCTCGTCACGCTCCACCTGCTCGCCACCGCCGCGCAGGCTGAAAACGAATACGAAAACGCCCCCATCCATTACTCCGACACCACGCCCAACGATGCCGCGCAGCGCCTCGAACGCCTCATGGCTTCCGGTAAGGTCAACATCGACCGCACCGACGCCTGGAGCGTGCTGGCAGGCGTGATGAAGGAGTTTGGCGTGCTGCCGGAATCTCAAACGATGGTCTTCTCCAAGACCAGCAAGCAGAACGACCTCATCAGCCCGCGCACGCCGCGAGTCGTTTACTTCGGCGACAATGCCTACCTCGGTTACAGCGTCGGCGGAGCCATCGAAGTCTCCACCGTCGATCCAAAGCTCGGCCCCATCTTTTACCTGCTCGATCCGCGTGAGGAACCCTCCAAGCCGCTGCACTTTCAGCGGGATCAAAGCTGCCTGAGCTGCCACGGCGGCCCGTTCACGCCCGAGGTGCCCGGGGTGCTCGTGCGCTCCGTGTTTCCCGGCCCCGAAGGCCATCCCATCATGAGCCAGGGCAGCACCGTCGTCGATACCACCACGCCGTTCAGCGACCGCTGGGGCGGCTGGTATGTCACCGGCAGGCACGGCGATGTGCTTCATCGCGGCAATGTGACCGCCATCGAGAACAAAGACCAGAGCGTGGACATCGATTTCAAGCTCGGCGCCAACATCTCCAACCTCGGCAAGTTCTTCGACACCTCCCCCTACAAGCGCAAGACGAGCGACATCGTGGCCCTCATGGTCCTGGAGCATCAGACGAGCGTACAAAACATCCTCACCAAGGCCAACCACACCTCCATGCGTGCCATGCACATGCAGACGAGCCTCCAGCGTGAGCTCGGCGAGACCATCACGCCCGAGCCTGTCGGCACCGCCCGCCGCATCATCGATCACTGCGCCGAGGACGTGCTCGACGCGCTTCTTTTCAAAGACGAAGCCGCTTTGCCCGACGGTGGCATCGAGGGCGATCCTGCCTTCCAGACCGCCTTCGTCAAAAAAGCCCCGCAGAGCAGCGACGGCCGCAGCTTGAAGGACTTTCAGCTCCTCAACCGCCTCTTCAAGCATCGCTGCAGTTACATGATCTACTCCCTCACCTTCCAGCACCTCACCGCGCCGCTGAAGGAAACCGTGCTCGCCCGCCTCTGGAACGTCCTCGACGGCAAGGACACCTCCGGCAGCTACGCCTACCTCGGCACAAGCGAACGCGGCCACATCCGCCGCATCCTCGCCGAGACGCTTCCTGGTGCGCCGAAGGAGTGGAAGAAGACGCTGGCGGCGAAGTGAACAGTTGTTCCCATAAGTATGCGGTTCATTCACATGCGCAGACTCCATCTTCCCGACCAAAGACCTGCCAGATTCCACCCACTTTCCAAAGGTAGTAGGTTCCCCCATTGGAAGGCACCTCGGCCTGATTTCGTCCAAGCCAAAGAATATCACCGACATCAATTATCGCCTGATTCTCGTCTAGAACAGAGTCGGTCGCAGCTAGGAAGGAAACCTCTTCCCCTCCAGAAATAGATTTGATGATCATCGAATGATGACTTGCGAATCGCTGCAGAAACTCCGCTGACGGTTGAAGTCGAACGGGTTTAGGAGGCGGCGGCGGGGGTGGTTGAATTGCCAACGCATCGTAAGGTCGTCCCGAAGTTGCCGCTTCATCGCCATAGTTGGAACACTCTTCTTCGGGGGTCTTGTAGATCCTCAGGTGGCACTCTAAAGCACGCATTGGCTTCCAGGCAGCCAGTTCAAGTAGCCTCTGCCAAATGACCGTCTCACGGATATTCCATTCTTCCTGATCCTTACTTGGCACTAGAACGTTGGCACCACGAAGTTGAACCCAAACGATGCCCGGCTCCCGTGCCGCCTGTGTCTTCGTTAATTGCACCCGAGTAGGGCGACACGATGCCGTAAGACAGCAAAGCGTTGCCAGACCAAGCGCACGAGAACGAAGCATAGCAAGTCGAGTTGGCCATAGCCCAGGGTCTTGTCTAGTTTCGACCGTTGGGCCGTGTGAAACGATTCTGTGACCCTTTTGGGCTTTAGCCCAAATTCGTGATGCCATCGCGCTCGCGACGAAGTGAACCCCTTGGCGAGTTTAGGGGAAGTCTCACGACGTCCGCTACGAGACGCCAGTGAGCGCCTTCGTAGCCGCAAACGTCCGACGTGCCTCATAACCACTCACCTCCTCTTCCACATCCAGCCTCACGACGACGACTGCACCACCCGCGCCCCGCGCTGCCAGGTAAAGTAGGACCACACCCAATGCAGGAAGACCGAGGCACGATTTCGCATGCCCATCAGGAAAAGCAGATGCACAAACAGCCACATCAGCCAGGCGATGAAGCCTTTCACCTGCAACCCGGCAAAGCTCACCACTGCGGCGCTGCGGCCGATCGTGGCCATGCTGCCCTTGTCCCAATAGCCAAACGCCGGCCGCGACTCTCCCAGCGGCTCTTCGACGATCATCTTGGCAATGAACTGCCCCATCTGAATCGCCGCCGGACACACGCCCGGCACTTTGACGCCGTTTTTGTCCGTCAAACTCGCGATGTCACCCGCCGCGAAGACTTCGGGATGACCCGGCAGGCTCAGATCCGGCAGCACCTCAATGCGCCCGCCGCGATCCAGCGGAATGCCCGCCAGCGTGCGCGTCACCTCGCTGGCCTCCACGCCTGCGCCCCATACCACAAGATCCGTTTCGAGTCGCTGATCTCCCGCGAGTACAAAGCCCGCGCCCACATCCTTCACCGGGCAGTTGAGGTGAACGGTCACCCCCATGCGTTCGAGACGCTTGCGAGTGTATTCGGGCAGCTCGCCGGGAAACATCGGCAGCAGCTTCGGTCCCGCCTCGATGAGATGCACGCGTGCTTGTGCCGGATCGATGCGGCGGAAATCATCTTTGAGCACCACCTTCGCCAGTTCCGCCAGCGAGCCCGCCATCTCCACACCTGTCGGCCCACCACCCACCACGACCATCGTCAGCAGCCGCTCGATCTCCGCCGGATCAGCAGACGACTCCGCCTTCTCAAAAGCCAGCAGCACCTTGCGGCGAATCGCCATCGCATCATCGAGGCTCTTGAGCCCGAGCGTGTGCGGTTCCCATTCCGGATGCCCGAAGTAGCTCGTCTTGGCCCCCATCGCGATCACGAGGAAGTCGTAATCCAGCACGCGATCCTTCAGATGCACCTGCCGTGCGTCCACATCGATCCGCGTGACCTCGTTCATGATCGTCGTGACGTTTTTGTGCTCCGAAAGGATCGATCTCAGTGGCTGCGCGATCTCCGTCATTGCCAGCCCACCGGTGGCCACCTGATACAGCAGCGGCTGGAACAGATGATGATTCCAACGATCCACCAGCGTCACACGAAAGCGCTCATCATCGAGACCTTTGGCACAGGCGAGACCGGCAAAGCCGCCGCCGAGGATGATCACATGTTTTTCACTCATTGAACCTGAACTTCCCGGCAATCGGCCACGAAGCAACCAGCAAGCCCTAAACAGGGCTACTTCGTGGCACGCTGCAGCTGCCCCATGCCTCGACGACGCATTTCTTCCATCCACCGTTCTGCCCAATGTTCGGATTTTTCTCGAAGACCGTGCTCCCGATACCATGAAGCCAGGCCCTCCATGGCCTCCAAGTCACCAAGGGACGCCGCCTTCTCGGATTGGAGAGCATCGTCTTCATTGTTGATGTAGTATCGAGAAAACGGCGGCGGCAGCAGAGGCCAGCTCACGATCCCGGAATTTCGAGCTTCCGTCCATCGTGTCCGCCAGTACATCGCTTGATCAGATTGATGATGATCCTCAAACCAGCGCACCAATCGGACCGCCGCTCCCATGTCACCTCGCTTGGCGGCACGCAGGCAGGAATCGGCCTCAACATCATTCGCAATGGGAACGAGCTGCTGGAATGCTTGCGTCAATTCTCGCCGTGATGCCTCCTCTCTGCGGCGTCGGAGTTCCTCCTCAGCCACAAACTCGTAACGAAAGGCACCCGTGTTACTTTCCGAAAGGATCAGCCGGGTCTCGACCCCCGTTTTTTCTACAACAAAAGTCCGGGGGGAATAGAGCAGCGGACCCTTTCCGTCCCTGCTCATGCCCCACGCTATTTTGTCCCCTGATTCAGGATCGAGAAACCACCAAAACGAGGCGTCCGCAGCCTCCTTGAATTCGGGAATGGCGGCAGACCATGCTCGAAGTGATTCGACGCTCTCCGGGATGCGATCGCCGTGCTGCACCAGGTAGGCTCGAAGAACGATGCCGAGCTGAGAAAGCGAGCTTCCCTGTTTCATCCACGGCGAAGGGTCCAAGCTCCTACTTGTTGTGAAGACGAGCCAGAACAGCCACAACAGGATCGAAAGTCCCACAGCGATCCAGATGGTCAATCGTCTGCTCATGGTCTCAAGGTGGAGTGAGCTTTCTAGTTCAGCTCGATATTGTCGATGAGCCTCGCTGAGCCAAAAAACACCGCCACGGCGATCAAAACAAGCTCCGTGGTTTCCGTCGGCGTTTGCAGCGTGCTGGCATCCACGACCTCCACGTAGTCCACACGGCCCGCAGGGGCTCCGGCGGCGATTTGTTCAAGCACAAGACGTTGGAGAGCCTTGCCGTCACGCTCGCCGCCTTTGACGTAAGCTTCGCGGGCCTTCAGCAGCGCCGCACGGAGCACCGGGGCCTGCGCACGCTCTTCGTCCGTGAGATAGCGGTTTCGGCTGCTCATCGCCAAACCATCCGCCTCACGCACGGTCTCGATGCCATGGATGACGACATTGAAATCGAGATCACGCACCAGGCGTCGGATGATGGCGAGCTGCTGGTAGTCTTTTTTGCCAAACACCGCATCATCGCACTGTACCAGGTTGAAAAGCTTGGCCACGATGGTGCAAACCCCGTCGAAATGGCCCGGACGGCTGGTGCCGCAAAGCGTCTTCGATAGGCTCGTCTCGAAAAGCTGGAGGCTGCGGTCCGCCCGATACAGATCTTCGGCCTTCGGGGCAAAAATGGCGTCCGCGCCGTTGTCACGGCAGAGACCGAGATCCTCGATCAGGGTGCGGGGATACTTCGAAAAATCCTCCCCCGGCCCAAACTGCGTGGGATTGACGAAAATGCTCACGATGACATTGCCCGACTGCCCAGCGAGCTCGCGAGCAGCACGGATGAGAGCCGCGTGGCCCTCGTGCAGCGCTCCCATGGTGGGCACGAAGACGCACCGCGTGCCTCGATTGATGCTCGTCCAGGAGCGGAGCTGACGGATGTTGTTGATGATGTTCATGATTTCAGATCGCGGGATTCAAACACCGCGTAGCCGAGGGTGAAGAGAGTGATGTTGGTGGCCATAAGCACCGCGGCTCCTCGGAACACGAGCGGCCAGTTGACGCTCTCGGCCATAAATTGAATCCACACCGACATGTGCTGAGTGATGAGAAGGTGTTTATACCCCTCCATGAAATCATTGTTCCTCAAAATGAAGTCCACCAACATGTAAGACAACGCGCCGATGGTGGCGGCCGCAGGCTTGATGGGGAAGCAGGAGAGAAAAAAGGCCATGCTACTCATCACCGTCATGCAGAATCCCATGGCGAGCGTGCCCACCGCATAACGTTGCAAGCCCTCGCCCCACTCGAAGAGGCTCACGAAGGGCGCATCGAGTGTCCAGAAGAAGAATCCACCGCCCCAGCCACGTAGTAGGAGGCCAAGGACAAAGGCGGTCCAAGCTAGAAACTGGATCAGAAAGACCGCATAGCAGCTGCAGGTGAGGTATTTGATGAACAAGAGTCGGAATCGGCTCACCGGTCGAGCGAGTAGCAAACGCATGTGACCATCTTCGCTTTCTTTGGCGACAATGTCTCCGGCCACCAACGTCAGGTAAAGTGCTCCAAGAAGGAAAACCGAGAATGAAACGATAAGAAAGGCCACGGTTAACGCGGAGAAGTAATAATCGACCGCACCGCCTGCTCCTATGATGAACTGCCGTAACGCTGTGATGCCTTTGAAATGGATGCGCAGCAAGAGAAGTGCCTCCAGAGCCACAAAGACACCAAACCCAATGTAGGTGCGGCGGCGGGCGAAGAGCTTCAGCAGCTCGCCGCGCCATTGCTGGAAGAATAAGATCATCGGCAAGCATCATGCAGGCTCAGCGCCCGCAGGCAAGGCTCACACCAGCAAATCCTTCACCACATGCCCGTGGATGTCCGTGAGGCGGTAATCGCGACCTTGGAAGCGATACGTCAGCCGTTCGTGATCGAAGCCGAGCAGGTGCATCACCGTCGCTTGGAAGTCGTGCACGTGGACTTTGTTCTCCGCGATGCTGAAACCGAGCTCGTCGGTGCTGCCGTAGTCGAAGCCGGCCTTCGCGCCGCCGCCGGCCATGAAGAGCGTGAAGCAGTCCGGGTAGTGATCGCGGCCCAGCACCTTGCTCGCGGCCGTGCGGCCCTCGCGGAAGGGCGTGCGGCCGAATTCGCCGCCCCAGATGACCAGCGTGTCCTCGAGCAGGCCACGCTGTTTCAGGTCCTTGATCAAAGCGGAAACCGGTTTGTCTGTCGCGGCCATTTTGGTGGTCAGACCGGTGGTGATGCCCAGACCTTCACCCGTGCCGTGGAAGTCCCAGCCCCAGTCAAAGAGCTGCACAAAGCGCACGCCTTGCTCCACGAGCCGACGCGCCAGCAGGCAGTTGTTGGCAAAGCTCGCCTCGCCCGGTTTCGCGCCGTAGGCCTCCAGCGTGGCCGCGTTTTCCTTCGAGATGTCCATCACCTCCGGCACGCTCGCCTGCATGCGATACGCCAGCTCGTATTGCGCGATGCGCGTCACCGTCTCCGGATGCCCGAGCTCCGCCACCTGCTGCTGATTGAGCTGGTTGAGCACATCGAGCGTCTTGCGCCGCATCTCGCGATTCATCCCCGCCGGATCGCTCACAAAGAGCACCGGATCGCCCTTGCTGCGGCATTGCACGCCTTGATACACGCTCGGGATGAAGCCGCTGCCCCACAATCCCTGGCCACCGCTCGGCTGTGTGCCGCTGGAGATGAGGCTCACAAAACCCGGCAAATCCTGATTCTCCGTGCCCAGCCCATACGTCGCCCACGAGCCCATCGACGGCCGCCCCTGCCGTGCATGCCCGGTGAACAGCAGCAACTCCGCCGGCGCATGATTAAACTGATCCGTCGTCATCGACCGCACCATGCAGATCTCATCCGCGATCGTGTGGAAGTTTGGGCACGCATCGCTCATCCACATCCCTGCCTTGCCATGCCGCGCGAAGGTGCGCGGTGTGCCCATCAGCTTCGGCACGCCCGTGGTGAAGGCAAAGCGCCGACCTTTGAGAATCGAATCTGGGCAATCCTGCCCGCTGCGCTTCACCAGCTCCGGCTTGTAATCAAACAGATCGAGATGCGGCGGCGCACCCGACATGTGCAGGTAGATCACGCGCTTCGCCTTCGCCGCGTGATGCGTCTTGCGCGGCAGCATCGGATTCGCCGCCTGCGGCATCGCCGCGGAGTCTTGCTGCATCGCGTGCAAAGCAATCGCGCCCAGGCTGAACTGCCCCGCATTGCCCAAAAAGGTGCGCCGCGTCGTGAGCTGGAGTTTGTCGTGGAGGATGGGGTTCATGGGGGATTTGCCTTTGAGGTCACAAATTGTGACCTCAAGTTTGGCGAGTGGTCAGGGATGGAATCCGATCTGTTTGCGGGGCGCTGAAGGTGGCGGAGCCAAAAGAGGCATCAGCTTTTTGTAGATGTCGCGAAGGGAAGCGTCGTGGATGAGGAGCGTGTTGTCGATCTCGGCCAGACGCTTGAGTATCGAGGCATTCGCGGCGATTTGCTCACGGATTTCGATGAAGGCTCGGATGACATAGACGCTCATGGAGATGGCTAGGTCACTGTTCAGCACCGAGGCGGCCATGAGGGCACCGTGTTCGGTGAAGACACGGGGTGGTTTGCGGTGTCCGCCTCGGCCCTTCGTCTTTGATATCGCATTTTGCGATATCAAAAGCAGCATCTCCTCAGGGCTGACTTGAAAAGCAAAATCTTCGGGGAAACGCTTCACATTGCGTTTCACCGCCTCATTAAAACGGCCTGTTGTCACGCCATATAGCGCCGCCAGATCGGAATCCAGCACGACACGCTGGCCGCGAACGGTGTGAATGGGGATGTCGATGGATTTTTTGGCGGCCATGGCTTGGGATTGAATCACCTCCGCATCAAAAACTCATCCAGATTCATGACCACATTCGCCACCGCGGACCAGGCGGCGAGTTCGACGACATCAGCGCCGGCTTCAACCGGTCCCAGCGGTTCCGTGGCCATCTTCGTGGCCGCCGCAGCATCCGCCCGATACATTGCCACGCTCTCGGCGTACAATTGGGTCAAGGTGGTCAATTCGGTCACACTAGGTTCACGCGCCAGACACAGCTTAAACAGCCGTGAGAGCCGCTCCGGCTGCGTTTTGGCCTCACGCACAAGCCGCCGCGCCATCGCCTGATGCGTTTCGAGGAAGACGGGATCGTTCAGCGTCACGAAGGCCTGCAGCGGCGTGTTCGTGCGGCTGCGGCGGATCAGGCAGACCTCGCGGTTGCCCGCATCGAAGGTCGTGAAGCTCGCATACGGCGAGTTGCGGCGCACTTCGGTGTAAAGGCTGCGACGATGCCCGTCTTCGCCTTTGCTGACCTCCCAGTCGTTGCTGCGACCAAACGCGGTGCTGAGGCCGAGGTTCGGCGTCATCGGCCGCACCGGCACGCCATACATTTTCTCGGAAAGCAAGCCGCTCACCGCGAGCGCTTGGTCGCGCAGCAGCTCGCCCGTCGGACGAAAACGCGGTCCGCGGGCCAGCAGGCGATTGTCCGGATCACGCTCGTTGAGTTCGGGCGTCGATTTGGAGTTCTGCTGATACGCCTGGCTCGTCAGCATCAGCTTCAGCAAGTGCTTCACATCCCAACCACTATCCATCAGCTCCGCGGCGAGCCAGTCGAGCAACTCGGGATGAAACGGCAGATCGCCCTGGCTGCCAAACTCCTCGCTGCTGCGCACAATG
The DNA here is from genome assembly GCA_943373155.1 of Akkermansia muciniphila. Taxonomy (GTDB): domain Bacteria; phylum Verrucomicrobiota; class Verrucomicrobiia; order Verrucomicrobiales; family Verrucomicrobiaceae; genus Prosthecobacter. The sequence goes on along the minus strand of CALSBJ010000013.1, from coordinate 80,820 downwards.
CCGGTGCCAAAGAGGCTTTCCCACAAACGATTCACCGTCACGCGAGCCGTGAGCGGATTGTCGCGACTCACGAGCCATTTTGCCATCGTGAGGCGATTGCGCGGTGCATTCGCGGGCAGAGGATTGAAAACAGCCGGCGTGGCCTCGCTCACTTCATCGCCGAGCGACTGCCAGTTGCCACGGAGCTGCACTTTCGTCACGCGACGCTGCTTCGGATCAAGGTCACGCATGATCGGCACCGTCACCGGCTTCATCGCCGCGAGCTCCTTGTTCGCTGCCGCAAGACGCGTGCGCTCGGCGGCGGATTCCTTCGCGATGTTTCGCACATAATAATCTGCAATGACCTTCTGCTGCTCCGGCGTGCGTTTCGGCTGCGCCAGCGCGGCGATCACATTCGCGGGAATCTTCGCCGCCTGCTGCACGCGGGCATCGCCGGTGAAACTCAGGCGGAAGTTGCCGAGCGTGTGCTGCTTGAACTCGCTCTTCTGCTCCAAGAGCACGCGCAGCTTCGCACCCGCAGGCACCGCGATAGGCGAGTTCGTCAAAAGCGTGAGCGTGTGCGGCTTTTCGGCCGCGCCACCGACCGCCCAGCCCTTGCTCTTGGCTTCGAGGAACTTCGTCGCCTCAAATCCGCTCTGCGAGAAATCCGCCAGCGCCGTCGTGAAGCTCAGCGGCACTGGACCGCTCACCGCGAAGGCTTTTTCCTTCTCCGGCGCGGGTGTCGGATCGCTCTTCCACAGGATTTGACGCTTCTCATCGAGCAGCACCACGCGGAAGCCATCGAGACGCTTGCTCACGCCATCGAGCCGGTTCCACACCACCACGCGATCCACCGGCTTCGCGGCCTTCAGATCGACCTCCCACCACGGATCGTTGTCGTTGCCGCTCGTGTGCGACACGCTGCCCTTTTTGTAGTCGCCGTCGGTGTTGCCATCGTTGGCACGTTTCGCCGCGGCATCCTGATACTGGCTGCTGTGACTCGCCACGCCCTTCGGCGCGATGTTTTCCGCGCCGCTGAAAACCTGCACCTCGGCCAGTTGCAGCATCTTTTTAGCTCCCGGCAGCTCCACGCGCACAAAGCGGGCCTGCGGAGCCGCTTTGGCATCCGGCGGCACCACCTTGGCCCTGAGGCTGGTGAGCACAAAATTGCCGAATCCAGCCTGCGGAGCCGTTTCGAGCCTCAACGCGCTCAGTTTATCGCCCGCGAGCGGCAATTCGATCGTGTAGCTCGCCGTGTCCTGGTTCTTCGCGAGAATCACGCGGCCGTCGTTTTCGATCTTCGCGTCGCTTTCGCTCACTTTCACCGGCTTCGGGCTCTGCCAGCCCAAATCACGCGCAAAACCGCGATCCCACGCCTCCAGCCCCGCGAGCCATTTGGCGTCCGGTTTCGTGAAATTCGACTCCAATGCCGCGATCTCGGCTTGGAGCGACTCGCGCTGCTTTTTCAGCTCCGGCGTGTCAAAGCTGTGCAGCGGCACCTCGTCCTTTTTGTCGCTATCGGCACTTTGATTGAGGAAAGCGTAGAACTGGAAGTACTCATGGATCGTGAGGGGATCGTATTTGTGCGTGTGACACTGCGCACAGGCCATCGTGGTGCCCATCCACACCGCGAAGGTCGTGTTCACGCGGTCGATGATCGCCGCGTTGCGGAACTCCTCATCGTCCGTGCCGCCTTCGTTCTGCGTCATCGTATTCCGATGAAACGCCGTCGCGATGAGCTGGTCGTCCGTCGGGTTCGGCAGCAAATCTCCCGCGAGCTGCTCGATGGTGAACTGATCAAACGGCATGTTCGCATTCAGCGCCCGAATCACCCAGTCCCGGTAAGCCCAAATCTCCCGCGGCTGATCACTCGGATAGCCGGAGGAATCCGCGTAGCGTGCGAGATCCAGCCATTGGCGCGCCCAGTGCTCGCCGTAAGCCGGTTTATTGAGATAGAAATCCACCGCATCGGTCAGATCGGACCGATCCGACCGATCAAACCGCGCCAGCTCCTCCAGCGTCGGCGGCAGCCCGGTCAAATCGAGCGCCACACGGCGGACCAGCGGCGCGCGGTCCGCCGGCGGAGAAAACGACAGCACTTCCTTCTTCAGACGTGCCGCCAGAAACACATCCACCGGGTTCTTGGCGCCTGCGGGCACCGGCGGCCTCACCACCTTCTCATAACTCCAATGCTTCCCCCACTTCGCGCCCTGCTTGATCCATTCCTTTAACAAAGCCACCTGCGCGGGCGAAATCGTCTTGTGCTGCTTCGGCGGTGGCATCACCTCATCAGGGTCGGTGCTCACGATGCGCTGGATGAGGGCGCTTTTCTCCGGATCACCCGGCACCACGGCGATGACGCCGTCGTTGCTCTTCTTCGCGGCGGCTTCGTCGTCGAGACGGAGGTCCGCCTCACGTTTTTTGTCGTCGGGGCCGTGGCAGAAGAAGCAGTTCTCGCTCAGGATCGGGCGGACCTGCTTGGAAAAGTCGATGGGCTCCGCCAAGGCGGAGGAAACGAGGGCAAAAGTGATGAAGGGGCGGATCACGGCGCACTCATACGCGTGTCGGAGCCATTTTTCGACGGCGGGCGGCATTCTCCATGTCTTCGATGCCAAGTCTGGGTGCGCTTTGCCCCTTGCCAATTCTCCCGTGAGTCCCTAGCTTGGCAGCCCCACTCGCATGAAAATCGGATTCAACCTCCTTCTCTACACGGGCCACGTCACCGAGGCCAATTACCCCGTCATCGAAAAACTCAAGAAGGCCGGCTACGACGGCGTCGAACTGCCCATTTTCGATGTGAGCAATCCCGCCCATTTCGCCAGCATCGGCAAGGTGCTCAAGGATAACGGCCTGGAATGCACGGCTGTGACCGTTTTGCCGGATGAAGCGCACAACGCCATCTCCCCCGTCGCCGCGAACCGCCAGGGCGCCATCGACCACCTGAAGCGCGTGCTCGAATGTGCTCACAACGCGGGCGTGCAGACGCTTTGCGGACCTTACTACCAGGTGCTCGGCCAGTTCACCGGCGCTTTCCCCACGGAAGCCGAACTCAACCACGCCGCCGAGGTGCATCGCGCCATCGCGCCGGTCGCCCAAGCGGCAGGTGTGAAGTGCGCCATCGAGGCGCTGAATCGCTTCGAGAGCCACCTCCTCAACACGATGGAGCAGGCCGCCAGCTATGTGAAGCGTGTCGATCACCCGAACTTCGGCACGATGTACGACACCTTCCACGCGAACATCGAGGAGAAGTGCCCCTTCAAGGCCATCGACACCGTCTTTGCCTCCGGCAAGCTCAACCATGTGCACATCAGTGAAAACGATCGCGGCACGCCCGGTCGCGGCCACATCAATCTCACCGAGCAGATCCAGCACCTCAAAAAGATTGGCTACGACGGCTGGATGACCATCGAGGCCTTCGGCAGCGCCCTGCCGGACCTCGCCGCCGCCACCCGCGTCTGGCGTGACTTCTTCCCCAGCACCGAGCAGGTGTATGAGGAAGGCATCCAGGTCATCCAGAAGGCGCTGGCGTGACTTAAATGACGAATGAGGAATTCAGAATGACGAATTAAACCCGAAGCCCGAACCACCGCCTCACCGCTCGTTCGGGCTTCGCATTTCGGCCTTCCTTCGTCATTCGGAATTCTGGTTTCGTCATTTTCCCCTCTCATTCCCGCACAGAAATCACTCAGTCCCCACGTTTCCACACTCCTCATGAATACACCAACCACTCCTGCGGCCACCTCGCGCCGCGATTTCATCACCAAAACGGCAGGTGCTACGGCGGCCACCGTCGCCAGCACGGGCCTCACCGTCGCTCAGTCGGCCAATGTGGCCGGTAGCGACCGCGTCAAAATCGGCCTCATCGGCTCCGGCGGCCGTGGCTCAGGCGCGGCAGACCAAGCGCTCACCACGCCGAATGCCAACTTCGTGCTCCACGCCGTGTGCGATGCCTTCAAAGAGAAAGCCGAAGGCTCTCTCTCCAACATCCGCAACAAACACGCCGAGCGTGTGCAGGTGGAAGACCGCATCTACGACGGCGTCGAAGGCTACAAGAAGGTCATCGACTCCTGCGACCTCGTCATCCTCACCACACCTCCCGGTTTCCGCCCGTATCACTTCGAAGCCGCCATCAACGCCGGCAAAAACGTGTTCATGGAAAAACCCGTCGCCGTGGACAGCCCTGGCGTGCGCAAGGTGCTCGAAATGGCCAAAGTGGCCGACGAGAAGAAGCTCAAAGTCGTCGTCGGCCTCCAGCGCCGCTACCAGAACTGCTACCTCGACGCATTGAAGCAGGTCAAGGAGCAGGGCATCATCGGCGACATCGTCTCCGGTCAGGTTTATTGGAACGGCGGCGGCATCTGGTTCCGCGACCGCAAGCCTGAGATGAACGACCTCCAGTATCAGCTCAACAACTGGTATCACTTCACCTGGCTCTGCGGCGACCACATCAACGAGCAGCACATCCACAACATCGACGTCGCCAACTGGTTCATCGGTGGTCACCCAGAAAAAGCTGCCGGCATGGGTGGTCGTCAGCAGCGCGTGGACAAGAAGTGGGGCCAGATTTATGACCATCACTACGTCGAGTTCACCTACGCCAATGGCGTCCGCGTGAACAGCCAGTGCCGTCACCAGAGCAACACCAAGCCGGACGTGCGTGAAGAATTCACCGGAACCAAAGGCAAGCTCTACCTCGACAACAGCGGCAAGTGCTACGCCGTCGATCACAAGGGCAACACCATCTGGAAATACCGCCCCGCACGCGGTGGCGAAGCCGGTGCCGACGGCAAATCCAAGAAAAACAAAGGCGGCAACGCTGGCGATCCAAACCCCTACCAGGTCGAGCACGACACCCTCCAGGACGCCATCATCAACAACAAGCCGATCAACAACGCCTATTACGGCGCTGAGAGCACCATGACCGCCGTCCTTGGCCGCATGGCCACCTACAGCGGCCAGGAGATCACCTGGGATCAGGCGCTGAACTCCAAGGTGCAGCACATGCCCGCCATCATCACCGCGGAAAGCCAGCCACCGGTCAAGCCGAATGCCGAAGGCTGGTATCCCATCGCCATCCCCGGCCAGAAAGTCGAAGGCGTCGAAGTGTTCTAATCCAGGTAACTGGGGCATTCCTGCCCCCCTACCCAACGACCTGGGCCAGGAATGGCCCGGTTACCGCCGCAGCGTGCGAAAGTGCGCTGCGGCTTTTTATGCCTAGGTTGGAGTGATGGAGACGTGGAGTCTTTTGCCATTACTCCAACGCTCCATGACTCCAACAATCCATCAGCTCAGATCAGGCCCAAAGCATCTTCCACACCCGCGCCATCATGCACCATCGCCATCAGAGCTCGCGTGATGCCCTTCGGATTCGGATGCTGGATCACATTGCGACCATACACAATGCCCGCCGCCCCCTGCTGAAGCAGTCCCTGCGTGCGTTCGAGGATCTCGCGGTCACTCACGCGACCTCCACCTCGCACCAGCACGGGGATGCCGGAGGCTGCTTCGATGATCTTGTGATAGCGGCTCACATCGTCCGTAGGGTCCGCCTTGATAATGTCCGCGCCGAGTTCCACCGCCTGACGCACGAGGTAGGTGATGGCGGTTTCATCGCCATTCACCATGTAACCACCGGCTTTTTCATTCGGCTGGAACACCAACGGCTCCACCATCATCGGCATGCCGTAGTAATCGGCCTGCGGCTTGAGCTTGAGGATGTTCTCCACGCACTCCGCATGCACCTCGGGAGCACCGGGGATTTGGAAAAGATTCACGCACACGCAGGATGCATCGTAGCGCACCGCCTGCAGCATGCAGTCCTCGATCATGAGGCTGAAGCGGCGGTTCTCTGGCAAGGTCTTGCCATAGATGTTCGCCACGTCCGTGCGCAGCACGAGGCTGGGTTTATGACGGCCCGGGATCTCCTGAAGATGTCGCGCCATGCCCAGCGTGAGCTGGATCGCATCCGGTGCCGCATCCACGAGTGTCTGCACCACCGTGCGCATGTCTTCGATGCCTTGGAGAAAGCCCGGCTGGTTGAAGAAGCCATGATCCACCGCCACATCGAAGCAGCGATTGGACTTGGCATTGAAGAGACGTTTCAGGCGGAAGGATTTCATGGTGGAGAGAGGGGCCTCTATAAGCGCCCCGTCCCAGCGTCAACTTTCACGCGACAGCGTCCACGGACTGCGGCGTCTTTAGCGCCGCTCTCGCCACGCCCCAGGGCACCGAAACATCGCTTGCCGTCCCGTCCCACCAACCAATCCTTCCCACCATGCCTCGCCGCCCCGACCAGCCTCCACCCTGGCCGCACGCGCCCACGCATCTGCTGGATGCGCCCGGCATCTATTTCGTCACCGCGTCCACCTACCAAAAAGAGCACCATTTCCGTGATCCAGTCCGCTTGGAAGTGCTCCATCGAGGCTTGCTGACCGTCACCCATCAATTCGGCTGGAGACTCGAAGCCTGGGCTGTCTTCTCCAATCATTACCACTTCGTCGCCAAGTCACCTTCCAACACCAGCGACGCCGAATCACTTTCATCGCTGATCCGTGCGCTGCATGGACCACTCGCTCGCTGGGTCAACAAACTCGACCACACTCCCGACCGTCAGGTATGGCACAACTACTGGGAGACCTTGCTCACGCATCGCACGTCCTACTTAGCGAGGCTAAATTACACGCACAACAATCCGGTGAAGCATGGGCTGGTGACTCAAGCCAAGGACTATCCGTGGTGCTCGGCGGGCTGGTTTGAGCGTGAGACCACACCCGCCATGGTGAAGGCCATTTATCGGTTCAAAACGGATCGTTTGCACATGGAGGACGCGTTTGAACCGGTGTGGATCAAATAACGCCCGAAAGCGGCGCTGAAGCGCCGCGCTCCGAGAACGCTTCGCGAATCACAAAGCCTGCGTCAAAATCCCCACGAGCTCCTCATGCCCCAGCGTCACCGGGTTCGCCTTCATGCTACTCGCCGCCGCGGCTTTGCGGGCGATTTCATCCAAATCACCCTCGCCAAGACCCCAGGCGCTCAATTTCGGAATGCCGAGATGGCTCGTCATTTCACGCAGCCAAGCTACCGCATCGCCGCCGAGCATGGCATCCACACGATCAAACTTCTCGCGATGCATGACGCGTTTCGCGTTCGCCGCCCAAACCGGTGCCAGCAGGGCCGCACACACCGCGCCGTGGGGTGCTTGAAACATCCCGCCGATCGGCGCAGCGAAGCCGTGCACGGCACCGAGGCCCGCGTTGGCCAATGCCATGCCGCTGTAAAGAGCGCAGAGCGCCATGTCCTCGCGGGCGTCGAGGTCATTTCCATCGAGAAAGGCTTTTTCGAGGGATCTCACGGCCCGCTGGATGCCATCGACACACAGCGCATCCGTCATCGGCTGGGCTCGTGAGCAGACGAAAGCTTCCAGGCATTGCGTAAGCGCATCCATGCCGCTCGCCGCGGTCACGGCTGGCGGCACGCTGCGAGCCAACTCAGGATCAATCAGCGCCACACGTGGCAGCATGCTCGCATGCCGCAGGCTGGCTTTCACGCGATGGGCCTCGCTGGCGATCACCGCATTTCGCGTGGCTTCCGCGCCTGTGCCAGCCGTCGTCGGCACGGCGATGAAAGGCAGTGGCGTGGCATCCAGCGATTTGCCTTCGCCGATGACCTCGATGTAGCGCATCAAATTTCCCGGCTGCGTCGCCATCGCCGCGATGGCCTTGCCGGCATCGATCACACTGCCGCCGCCAATGGCCACTACCACGTCCACACCTTTCGCCAAAGCCACCCCAAGCTCCACATCGCCCACCGTGGGCTCACCGGGGACGGCGAAGCGTTTTGCCTCGGGCAGCATTGAAAAGCGATTCGGATCACTGCCCGTCACCAGCAGCACCCGCGACCCAAAACCCGCGCACAAGCCTTCCAACTCGGACACCACACCGCGCCCGAAAACGATCCTCTGCGCTGTCGCGAACTCGAAACGATTCATGACCGCGTCATAGCCCGGCTTCGAGTGCCGCGCTACGTCGTTTCAAAGGAAGCGGATTCACTCACGCCGCACTTTTCATTTTCAGCACGGTTTGCCACACTCCGGTGCATCGCTACGATCGCCGTTCCCATGGCAAAAACTACCGCCCGCAAACTCATCGCCGACACCATCCGCATTCGCGGAGCGCGACAGAACAACCTGAAGGGCATCGATCTCGACCTGCCACTCGGCCAGTTGAGCGTCATCACCGGCCCCAGCGGCAGCGGCAAAAGCTCCCTCGCCTTCGACACGATCTACGCCGAAGGCCAGCGACGCTACGTGGAGACCTTTTCGCCTTACACGCGGCAGTTCTTCGAGCGCATGGACAAACCGAAGGTCGATTCGATCGAAGGCATCCCGCCAGCCATTGCCATCGAGCAGGTGAACAACATGCGCAGCACGCGCAGCACCGTCGGCACGATCACGGAGATCAATGACTACCTCAAAATGATCTTCCCGCGTCTCGCCGAGGCCACCTGCCCCGGCTGCAAACGCCCCGTGCGCCCCGAAACGCCCGAAAGCATCGTGCGCGAGCTCCTCACGCATCACACCGGCTCGCAGGCGCTGATCCTCTTTCCGGTCCCGGTGCCAAAAAACGCCGTCACCGCCGATTTCGCCGCGTTTCTGCAATCGCAAGGCTTCGTCCGTGTCTGGCTCTACGGCCAAATCATCCGCGCCGACGAACTCGGCACCCGCAAACTCCCCGCGCAGCTCTTCGTCGTCCAAGATCGCGTCACGCTGGATCCAAAATCCAAATCCCGCCTCTCCGAAGCCCTCGAAGCCGCCCTCCGCTTTGGTAAAGGGCACGTCACCTGTGTCATGGAGCCAAGTGCTCAGTGCTCAGTGCCCAGTACTCAGTCCAGAGCCGCGAAATCAAAAACTCAGAACTGTGAACTGAGCACTGAGCACTCCAGCTCCGCTGCCACTTCCACCTCCATTCTTCAAAAGAGCTTCTCCACAGACTGGAGCTGCGCCGACTGCTCCATCACCCTCCCCGCGCCCACGCCGGGCCTCTTCAGCTTCAACTCCCCCATTGGCGCTTGCCCCACCTGCCGTGGCTTTGGCCGCACGCTCGGCATCGACATCGGCAAAGCGATTCCCGATGAGTCGCTGAGCATCAATCTCGGCCTCGTGCGCCCTTTCCAAAGCAGCAGCCACGGCGAATCCCAGCTCGATCTCGAACGCGCTGCCCGGAAACGCGGCATCGACATTCACAAACCCCTCGACGACTACACACCCGAGGAGCGCCACTGGCTCATTGAGGGCACCGACCCCGATCCTGAGGTCGCCTACAATCGCGGCGAGTGGTATGGCGTGCGCGGCTTCTTCAAGTGGATGGAATCGCGCAGCTACAAGATGCACGTCCGCGTCTTCCTCAGTCGCTACCGCGCCTACACCGAGTGCGGTGATTGCGGCGGCGGTCGCTTGAAAAAGGAAGCCTACGCCTTCCGCGTCGGCCCGCACACCATCGCCGATCTCTGGCGTATGCCCGTGAGCGAACTGCATCCGCTTGTGCAAACCTGGCCGCTCAAAGAAGGCGATCACGCCGCGAAACTCCTGCGAGATGAGATCGCCAGTCGCGTCAGCTACATGGACCGCGCCGGCCTCGGCTACCTGAATCTCGATCGCCAAACGCGCACCCTCAGCGGCGGCGAGCTGCAACGCGTCAATTTGACCACCTGCCTCGGCGCGTCGCTTGTGAACACGCTCTTCGTTCTCGACGAACCCAGCATCGGCCTCCACCCCCGCGACATCGGCCGCCTCATCGGCGTCATGGAAGGCCTCCGCGACAAAGGCAACACCCTCCTCGTCGTCGAACACGAAGAGGCCGTCATGCACGCCGCCGACAACCTCATCGACATCGGCCCCGGCCGCGGTGAGAAAGGTGGCGAGCTTGTTTTTAATGGGCCGTTGGAGAAGCTCTCGAAGACGAAGGGATCGCTGACTGGGGATTATCTTTTTGGTCGGAAGTCGATCCCTGTGCCCACGGAGCGGCGGAAAGTGCTCAGTGCTCAGTCCTCAGTGCTCAGTGAAAGCAAAATCACGCGGAAGAGCAAAACTGAGCACTCAGCACTGAGCACTGGGCACTTAAAAATCCGCAGCGCTCGCCAAAACAACCTCCGCAAACTCGACGCGGACATCCCGCTGCACGCCTTCGTCTGCATCACCGGCGTCAGCGGCTCCGGGAAATCGACGCTCGTGCACGATGTGCTCTACCGGAACCTTCAAAAGCTCCGCGGCGAGGTCTGCGAGGATGAACCCGGACGCGTGGGCAGCATCAGCGGCTGGGAGCAGCTCGGCAGCGTGGTCATGGTCGATCAATCACCGCTCGCCCGCACGCCGCGCTCGACGCCGGCGGTGTTCACAGGCGCGTTTGATCACATCCGCACGCTTTTCGCCGCGTGCGACGACGCAGCCACGCAGGGCATCATGCCCGGCTTCTTCAGCTTCAACAGCGGCGAGGGCCGCTGCGAGCGCTGCATGGGCAACGGCTTTGAAAAGATCGAGATGCAGTTCCTCAGCGATCTCTTCGTCACCTGCCCCGAGTGCGAAGGGAAGCGCTACAAGCCGCACGCGCTCAAAATCCTGCTCAACGGCAAATCGATCCACGACGTGCTCAGCATGACCATCGACGATGCCGTGCCGTGGTTCGCCAGTATCGAGCATCGCGTCGTCGCCGCGATCAATCGCAGCCTGCAGCTCGTCATTGATGCCGGACTCGGCTATCTGCGCCTCGGTCAGCCGCTCAACACGCTCAGCGGAGGCGAAGCGCAGCGCCTCAAACTCGTCGGTCACCTCCTCGAACCGCAAACCCCCGGCAAAAGCAGCCTGCTCCTGCTCGACGAACCCACCACCGGCCTCCACTTCGATGACATCGCGCTGCTCATCAAACTCCTCCAGCGCCTCGTCGATGAAGGCAACAGCCTCGTCGTCATCGAACACAATCTGGAAGTCATCAAATGCGCCGATTGGGTCCTCGACCTCGGCCCCGAAGGCGGCGCGGGAGGTGGTAATTTGGTCATCGCGGGGACACCGGAGGACGTGGCGGATTGCAGTGCGTCGCATACCGGGCGGTATCTCCAAAGCGTGCTCGGTTCTAAGTTCGTAGTTCGGGCTTCAGCCCGCTCTGCGCCGCCTGAACGGGCTAAAGCCCGAACTACAAACACGATCTCCATCCGCGGCGCACGCGAACACAATTTGAAGAACATCTCCCTCGACATCCCCCGCGACGAATTCGTCGTCGTCACGGGCCTCAGCGGCAGCGGCAAATCCTCCCTCGCCTTCGATCTGATCTTCGCGGAAGGCCAGCGGCGCTTCCTCGACTCGATGTCCGTCTATGCACGCACCTTTGTCGAGCAGATGGAGAAACCGGAAGTCGATCTCATCACTGGCGTGCCGCCCACCGTCGCCATCGAACAGCGCATCTCACGCGGCGGCGGCAAATCGACCGTGGCGACGGTGACGGAGACCTACCACTTCCTGCGATTGCTCTTCGCGAAACTCGGCACGCAGCATTGCCCGACATGCGCCGTGGCAGTCAAAAAACAAAGCGCCGAAGCCATCCTCAAAACCATCCAGGGCCACCTGCGCACCAGCGGCGGCCATTTGCTCGCACCGCTCATCAAGGCGCGAAAAGGCTTCCACACCGACGTGGCCGAAAACGCCGCGAAACACGGCATCGAGACCCTTTGGGTCGATGGCGAGTTCAAACCGACGATGGGCTTCAAACGCCTCGAACGCTTCAAAGAGCACAGCATCGACGCCGTCATCGCGAAGGTCGGAAAAGGCGAAAATGCCGACAATCTGCGCCCGTGGATCGAATCGGCGCTCAAGATGGGCAAAGGCACCATCAAGCTGCGTCTCGCCGACAAAGCGATGCACGTGCTCAGCACCGAAATGAGCTGCCCGAGCTGCGGTTTGTCGTTTGAAGAGCTCGATCCGCGTCTCTTCAGCTTCAACAGCCCGCACGGCTGGTGCAAAGACTGCCGTGGCTTTGGCTACGTCGGTCAAAAACGTGATCTCCACGAGCGCAATGCCGACGTTTCCATGCTCGAAGCCGAGTTGGAGGAAGAACGCCGCTTCAACAGCGACGACGACGAAAACGCCGCGCCACGTCAGCTCTGCCCGACGTGCCACGGCAGCCGCATCAACGAGATCGGCCGCGCCGTGCAGCTTCAAAAAAGCACCATTCAAGACTTCGCCTCACTCACGGCCGGCGAGGCCGGCAAACTCATCGCCACGCTCAAATTCGAAGGCACGGAGGCCATCATCGCACGCGACATCGTCGCGGAGATCTCCCAGCGCCTCAAATTCATGCAGGAGGTCGGCCTCGGCTACTTGCAGCTCAATCGCAGCGCCGACACGCTCAGCGGCGGCGAGGCGCAGCGCATTCGTTTGTCCGCGCAGCTCGGTAGCAACCTCCGCGGCGTGCTTTACGTCCTCGACGAGCCCACCATCGGCCTGCATCCGCGCGACAACGAAAAGCTCCTCAACACGCTCGTCGCCCTGCGCGACAAAGGAAACAGCCTCCTCGTCGTCGAGCACGATGACGAGACGATGAAACGGGCCGACACCATCCTCGACCTCGGCCCCGGTGCGGGCAAATTCGGCGGCGAAGTCGTCGCGCAAGGCACGCTGGCGCATCTCTTGAAGTCGAAGCAGAGCGTCACCGGCCAAAGCCTCAAGCATCCGCTCCGGCATCCCTCACGCGGTAGCCGCCGACCTCTTCCATCGGCGAAGTCGAAGGACGGTTGGCTCCGCGTCACCGGCGCCACCGCGAACAACCTCAAAAACATCGACGTCAGCATCCCGCTCGGTCGTTTGACCGTGCTCACTGGCGTCAGCGGCAGCGGCAAGAGCAGCTTCATGCACGGCGCGTTGTCGCCAGCCGTTCGCGAAAAGATCAGCAAGGCCAAGATCAAGGTCACGAAGGCCTGGAAGACCGTTTCAGGCTTCGAAAACCTCCAAACCGTCCACGAGGTCGATCAATCGCCCATCGGCAAAACCAGCCGCTCCTGCCCCGCGACCTACGTCGGCATCCTCGACGACATCCGCGCTCTTTTTGCTCAAGTTCCGCTCGCCAGAACACGCGGCTACACCGCCAGCCGCTTCTCTTTCAACACCGAAGGCGGCCGCTGCGAAACCTGCGGCGGCAATGGCGAGATCAAGGTCGAGATGGCCTTCCTCCCGACCACGCGTGTGCATTGTGAAACCTGCCACGGCCTGCGCTTCAACGCCGCCACGCTCGAAATCGAATACAATAGTAAACACATCGGCGACGTGCTCCGCATGAGCATCACCGAGGCCGCGGAGTTCTTCGCGCCCGTGCAAAAAATCGCGCGACCACTCAAACTCCTCGCCGACACCGGCCTCGGCTACCTCCAGCTCGGCCAGCCCAGCCCCACGCTCAGCGGCGGCGAGGCCCAGCGCATCAAACTCGTCACCGAACTCCGCAGCGGCGACGGCAAAACGATCAAAGAGCAGCTCAAAGGCATCACCAAGGCCGGGAAGCGCAATCTCTACCTCATCGAAGAGCCCACCATCGGCCTCCACATCCGCGACGTCGCCCGTCTCATCGACGTCCTCCATCGCCTCGTCGATGAAGGCCACACCGTCGTCGTCATCGAGCACCACCCCGACGTCTATGCCGAAGCCGACTACCTCATCGACATCGGCCCCGAAGCCGGCCTCGAAGGCGGGCAGCTTGTCGCCGCCGGAACGCCGGAGGAAGTGAAGAAGAGCAAAGTGAGCCGGACGGCGCGGTTTTTGTGAAGCTTCCGATCAAATCGAAATCACTTCTTTGGCTCGGTCTGAGGTGAAGAAGTGGATTTTGGTCTTCTTGGGCACTTTGTGCTTTTTGAGCACCGACTTGATGATTTCGATGCTACGTTCTCCATCATAAATGGCGAAGTCGAGATAAAGGTTTTCATGACCAGAAGCTCCTCCGAGTGAGATTCCGGCGCCTTCTACCTCCAATGCGGCAAGAATATCGTCTTCGATGATCCCGCGTCCGTTCACTTCGTCCCCCTTGGGAAAGTAAGACCTAGCTATGGAAATAAAAACATAGTCCAAACCAACTCCCGGAAAGGGATGCTCACACGGCCCCTCTGCGTTGAAATACTGCCTGAGAAGACCGAAATAGCGGGTTGTTCCAGCGAAGGTGTCACTTCGCAGCCATTCGTTCTCTTGAGGTTTCAGCTCATAACTTGAATAGGTGTCTGTGGGCGGATATTTTTTCCACCCATGCTCTCTCTCCAAGGTTTGGATCAACTCGGGGAGTTCTGAGATTGGAATAGATTTTTTGAGATGCTCCTCAGAGAATTTGATTTCACCGATCCAGTTCTGTGTGCCGTGCTCACCAAGCAACTCATCTAAAATGAGGAAAAGAGCCATGAACCGGGTGTTTTCTGGCAGCCGATGAATGCTTGGATGCCAGACTTTAATGTCGATCTTCTCCTCATCCTCATTCACATAAGGGCAGACCCAGAACTCGATGGGTTTGAAGTCTTCATTCGAGTCACGCAGATGTATCTTGAATCCCCAACCATCTGCTTCAGACGGCTGACGCGATGAGTAAAAAGTCCAACCTTTCAGTTTCGGTGCCCGACTGGCCCAATACTCGGCAACAAACTGCTTCGGCAAAAAGCCTTCGCCAGTCAGCGTCAGTGAGTGTCCGGTCTTATTCTCTCCCGGACCATAAACCCAGGACATACCACCCATCCATTTGTTCATGGCTTCAGTGGTCTCAGGCTGAAGGTCTGAGCACTTTTTGTCTTCAATCGTGGCGTAGAACCTTTCCGCATCGTCGGAAAACCACTTCCAAAATTCGGCAACACGTTCTTTGAGCGTCAACGGCGTAGGCTTTGGCTTCGGTTTGAAAAGGTTCATAAGCTCGCGGTTGATAACAAATCGGGCTTTTGATTTCAAGCCTTCACGTGTGACCGCCATTCGCGCCAGCGTCGTGGATTGCGGTGGCAAACCTTGGCGCGACACCGCTGACGTGTGCCGGACGGCGATCTTCGGCCTCATCACGTTTTCCAGCGCTCGACAGCGGTGTCGCCGATGCAAGGTGCCCTTGCATCTCTGCCACCGCACTCCACGACGCTGTCGCGAGTATAGTCACACCCACTGGCTAAACGGCCGCTCCGACAAGCTGGCGTTCGAGTAGCGGAAGTCGTGCGAGACTTCGTCGCCGAGCCACTCAGGCCGAGCGAAGACGGTATTCTCGCTTGGCAGCTCGATTTCGGCGACGATGAGGCCGGCGTTGGCACCGTGGAACTCGTCGATTTCCCAGCGGGAGCCTTCGTGGAGCACGATGTGGCGGGTTTTGTCGATCAAGGGCTGGAAACAGAGCGGGATGAGTTCCTGCGCCGTTTCGACCGGCAGGGGGAATTCGATCTCGGCTCGCGAAATGCCCTTCGTTTTGCCTTTGATGGTCATCCAGGCCTGCTCGCCGCTGATGCGCACACGCACGGTGCGTTCCGGATCACGCGAGAGGTAGCCCTGGGTGATGCGGAGGCTTTGGGTGATCGCGTTGCGCCAGCTCTCGGAGGCGAGGAGGAATTTGCGTTCGATTTCGGCGGGCATGGCAAGAATGGCGTGTCGTCGAGAAATGAAAAAGCCGGGAACGTGGGTTCCCGGCTTGGATCGTTTTGGATGAAGCTTCTTACTTCAGGCTGGCGAGGACGCGTTTGATGTCCTCGGCCTGTTTATCGGTGCTGGCGGCGTAGTCTTGCCAGACGACCTTGCCGTCCTTGATGAGGAAGCAACTGCGCTTGGCGAGGCTGAGGAGGCCTTTGGCCATTTTTTCGACTTTGAAGCCTGCGACGATCTTGCCTTCGGGATCGGCGATGAGGTCGTAGGGCAGGGTGAACTTGTCTTTGAAAGCTTTTTGAGCCTCGGGCTTGTCAAAGCTAACGCCGAGGACCTGCACGCCGTCCTTGGTGAGGTCCGCAAAGGCATCGCGGAGGGAGCAGGCCTGCTTGGTGCAACCGGGGGTATCGGCCTTGGGGTAGAAGAAGACGACGGTGGGGCCCTTCTTGTAAACATCGGCAAAGTTGACGGTGGTTCCGTCTTGATTGAGGCCGGAGACGGCGGGGGCGTCGTAGCTGACTTTTTCACCTTCTCCCGCTTTGGCGGTGCCGAGGAAGGTGCTGAGGAGGGCGGTGAGCATGAGGAGGCGCGTTTTCATGGGGTGGATGGCGTTGGGAAAAGCTATTCGATGCTGACTTTCACGCCGGGAAGGGCAGCGGCGAGTTGTTTTACGCCGGCCTTGGTGGCTTTGGATTGCCAGAGGTAGATGTTTTTGAGGCTCTTGATCTTGGCGAGGTGCTTGAGGCCTTCATCGCTGACCTGAGTGCCATACAAATTGATGCTGTGAAGCTTTTTCAGGCTGGTGAGGGCTTCGAGACCGGCATCGCCGATCTTTGTCTGGCGCAGGTCGAGGGTGACGAGACGCGGGAGCTGGCCCACGCTCTTCAAGGCGGCATCGGTGATGACGGTGCGGCCGAGATCGAGGGCGACGATGTTTTCCTTGAGCGGCAGGATGCTCTCGACCTTGGCGTCATCACACTTCGAGACGCCGGTGAGGAAATCGACGCGTAGGAGCGGGCTCTCCACTTTCACGGAAGCGACCTGGGCTCCGGCCTTCTTGGCGGCTTCGAGCACGGCATCGCCGAGCGGTTTCACTTCTTTTTCGAGGGCGGCGAAGAGCAGATCGTGCTCGCGGGGCTTCACCGGCTTGGTGGAGCTAGTCTGCGCATCGGCGGGCATGCCGTCCTTGCTGCCGATCCAGCCGCCAAAGTCCGCGCCTTCTTCGATCCACTTCTTCAGGAGAGCGATTTCCTCCTTGGTGAGGTCGTCTCCCTTGGGTGGCATGTGGGCGTCGTCGTCCTTGGGCAGGTTCACGGACTCGTAGATGCCGCTTTTATCCGGTGCGCCAGCGGTGAGCACGGGGCCGTTCTCGCTGCCCTTCAAAATGGCCCAAGAGGCATCGAGACGCAGACCGGCTTTGGGTTCCTTCTTCTTGCCGTTCTCCTCGTAGGGGGCGCGGTGGCAATCGACGCACTTCTTGTTCAGGAAGGGGAGGATCTCCTTTTCGAAGCTCACGGCACCAAAAGCAGGGGCGGCGAGCAAGAGGGAGGCAAGAGGGAGCAAGGCAGGGCGTATCACGGCGGGAAGATTGGGTTGGGGGCGAGGGAAACGCTTGCCTGCCTGCCTTGTTTCAGGGAAATAGAATTGGGCCACCCCCCCCGCACAGCCATGAGCACCAAACGCGCCGCCGATACCGAAGCCGATTCCCTCCTCCGCCGCAGCACGCTAGCCATCGTGATGGGTGGTGGTGCTGGAACACGTCTCTTCCCCTTGACCAAGGATCGCGCGAAACCCGCCGTGCCGCTCGCGGGCAAGTACCGCATCGTCGATCTGCCCATCAGCAACTGCATCAACTCCGGCCTGCGTCAGGTGTATGTGCTCACCCAGTTCAACAGCGCCTCGCTGAACCGTCACCTGAATCGCACCTACCGCTTTGATCAGTTCACACGAGGCTTCGTCGAGGTGCTGGCCGCGCAGCAGACGCCGGATGGCGAGCGATGGTATCAGGGCACTGCCGATGCCGTACGGCAAAACATGCGCTACTTCCTCGAAGGTGATCACGAGCACTTCCTCATCCTCAGCGGTGACCAGCTCTACCGCATGGACTTCCGCAAGCTGATGCGCCAGCACATCGCCAATGATGCGGACATCACCATCGCCACGCTTCCCGTGAACGAGCGTGACGCCACCGGCTTTGGCATCATGCACAGCGATGAAAGCGGACGCGTCACGGAATTCGTCGAGAAGCCGAAGGACCCCGCCGTGCTCGCTAAGATGCGTATGCCTGGGGATGTCGTGAAGGCCCTCGGCATCGACGACGACGAGCCACGCTACCAGGCCAGCATGGGCATTTACCTCTTCAACCGCAAGGTCCTGGAAGAGTGCCTCGACAACAAGCACAACGACTTTGGCAAGAACATCATTCCCACCGCCATCAGCGAGCGCCATGTGCATACCTACAACTTCCACGGCTACTGGGAGGACATCGGGACCATTCGCAGCTTCTTCCAGGCCAATCTGGACCTCTGCCAGACTGTGCCGCCTTTCGATTTCTTCGACAGCGTGGCACCCATTTTCACCCACAGCCGCGCCTTGCCCGCCAGCAAGCTCAACGGTGCCACCGTTCGTCAGGCGCTCATTGCCGATGGTTGCATCATCACGGATGCGCATCTCGAAAACGCCGTCATCGGCGTCCGCTCACGCATCGAGACGGGCACTACCATTCGCAAATGCATCCTCATGGGCGCTGATTTCTACGCGGGTGCTCGTGGCACCGATCCAGATCGTCCACCTCCCGGCATCGGCCGCAATTGCCGCATCGAGCGGGCGATCATCGACAAAAACGTCCACATCGGCGACAACGTGGTCATCACCCCCGAAGGCAAGCCCGACCACTTCGACGGGCCGAATTGGTACATCCGCGATGGCATCGTCTGCATTCCCAAGGACGCAGTGATCGAAGACGGGACGTGGATTTGATTAATCCGTGTCCAAGGTTTGGTTTTCTTTGTCTTAAGTTCCACGTCCCAAGGGTGAAGCCGATCCTCCTCTCTTTTCTGACAGCATTATTGTCATGTGCATCGAGCCTAGGTGATTCCGTTGGTTATGGTGGACACCACGAGTGCTCAGCCACCCGTGATGGGTTTGTGATTCGACATGAACATGACTGGGAGTGGCCGGTCTTGGATAAACTGTTTCAGAAGCACGCCGGGGATCCCAAAGCGATCTTCTCCAGCGACAACACGTTCTCCTTCGTTGAGCTGGTTGGCCCAAATGGACAACGGCTTTTTCGCAGACCATCGCCTGCGCTTACTCATCTCTGGGTATCTCCAAGCGCTGAATATCTGGTAGGCATCTCCAACGTAAAGCTGCGCAACCCGTATCAGCTCGTCATTTGGCGGTCGGATGGCTCTTTGGCACATGCCCGTCATGTTTCTTCCACGGTCGCCAAAATGACCAAGAATGACCGAATCGAGTTCATCCGCCGGTTTCCAATGGCGGAGACCCGGATGAGGGATGATTACTTCCTCCACGAAAACGCCCTCTACCTTGCCTATGCCAATCATGGCAGTGATCTTCCCAAAGATGCGTGGAACTGTCTTGCTGACCTTGGCGTGCCAAACCCGATCTCAGAAGACATCAGCGAATCGGTCACTAACTGGGTGTGGTGGTTTGATGGGCGAGACCCTGCCATCAACCTCGAAAAGATCGGCGACGATCTTATGCTTACTCTGCGTTCAAGAAAGCACAGGCTAATCTCGATCAAGATACCGGACAAGCCGCCGGGGTTAGTCATCAAGCCTTGAAGACCATAGCGAAACCTTTCATCACAATGCCCGACGAACGTCCCGAAGTGCTCATGGCCGCTCCGCTACCGGATTTTCTCCGCCAGCCGCTGGAGGCCGCGTATCGCGTCTGCGACCTAGCCAACTCCTCCGCGAACGTGCGGGCCATCGTGCCGCTGGGTGGCACCGTGCTGAGCACGGAGCTGCTGGCTCGATTTCCCAAGCTCGAAATCATCAGCGTGATGGGCGTGGGCTACGACGGTGTGCCGGTCCCGTGGTGCCAAGAGCGTGGCATCCGCGTCACCAACACGCCCGATGTACTTACCGATGACGTGGCGGACATCGCCGTGGCTTTGGTGCTCATGACGAGTCGTCGTCTCGTCGAATCGAATCGCTTTTTGCATGAGGAAAAATGGCTCGGTGGCGCCTTTCCACTCGCTCATGCTCTTCGCGGTAAGGTAGCGGGCATTCTTGGGCTGGGTCGCATCGGCAAAGCCATCGCGCAGCGCCTCGAAGCGCATGGCATGAAGATCGCCTACCATGGAAGGAAGCCACAAAACGTGCCGTGGAGCTACTTCGAAGATTTGAAGGGGCTCGCGGCAGAGAGCGATTTTTTGATCGTGGCCTGCCCCGGAGGCCCTGGGACCCAGAAGCTCGTGAACGCGGAGGTTCTGGCCGCTTTGGGACCCGAAGGCACGCTGATCAACATTGCTCGTGGCAGTGTCGTCGATGAGGCGGAACTCATCACGGCTTTGGAAAAAGGCACCATCCGCACCGCCGGACTCGATGTGTTCGAAGACGAGCCCCGAGTGCCTTCCGCGCTCATGAACTGCGAACGAGCTGTGTTTCTGCCACACGTCGGCAGTGCCACGCATGAGACCCGTCGTGCGATGGCTGGGCTCGTACTCGACAATCTGGCCGCGCACTTCGCGGGTCGTCAATTGATCACGCCGGTTTGAGATAGCCGGAGCAATTTTGATCTGAATATCGCTTCAACGGAAGCGTCGGAGGTGGCGCTATGAGAATCCACCTTCTGAAACTCCTCGGTGGCGCTGCATGCGCCGTATCACTCTCCTCGTGCTACGTTTATGACGATCCTCTGACGTGGGCAGACCCATGTCCGAGGCCTGTCTATGGCAGGTCATTTTACTCGCCGCCCGTGTATCGGAGCTATGGCTACTCGTCGCGGAGCTGTGCGCCGGTGGTGCCACGCTGCGCCCCGCCTCCGCCTGCATGCCACAGCCCGTTTGGAGGGGGCTTTCGGGGGCATCACGGCCATCGCGGCCACTTTTAATGCTCAGCCCGGCTGGTTACGCATCATGTCCGCCACCTGGGCGAAGAAGGCACCGATGAGTGGAGCCTCGGTGACGGGGATTTCGACCTCGCGCATGGAGTAGCCCATCAAATCGAGCCAGCGGTCGCGGGCGGCGAGGTCGATGGGAAAGGGCATGTGACGACCACGGAGGCGCGGATGGCCACGTTCTTCGATGTAGGTCTGCGGACCGCCAAAGCGATAGACGATGAAATCGGCGAGACGCTTCTCGGAACCTTCCCAGTC
The DNA here is from genome assembly GCA_943373155.1 of Akkermansia muciniphila. Lineage (GTDB taxonomy): Bacteria > Verrucomicrobiota > Verrucomicrobiia > Verrucomicrobiales > Verrucomicrobiaceae > Prosthecobacter. Next base: position 59,879 of record CALSBJ010000013.1, on the reverse strand, counting down.
GTCCGGCGGATACATGGGGCCGATGAGGTCATCCACACGAACACGCCGGTAGAAGGCGGCGACGAGAGAGCGGAGCTTTTCCTCGCCGACTCGGGCACAAAGGGTGGAGATTTCATCCATGCGGTTGGGACGGTTCCGTCTCGACGGGCGTGCGGAGGTAACTGCCCCATAACGTGGCAACCAGCAGGAAGCTCAGCACGAGAAGGGTGAGGCCCGTCAGGACGTGGAAGTTGGTGATCCAGAAGGATTTGCCGGTGAGGATGACGAAGATGCCGAGGGTGACCTGAATGGGAGGCAGATACAGCAGCAGCTTGGGTACAAAGCGAAGGCTGGGGATGGTGACGAGCCAGCGATGCGCTTGGATGGCGACAAAGATGACGAGCGCAGCCGTTCCGAAGCCCCAGTATTTGTGCAGGAAGAGCAGGAAAGCGTCATCAGGCATCATCGGCGGGATGACATGGCCTTGGGTGGTGAGGATGTCACTGGCGGCGAGGTGATCGCGCTGCGTGTGGCGCAGGGTGGCTCCGAGTACCAGCTGAGTGAAGACGACGAGGAAGAGAGTGAGCGACCACCTTCGGGCCTTTTTCGCACTGAGGGCGCTGAGGCGGAGCTGGCCTTCCTCCCAGGTGCGTGAGGAGGAGAAAGCGATCAGAATAAGCAGGCAGAAAAAGAGCTGGCCGAGCGTGCCATGGACGATGCCGAATGGATCAGACATTTTCAGCACGCGAAGCGCACCGAGCGCCGCTTGGAGGATGACGAGAAATAACGCCAATGTGGTGAGGCCGCGCAGCAGGTGCCACTTTTGACCGATCCAGGTCATGACGAGCCAGCAAATACCCATGAGGAAAATTGACGCTGCAGCGAAAATTTGTAGTTCCTTGATCAAATAGAAAAATCCGAGGCCGCAGAGGATAATGATCAAGGCCTCGGCTCCGTTTGGTCGGTGCCGACTCTGAACCCAAAGGTACATGCCGAGCACGAGGGTGCCGATGGTGGCTCCAATCCAGCGGTGCCCATGCTCCAAAAGCAAGGCGGGCACGCGATACCAGCCCTCAGGATTGATTTTGCCAAAGCATAACGGCCAGTCCGGCACAGCGAGGCCGACATCCTCGGTGGTGACTGCTGCGCCCCACCAAATCAGCACCACACCGACGGCGAGAGTGAGGAGGGAGTAGCGATGGAAGGCGCGGGACACGGCGGGAAAATGACGAATGATGAATTCAGAATGACGAATGAATGCCGAAGAGTGCCTCGCGGAGGAGCTTTCGCATCATGCGGTCATTGTGCATTCGTCATTGCTGCCACGCCGGATGCTTTACTTGGCTTCGGCAGCCTTCTTAGCGGCACTGGCGGACATTTCTTTGCTCCAGTCTTCGAAATCCTTGGCAGGGATGACTTCGAGGACGGCCTTCATCTGGGCGTGGCCGGGGCCGCAGAGCTGGCCGCAGATGATGTCCCAGGTGCCTTCTTTGACCGGCTTGAACCACATGTGGGACTTCACACCGGGTGTGGCATCCTGAGCAGCACGCATCGGAACCAAGGCGAGGTTGTGAATGACGTCTTTGGAGGCGACATCGACAATGACCGGGCGGCCGACGGGCAGCTTCATGGTGCCGGGATTGACGAAGTCGTCCTTGCCATTCGGGTCGTGGAGGTCCTTGCCGGTGGTATTGCCAGCGGCAGCGTCAACATTACGCAGATCCCAAGTGCTGAGGGCGGTGTCGGTGCCAGGATACTGGAAGTTCCAGAGAAACTTCTCGCCGAGGGCACGCATCTTGATGGTGTCTGGCGAGACGGGATAGTCATCGGCCTGACGTGCCCAGAGCGGGAAGGCGAAGCCGAGGAGGAGGATGGCCTCAACGATGACGACACCGATTTCGATGTGGGTAGTGGCATGGCCGGTGACGCCATGATAATCCCCCTTGGCATTGCGCTTGGCATTGAAGCGGTAGAAGGCCATTACGAGATAGATGCTCCAGCCGACGAAGAGGGCGAGCATGAACCAATGTACAAAGCCGAGCATGTGATCCACGAGGCCGCCGTGTTCGGAGGCGTTCGGGGTTTGTCCAAAAAATTCGTTGATCCAGGAGACGCTCATGGGGATGGAGAGGAAGGTTTCAGGTTAAAAAAATGAGTTTCAGGCGGTGACCAGGCTGGCTGAATGCCTTTTCTGGCGGCGGGCGAGGGTGAAGACGATGCCACCAGCACAGAGAAACATGAAGGCGAGCACGGCGAGCATGACGAGGATGGCAAATCCCTGTGCCTGACCGACGGCGCTGCCTTGATCAGGCAGGCAGGTGGCGCAGGCGATGGGAAGAGAGAGGGTCATGCGGAGAGCAGTTTGTAGTCTCGAAGATCACACGATGATGGTGCGCATCTTTTTGAGGAGGTAATGCAGGCCGTAGGCGAGAAGGATGAGGCAAACAAAGCCGGCGTAAGGCTTCAAATGAAGCGCTCCGGCACGAGCGGCATCCTCGGGCATGTAGTGCGTCCATGCCCAAAATCCCGCGTCCGCCAAGATGGCGAAGAACAGGAAGACGACATGGAAGTGCTTCAATGACATGAGCCGGAAGGAGGATGCGTGTGCTTACTGGAGCTGCTCGAGGGACTGGAGCGGAGCGGTGAACTGGCGATCGACAAGAGGATCGCTGTTCGCCATGACGAACAGGATGAAGAGGACGAAGCAAAGAACCACGGTGAAGGCCAGCACCTTGTAAATCAGCGGGCGCTCGTGGTTCAAGTGCATGAAAATGAGGGCGACGAGGGCGGCCTTGAAGGTGGCCACGATCATGCCGACGATGATGTTCATGCTGTGCGTGGGCAGTTCGACGAAGGAAAGCCACACGGTAACGCCCGTGAAGAAGATGAGCAGCGCCCCGATGAAGAGGTACTTTTTGACGTGCTTCTGAAGCTCGACGGGATCAGCGGAGTCGGACATGGTGTGAGGAGTCGTTAGAAGTGAACGGTGAGAGGTCTCAGAGGAGATAGAGCAGCGGGAAGAGGAAGATCCAGACGAGGTCAACGAAGTGCCAGAAGAGGCCGCCGACTTCGACGCGGTTGGCGAGATGCTCGGGGTCTTCACGCATCATTTTGCCATTGAAGACGAGGAAGTAGGCGAGCACGAGAGCACCGGCGACGACGTGCAGACCATGCAGACCGGTGAGGGTGAAGTAGATGGCGTAATAGGTGTTGAGCTTCGGCGTGAAGTTGGAGAAGAAAGTGATGTCCTTCTTTTCGAGCACCACGGAGGGGTGATGGCCGCCATGGGCATCGCCATGATCGGCAGCGGGAGCATGAGCTTCGGCGCCGTGGCCATTGCCGTGGCCTTCAGCAGCCGGAGGAGTGGCGGAATGGATAGGGAGGAAGAAGGCTTCCTTCTGGAAGGTAGCGGACTTGGTCTTGTCGCGTGTGGGGTAGTTCTTGTCGAACTCGGCGGTGTGGTGGTCGCGGTTGGCGATGTATGCCTTCTGCCAAGCTTCGCCGAGGTAACGATGATCAAAGGCGAGGGATTTTTCCTTCTGCGCCACGCCACGGGTATCGACGCCATCGACTTCGATGGTCATTTTGTCGTCCGTGAGCTTTCCGGTGGCGACGGTGCCATCACGGAAGGTCATCGTATCGGCAGCGTAGGCGAAGATGTCAGACTGGCTGACGGTGAAGGCGAGCGGGGCGAGGGCGGTGAGCTTGAGACCAGCGGTATCGCGCTTTTCGGCCTTGGCCTTCTCGATGGCAGCAGCCTTCAGATCGGCGAAGGTAGCGGCATCGAGAGTGACTTCCTTGCCGTCCTCGGTCTTGAAGCGGGGCGAGGCACCGGCATCGAGATGGTTGAGGACATAGTTAACGGGATCAGCGCCGATGGAGGCGGTCTTGAGCGGGATGCTCATGGAGAGCTGGGTGACCTCACCGAATTTGATGTGGTAGCCATGCGGGAGGTGACCCGTCAGAATCGTGCCGTCGGAAAGCTTCACTGCATAGTGCTCAAACTTGGCTTTGTATTCGAAGGTCTTGTTGACCATGAAAACACCGGCGCAAATGACGGTGAAGGCCATCAAGAATTTGTAGAGGCCAAATTTGCGCATCTTCAGCGCGGCCCAAGCCCACACGATGGTCACCGACGAGGCGATGAGGACGACGGTGTTGACGCAACCGAGGGTGACATTGAGTTCATGCACCGGCCAAGGATAGTCCGCACCGACGCGGAGGAAGATGTAGCTGGAGAAAAGGCCGCCGAAGAGCATGACTTCGGAGGCGAGGAAGAGCCAGATGCCGACTTTGGCGTTGTAGAGGCCAGTATCAGGCCGGGCGTGAACGGTGTAAGGGATGTCCATGTGGAGTTCGCGGTTCGCGGTTCTCGGTTCGCTGTTCTCAGTTCAATTAGTGATGGGCGTGGCTGGCGGAGTCGGTTTTGACCTCGTCGCTGCCATCGGGATTGGGCTTGCCGTGCTCGGTTTCCCACTGGGGGAAGAAATCGGTCGGGTGGCCGGGAACGCTGTACTCGTAGGGGCCGCGGTGGGCGTTCACATCGAAGACGAAGTTGCCATGCGGAGGAGGTGTCGGCGTGGCCCAGTCGAGCGTGGTGGCATTCCAAGGGTTGTCGCTTTTCACTTTCTCGCCGCATTTGATGCTGACCCAGAAGTTGTAAATGAAGGGCACCTGACCAAGAGCAAGAATGATCGCTCCGAAGGTCATGACGATGTTCAGCGAGAGCATGTTGTCCGGGATATTAAGCCCAAAGAAGGCTCCAATCTTGTGGGTGAGGGTGGTGCTCCAGTTTTGGAAGCTGGATGTCTGCTCGAAGTATTTGCCGCCGTCATACCAGCGACGGTGGAAGCCGGCCATGCCCTGGATGAACATGGGGGCAAAGATGAGATTCATGCCGATGAGGGAGGGCCAGAAGTGCAGCTTGCCGAGCTTGTCATTCATGAAGCGGCCAGTGGCCTTCGGGAACCAGTGATACACACCGGCGAAGAGAGCGAAGATGGTGCCAGGAGCGACGACGTAGTGGAAGTGGCCGATGACGTAGTAGGTGTCGTGCAGGGCAAGGTCGATGAAGGAGAAAGCGAGAGGCAGACCGGTGAGACCGCCGATACCGAACATCGGCAGGAAGGCGGAGCCGAAGAGCATCTGCGTGTTGAAACGGATGGAGCCGCCCCACAGCGAGATCATGAGGCAGGTGAGCAGGATCACGGAAGGCACGGAGATGAGCACCGTGGTGATCTGGAAGTAGGTGGTCATCATGGTGCCCATGCCGGTGAGGTACATGTGGTGCGCCCAGACGAGGAAGCTAAGGAAGCCGAGGGTGAGCATCGAGTACACCATCATCTTGTAGCCCCAGAGCGGGCGGCGGGCGTTGTTTGGGATGACGTCCGTGAGGATGGCGAAGGCGGGAAGGATCAACACATACACCTCAGGATGAGCGAGGAACCAGAAGAGGTGCTGATAGAGCAGCGGGGAGCCGCCGCCGGAGATGTCGAGGTGCTTGCCACCTTCCATGAGGCCGGTGGGCAGGTAGAAGGAGGAGCCGAACATGCGGTCGGAGAGCTGCAGAAGGGCGGCGACTTCGAGCGGAGGGAAGGCAAGGAGGAGCAGGAAGGCGGTGACGAACATCGCCCAGGAGAAAGCAGGCATGCGCATCCAGCCCATGCCTTTGGCGCGGAGATTGATGATGGTCGTGATGACGTTCACGGAGCCGAGGAGGGAGGCGGAAATGTTGAACACCATCGCCATGAGCCACCAGGTGTGGCCGTGATTCCAAACATTCGTGACGCCGATGGCCGTGGTGGAGGCGAGGGGGGAATACATCGTCCAGCCTGTCTGCACGGGGCCGGTGCCGACAAAGAAGCTCCACATCATGAGCACACCACTGATGAAGAAGAACCAGTAGGAAAGCATGTTCAGCTTTGGGAAGGCCATGTCGATGGTGCCGATCTGGAGAGGCATCACAAAGTTCACGAAACCGGCGAAGCCGAGCGGCACGATGCCGAAGAACACCATGATGGTGCCGTGCATGGCACCGAGCATGTTATAGAGCTCGCCATTGAGGGAGCCGTCGGCATTCAGCCAGCGGCCGAACATTTCTTCAAAGACGTAACCCAGGCCCGGAATCGAGCGGATGACTTCCACGCCCGGCACGGCGACGCCCGGATAGGCGATGCTCCAGCGCATGAGGAGCATGAGGAAGAAGCCGAAGAGCAGGAACAGCAATCCAGTGATGGCATACTGAATGCCGATGGTCTTGTGATCGGTGGAGAAGACGTATTTCCAGATCCAGGCCTGCTCATGGTGGTCATGCCCGTGGTCGGCGGCGTGGGAGTGATCGTGGGTCGTGGCGGCGCTCATTTTCAGTTTAAAGTTTCAGGTTCAAAGTTCAAAGTTCAAAGTTGGAACGCTTGGGCATACGAGAAGGCGAAGTCAGCCTTTGCGGTGCCGTTGGTGACGGTGACTTTTTGCGAAAGCGGCTCGGCGAACTGCGGGTGCCAGGCTTTCACGGTGTAGGTGCCATCGGCGAGAACACGGTCCATGCGGTAAGTGCCATCCGCAGCGGAAACGGCGCTGTGGATGCCATCGTGAACATAGATCCAGGCTTTCATCCAGCGATGTACGTCGCACTCGAGGCGGTAGATGCCAGGCACAGAGAAGATTTCGGTGTTGGCATCGCCTTGCGAAGCCTGGGCGAGGTTCGCGAGGTTCTCTCCTTCGTGGCTGCTGCCAAGTTGATGACGGGCGATGCGGATGTTGTGGAAGGTCAGATCACTGTTGTGAAAGCGCACCGCCTGCCCGGGCTGCACGGAAAGTGTGTGAGGAACGAATTCGCAGTGAGTCTGATCAACCAGCGGTGCCTCCATCGGCACATTGGCGGCACGTGGGCTGCCTTCGACGGTGACGACGACATTGGCGAGTCCGCCGTCGGAGGCGACTTTCCAGGTCGAATCGATGATTTCGCCGTGTCCGGTGCAGAACGGGTTTCCGCCGACATCGACGACTTGGCGCAGCGAAACCGCGTCAATGCCCGCGAGGGTGATTTTGCCTTCGATGCTGGGTTTTTCAGCGACTTCGACGGCAGGAGCCAAAGGAGCCTGTGGAAGCTGAGAACCACCCTCGGCGATTTTGCCGCAACTGGTGCTGGCGAGGCACAAAACGACTCCCAAGGCGGTCAGTAGCGCCTGGCGGGAGGAGTTTTGTGTCACACGACGGATCATTTCGGGGTTGGCGAATTACTTCTTGGCAGCCGGAGCGGCGGTGGCACCTGGTCCCGCAGGGATGTCTCCGGGGACGTTTTTGTCAGCAAAGGGCTTCAGGTCTGCTTCGGTCCACTGGGTGGCGCGTTTTTCTTCGGAGCGGACTTTTTCGACCATCTCCTTGGTGATCATGGTGCCTTCATTGCCCCAAGTATTGCGGACGTAGGTCAGCACGTTGGCGAGATCTTGGGCAGACATGGCCGCGCCGAAGGCCATCATGCCGCCGGGGGTGTTGTATCCCTGGCCTTTGACGGTGATGGCACCGACAAGACCATGCTGAGCCACGCGAATGAGACGCTCGGTGCCACCATTGACCCACTCGGAACCGGCGAGCGGCGGGAACTGGCCGGGAATGCCATTGCCATTGCCCTGATGGCAGCCACCGCAAACGGCGTAACCACTGGAACCTTTTTTCATGGCGAGGGCGAAAGGATCGAGAGCGTCTCCAGCGCCGCTGCCGCCGGGACGCACGTCATCGGCGGGCGTGGCAGGAGGGAAGGGATTGCTGGTATGGAAGCTGAGGCTGCCGGTGTTTCCGCCGAGCTGACCACCCGCGATGATCGAGACGAGCATCAGCAGGAAGATGGCCCACATGGGCGCGGGGGCGTTGGAGGGAGCTTGGTCGGCCTTTTCACGCTTCACAGCAGCGTGAATGCGGTCGAGGTCGGTGGAATCGGGATGGGCGGGGGCGCTCATGGAAAGGCTGAAAAGATGAAAGCTAAAGGATGAAACTCACTTCTTCGCGGCGGCAGGAGCGGCGGCGACGGCGGACTGTCCGGGGACGGGGAAGTCTTTCTTGAGGGAAAGCAGGTATTCGACCAAGCGGTCAGCCTCAGCCGTGGGGACGACTTCGTAGCCAGCAGGAGGGGCAAACTTACCGGTGAGCTTCAAAGCCCGTTCCGAAGCTGGGCCCTGGATCTTCTGAAGCTTGTAGAGGTGCTTGTAGGCGGGCATCGTGCTCCAATCCTGGAGGGAATGAGGCGCGTAGAGCTTCCGGTGAAGGACGGAGGCGGCGGGAGCACGCCAGCCGTAGTTGGTGAGGTCCGGGCCGATGCGCTGGACGCCAAGCGGCGCGAATTTTTCGCCGAGGTAGTCACGAAGCGTGTTGCTGCGGGTGGCGGTGGCGGGGCGGCTTTCCTGATCTTGGCCCCAGCCTTTGACCCAGCCATCCAAGCCAAGCTGGACAGGACGGATCATCTGAGTGTGGCATTGGTTGCAGCCTTCCTGGATGTAGATGAGCTGGCCCTGGCCATTGACGACGGCTGGCGGGTAGAAGCCTTCGACGCCATCCTTGTCCTTGTCATAGGCGACACGGGTAAGGCTCTGATATTGGATCGCCGGAAGGACGATGAGCAGGAGCCAGGGAAGGGCGAACGCGGCGGCGAGGCCGAGGATGAAGGAGCGGAAGTTCATCATGCGTGGGAGGCTTGAGCAGGGGTGTGCGTGTCATCATGACCGTGATCGCGGTGGAGGAGCGTCGGCGCATTGCTGCGACGGCCAAGGCCTGCGACCATGAGCATGAGGTGAAGGAGGAAGAGGATATTCGAGAAGCTGATGAGCGCCCAGGCGATGGCGCGGGCCATGACGTAGGGGCGGGAATTGATGACGTGATTCATGAAGTCCTGGTTCCAGTGCTCCGGATTGTTCAAATCAGCGCCCTGCTGCCAGCCGGCGACGAGGCTCATGATGACGATGGTGCTCACGCCATAGACGGAGAACCAGAAGTGATTGCGGATCAGGCGGACGCTGAGCCATTCACAGCCCGCGAGACGCGGCGTGATGTAATAAATGGCCCCGAAGGCGCACATGCTGAAGAAGCCGTACAAGCTGACGGTCTGGAAGGCATACCAAGCCTGGGTGAACTGCATGGATGCTCCCGTCCAAAAGGCACTGGTGAGCGCCAAGATGATGCCGGTAACGGGCAAGAAAAGGGATCCGAAAAAGATGAAGCGCAGGGTGGGGCTGTAGCTGACGGCATCATGCTTGCCGAGCGTGGTGAGATGATGGTTCAGGCCGACGAGGCCAAAGGGCACCAGCAGGATCACGCCGACGGCGGAGCCGACGGCGACCATCCAAGCGGGCAGCGGGCCGCCCATGAACTTCTGCATGCCGGTCCAGCCGCCGAGGAGGGCAAGCGCCCAGAAGCCGAAGCTGGCGAGCTGCTGGCTGGCGATGGGCTGGCCGGTGATTTTGGGGATGAAGTAGTAAGCAGCGCCGACGCCGACGGGAACGAAGAAGAGCAGGATCAAGCTGTGAACATACCAGGCATTGATGCCAGCACCGAGAGCGCCGAGACCAGGGAGGCAATGCAGGGCCACATTGGCGGTAATGAAAATCCAGGGGAACCAGAAGCAGGCCGCCAAGATGTACCAAGTGCTGACCATGAAGCCTTCGGGGCGGATGGCACGGCCAAACATGCGGGCGATGGGCCAGGCGTAGGTGAGGAAGCAAAGCAGGAGCACCGGCCAGACGAATTTCGGCATTTCGAGCCACTCCATCGAGGTGCTTTTACCCATGAGAATGGAAAGCAGGCCGACGGTGATGGTGATGTTCCAGAAGACGCCAGCGGCGAGCATCCGGCCTTTGCCGCTGCGGAGTTCCTGACCGCTGCGGCGAGCCATGATCCAAAGCATGATGCCAAGCGCCACCTGGATGCCCCAGCCATAGACGAGGGCATTGATGTGCACGGGCTGAAGGCGGCCGTAGGTGATGAATTCGCAGTCGCCGAGGAAGGTGGGAGCGAAGAGTTTCGCGGCGGAGAGCACGCCGAGAAGGGTGGAGAGCATCAGCCAGAAGGCGCCGTTGAGGAACAGGAACAGCACGGGCCCACGCACCGATTTGTCGATGGCGGCACGGCGCTGGTTGTCGGCGGCGAGGTCCGGGGAGTTGGAAGTGGAATCCATATCGAGTGGGAAAAGGGCGGAGTGAAGATTACTTCGCTGGAGCGGCGGGGGGTGCGGCAGGTGCGGGGGCTGGAGCGGCCGCGGAGGCTTGCTTCAACTGCGTGGGGGAACCGGGAACGACCTGCGTGCTGGCGCCGACGGGCTTGGCCTTGAGGGTGGCGAGGGCCTTGTTGAAGGCTTCAGCCTTCTTCGCGGCATCTTTGAGGCCCATGGCAGTCAAATTGGCATCCTGGAGCTTGGTGATCTCCTCCTTGGCGGCGAGACGCTCGGCGATGCGGGGATCTTCCGGCGTGCTGGCGGTGGACTGGAGGATGCTGAAGAGCACGGCGAAGCCCGCGAAGGCTCCGAGCACCCACAGGAAGGTGGCACCGGCTTTTTGAGTTTGTTCAGGCTGCGACATGGGATCGAAACGGGGTGCGGATCAGTTGATGACGTTCACGGACTCGATGAGGCGAGGGTCACGCCAAGGATACAGGCTGTATTTGGACAGGCCGCGGAGGAAGAGGAAGCCCATCGTGCCGACGACGGCGCACAGAGCGGCGACGTCCTGGATCCAGGCTCCGTCCACCCACCAGCCTTTGCCGAGGGAGGGGCCGCGCTCAGGAATGACGTTCCAGTACATGTCCACGAGGTGCATGAAGATGACCCAGAGGCAGACGAAGACCATGACGTAAGGCTTCTTTTTGCGAGCTTGCGAGAGGAGGGCCAGGAACGGTGCGATGAAGTGGCCGACGACGATGAAGATGGAGACGCCACGCCAGCCTTCCGTGTTACGCGTGAGGTAAAAGCGGGTTTCCTCGGTGATGTTGGCATACCAGATGAGGAAATACTGCGAGAAGGCGATGTAAGCCCAGAACACCGTGAAGGCGAAGAGCAGCTTGCCCATGAGGTGGTAGTGCTCCTGCGTAACGACCTTCTGGAGGTAGCCGAGGCTCTTCAGCCAGGTGACGAGCAAGATCGTGAGCGCCATGGAGGACCAGGCACTGCCGGCGAAAATGTACACACCCCACATGGTGGAGAACCAGCTGTAATCGAGACTCATGAGCCAATCGACAGCGGCGAAAGTGGAGGTGAGGGCGAAGAAAAGCAGCCAGCGGCAGGAGAACTGGCGGGAGGAGATGGTGTGCTTGATGTCACCATCCTGCTCCTGAGCGAGGGACTTTTTGCGCATCACACGGGCGATGTAGCCGAGGATGAGGAAGTAGAGCACAAAACGTGTCTGCCAGGAGAAGGGCGGGATGAAATGGTTGCTGATGTTCAGGTAACCGAACTTCGCGTGGAGGATGTGAAGGTGCGGATTGTCGTGAGACATGTGGTGCAGCGCCTCCTGGACGGTACCACCATGCTCGGCCGCGTGGTGAGCGGCTTCACGATGATGGTTCATCCACTCGTAAAGGTGCTTGTTCACTGCCGGAATGAGCAGCGGGCTGGCGAGCAGGCCGAGGATGACGACCATGTTGGCGAGGTTTTCCCACAGTCGACGGATGGCGACGCCCCAGCTCGAGTTCGAAGCGGCGTGCAGCATGATCCAGAAGACACCGCCGACGCAGAAGGTGAAGGTGAAGAAGATCGCGAACAGCCAGGAGTAGGCGAAAGTGTCCGTGTTCTTGAAGAAGAAGAACGCGGAGGCGGCCAGACCGAGCACGCCAATGAGGCCGAGGGCCCCGATGAGCTTGCCGCCCTTGGCGGGTTCGAATTTTTCACCGCCCTGGGGCAGATCGTTGAAGGAGACGTGGTGACTCATGCCGGAATTCGTGTGGTGCCGTTATTGAAGGGTGGCTCCGCTGTCCTTGGCGGCCTGCTGGAGGGCGCGGATGTAGGCGACGATGGCCCAGCGGTCACGGAGGGTGATGTTGCCGCCGTAGCCTCCCATGAGGCCTTTGCCGTTGGTGATGACGTCGAAGATGGCTCCGTCAGCGCGGAACGCACCAGCGTTGGCCGGATCGGTATTGCCGGCCTGCTGGAAGTTGAAGGCGGTCATGATGCCGAACTTCGAGGTGATGCCCTTGCCGTTGGCGCTGGCTCCGTGGCAGACGGCGCAGTGGATGCCGTAACGCTGCTCACCACGCTTGATGAAGGCGTCGTTGTAAACGAGCGGATCGCTGGTGATCTCGGTGGGGAGGCCGTCGCCGTAGAAATCGCCGATTTTGCCGGTCTGATAGTAGCTGAGGCCGTTGGTGTAGGCATAGCGCGTGGGCTTTTCGCCATCAGCGGCAGGCTTGGCGGGGATTTCGAAGCCCATGGGCACCGTGCCCTTCACAGGCAGGCGAGCACCACGGCCATCGGCGAAGAATTCGCTGGCGGCCTGGTATTTGACCTTCTGCTGATGGTCCATGTCGTCAAAAACCTCAATGGGAGGCAGTTCGGACTTGGAGCCGCGGAGGCCGAAGGCGCTCACGATGATGGCGCCGATGAAAAGGTAGCTGAGGAAGAAGTACTTCATGGTCGTGCGGTTGCCCGGGGCTTAGATTTCGTCCTCCACGAGTTCGACGTTCTTGCCGCCGGCCTTTTCGAGGAGGGCCTTGGTGCCGTCCTGGCTGAATTTGGGGTCGCGGGCCTCGATGCAGACGAAGAATCCGTCGTCGGAGAACTTGGCGAAGCGTTTCGAGGTGAAAAGCGGGTGGTTCCAGCGTGGCAGACCCATGAGGGCGAGCAGGCCGAAGAGCGTGGTGAAGGCCGAGAACAGGATGGTAAGCTCGAACATCACCGGGAAGAACGCGGGGAGCGTCCAGATATCGATCGGCTTGGCCTGAACGACGGTCGGGTAGGTCTCGACGATGTCCTCGACGAATTTGAGGCCGAGTGTCTGGCCCCAGAAATTCGTTTGGGTGACGGTCTGGAGGATGAAAGCCACCGTGGTGCCGGTGATGCCGCCGCAGAAGACAAGCTTCGGCAGGATGGAACGGGGATTGCCCATGGCGGTATCCATGCCGTGGACAGGAAACGGCGTATGGACGTCCCAGCGGCTGTAGCCAGCATCGCGCACATGCTCGGCGGCATGGTAAAGGTCCTGGACGTTATCAAACTCCGCCAGATAGCCGTGTACTCGTTTGAGGGTGGTGCTCACAGTCAGGTGCAGGGGTGAAATTAGGCGGCAACGGGTTTGGCGACGTGGCGGTCGGGATAAGCCATGAGGTCTTCCTCCTGGATACCTTTCTCGCCATGATCATCGAAGTGAGGATCGGACTGCGGCAGCACGCCTTTGACTTCGCCGATGGCGATGACGGGCAGGAAGCGCAGGAACAACAGGAACAGCATCATGAAGAAGCCGAAGGTGCCGATGAAGGTCCATTGATCGACCCAGGTGGCACTGTACTCGCCCCAGGAGCCCGGCGTCATGTGACGCTCGAGGGTGGTGGCGATGATCACGTAGCGCTCATACCACATGCCCATGTTCACGCACATGCAGACGAACATGACGACGACCATGTTGTGGCGGAAGGGACGATACCAGAAGAGTTGGGGAGCGAAGACGTTGAAGCTGAACATCAAGGCGTAAGCCCAGATGGACGGACCGGTGAGACCACGAAGCGTGAAGGCAGCGGCTTCATACGGATTGGCGCTGTAGTAGGCCATGAAGAGCTCCATGCAGTAGGCGTAACCGACGATCGTGCCGGTGAGCAGGATGATCTTCGCCATGTTATCGACGTGCTTGGGCGTGAGGAGATCGTCCAGGCCGTAAATGCGGCGAACTGGGATCATGAGCGTGAGCACCATGGCGAAACCGCCGAAGATAGCGCCAGCCACGAAGTAGGGCGGGAAAATGGTGGTGTGCCAGCCAGGAACAACGGAGGTGGCGAAGTCGAAGGACACGACGGAGTGCACGGAGAGCACCAGCGGGGTCGAAAGAGCCGCGAGGAGCATGTAGGCCGTTTCGTAGTGGCTCCAGTGACGGTTGCCGCCACGCCAACCGATGGCGAAGAGGCCGTAGAAGAATTTTTTCAGGCCTGGACGGCAGCGGTCACGCAGCGTGGCGAGGTCAGGAACAAGGCCGAGATACCAGAAAACAGCGGAAACGCTGAAGTAGGTCGAAACGGCGAACACGTCCCAAAGCAAGGGCGATTTGAAGTTCTGCCAGATGGCATTGGCATTCGGAATCGGGGCGAGGAACCACACCATCCACACACGACCGACGTGGAAGGCCGGGAAGAGACCGGCGCACATCACGGCGAAGATCGTCATGGCCTCAGCGGCGCGGTTCACGGACGTACGCCACTTCTGGCGGGTAAGGAACAAAATGGCTGAAATGAGCGTTCCGGCGTGACCGATACCGATCCAGAACACGAAGTTCGTGATGTCCCAGGCCCAGGCGACCGGCTGTTTCTGGCCCCAGACACCGACGCCGGTGCTGATGAGGTAAATGAAGCAGAAGGCCATCACGCCGCTAAGCAGCACGGAGGGGATGAACAAGATCCACCAAAGGGCGGGCTGCTTGTTTTCCACGATGCCGCAGATGCGGTTCGTGATCCACGAGTAGGACCTGTTGTTGAGGACCAGCGGCTCGCGGTCAAGGATGCGCGGTGTGTTCGAGGCTGAGGCTTCCATGCGACGAAATTAGTATTGGTTGTTGCTCCACACGGCGATGTTTTCGGCGCCGGGCATGTTCTTGTTCGGATTGCGCAGACGGGCGAGGTAGCTCGTGCGCGGGCGAGTGCCGATGTATTTGAGCACCTGGTAGTTGCGGGGGGAGGCCTTGGCGGCATTCACGCTGCTCTTGGCATCACCGAGGTCGCCAAAGACGATGGCATCGGCCGGGCAGGACTGCTGGCAGGCGGTTTTGACGCTGTCAGTCGGCACGCGGAAGTTCTTGGAGTCACGCTGGACCTGCTTCTGCAGGATCTTGGCGCTTTCGAGACGCTGCACGCAGTAGGTGCACTTCTCGATGACCCCGCGCATGCGGACGGTGACGTTCGGATTGCGCTGGAGGCGGATGCTTTCGTCTTCCTTGAGGGAGCCGATGGGGCCGAAGTAGAGGTTGTTGGCCTTGATGCCAAGCTTCTCGGTCTCGACGAGCGGGTTGCGCTTGTTGTAATCGAACCAGTTGAAGCGGCGGGCGGTGTAAGGGCAGTTGTTAGCGCAGTAGCGGGTGCCGATGCAGCGGTTGTAAGCCATCGCGTTGAGGCCGTCGTCGGTGTGGACGGTGGCGTTCACGGGGCAGACGGTTTCGCAGGGGGCGGCTTCGCACTGCTGGCAGGCCAGCGGCTGGTGCACCATCTCGGCGTTTTCGAGCTGCTCGGGCGTCGGATTGTCTTCCGCCCAGGTGGACTCCTGCGCGACATTGTTGATGCCGGTCTTGGCGACGGCGAAATAGCGATCCATGCGGATCCACTGCATGAGACGGCCTTTGCGGACCTGATTCTTGCCGACGACCGGGATGTTGTTCTCGCTCTGGCAGGCGACGATGCACGCGGTGCAGCCGATGCACTTGCTGAGGTCGATGGACATGCCCCACTGGTGCTTTTTCTCGTAGTCGAAGCCGCTCGGGTTCTCGTCGGATTTCACGCCGACCTGGCCTTTGTAGAAAGAAATGTTCTCCGGGATGTGACCGTCCATGCCGGTCTTCTGGGCGAACTCGGTGTCCTTGTTGAAGGTCTCCAAGGTGCCTTCGCGATACACCGCGCGGCCTTCCATGGTGTTCTGCGTCTGCGTGATGGCGAGCTCGGCGACGGTGCCAAGCACCTCGACCTTCGCGCCACTGATCACGAACTGGCCGGGCAGGCGGCGCAGAACGTAGCCGTTCACGCCTTTTTCGCCGCCGACGGTGCCGACGTTGTTCTGGCCGTAGCCAAGCGGGATGGTGATGGAATTGGAAACATGGCCCGGAGCCTCAATGGCTGGGATTTCGATTTCCGCGCCATTGACGCGGATGACGATGTGCTGGCCGTCTTCGAGGCCGAGACGCTTGAAGGTGGCGGAGCCAACCCAGGCGGCGTTTTCCCAAGTGAGTTTGGTGATCGGATCAGGCGCTTCCTGGAGCCAGGCGTTGTTGATGTAGCGACCGTCGTAAACTCCGGAGGAAGGCACCAAAACGACTTCAATGGCCTCGTCGGAGGGCAGCGCGGCGGCTTTGGCCTTGGAAACGATCGTGCCGACGGCGGCCGCGTTCACGCTGGCGTTCGCACGGGCATAAGCGGAGGCTTTGAGGAAGCCATCGCGAAGGGTGAAGTTCCATTTCGACTCGTCGAGACCACCGGCGACCTGCGCAAAGGTGTCGCGAACCGCCGTGTAACCGGCGTCTTCGGCAGGCGCTGAGCCATCGGTGGGCTTTTCAGCCGGTCCGAGCTTCTTGCGGCCGAGGAGGGCCAGAAGGACATCGTTCTTGCTCGATCCGTCGTAGAGGGGAGCGATCATTGGCTGGACGATGGAGTAAGTGCCGTCAGCGGCACGAACGTCGTTCCAGGACTCAAGGTAATGGGTGGCCGGGATGTGCAGCGCCGCGTGGAGGGCGGTCGAATTCAGCAGCGAGCCGACGTGAACGAGCTTCACGCCTTTTTCGGTGATCAGCTTGGCAAAAGCGGCGGCGTCCGGAGCGTCGTAGAAGAGGCTGGCGGGCGTGAGGGAGACGAGGGTCTTGAGCTGACCGCCGGAGACATCGGCTTGGAGGGCGGCGAAGTCGGCCATGTCAGGCTTCGGAGCTTCCTGGAGGAGGTCAATGGCGGAGCCGTAGGCACCGAGAGCATTGTTGATGCTGGCAACGAGGGCATGGACCTCGGCGGAGCAGCGGGAACCGGCCAGAACGACGGCGGAACCCTTGTTGTCGATCAAATCGCGGACGGCAGGAGCGATCCAGTCCTTCAGCGCCTGCGGGGCGGAGGCGGCGAGCGCCTTGCCGGAGGCATCACCGAGCTGCTCGGCGATGAGGGCAGCGGCAGCGGGGATGAGGGCCGCCGGGATGGCCTTGCGATGGTCCGCCATGCCACCGGTGAGGGTGTAGCGGTTTTCGAGGACGTAGAGACGGTTCATGTCCTTCTCCGCCGCCTTCGTTTCCTTCGCACGATGCTTGGTGAATTCCTTGATCGGCTCGCCCGCGACCGGATCGACGCCGAGGAAGTCGCAATCGAGCGCCAGGATGCGCATCGCCTTGCTGAATTTCACGAAGGGCTTCACGCCGGCTCCGAGGACTTCCTTGTTCACCGCCTGGGCGTCACCGCCGACGGCTTCGTAGCTGTACAATTTGGCCTGCGGGAAGGCCGTCTTCACCTCGCCGAGCAGGCGGAGGTAGGTGGGGGAGGTCGTGGCACCCACGACGATGCCCAGACCGGCACCAGAGGCCTTCTTCGCCTCGGCCGCAGCCGCTGCGATCAGTTCGTTCGCCTTGGCCCAGGAGATGGCTTTGCCAGCGCCGAGGGGCTTCTGGGAGCGGTCCGGGTCGTAAAGATCGAGGACGGAAGCCTGCGCGAAGGAATCAATGCCGCCACCGAGGGGGTGGAGGGGATTGCCCGAAAGATGCGTGGGGCGGCCTTCATGCACGGTGACCACGAGAGGCGTGGCACCGCCGCTGCGAGGCATCGTGGTGGCGAAAAGCACCGGCTTGCCCGGCACCATCCACTCGACGTGCTGCGTGTAAGGCAGGATCGTCGTGATCGGACGGCGGCAGGAGGCCAGGCCCATCAGACCGACGCTGGCGCCCATGATTTTCAAAAAGTCGCGGCGGCCATTCTCGGCCTCTTCGGGCGTGAGGGTGTCGCCAGCGGGAAATTCGCGGCCGAGATCCTTCAGGAAGCTCTCACGACGCTCGAGCTCAGCCGTGCTGCGCCAGTAGCGCTTCGCGTTCTGCGGCTCCTCGGGATGAATCCAATTGCGTTTCATGTGTCGGGGAAAGGTGGGGGCGCGGGGTTAGCGATGGCAGGCGGTGCAGGAGTCCGGGGGCTGGATCTGCCAGTGCTTCTTGAGTTGCGTGCCCACTTCTTTCTGGGTCACATCTTTGCCGTAAGTCTTCTCAGCGAGGGCCACAATGGCATCCAGGCCGTCGGCCTTGGCACCTTCGCCACCGATCACCTCGGCGATCTCGCCGGCGGGCACTTTCTTGTCGAGCAGGCTCTTGTAGAACTCGCCACGCTTGAGGTCGGAAGGCTTGAAATCGAGCTTCGTCACATAATCCAGCGGGCGGAGGTTCTTCTCCGGGGTGCGATGGCAGTCCAAGCACCAGCCCATCGACTGTGGCTGGTCGTGGCGGACGACTTCCATCTCGTTCACCTTGCCGTGGCAGGACACGCAGGAGATGCCGCGGTTCAAATGGGCGCTGTGGTTGAAATAGACGTAGTCAGGTGCCTTGTGGACCTTCACCCAGGGGATGGATTTGCCCGTTTCGTGGGCTTTTTGCACCAGTTCCAGCTTTGGCGAGGTGGCGCGGATGGCACCTTTGCCCTGGCCGTGGCAGTTGAAGCAGGTTTGATTCGTCGGCACGTTCGAATGGCTGGAGGCCTCGCCAAAACTATGGCAGATGCGGCAGTCCAGACCGAGCTGGCCGGCATGAATTTTGTGCGAGAAAGGCACCGGCTGAGTCGGCTCATAGCCCACACGGGTGTATTTCGGAGTGAAGTAGTAAGCGACGCCGATGCTCACGCCCAAAGCAATAAACACGACGGCGATGCCTACCTTGAGAGGAAGCCAGTTGGTCCAGCGCGGAAAAAAGTTGCCCATAAATTGCGGTCGAAAGAGCTTGTGAAAAATTTCACAAGGAGTCTCAGAATAGGATTGGCACAATCCCCGCGCAACCGGAGAAATAAGATTTTTGAAAAAATCCCACCCCCTTCGGCGGTCGAAGGCAAATCCCCTTCTATCCCAGCCCTTTTCGGGGCTAATTTTTTGCCCCTAAAAGCCTGCTAAACCGCCAAAACCTCAAAAGCCCTGCGACCCCTCACTTTTCAGCTCTCTGCGGCGTTTTGACGCGGGGAATACACAGAGCAAGCATCTGCTCTCCGCCCCGACGGCTGGCATGGCTCAAGAATGGGGATACTCCGTCACCAAACGACGCGGCCGGGCACCTTCCACAATCAGCCCGTGAGGTTTGAACAGCTTTGTCATCCTTGCTCCAGATCAAAAAACAGGATCAATATCCGTGGCCTTTAGCGTGACTATTTTTACGCTGCCCACAGCGTCCACGAATTCTACTTCGAAGCCCGCCCTCCGTTCATGAACATGAATAATAGTCCCCTTGGTCCCGGCCTGCAGAAAGTGTTCACTCAAGGCATGTTTCAAGCTTACAATACCGTGCTCTCGAAAAAGCTCGGTATAGGGGTAAGGCTGGACTATTTTCTCGTCTATAGGCATGGTGATGTCTAATATCTAAAGTGCTTTCTGTCGAAAGCCATCAATCTAAACTTCGAAGTGTTCTCCAGCTGCGAATGCCTATTCCTGTCTTCAGCGCCGACGAGAGTAGCCATGAACAAAGGTTCCATCTTTCCGAAAGTAACCCCGGACATTGACTGTGCCCGAACTGTAGTCTCGCGGCGGGACATAGACAGGTTCGGGGGGAATGTAGGGTGGCGGGTCCGGTTGTGAAATAACGCTCGAAGGCACAAAGCGATTCCCAGACGAGTATCCAGGGGTGTAGCTACGAGTCGCATAAGTCCGATTGGAGTAACTCTTGTTGGCATATTTTGATGCATAAGAAGCACCCGTGGCCGGATACGATGAAGACGAACTGGTTTCGCTCGGCTGCGCCTGTGCATCAGAAGAAGTGAAGCCGTTCGACGCCAAGTAAGGTTACTGGATTCGGCAGTAACGTGGAATCCCAACTCATAGAAGTCGGCTTTGGAAAGAAGCGCCAACGGGCCCTCGTTTGCAAGTCAGCCTACCGGTGACGGTCTGGAGGTCCAAAATGTGCAAATATCTGGTTACTGGGTGCAAATGAAGGCCGCAGGCTAATCTGGTCGAACCCTCCAAAGAACACGCCGCACTTCTGGCAGGCGGTCAGTGGGAAGGCTTTCAACCCATTTAACTGCATCTGGAGCTTTGAACTCAGGACGAGCAATACAGAGGCGATGAAGCTCCACCGCAAGGTGGGCGGAATAGCGGCGCAAGTCACACAATCCTTGGATGGCAGCGTTATCCTCGGAGTAGTGCTCGTGATTTGCCGCTGGGTCGATTCGCGTTTCATTAAACAGTTCCCGAAGCCCATCATTCAAAGCCTCAACATGAACCGGGGTGATTAACTCTTTGAAGTCATGCAATATCCATCGGCATCCTCGCATAACTTGAGTCAACCCCGTTGGCACCCGAAGCCGGACCCTATCCGCCATGATTTCAAAAGACCTTTTTGCAGGCTCCAGCGAACGATTTTTCCAAAAGGACCAAGCTAGCCAGTAAGAAAGCGCATCAACAGCGGCCTCTACTTCTCCCAAATTATTAGACACCAGGCCTCGGTCTATCGTGGGGAGACTATCGTTCATGCTGGGCGTGGGCGATGCCACCATCTCAAACACAGCAATCAACGTGGAATCGAGTCCCATTGATTGCATTTCAGACGAGACCCCACGGATAGCCGACAACACTAGGCCATTGCTCTGATCAGATAAGTCCAGACAAGGAAGTAAAGCGTATGCGATGCACTTTTGGAACGACTCCACCACCTCCCCGGGCTCCCAGAATAAGCTATGATTCGCAACGTTCTGTGCCAGAAAGCCTTTTTGCTCATTCCACCACTGCACTAGTTTGTTCAGAAGGATGCATGCTTCTTCATTGCTCCACTGAATTAACGAAGGCGGATTAGGTTGCTGAACATGCTTCAACAAAGGTGATTCTGTCGCGATACGAAGGCTTTCGATATAATGCTTTGGCAGATCAGCAGTAATAGTTATCGAAGAATCTTCGGAGTTTTGTCGATACAAAGATGGAACTGCACGTTGGGTGAAAAACATGCGAAGAAGTTCTCTGGTCTTCGTGGAGGTAGCTCCCGGAATGCCCAAGTAGGTTGTTTCATAATATCCCGTTCGAGTTGGCAGGCCTTGCGAATCAACAATCGTCCACAGCGCACTCTCGAACGATGCGACTTTGGCACCGGTCCATTGGCAAGAGTTAAAATATGCCCAAAGCCGCTTAAAAGCAGCACAGCGTAGAACTGGCGAGCTCGATTTGAACGCATCAATCCAAGTGTCCAATCGAGCTGGCTCTAAACCGAGTGAGATTCCAAAATGGAGAACATCGGCATGCTCAGCGGCTGCAAACGGCTCTATGCCAAGAGGGAGAACGTTGTCATCGTGCGGAGTCGGAGGAGGCAAAGGCATTGATGCCAATATCGGCAACCACCGTGCAAGCTGCTCCCGGCTGGCTGCAAACAAGGTTCGTCTGAGCAAATCAGCCCAACCATCCCAAATCATGAATGCAGCTTCAAAACCTGCGTGCTGCCGCAATTTACAGGTCACATCGAATAGTAGGCCCAGTTCTTCTGACGACATGCGTAGTGTCATCATTGATGCCAATCCCATGTGATAACGGAGATTTTTTCCTGCATGATGCTCATACACGCCGGGGCCATCCAGAGGCAGCAGGATGTTTGCCTGCTTCAAAATGCGCAGGCTCAAGTTTGTGAGCCACTTTGCATCGTCTTCGCGGAGCCGGAGCACAAACTCACGGCTTAATGTCTCATCGAGCAAAGTTTTGTCGGCGTTTCTAATTCGCAAAGCACACGACCACTTGAAGGCCCAGGGCATGATTTCTCTCGCGGCATTTGCCATTTCCTTGCCTGCAACATCCAATCTACCGGGATGATGAGGTATTCCGAGATAATCAAACAGTCGGATATACTGGAAAGCGTGCGAGCGGCCCTCGTGGGACGAGGCTGTCATGCAAAGTGTGCGGGTTATTGTGCCAGGGTCAAAATTGGGCATTTCTCCTGTGGCACTTGGCGCCCGTGTGGGTTGTTGGAGGCGGCTTGTTAGTTCTTTGATCCGCTCCCAAGGATCACATTCGAATGGCTTGAGCTCCTTCAACCGTGGCAGATGATCGGACGCACTATGCTCCACTGTATCGTCGGGTATGCTGTGAATGATGCGGTGAAAGTATAAGGCCCACCCCTCTGCTGAGAGAAGCTTGATGTTCTCAGTTCCTTCTCGACCATTTGGTTTCGTCGCGTTTAACAGGCTATCCGCAGACTCGCATGCTTCTTTGTTTTTTCCCAGTTGAGCAAGCCAACCAAGCCTCCTGAAATGGTTTACAATTTGATGTGAAGTCATGCTAGACCACCTCTCACTCAATGATTCGAGGCGGTTGAAGTCGAGTTCTTGAAAAGCATAAAGACACTCTTCATGAAGTAGCTCGGCATCTAAATCTGGGTTGCCACGCCGAAGCTGTTCACATTTTGCCAACACATTCCGAAACCTATTCTCATCGAAGTCTTCTCGGTGCTTCTGAAGACAGGCCAGCAGCAAAAATGCGATCCTTTTGTCTATATCTTGGACCGCTGGCCTCTGCTGAAAGGCTGCTGTGCAGGTTTCCTCAATCCAATCAGCCCAATCTAAAGGAATCGCCACGAGAGAGAGCCTCCACCGCCATACGATCTCATATAAAAGCTGCACTACTTTCGCGAGATGTTCTATGGACGCACCTTTCTTGAGAAAAGGGGGCCAGTGCTCTGTGCTGTCTCCAATAGTCTGCCTTGCTTCGAGGGGGGCTATAATCCAACCTGGATAAGCTCTGCGTTGATTCGTCCACTCGTCGTAGAGATCTTTGATTGGAAACTCTCTTCCCGAGTAGTTACTCTGAGCGAACAGCGGTGAGTAGAAGATCACATTGGTTGAAGGCCAATCCTGTTCAGCAATGGGCTTATGAAGTGCCCGCACCCGCACAGCTTCGCTTAGGTGAGAGAATAATTGCGTCAGTGCCGTGGCATAATCAGCAACTACACCGCCATTCAAGTGAGCTAGGTTGATGGTAGTAATTGAATAGGTCTTCCGAAGAAGGTCGCTTTCCACGACACCAAACTCTCCAAAATGGCAGAGATACACATGATTGGAGTCGTTCTCGAAAAGGTCTCTTACCCAACCATGCATTTGTCGGAAGTTGGGATCGTCTCCAGAGAACCCGAACAACACCAACACGTTTTCGATCATCATTTGACGAACCGTGTTAACAAACGCGGGCTGCTTTTGAGGAAATGTGCGAAAATCTTCGTCGGTGATTATAAACGGGCCAGATGGTAAAGAGCCATGGAGCTTAATGATACGGGGTTTGGAGGAGACGATCAGTTCGCTTTTCTGGTAGATCGTCGAGAACCTAGGTTCCGGCTTCTTTGCTTCGGCCTTCTCAAGAAGCGTGTCATAGTTAAAGGTGATTATGTCAGACCATGGCAACGCCAATAGTTGATGGTGCTGGTCACCCGGTTCAAAAGCATCATCATTGATCGCTTTTTTGATGAGTGAATCCAACTGAGGCCGTTTGAACGTCACTTCGTAGGCTTGGGCCACATGAAGCATTCCCCGCTTTAGAATTTGTTTCTGAGCATTCTCATCGGTGGGATGAATTTCACGCGCCATCTGAGCTACCAACTGAGACCAGTCTGGCATTTCGAGTTTTGAGCTATTGATCCGATGAGATGCGTTCGAGGCCTCCCGGTTTTCATCACCATCTTTCAATCTATCTGCAAACAGTCCGGAACGGGGCATCGCATTCTTGCTGAATCCGGCTCCCACTACCGCGATAGCTCTCCCTTCCTTTAGTTTGAGGGCAATGCGGTCCAAGTGTGGAAGCAGTTCTTCTGAGGCCATAGAAATTGGGGGGCTTGTTTGAATAGGAAGCTAGCTTCGCCCAACACTTCGACTAGGCTTATTCTTAATGTTTGCGGCCTCCCGTTTGACGCTGCCACAGCCGTGGCAGGACCTCGCGGCTTCCGTTTGGTGCGGACACGGCCGTGGCGGGACCTCGCGAGAGCGGTGAGGCGTTCCCACGAGCGTGGCGGGCTGTTTCGCGCGGACACAGAAGGAGGGGCAAGCACTGTACCTATTGACGCCTGTCATCACCCATTCGTAGGCGCAACCATGCGCTGTCGCGCACCCGACATAGCGTCGTGGCTAGCAATTGTGGCGTCCCGCGAGCCGGGTCGCTGAGCTTGGGCGTTGCCCAAGCACCCATTCCATCCGCCGGAACACCTCACTCCTGCACCGGCAGCGCCTTGGCGGGCTCCCGCTTGGCCTGGGCGAAGATGAGGGTGCTCATCTTGGGACGCCAGTTGTAGCCGATGCCGAAGGGGATGGGCGGCACGTCGCCGGCTTTGTATACGGCGGCGAGGTCGCTCTGATACTTCTCTTTGAAGCGGGCGATGGGGCCGGGATACCAGCCATAGGCCTTCGGCGTCCAGACATCCCGCGGGAAATCCTTCCACATCACGCCGGTGTCGTCCTGGAGAAGGGTGGTGCACCGGGCCAGCAGGAGGTCCCGCACGAGGTCAAACTCCTTCAGGTGCATCAGATACGAGGCGGACTTCGTGAAGCCGTTCGGAGCGCCGAGGCCCTCGCAGAAGCGGATGAAGCCGGGGTCCTGCTTGATCATCCAGGTGGCCAGATTCGTGGAGAAGTAATACACGGTCTGCTTTTGGCCCGCCTGGCCGGTGAAGCCGATTTTGACGCCGGGATGCTTCGAGCCGTCGTGCGGGCCTTCCTTGCCGTCTTTGTCGAGGCCGATGAGCTCCACGGTGTCGATGTGGCAGCCGCTGCGGGCGAGAAAGGTGTAAATGACGGGGATGGTGCCGCTGAGCTTGGTGGCGTTCGCGGAGAAGTCGTTCTTCATCTCGGAGGTGATGAAGAAGCTGAAGCTCAAGATGGCCTCGAGCGAGTTGCGCAGGTTCCGCAGCGAGTGGTCGAGCGAGTCGCCGCCGAGCTGCGTGACATCCGGCGGGGTGCCCACGGGCTCGATGCCGCAGAGGACGTAGGTGCTGGCGTTCGGGTAGAAGGTGTTCGCGTGGAGGAAATCCGGCCCGCTGAAGACGTAGAGCAGCGGGGCGGTATCGGCGACGAGCTGCGGCAGCGTTTCCTGCATCCAGCCACGGATCGAGCCGAGCTGGCGCTTCTCGACATCTTCCCAAGCGGTGTCCAAACCCTTCGCATGACGGGCAAATTCACCGCGCTGAGCCAGTTCAAACAGTGGCGAACCTTCCTGCGGCGGCAGACCGGCCAAAAACCGCGCCTGATCGTCGGCGGTGGGAGTGGTTTGAGCCAAGGAAAGCGAGGTGGCGGCGAGGGCGAGGAACGAGACGAGGCGTTTCATGATTCGGTCTGAGGATGGCGCGGCGAGATAAAGTAAATGATCCAGCCGAGCAGGATCAACGCCATGCCGGCCAGGGTTTCTTCAGGATGCTTTTTGGCGACGAAAATCATCATCCACAAGCTGATGCCGAGGAAGAGCAGCGGCGTGATGGGATAGCCCCAGCAGCGATAGGGGCGCGGGAGGTCGGGCTGCCGAATTCGCAGGACGATGAGGCCCACGACGGTGGCAAACGAGCCGAGCTGAATGCTGAACTGCACGCAGGTGAGCACCGTTTCAAAGCTGGCGGTGAGCAGCAGCGTCACGACGATGGAAAGCTGCACAAACAAGGCCGCCACCGGCACGCCGCGTTCATCGCTGACGGCCAGCGGAGCGAGGAGCTTGAGGTCCTGGCCCATGGTTTTCATCACGCGAGGCCCCACCCAGGTCATCGCCGAGATGCTCGACACCAGCCCGAGGCAGATCAGCGCCGACATCACCTGCCCGCCCGTGTGCCCGAAGATGCGATCCGCCGCCACATGCCCCACATCGAGCTTGCCATCCAGCTCGCTCATCGGCGCGGCGTAAAGGAAAACGGCGTTCAAGGCAATGTACAAGCCCGTCACCAGCAGCGTGCCCAGTGCGATGGCCTTTGGCACATTCTTCTGCGGGTCGCGAATCTCCCCCACGATGTAGGTGGCGGCATTCCAGCCCGCGTAAGCATACATCACATACACGAGACTCACCGCAAAGGGCGTGCTGCCAACCAATTTGCCATCGCCCGCCTTGGGCAAAAAGCTCACCGCCTGCCCTTCGCTGATCACGAAGCCGCTCACGATGAAAACGAGGATGAGCAGCACTTTGAGCCAGGTGGCCGTGTTTTGAAACTTCGCCGCCACATGAATGCCACCCACATGGATCAGCGTAACGATCCACACCATCACGAGCGACCACGTCGTGGCTGGCGCATGCGGAAAGATGGCGCTGAAGTATTTGCCGAAGGCCATCGCCGCGAGCGCAATCGGTGCCGCAAAGCCCACCGTCACGGAAAGCCAGCCCGAGAGAAAGCCCACCGCCGGATGGAAGATCTTCGAGAGGAAATGATACTCCCCGCCGGAGCGCGGCAGCGCCGCCGCCAGCTCGCCATAGCACAGGGCACCGCAAAAAGCGCACACGCCGCCGACGAGCCACAGCATCACAATCGCAAAGCCCGACGGCAAACCTCCCACCTGAAAGCCCAGCGACGTGAAGACGCCCGTGCCGATCATATTGGCCACGACGACCGCAGTGGCCGTGAGGAGCGAGATACCATGGTGACGGGGCGCGGACATAAGTGTCGTGGCTGATGGAAAGAAGCCACGTTGCAGTAGAAGTGAAGCCGACCTCAAGAAACTGTTTTTTGAGCAATTCGAAGGCTTCCAGGCCCTTCTCGATCACTTCCTCCCAAACGTCTCACTCAGCACCAACTCGGTGACGAAGGTCTTCAAGCCACCGCCTTGCTTCAATGACTTCGCGACGATGTCGGCGACGGCTTTATTGTCGGCATACGTCGGGGCGGCGCCGGTGGTGTAGGTGAGGAGTTTTTCGGTGAGGCAGCGTTGGATGTCGGCGGGCTGGGCGAGGAGGAGTTGTTTGAAGTCTTTGATGTCCTTGAAGGCGCGGCCGTCGGCGAGTTGGCCGGTGGGATCGACGGGGAGGGAGACTTTGTATTGCCAGACGCCTCGGTTCTCGACTTTGGCATTCGGGCGTTCGCCTTTTTCTTTGCTGCGGTAGCGATCACGCCAGCCGCCGATGACATCGAAGCTCTCCAAAGCGAAGCCGGGCGGGTCGATCTTGGCGTGGCAGCCGGCGCAGTTTTCGGAGGTGCTGTGTTTGGCCAAAATTTCGCGAATCGTGCTGGCACCGCGGGTGTCGGGCTCGACGCCGGGAATGCCTGGCGGTGGTGGCGGTGGCGGCTGGCCGAGCAGTCGCTTCATCATCCAGCCACCCCGCAGCACGGGCGAGCTGACGGTGCCATTGGCGGTGACTTTGAGAATGCTGGCTTGCGTGAGCAGGCCGCCGCGTTCGTGATTCGCGGGGAGTTTGACGCGAAGGAAACCGTCGGGCGTTTGGTCGGAGGACAATGCGCCAATCAGATGGGGAGACAATGAGATGGCCTTCTCCCTGTCTGATGGTCTCATCGTCTGACTGTCTCGCTGCGCTGCGAGAAAAGCGTCCTTCAAACCATAATGCTCTGCGATACGGCGATTCAGCATCAAGAAGTCGCTGTGGATGAAATTCGTGACGGGAAGGTCGTGGTGGAGGATTTCGGTGAAGAAGGCCTCTGTTTCGCCGACCATGGCATACTTCAGCATCTCATCGAACTCCGGATAAAGCGTCGTGTCGGGCGAGGTGGCGTCGATGCTGCGCAGATCGAGCCATTGACCGGCGAAGTTCTTCACGAAGGCCTGGCTGCGTTGGTCGGCGAGGAGGCGTTTCACCTGCGATTTGAGTGTTTCGGGCTCGTGGAGCTTTTTGGCGTCGGCGAGGCGCATCAGTTCGTCATCCGGCAGGGTGCTCCAGAGAAAATACGAGAGACGTGAGGCCAAAGCGTGATCGCTGAGACGTGGGCCGGGCAATTCATCGAAAAGCAAAAACTGCGGCGAGGTGAGCACGCCGCGCAGGCCGAGCTTGGTGCCTTCCGCAAAGCTGCCACCTCCTGCGAGGGCGTCTTGGGCAAGTTTGACGAAGCGATCGGCCTCACCGGGCTCCAGCGGACGACGGAAGGCTTTGGCGGCGAAGTTTTCGATCACCGTTTTCAGCGACGAGACTGGATCCGCGGGCTGCAATTCGTAGCCGATGGCCTTTTCGCCATCCCAGGGATTTTTGATCTTCTTTTTGTCGATCGGCACGACGGGCACCTCGCCAAAGATCGACTTCACGGAAGGTGGTGGCCATGCCTGAGCCTCCAGTGGGCCTTCGATGTCCACCCACTGCACAGCGAGGCCGCGACCGGTGAATTGCTTCGTCGTGTCGGAGTCGCTGAGCCGTTTGCCATCGGCATCGTAACCGACGCGGAAGGGCAGCAGCATGAGATGCTCGCTGCGATTGATCGGCGCGATGACTTCCACCTCGCGAGGCTTGTCGGCGGTCATGTCCCAGGTGCCGAGCAGGCGCTTGCCGACTTTGTAATCGTTCGCGTAAAGCCGCAGCGTGACCGGCTGGCCCGCGCTCTGATAGCCGTAGGCGGAAATGCGGATGCGATAGCTCCCCGAGCGGCCCATTTTGAAATTCGAGAGGCCAAGCATGTAATCCGCATCCGTGAACATGACGAGCGCATCATCGAGCGAGCGGAAGACCTGGCGCTGACGCTGATACTTCTTCTTCGGATCAGCGGGGGGATCATCCGGCAGCTTCAGATTGTCGATGATGCTCTTTTGGTCCTTGTAGCTGAAGCGCTGTTTTTTCATCTCCACCGGCACGCGGAGGTCCACGGCGGCATCCAGCGCCGCATCGGCTGCTTCGAGGTATTTCTCGATCTGGAGCTGCGAAAAGCGCAAACCCTCCGCCACGGTATCAAAGCCATGCATCGGCGTGTCCTCCGGCAAAAGGCCCGCGAGCGGCAAGTCGATGTGCAGCAGATCACGCACCGTGTTTTCATACTCGATGCGATTCAGCCGGCGCACGAGCGTGCGGCCCTGGGAGGCGATTTGCGCGGCGCTGGTGTCGCGGAGCTGGCGGTCGAGCGAGTCGAGGAAGGCGTCGGCGAGTTTCGCCTCGGGACGCGGCTTCTTTTTCGGCGGCATTTCGCCATCGGCGACGCTGTCGTGGACCTTGACCCATTTTTCGAAGAGCTGCGGGTCACGCAGGTCAAAGGTCAAGGAGGTCAAGTCGAGGCCACCCTTCTTCACATCCGCGTCGTGGCACTCGAAGCAGTGCTGATCGAAGAAGGTGGTGAGGGCCTTCGGCGTGGCGGCGAAGGCAGGGACGGAAGCGACGAGAAGGACGAGAGGGACTCGCATGGTGAATGCGGTTTTATGCAGGGAAGCCCGCATCACGCAAGGCGGGGAACTGGCTGCGCCAGGTGTGGAGGATGGCGGGATCGATCTCGGCACGGAGGACGTGCTCGTGGTCTCCCGCATCGGCGATGATGACGCCGTGGGGATCGACAACGAGGCT
The DNA here is from genome assembly GCA_943373155.1 of Akkermansia muciniphila. Classification (GTDB taxonomy): domain Bacteria; phylum Verrucomicrobiota; class Verrucomicrobiia; order Verrucomicrobiales; family Verrucomicrobiaceae; genus Prosthecobacter. The sequence continues at coordinate 30,403 of CALSBJ010000013.1, read as the reverse complement.
GCGGCCGGGGTAGGTGAAGCTGGGATCGGTGCCGCATTGGTTCACGCCGATGACGAAGGTGAGATTCTCGATGGCGCGGGCCTGCAGCAGGGTGATCCAATGCTGCACACGCTTGATCGGCCAGGCGGCGATGAAGATGAGCAGCTCCGCGCCGGCCTTCACGGCCTCGCGGGCGAGCTCAGGAAAGCGCAGATCGTAGCAGATGAGCGGCGCGATTTTGAGGCCCTGCCACTCGATGACCGTCACGCCCTTGCCAGCGGTGTGCGCGTTGCTTTCGCCGCCGAGACTGAAGGGCTGGTTCTTGCTGTAGCGGCCCAAAACCTGGCCTTCAGGCGTGATGAAGAGGCTTTGGTTTCGGCAATCGCCTTTCGCGTCTTGCGTGACGAGGCCACCGATGACGGCGCAGCGATGCTCGCGGGCCATTTCGATGAGAAATTGCTCGGTGGTACCTTGCTCGGGCTCGGCGGTGATTTTCGTGTCGATGCTGAAGCCGGTGGCAAACATCTCCGGCAGCACGATGAGCGAGCCTGGAGTGGGCTTGGCATCCGCGATGAGCTGGCGGGCCTTGGCGAGGCTGGCGGGCTTGTCCTCCCAGACGGAGTTCATTTGGACGAGGTAGGTGATCATGGGGGAGGCGAAACGGATTGATGAATGATGAACATTCGATTGCTGATTTTTGAGGGATGTAGCGCTTTCCACGAAGGGCAATGAACAATCGTAGGCCGGATGTGTTGGGCGGTGGGCGTCTCGCGGTTCTCTTCGTGAGCCACGCCCAACTATCCGGCCATGACGTGTGCGAAGGCGAAGAGGACCACGCCCGCTTCCAAACCAGCCGGATAGTTCGGCGATGGAGACGATGAGGATGACGGTGCGTTTTGCGCCGAACACATCCGGCCTACGTCGTTTGCCATTCCAAGCTTGTCATGGTTGCACAGCCGCATCCACTCCGCGCATGGCTTGGCTGATTCCAACCCACATTCCTATGCCAGACGAGTTCGTGGGCTTCGATCCGATCAGCCCGCTCACGCAGGACTTTGAGACCTATCAGCGTCACCTTCCGCACTGGCGTGCGCCGGGCCGCTGCTACTTCGTCACCTTCCGTTCGCGTGACTCGATTCCCGCCGCAGTCCTGACCGAGATGCAGGCTGAAGCAAAGGCATGGCAAAAGCGGCTCGCTGAGGTGACCCGAATTCACCCGAGCGGGCTCCCACCGGAGGAATGGGTCGCTTGGCAGGATTTCCAACAGGTGCAGATGCGGAAGCTGGAACTCGTCCTCGATGAGGGACGAGGGGAATGCCTTTTGCGGCTGCCCGAACACCAACAACCGCTTGTCGAGGCTCTGCATCACTTCGAGGGGACCCGCTCCGAGTTGCTGGCCTACGCCATCATGCCGAATCATGCGCATGTGCTGTGCCGTCCGCTCGGTGAGCACACCATGGAAAGCCTCACGCGTTCCTGGAAGCGCCATAGCGGGGATCGCATTCATCGTCGGCTCGGGCGTTCGGGATCACTCTGGCAGGAAGAGAGCTTTGATCGCCTGATTCGCGATGAGGCGCATTACCGGCAGGCGGTTCGTTACATTGCCAAGAATCCGCTGAAGGCCTGCCTCCTGCCGTCCGAGGCGGTGGTGTGGTTGCATCCTCGCATCGTGGAAGCGAATGCGTCGGCATAAGGTAGGCCGGTGTTGGGCAGAGGTTGTCTCGTGGTTCTCTTCGCGGGCCGCGCCCAACTATCCGGCCATGACGTGGGCGGAGGCGGTGAGGACCACGCATACCTCCAAACCGGCCGGATAGTTCGGCGATGGGGACGATGAGGATGGCGATGCGTTTTGCGCCGAACACATCCGGCCTACGACCAAGCGTCACAGCCGCTCGGGCCTCAGCCTTTTCATCGTTTCGGGATCGCTGGTGCGGGCGCGGACGGTGATGAAGGCGCTGGCGGAGAGGATGGCGGCTCCGCAGACCATCGAAAAGGTTTGGAAGGTCATCACCTTTAACATCGCAAAGGCGAGGAAGGGAGCCACGAGACCACGCAGGCCGGTGAGGAAGGTGTGAACGCTCATGTACTCGGCCACGGCATGCTTGGGGGCGAGTTTGGTGACCCACAATGCCCAGGTGACATTGCCGCCGGCGTTCGCCATGCCCCACAAGGCCATGCCAAAGGTCCACCAAGCGACGCTTTGGCCGAGGTAGAAGCAGAGGATGCCTGCGGCGAAGAAGACATTCAACGCCGCCCGCACGCCAAAGAGGTGAAAGCGATCATACACGAGCCCCCACGGATACGAGAAGACGAGACGGGCGAGCACCGGGACGACGCAGGTGATGAAGGCGACCTGCTTTTCCGGCAGGTTGATCCCGTGGGCGGGATTCGCGAGGTATTCGACGAAGAGACAGGCAGCGGCGAGATTCCCCACGCCCATCATCATCCAGGAAATGAGCAGCGTGCGGAAGTCGTGATCCTCGCGGACCCAGCGCCAGGCACTCCAGAGGCTGGTGCGGGCGTTTTCCTCCGGCTGCCAGGGGGTGGCGGGCAGGCCGTAGGTCCACAGGCCGCTGACGAAGCCGCTCGCGGCATAGGCCCACAGCAGCCAGGTGTAGTTTTTCAAATCGAGATCGAGCAGCCAGCCCGCCATGTAGCCAAAGACGACGGCTGCTCCGGCCCGCGTGACACCGGCGATGGCGTAGAGCTTGCCCCGGGCGGCCTCGGGGTAGTTCATCCGATAGATCTGCGTCATCAGCGGGATCTGCATCGAGAAGCAGAAGATGCCGAGACCGAGGCCGAGCAGGTAAAGGGCGGGCGAATCGGGAAAGGTGGCGCTGACGGCCATGCTGGCGCCGCCGAGCATCTGCACCTTCGCGGCGGTGCGGGCGATGGTGCTTTTGGCCCGCAGGAGGAGCGGGACGACGAAAAGGCTCGTCACCATGCCGCCACTCGTCGCAGCGAGAAAAGAAGCCTTGGCCATGTCACCCATCGCAAAGACGCGAACGGCCACGAGCATGCCAAAAGTGGCGGTAAGGGTGTCAAGCACACCGGCAGGCAGCGAGCGCCAGAGCTCGTTGCGAAAGGTGCGGGTGGTGTCGTGGGTCACGCCTGCTTCATGACATGCGTGAGGTGAGGAGTCCAGTGACGCTGCGGAACCGTTTAGGCGGCCTTCTTCGTCTTCTTGGCCGCCGGAGCGGCTTTCGGGACGGCGGCTTTGACGACTTTGAGCTTCGGAGCGGGCTTGGAGGCGGCCACCCATTCAGCGTAATGGAGCCAGGTTTCGCTGCCTTCATCGCGAAGGTAGTCGGTGTCTTGAAGGAGGCCGCGCTTGTGGAAGTCGAGGATCTCCGATTTGGCGAAGGGGCCAAATTCGACGAAGGCGCGGCTCAGGGTCACGAGGGATTTCATAGGCTTTTTTGAGTTCAGTTTTGGGTTTGGGGGCCGTGCGGTGAACCCGGTGGCCCTCTGTCTCAAGCAAAAGGTCTGCCACAATTTGGCTGTGATGTGCCGCGTGGCTTGCGCCCCGAAAATCTTGCCCTTAGAGTACCTTCTGAAAATGATAGTGTGTCTCGAATCCTCGGTCCTTGGCGGTTACCTCACAAATGAGGTGCCGGGGCTGGTCACGGGCATGCTGCACCTCACCGGCCAGAAGCAGCCTGTCCGCATCGAGCTGGTGGGCAATTTCCTGCGAGACATCGCCGGCTGCCGGGTGGACTTCCACAATCCGCTGCCGGAGATGAACGAGGCCAGCGTGGATGCCATCACGCCGCTGCAGAGCGGCTACACGGGCGTCATGACCGCCTCCTACCGCGTGGCGAAGATTCCCCGCCGCCGGGCTGGCAAGGCCGCGAGCGCCTTCCCCGTGCCGCCGGGGCTCAAAAACCTGCTTTTCTTCGAGTGGTTCAACCAGGACAACCAGCGCGTGCTCATCCAAAGCTGGCACCTTCAAATCCGCGTCTCCGCCCCCCGCTGGCAACTCACGAAGGAGGAGGAAAACGCCCTCCTCCGCCAAAACCGCGCCCGCCGGAAGCACTTCCTGCTCGGCGAACGCGGCCAAGATGGCGCCCTCGCCGATGCGTTGCACAGCCCCGGCTTTGACGATCCCTTCCAGCCGAAAAATCCCGCCAGCGATCCCTTCCAAGCGCCCGCTGGAGGCAAAAAAGCGCCGCCCGCCACGGAAAAGCTCTCGTCCTCCGCCGATCCGGCCAAACGCTCCGCCGCGTTGGCCAAAGAGCTGCGCCGATTCCAGAGCCTGCTCGTCTTCAACGACGAAATCCGCACGCGTCCCGCCGTCCTGCGCCTGCTTTCCACGGTGGCGGATCTCGGTGCCCACCTCGTGCATGTGCTGCGCCAGTTTGCCGAGGCCGCGAAGCCCGAGTGGACCTTCCTCATCACCGATCTGGAGCAGAGCCTCCCCCTCTTTGCCGCCGCCCTGAACGCCACCGACAAGCTCGTCCAGCAACACCCCGCCGGAGCCGATATCGAGTGGCTCTCCGGCGTGCAGGCCAGCCTGCTCAACATCGAGCTGCGCATGCGAGAACTGCTCGGGCTGCTGCGGAACTGACGCAAAGGGCGAAGAGTTCCATTCCATCATGGACGAGCTTCGGCGCTTGGCGTTACTCTCTGCCTTCGCCCTTCCCTCATGCGTTTGCCCTCCGTCGCCATCCTCGTCGATACCTCGCGGTCCTATGGACGCGATATCGTGCGCGGCATCCGGCGTTATGCGGCCGAGCACGGGCCGTGGTCGCTCTATTTGGAGCCGCGGGACCTGCGCAGCAGCTTCCCGGAGTGGCTGAAAAACTGGCGTGGCGATGGCATCCTCTCGCGCACCGTCGATGCGACGCTGCTGCGCCAGCTCAAAGCCACAAAACTGCCGGTCGTCGAGATGCGCACGACCGTTTTGAAGCATCCGTTTCCCTTTGTCGGCATCGACAACAGCGTCATCGGCTCCCGCGTGGCGGCCCACTTCCGCACGCTCGGCTTCCAGTACTTCGCCTGCGTGCAAGACCTGTCGGAAAAGTTTTATCTGGAACGCCGGGACACCTTCCTCCAGGCCGTGAACGACGCCGGATTCGAGTGCCCAGTGTTTCAATCCAAACGCTCCAACTGGGAACAGCACCAGCGAGAGCTCGCCACCTGGCTGCGTGCCCTTCCCAAGCCCGCCGGCGTTTTCGCCGTGAATGATCAGATGGGCTTCTGGGTGCTCGATGCGGCCCGACGGGCAGGTCTCGCCGTGCCGGAGGAGCTCGCCGTCGTCGGGGCCGAAAACGACAACATGCTCTGCGAAACCGCCTCACCCCCGCTTTCGAGCGTGAAGCTCCGCGGACAGGCCGTCGGCTACGATGCCGCACGGGTGCTCGACGAGTGGATGACGAAAAAACGCCTCCCGCAGCCCGGTGAGCGCCACCTTCATGCCCCTGGCGACATCGTCACCCGCCAGTCGAGCGACATCGTGGCCGTCGAGGACCCACGCATCGCCGCCGCGCTTCGATTTATCCGGCAAAATGCCACCCAGCCGCTCGATGTGGCCCGCGTGGCCCGCGAATGCGCCCTCTCCCGCAGTGTGCTCGAGCGCCGCATGAAGGCCCTCATTGGCCGCAGCCCCGGTGAGGAGATCGCCCGCCTGCGCTTTGCCGCCGTGGAAAAACTCCTCCTCCAGACCGATCTGACGCTCGATGCCATCGCCGCGAAATGCGGCTTCACTCACCCTCAATACATGGCTGAGGCCTTTCGCAAGCGCACCGGCCTCACCCCCGGCACGTTTCGGCGAAAACGAGCCGGGTGAGCTATTTCACCTTCAGCTCTGTCATCCGCCACTCATGCGCTTTCAGGGTCAAAGGACGGCGCACGGTTTCGAGGAAGTGGCGGGGCCATTCGGTGCCGTTTGGGCCGGGCTGGAAATCGCTGAAGGTCACATCGACATCGGCACCGGCGGTCGATTCGAGTCCGTTGAGGGTGAACTGCACCCGCCGCAGCCGGTGGTCACGCTGGCTGATCCAGGCGATGACCTTGTCCTCTCCCGAGCGACCCACGCCAGGCTTCAAAGTGCCAAAAACCAGCGAGCAGGGATCGCCCTCGATCTCCTGACGTTGCATCACAGGCCAGATCCGCCAGTCGTGACCGCGTGACAGCAGGTAGTCCGCACCGAAAACGAACATCGTGTAGGCATCTGCCACCAGGGCGGCGGCATCTTTTTCCGTCTCCGTCGGCTGGCGATAGACGGGAAGGCGCACCTCGATCTTCCCCGGCGTGCGAAGCACCGTTTTGGTTCCGCTTGGACCCGTGTGTGCCTGCTCCACCCGGCTTAAACGAGGGAAATAGACCTCCCGGGAGCTTTTTCGATACTCGGCATTCACCAGCTCTGGCTGCATCTTCTGCACGATCTTCGTCCACTCGCCAGTGAAGGCCACCTCCACGCGATCGAGCCTTCGCCAGGGCTTGCCAGCCTTCACCGCACTTTTTTCGAGGAGCTTCACCGCCTCATCACTCACCTTGCCAGACGGCGAATTGGGGTTCGGCAGGCTGGTGCAGGCAGCCAAGAATGAGCAGGAGAGGAGCAGGAGTTTATACATGGCCTGTTTTACGCCTTCATCACCGCTTTGGACGTGGGGCCCGATAAAAACAAAAGACCCACCTGCGGAGGCAGGCGGGCCTTTGTTCAACAAATGAAGCGGTCTTGGGGGGTAAATTAGCTCGCGGAGGAAGCCACGGCGTCAGAGCCACGCTCGCCGGTGCGGATGCGGATGGCATCGAGCACCGCGCTCACGAAGATCTTACCGTCACCGATCTTGCCGGTGTTGGCAGCCTTCTGGATGGCAGCCACGACGTCATCGCCACGGCTATCGTCCACGACGACTTCGATCTTCACTTTGGGGAGGAAATCCACGGTGTATTCACTGCCGCGATAAATTTCAGTATGGCCTTTTTGACGGCCAAATCCCTTCACCTCCACGACGGTCATGCCTTCGACGCCTACCTCAGCGAGGGCTTCTTTCACATCCTCCAATTTGAAGGGTTTGATGATTGCTTCGATTTTTTTCATGGTTAACGGCAATTAGATATGTGGTTTCTGGGATTGCAACGATGAGGCCGACAGAAGGATGATTTTTCCCGGCTGACCGGTGCGCAAAGATCTTTTAGCGGGAAGCGTGCCAACTTCCAGACGGATTTTCTTATCCTTCCTGCCAACGACGAAAAACCGCCCCACAGCCCTCGGTTGCCAAAGCGCCCGCCCTACGGTATCCCCGCCGCCATGCCTCCCCGCACCCTTTTCTCACTTCTCGCCCTCGCGGCCACCCTTTGCCAGGCCCAGGAGGAGACGATCGAGGTGCGGCTCCGCTGGGAACCCGGCCAGTTTTACCTCCAGGAATCGGACACGGATACCACCACGCTCCTCACCACCATCGGCCAGAAGCACGACCAGAAGCTCCGCATGCGCCAGACGACCTCCATCAAGGTCACCAAGAATGACGCCGGTGAGCAGCTCGCCCGCGTGAGCATTGATTCGCTCAAAGGCGAGCTTCTCCAAGACGGCCTGCTGCATCCCTTCGACTCCGCCAAGATGGCCGATGCCCTTCCCGTGCTGCAAAAAGCCGTTGGTGGAGCCGCCGGACGGGCCTTCACCTTGGTCTATAATCCGCAGGGCGATTTCCAAGACGTACGTGACATCAGTTCCATGGTCAGCGGCGGCGAAAACCCGGATCTCACCTCCATCGCCGATGCCAAGCAGCTCGCCACCCTCTACCGCCGCTCAATGGAAATGGGCCTGCCGAAGATCCCCGTACGCCCTGGGGACAAATGGATCAGCGATGAGGTCATTCCCTTCTCCGAGGCCGGTCAGGTGCAGGTGAAGCTCAAATCCAAATTTGAAGGCATCGTGGACCGCAGCGGCCGGAAGCATGCGCAGATCGCCTTTGAAGGCACGATGGAGACCCAGCCGGACGAGGGTACCAAGCGGTCCGTGAAGGTCGCCGCCGATTCCAAAGTCTCCGGGCAGGTCTTTTTCGACCTCGAAAGGCACACCGTCTCGCTTTCCGTGCTCCTCGCTGTCGTGAATCTCAGCGTCGATGGCAAAATCCTCCCCGTCCGCCAGCAAGTGACGACTCGTCTGGTGGCGATGAAGCAGGCAAAGTAAACGTTTTAGTCCTCCAGCCACATGAAGCGCCGCGCTCTTTTCCTCACCCTCGCTCTTTTCCTCACCCTCGCCTTTTCAATCCACGCCGCAGATGCGCCGCCAAAGTGGAAAAAGCTCAATCCACAGACGCCCGCAGGCTTCACCTTGAAGACCATCGAGGTCGAAAAGCATCCCGAGCACCATGTCGAGCTCGACGTTTACGTCCCGGATGCACCCGGCAGCTATCCTTGCATCCTCGACATCCACGGCGGCGGCTGGAAAGCACGCCAAGTGGAGGCGGACAAGCCGATGATGGAGCGTCTGGCGCAGCGCGGCTTTGTCACCGCGCTCGTCAGCTACCGCCTGTCCACCGAGGCGAAGTATCCCGCCGCCATCCACGACTGCAAAGCCGCGCTGCGCTGCCTGCGTGCGCATGCCAAGGAACTCAAACTCGATCCCGAGCGCATCGGCTGCATGGGCGGCAGCGCTGGCGGCCATCTCTCCGGCCTCACCGCCATGACCAGCGGCCTCGCCGCGTTTGAAGGCGATGGCCCCTTCAAGGATCAAAGCAGCGCCGTGAAGGCCTGCATCGTCATGGCCGCCACGCAGGATCTCGTCGCTGCGAACAAGGACAAGACGAATGAAGGAGCGGTGCTCTTCTTTGGCTCCACCGCCGCCGAGAAACCGGATCTGTATGCCGCCGCCTCGCCCATCACCCATGTGCGAGCGGGCGTTTGCCCCACGATCTTCATCGAAGGCGAGAAAGACACGCTCAAAATCGGCCGTGCGGAGATGATGGAGAAATTGAAGGCGCTGAGCATCGAAACCGCCGTCCATACGCTCAAGAATGCGCCGCATCCCTTCTGGATGAGCGATCCGTGGTGCGCCGAGACCGTGGACATCGCCGATGCCTTCTTCAAAAAGCACCTCGGGATGGTGAAGCATTGATTCTTGCATCGTCAGTGGTTCACGCCATGAGCAAAGGCATGACCGAAGCTGATTTCACCCCTGCCACGGCTGCCGAAGCGCGGCAGCTCCGTGATCAATTGGACGCGCAGGGGAAGAAGCTTGTCTTCACCAATGGCTGCTTCGATCTCCTGCATGCTGGCCACGTCCGCTACCTGGCCGATGCCCGTGCCTTGGGCGATGCGATGGTCGTGGCGCTGAATTCGGACGCGAGCGTCCGTGCCCTCAAAGGCCCCGACCGGCCGCTGAACAACGAAAACGATCGCGCCGAGGTTTTGTGCGCCCTTCGAGCCGTGGATGGGGTGGTGGTTTTTGGCGATGAACGTGCCACGAGCCTCATCGAGGCCATCCGCCCGCATGTGTATGCCAAGGGTGGTGACTACACCGTCGAGTCGCTGAATGCCGAGGAGCGTGCCGCCCTGCAATCCGTGGGCGCGGAGATCCGCATCCTGCCCCTGGTCCCCGGCCGCTCCACCACCGCCACCATTCAAAAAATGCATGCCCCACATGGCGGCAAGCTGCGCCTCGCCGTGCTCGGCAGCGGCGTCGGCTCGAACTTCCGCGCCATCGTCGAGGCCATTCAGGCTGGAAAACTCGATACCGAGGTCGTGGCGGCCATTTCCGATCAAAAAGACTCCGGTTTCCTCGCCATCGCCAAGCAGGCGGGCCTGCCCGCGCATTTTGTCGATCCCGGCTCGAACCCCAAAAAGCTCGGCGAGGCCGCGCAGAAGGAAATCTTCGATCATCTCGAACGAGCGCGGGTGGATGTCGTCGTGCTCGCCGGCTTCATGCGCATCCTGAAGGAGCCGGTGATCGGTCACTACTCAGGCCGCATCGTCAACGTCCACCCTTCCCTGCTGCCGAAGCACAAAGGCGCTCACGCCGTGCAGGATGCGCTCGATGCTGGCGATGCCGAAGCCGGCTGCACCGTCCACCTCGTCACCGCCGAAATCGATGCCGGTGCCATCCTCGAACAAGGTCGCGTCCCCGTCCTTCCCAGTGACACCGCCACCGTCCTGCACGGCCGCATCAAGCAAGTCGAGCACGTCCTGCTGCCCAAAGTACTCAACGAATGGCGTCAGCGTGGACTGGCCACAAGGTAGGTTCACTTCACGCCAACAACCTTCGCCGTCACGCCAGCACGAATGGCCACACTTTCGCCGACTCGCTTGCCGACGAGTTTTTGACCCATGGGTGAGCTTGGCGTGATGACGACAACCTCTCGACCCTCGTGGCGAATCTCCATGCCTCCAGCTGCCGGGCCGATGAAGTAGTGATCGACGCCGTCTGGACCTTCCAAAGCCACGAGAGAGCCCAATGAAGCTGCGGAGCCTTCATCGAGTTCGATACCCGAAAGCGCCGAAAAGGCCTGCACGGCCTCCTGAAGCTCCGTGACACGTTTTGCCTGCCCGCGAGCAATGTAGGAGGCCTCGAGCGTCCGCGTGTCGTATTTGTTCTCCGCCTTGCTGTCCGGATCAGTCGCTGCGGCGAAGGCCCCTTGCGCGGCACGCATGAGTGTGTCGAGATCGGCTTGCAGCAAGGCGCGGAACTGGTCGAGGACGGCTTGTTTGGTCACGGGAAGGGCGCTTCCCGTGGGATGGAATGAGGAGCGCTTCAAGATCAAATTCACCGCGATGAGCGGTCGCTTGCATCGCGGCGGCTTCGTGCCATGAGCAGGGCATGAATTCTGTTTTTACCCGCTCTGAAAAACTCGTCGCCATGGCGCGGCGTGTCGTCGGGCGGATGCTGGGGAGCGCGACGAGGTCATGAGTGGATTCACCGGCACTCTCAATCCTCAGCAGCGGGAGGCGGCGACGCACATCCACGGCCCGCTGCTCATTCTCGCGGGCGCTGGCACGGGCAAGACCCGTGTGATCACGGCTCGCATCGCTCACATGGTGAACGAAGGCATCGAGCCGAAGCACATCCTGGCGGTGACGTTCACCAACAAGGCCTCGAACGAGATGCGGGAGCGTGTGAAGGGCATGGTGCGGGACGGGCTGGGCAAAAAGATCGCCGTGGGCACTTTCCACGCCTTTTGCGCGAAGCTGCTGCGCGAGTTCGCGGAGCATGTGGGCTACAAAAACAACTTCGTCATCTATAGCCAGTCGGAGCAGGAGAGCCTGATGAAGCAGGTGCTCAAAACCTTGCTCACGAGTGAGGAGTCGATCGATGCCAACGTCATGCTCTCGCGCATCAGCAAGGCGAAGAACGATGGCAACAGCCTTGGCAATGCCGAGGAGTCCACCGAGGCGGCGGTCATGGAACGCTACCAGGGCGAAATGCGTGGCCGCAATGTGATGGACTTCGACGATTTGCTGCTGCTCGGCGTGCAATTGCTCGAAAACACCGCCGAGGTGCGCCGTCAGGTGCAGGCGCGGCATCGCTTTGTGATGGTGGATGAGTTCCAGGACACGAATTCGCTCCAGATGCGCCTCTTGAAAGCGCTGGTGCCGCCGCCCTTCAACGTCTGCGTGGTGGGCGATGACGATCAGAGCATCTACGGCTGGCGTGGCGCGGAGATCACGAACATCACGCAGTTCGAGAACTTCTTCCCGAATCCGCACGTCGTGAAGCTGGAGGAGAACTACCGCAGTACGACGCAGATCCTCCACACGGCGAACAGCCTCATCAAATTCAACGCTGGCCGCCGCCCGAAGAGCCTTTGGTGCCGCACGGAGAAGGGCGACAACGTACAACTCGTGATCACCGCCGATGAAAAGGAGGAGGCGGACATGATCACGAAGGAGGTGGAAGCCATGCACTCCCGCGATAAGCGCGAGTGGGAGCAATTTGCGGTGCTCTTCCGCACCAATGACCAGTCCCGCGTGCTCGAGCAAGCGTTCCGTCAGCGCAAGATCCCGTATCGCGTCGTCGGTGCCCGCAGCTTCTTCGACCGCCGCGAGGTGAAGGACATCGTGGCCTACCTGAAGACCATCGCGAACCCGCATTCGGACATCGACCTGCTCCGCATCATCAATGTGCCCGCCCGCGGGATCACGCCCTCGATTGCCGAGCTGGCCCGCGAGCGCAGCATGGAAAAGCATCACAGCGTGTGGGTGGCGCTTTGTGATCCAGACTGGCAGCGTCAGATACCTGAAAAGGCCCGCCTGGCCGTGACCGGCTTCGTTTCCTTCATCACCAAGTATCACAGCGCCGCCAACACGCCCGGCACCCTGATCGGCCAGATGACGGAGATGCTGCTGGAGGAGACGCAATACCTCGCCTGGCTGAAAAAAGGCGCGAAAACACCCGAGGACACCGTGCGCTGGGAAACCGGGGTGAGCGAGATGCTCAAGACGGTGAACGCCTACGATGAGGCGAACCGTGCGGACGGCCTCGGCGGCTATCTCGATCAAATCAGCCTCGACGACGAGCGTGAGGACAAGGACGACATCGAGAAGAAGAAAGGCGTCTGCCTCATCACGATGCATGCCTCGAAGGGCCTCGAATTCCCCATCGTGTATCTCCCTGGCCTTGAGCAAGGCATCCTTCCGCATCGCCGCAGCTACGAGGAAGGACGCGTGGATGAGGAGCGCCGTCTTTTCTACGTGGGCATCACGCGGGCGAAACAGCGCCTCACGATCAGTTACACTCGCAACCGCGTGAAATGGGGCCAGAAGCAGACCTCCTTACCGAGCCCCTTCCTCAAAGAACTCGACCGCAAGTTTGTCCAAGAAATGGACTACACCCGCCACATGAATGAAACCGTCACCCAGGAGGAGAACACGAACTTTTTCTCCGGCCTGAGAGCCATGCTGGCAGACGGCTAAGCCTTACTGGTTGTAGGTGGGATCGTCGTAGATCGAACCAGGGAAATTTTGCCGACTCAACGCACCGCCCTGCGAGGACATGCGTGACTGCATCTGGCCGGGAGAGAGCTGGTTCCCTCCGCCGACACCCGCCGCCGAATTGAACTGCTGCTGGTAGGAGCGGTACATCGAGCCGCCACCCGCGCCGCCATTCATGGCATTCGGAGTCATGTTCATGACAGGTGCGGCAGGCGTGGGGACACCCTGCGCCTGACGCTCCATCTCCGCGAGATTGTGCTGCTGCCAGGCAATCGTGTGGGCGCGGGCCACGGCACGTTCATCGAGCAAGGCCACTTCGGCGTAGTACTCGGAGTCACTCATCACCTTCGAATGACGCATCTCGGCCAGCCGAAGGTACTCGGACTGCATTTCACGCTGCGCCTGCTCCTTATAAATTTGCATCTGCTCTCCCGTGGGAATCGAGTCCATCGTCGAGGAGGCGCAGGAGGCCAGCACGGCGCAGGCGAGGAGGTTCAGGGCGGTGGTGAGTCGGCTCATGGCGGCAGAGTAGGCAAAGTTTGTGCCGCTGGCAACGCATCCGTTCAATCCATCGTTTGAAGCCCGACGTATCTCTTCCACTTTCCCCATCCCGTTTTGGACCCCATCGACACCGCCCTGCAAGCCCCCGAGCCACGTGGCAATTACCTGCCCTATCCGGCATCCCGTCTCGCGCCGAAAATCGTCCCCCAGGACCTCACAAACTTCAAATCCCGTGGCGTCTCCCGCGTCGAGCGTGAACTCCAGCAGGAGATGGTCGAGATCCAGGAGCGCTACATGGATGTGATCGATGCCTTCAATTGGAACAAGCTCATCTACGAAGCCCAGTTCGGCTTTGAGCCTGTCTGCGGTGAAGTGTATCACCTCTATGAAGTGGGCAGCAAACGCCACCTCAGCATGATCGAGCCTGAAAAGTGGCACCAGCGCTGGATCGGCAGCTTTCGCCTGAATGCGGACGGCCGGTGGCAGGCGGAAAAGACCTCACAGGACTTCGATATTCGCCATTGGGTGAGCACTCGCGTGGGCTGACGCCCACAATGACGAATGGCGAATTCCGAATGACGAAGCATGATTCGTCATTCCCACCCCATGACCCCTTTTTCAGACATCGGCTCCCGTTTGGGTGGCCCCAGCGGCATCCAGGAGCTCATGGATGACTGTGGCGAGGCACTCACCACCACGCCCGACATGCGCATGCTCGGCGGTGGACAGCCGGCGGCCATCCCGCAGGTGCAGGCCCTGTGGCGTCAGCGCATGAGCGAAATGCTCGCCGACAGCAGCATCGACAAAACGCTGCTCAACTACGACCCGCCCGGCGGCAATCCGCTCTTCCGCGAGGCCATGGCGGCCTTTTTGAAACGCGAATGCGGCTGGGACGTGACCCGCGAAAACATCGCCGTTTTGCCCAGCAGTCAAAGCGCCTGCTTTTTGCTCTTCAACCTCCTCGCTGGCGACACCGCAGGCAAAAAGCGCCGCGTGCTCTTTCCGCTGCTGCCGGAATACATCGGCTACGCCAACCAAGCGCTCTGCGAAGGCCAGTTCACCGCATGCCTGCCCAAAATCGTCGAGACCGCCCCGCACGAGATCAAATACCATGTCGATTTCGACCGCCTGCGGCTCGATCCCAGCATCGCCGCGATGGCCGTGAGCTGCCCCACGAACCCCACGGGCAATGTGCTCACCGAAAACGAGTTTCAGACCCTGCACGCCCTTTGCGCTGCTCAGGGCATCCCGCTCATCATCGACAACGCCTACGGCCATCCCTTCCCCGGTGTCATTCACAACGGCTTCCAGCCGAAATGGCAGCCCGGCATGATCTTCAGCATCAGCATGAGCAAAGTCGGCCTCCCCGGCGTGCGCAACGCCGTCATCGTCGCCGACGCACCCATCGTGAAAGCTTTGTCGAACATGAACGCCATCGTCAGCCTCGCCAATGGCAACCTCGGCCAGGCCATCCTCACCCCGCTGCTGAAAGACGACACCCTCATCCAGCTCGGCCGCGACACCATTCGCCCCTTTTACCGCGAACGCAGCGATCACGCCAAAGCCATCCTCACCGCCGCCCTCGGCGAAAAAGTCCCGTGGGCACTGCATGCGCAGGAAGGTGCCTTCTTCCTCTGGTTGTGGATCCAAGGCCTGCCCATCCCCGCCGCCGAACTTTATCGCCGCCTCAAAGCACGCAAAGTCCTCGTCATCCCCGGCCACTACTTCGCCTACGGCCTCGACAAGCCCTGGCAGCATCCCCACGAATGCCTCCGCCTCACCTACTCGCAGCCTCCGCACATCGTGCAGGAGGGTTTGGAGATCATCGCGGAGGAGGTCATCAAGTTGTTCTAATCCATGATCTTCTACGTCGATGTCGATGACACCTTGGTCCGAACGGTCGGAACAACTCGCATCCCGATTGTTTCCGTGATCGAGCATGTGCGTCGCTTAAAGGCTGACGGTGCGACTCTTTACCTTTGGAGTGCTGGCGGCGCCGACTACTGCCGCGAAACCGCAGCAGAACTCGGCATCGCCGATTGCTTCGTGGCGTTTCTGCCCAAACCTCGTGTCATGATCGACGACCAGGAAGTCAAAGACTGGGTCTTTTGCACGACCTTTCATCCCAATACATGCGCTGGCAAAGGTCTGGAGGACTATATGAAGCCGTAACCTGGTTTCATAGGTGATCTGGTTGTTGAGGTGTGAAGACGACGCGATACCACCTCACCTCCCGCGCAGCAGCGGCAGCAGGTAGCCGAGCACCATCGCAGCCACGAGGGCGATGCCCACCCAGAACCACAGGCTCTGCTGATTGCCGCTCACCGTGCCCTTCGGTTTTACAGAGCCAAATTCGCGAGCGACGAAGTCATCGTAATCAAACTCGTCGTCCGGCAGATCGAGGCCATCGTAGGTGGAAGACGTGTCCGCATTCTTCCAGCCGGACTTCTCGCACGCGCCGCATTCCTCGCAGGCCGCCTGGCCTTTGGGGATCCATTCGCCGCAGACGGGGCATTGACCGGGAGGTTTGAAGCGTGCCATGCTGCGCAGCATGGCCTTCGTTCGAGCTCTTGCCATTCTTTTCAGCCTCCTTCTCGTCGCCGCCGCGGCGGGATTCTGGTGGTGGCGTGCTCACAGCGCCTCGCCTCAGGCTGCGGTGCCGTTTGATCCGGCCTTCCATCGCCTCACGCCCGAAGAAATCGTCTCGCTACCCCTCGCCACCCGCTTTGACATGCCGCTCGGCTCCCAGCACGGCGCCCTCACCTACAATGCGCGACCCTTCCGCATCGCTCGACACCTTGGCGATGACCTCAACGGCATCGGCGGCCAAAATTCTGACCTCGGCGATCCCGTTTTCGCAGCAGGAGCGGGCCGCATCGTTTACACCGGTATGCCCGGCTCTGGCTGGGGTAAGATGATCATCCTCGCCCATCGCCTCCCGCTCGGTGATGAGGCCGGACCCGTCGTGCAGACTATGTATGCGCACCTCGACCAGATCCTCGTCAAAAACGGCCAGATGATCCAGCGCGGCGAAAAGATCGCCACCGTCGGCACGGCGGAGGGAGCCTACCTGGCCCACCTCCACTTTGAAGTGCGCCAAGGCCCCTACATCAACCCCGCCGAAGGCTACGCCGATACCCCCCTCAACCGCCTCTCCCCCGAAACCTTCCTCTCCGCCCGCCGCGGTGCCGGTGCTGCCGACCTCGGGCCAGCGCCCAAGCTCAGCGAGTAGTCACGGGTCACAGCATCTCACGCAGCCCGGTGAAGCGCTTGCGGCTTTCTTGTTTGCTGACGGCGAGGGAGAGGGCGCGTTCATCGCCGACGAGGAGGCAGAGCTTCTTGGCGCGGGTGATGGCGGTGTAGATGAGGCTGCGCTCGAGGAGGACGTAGTGCTGCGTGCTGACGGGGATGATGACGCAGGGGAATTCGCTGCCTTGGCTCTTGTGAATGGTGAGGGCGTAGGCTGGCTGCAGCTCGTCGAGTTCGCCGGGTTCGTATTCGACGAGGCGCTGGGCATCGAAGCGGACGTGGAGCTTCACGGGATCGGCGTCGATGGCGGTGATGTGGCCGATGTCGCCATTGAAGACCTCTTTGTCGTAGTTGTTGTGGGTCTGGATGACCTTGTCGCCGACGCGGAAGGTCGTTTGAAAGCGCTCGATCTCGAATTTGACCTCGTTGGGCGGATTGAGCGCGAGTTGCAGCGAGTGGTTCAATGAGGCGGTGCCGAGCAGGTTGCGGTTCATCGGCGTGAGCACCTGGATGTCGGTGATGGGATCAAAGCCGTATTTGGCCGGCAGGCGGGTGTGGGCGAGCTGGACGATCAAATCGCGGATCTCTTCGGGCTCGCTGGCTTCGAGGAAGAAGAAGTCGCTGCGGCTGGCGGGCTTCAAATCGGGCACTTGGCCGCGATTGATGGCGTGGGCGCTGGTGATGATGCGGCTGCTGGCGGCCTGGCGGAAGATTTCGGTGAGCTGCACGCAGGGCACCGCGCCGCTGGCGATCAAATCGTGCAGCACCATGCCGGGGCCGACGGACGGGAGCTGATCCGCATCGCCGACGATGAGTAGATGAGCGCCCGGCGGCAGGGCGGAAAGAAACTGCGCCATGAGCGGCGCATCGATCATGGAGGCCTCATCGACGACAAAGAGGTCGCCGACGAGCGGCTTGCCGCGATGCCGGCCCCAATCGCCATCGCCTTGGTATTCGAGGAGGCGGTGGAGGGTCTTCGCTTCGAGGCCGGTGCTTTCGCTCAAACGCTTGGCGGCGCGTCCGGTGGGTGCGGCGAGGACGATTTTGACCTGCTTGCTCTGCAAGATGAGCAGGATGCTGCGCAGGATGGTGGTCTTGCCGACGCCAGGACCACCGGTGATGATGAGCAGTCGCTGCCTCAAAGCCTCGCGCACGGCACGCTGCTGGCTTTCGGCCAGTTCCTTGCCGGTTTTCTTCATCACCCAGGCCAGCGCGGCGTCTTCGTCGATGGGTGGATAGGCGGCGGGTGAGGCGGCGAGGGCTTTTACGCTGGCGGCGATGCTTTGCTCAGCGGCGCGGAGGTGCGGGAGGTAGAGAAAAGTGGTGCGGGCATTCGCTTCGCGGCTTCGCAGCTTGCCCGCAGGGTCAGCGTCTTCATTGCGGGCAGGAGAGCCCGCATCACTGGTCACGCGTTCGATTTGTTCGCTTTCGATGAGGGGCTCGATTTGAGAGCGGACGAGGTCGTCCGAGCATCCGAGGAGTTCGAGGGCCTTTTCGAGGGTTTTCGTTTCGGGGAGGCAGCAGTGGCCGTTTTGGGCGGCGGTCTCCAAAACGTGCAAAAGACCGGCTTTGAGGCGCTCCGGGGCATCATTGGCCACGCCGAGGCGGTAGGCGATGTCATCGGCGGTTTTGAAACCGATGCCGCGGATGTCCTGCGCCATCCGGTAGGGGTTCTCTTGGAGCACCGCCTGGGCTTCATCGCCGTAGGTCTTGTAAATGCGTAGGGCGCGGGAGGAGCTGATGCCATGCTGGTGGAGGAAGAGCATGATGCTGTGCAGGGCTTTCTGCTTCATCCACGACTCGCGAATCTCCAGCCGGCGCTTTTTGCCGACACCCTCGACGTCTTCGAGCTTCTTGGATTCGTTCTCGATGATATCGAAGACCTTGGGGCCGAATTTTTCAACGATGCGCTTCGCATGCGCCGGGCCGATGCCCTTGATCAAACCGCTGCCGAGGTATCGCTCGATGCCGCCGAGCGAATCGGGTCGCTTCAGCTTCAAGTCATCGGCTTTGAACTGCGGTCCGAAGTCCCGATTCGGCTCCCAAACACCTCGCGCCTCGAATTCCTCACCCGCGACGACACGCGGTGCTTTGCCGAGCAGGCTGGCGCTGCTCGTTTTGCCATCCGGGATGATTTTGAGGATGCAGAAGCCGTTCTCTTCATTGTGAAACACCACACGCTCGACGAGTCCGCGGAGGACTTCGGCTTTGGGGGTGTTTCGGGGTGGTGGCATTCGAGCAGGCTAGCGCCTGCGCGGCGGCTTGTCACGGCAGGTCAATGCGCACCTGATAGAAGGCGCGTTCGTCCGTGGAGGCCGGATCGGTGAGCATGAGGGTGCCGTTGTTACCACCGGCGAAGACGCCGGGCACGGGCTGCCAGTTCGCCGGAGCCAAGGTGGTGCTTTTCAGAAGCGTGAAGGTGCGTCCGCTTATCGCTGGCTGGAAGACGAGACGGCGCTGGCCGGGCTGGCCGGGCACGTCTTCGAGGGCGAAACTGAAACGCGAGCTGCCGCTGGTGGGCAGCAGGCCGGCGGCGAACTCGAAGAAGTTCGTCTGCCCATCGCCATCGGGATCGAGGCCGGGGGCGGCATTCGGGTTGTTTTGGCCGAAGTGCTGGATCTGCCAGGCATCGCTGAGGCCATCGGCGGCGTAGCTGCCGAAGTTATCCGGGATGCTGTCCTGAATGGTGATGGTGCCGGGGATGGTGGTGCTGTTGATGAGCACCTGAACCTGGGCGGTTTGATTGGAGAAGACGGTCTCGGTGGTGGCGCTGCCGCCGCTGGTGAGGATGAACGGCCCGCTGAGACTTGTCCACACCGCACCCACCGAGTTTGCGGCGAGCAAGGTGCTGTCATCGAGCAATTGATAAAGCCCGAGCTGGGAAATCGCTCCCTCAGGAATGATGAGCGGTCCCGCCGTGAGGCCGATGGCATCACGAAGGGTGGAACTTTGTCCGCTAGCGGCATCGTAGCTGGGCGAGGAGGTATTTTCGGTGCCGGTGCCGCCTGCGGAGGTATCGTCTCGATAAGCAGGGGAGGAGGTGCGACCACCTGCGGCACTGAGACCATCCGAGGTGATCGAGTACGGCCCGCCAGTGGAGCCAGCGAGCACATTCACGGTGCAGAAAAGGAGAGCGAGGAGGTGCTTCATGGCCTGCGGTAGAAGTAGTAGTTCTGCGGCAGGCGATATCGCGAGCCGGTGTCGTGGATGGAGAATCCTAAGAAAGGCCCGCCTTCGAGCCGGCCGCCCCAGATGATCATTTCCGTGCCGGTCCAAACGGCGGTGCTGGATGGACGGATGGGAGCGCCTAGGCTACTGATGGCGGTCCAGCTACCGGTGGCAGGTGTGTAGCGTGCGGCCTGTGCCACGACAGCCGGTGGACCGCTCGAAACGCCCCAAATGATCATCTCCGAACCCGTCCAAACCGAAAGCGGTGCCTGGAAGCCGAAGTCGAGGTTGGAGGGTGAGGCGAGCGCCTGCCAGAAATTCGAGACAGGGGAGTAGCTCTGAAGCTGGAGTGTAGAAATCCCACCGGAGAAGTACGCTGTGAGGAAGTCGTTGCCAGTCCATTGAGCGGCGACATTACTGGAAATGGAATTCATCGGGAAACCCATCGGACTAGCTGCGTTTGCGTTCCAGGTATCGCTGACTGGATTGTAGCGCGAGTTGATGCCGAAGGCCCCAGTGCCACCGATCAAAATCATGTCCGTGCCGGTCCAGAAGGCGAGGTGGCGATTAGCACCCTCCATCGGTGCCCCACTGGTTGAAGTAGGCGTCCAGGCATCTGTGGCTGGATCATATTGAGCTCCTGTATTCGTGCTCATAGGCCCTCCGTCCGTGGTGCCGCCCCAGACGATCATTTTGCTGCCGCTCCAGACGGCGCTGTGGGAACTGCGGGCCGTGGGAGCACCTGTAGAGGAGGTGGCTGTCCAAACATTGCTGGTGGGATTGTAGCGAGCGCCGGAGCTCAGCACCTCGGTCATGCCCGAGGAGTTGAAGCGCTGGCCGCCGAAAATGATCATCTCCGTGCCGGTCCACACGGTGCTGTGGCCATAGCGGCCAGTGGGCGCATTGAGCTGGGCCAGCGGCGTCCACACTCCGGTGGCGGGATTAAAGCGTGCGCCGTCATTGAAGGTGCTGTCGAAGCTGCCACTCGCCATCGTGGAGGTGGCACCGCCCCAGATGATGATCTCGCTGCCGGTCCAGACCATGCTGTGGCCACCACGCGGCGACGGAGAGCCATGGGCGAGCTGGGTCCAGGTGCCGGTGCTCGGATTCAAACTGCCGCCGTATTTGAGGAACTTGATGTTAGTGATCATTTCCGCCGCCTGGAGGCCGCCCCAGACTAGCAAATGCGTGGCTGTGGCCGTAGCGCTCATTTTGTGCCGTGATACAGGTGCGCCAGTGTCCGCGATGGAGGTCCAAGAATTCGTGATCGGGTTGTAGCGACCGCCGTTGCTGTAGAACGACATTCCTGGCCCGCTGGCACCTCTGCCGCCCCAAACGACCATTTCGGAGCCGATCCATGCTGCGACGTGGCGAGAGCGTGCCTCGGGCGCACCCGTTGTCGTCATGGTAGCCCAATTGTCAGTGGCCGGATTGTAGCGATAGCCGGCATTGCTGACGGAGGGGCCGTCGCCACCACCCCAAAGAATCATCTCCGTGCCGCTCCAGACGAGGCTGGAGCCGTCGTTCGGCAACATTGGATCGCCTGGGATGGAGGAGACAGTCTGCCAAGTATCGGTGCTAGGCGTGTAACGGCCCGCCCTAGCCGGATTGGCACTCATGGATTGTCCGCCCCAAATGATCATCTGCGTGCCCGTCCACACTCCGGCGAAGTTCATGCCGCCACTGAGTTCTGGAGGCACCATGCTCATGTCGGACCAGGAGTTCGTCGCAGGGTCATAAATTTTGCCCTGTGTGTTGTGACTGAAGCTCATGTTATTGGGGAAAGTCTCCGTGTTGCTGCTGCCGCCCCAGACGAGCATTTTGGATCCCGTCCAGAAGGCGAAGTGGCTGCGGCGATTATCTGGCATGCTCGGGCCGGGCATCATCAGTGGCGCGAGGTAGCTCCAGGTATTCGTCGCCGGGTTGTATCGTCCGCCGCTGTTCAGCACGGTGTTCATGCCGCTCGCTGCCGCCGTTTGCCCGCCGAAAACGATCATCTCCGTGCCCGTCCACACCGCCGTGTGGTCAAATCGAGCCTGTGGAGCACCCTGCGTGCTCATCGGCGTCCATACGCCCGTGGCGGGGTTGTATTTGATGCCTCGGTTGATCGCCAAGACCGAAGGCGTGGGAGTAGCGTTTCCTGACGGCACCACCCCGCCCCAGATCAGCAGTTCTGTGCCGGTCCAAACCGCCGTGTGACCTGCCACCGCGTCACCCGTCGGCAACGTCGTCCATGAGTCATCTGTCGTGAGCACTCCGGCATTGTCCCGCACAAAGCCTTGGGCCAGCAAAGCGGCGTTGTTCGGGTCATTCGAGCCGATGATGCCTCCTGCGGCGACCGCACTCACGTTCGCTGCTTGCAAAGCAGAGGTCACCGCTCCCGGAGCGAGCTGCGTGGAGCCCACCGCACCCGAGGCGATCTTCGCACTGGTGATGGAACCGTCCTGCACGGTATTCGCCATCATGGCATAGCCGACGGCGGCGATGCGCTGGTCCGGGCTCATTTGCTGCCAGCCGTTCGTGCCGTCGTTGAACCACACCCGCAGATGCACATCCGGGTTTGCAAAAGCGGTGGCGGGCACGGCGGTCATGTTCGTCAGGGATGTGTCTCCCAGCTTCACGCTGTAAATGCCGCTCTCCACCTCAATGCTCACCGCAGCCATGGGCTGGCTGCCTGCGGTGCTGGTGCCGTCATTGCTCCAAAAGCTCTGCGAGCCGCTGGTGTTGAGGAGCGCGAATTTAAACTGCCCCGTGCCGGAGAAATTCACGCCGTTGACCGCAATGCGGCCCTGGTAGTTGAGCATGGAGGGCACTTGGGCGGCGATTGAGGCCACGAATGCGCACGCCATGACAAAGAGGATGCCGAGAGACTTTGTTTTCATAACGCCCTCTGTGTATCACCTCCATCGGCCCGCCACCAAGGCAATTCTTATAGGGACAGGCCTGCCCTTGGCGTGCGAATGAAGGAAACACGGTGAATCCAGATCAAGATCGGGTTCGCAAAGACGTTAACCAAATCCTATTTATGAAACGCCCTTGGAAAGACATCTCCGTGCCGCTGCGCGATGGCATGGCGCACTGGCCGGGTGATCCGGAGTGCCACATCACGCGGGTGAACAAGATGGAGGAGGGCGCGGTGTGCAATCTCACGCACCTTTCCATGAGCGCCCACACGGGCACGCACATGGACGCACCTCGACATTTTGTGGCGGATGGCCTGACGATGGAGCAGATGCCGCTGGAGCCGGTCATCGGCCGATGCCGGGTGATTGAGTTTGAGGTGGAGAGCCAGATCACGGCGGATGATTTGAAGGATCTGCGCCTGCTGCCGGGTCAGCGACTGCTTTTCAAAACGCGAAACTCGACGCGAAGCTGGGCGATGAGCGAGTTCGACAAGGACTTCATCTCCATCCGGGCGGATGCGGCGCAGCTCCTCGTCGATCTGAAGATCGTGACCGTGGGCGTGGACTACCTGAGCATCGGCGGCTACGGCAAGGACGTGGTCGAAACACATCAAATCATGCTCGGGGCCGGCATCTGGGTGATTGAAGGACTGAATCTCGCGGCGATCAAACCAGGTTACTACGACCTCATCTGCCTGCCGCTGAAGATCGAAGGCGCGGATGGCGCTCCCTGTCGAGCGGTGCTGCGCTAGCGGCGCTTTCGCATCTCGCGACTGGCCTTGTCGAGAATGCGGCGCTCCTCGGCGGTGAGGCTGTGCATGCCTTGATGGCTGATCTTGTCGAGGATGTCATCGACGGTGGGAGCGGCCGGTTTCGATGGCGGGGCGGCTTTGGCGGGCTTGGGAGAGGTTTGAGGCATCGACGGAAGCTTCAGCTCGCCTTTCTCGAAACGGATGAAGGCATACGCCGTGCCGACCGTGGAGGCCAGGAGGATGAGCGAACTCACATCGCGGACAAAGAGGGACTGCAGCCCATTCACGCCGACGAGGATGGCGGCGAGCACCCAAGCATCGAGCGTGACGATGAGGATGCTCACCTTGGCAGTGGGATACAGCGTGGCAAAGGCGATGAAGATGGCGAACTCAATGGCCATGATGCCTGCGCAAGCAAAGCCGCCGAGGCCCAGCACGCCGAAAAGAGAGATGACCACCGGAGGGACCAGCCAGAGCAGCGCGAGCAGCTTCACAAAGGCTCGCCGACCGACGTGGCGCTCCACCGCCTCGCCAAAACTCCACAGCAGGTAACAACCAATGAGGGTCCAGAGACTGGGTGGATTGAAAAAAGGGTAGGTGAAGGGTGTCCAGAGGTGGTACTGCCGGAAAAAGCTCTCGTAACTGAAGATGAACTGCGTGGAGATCTGCGGTCCGAGCAGGGCGGTGAGGATCATGCTGGCCAGCGCCGCGAGGGCGAGGATGGCGGCGAGGTAAACAGGATGCTGGCGCCACCAGGTGAATGGCAGATGGTCTTGGGAGGGTGGAAGCAAACGGTCAAACATAGGTCAAAAGGTTCACGCCCGCGGATGTGCGAGGTCATAGACCTCCTTCATACGTTGCGTGGAGACGTGGGTGTAGATCTGAGTGGTGGAGAGGCTGGCGTGGCCGAGGAGGCTTTGCACGCTTCGCAGGTCGGCGCCGTTGTTTAAAAGATGGGTGGCGAAGCTGTGGCGGAATTTATGCGGTGTCATGTGGACGGCGAGGCCGGAGAGTCGCCAGTATTTACCCACCACATCCGCCACGGCCACCCGGGTCATGCGGCGGCGCACCTTGCTGAGAAAGAGAGGGCCGCTCTGCACGCCTGCCTGATGCCGATAACGCTGGATGGCCTCCAGGGCGGGCCGTCCGAGCGGGCAGAGCCGCTCTTTTCGACCTTTGCCAAAGACGCGGGCGACTTCGCCGATGACATCGATGTCCTCCACATTCAGCCCGACGAGTTCGCTCAATCGCATGCCAGTGGAGTAAAACAGCTCAAGGATGGCGGCGTCACGCTCCGGGCCCCACACGGGCGCTTGTTTGTCCTTCGGCGTCTTCAGCGGCAGGGCGAGCAATTCGTCGATTTGGGTCACCGTGAAGACGACGGGCAGCTTTTTCTCCATTTTGGGGAGCAGCACATCCATGAGCGGATTGTGCTTCCAGCCACGGCGGCGGGTGAGCCATTTGAAAAAGCTGCGCAGTGCGGCGAATTGCAGCCGGATGGTGGTGCGGGCACGCTCCTGCTTCATCAGATCGAAGAGGAAGGCACGGAAGTCATCGGAGCTGAGCTGATCCCAGCCTTTGAATGGCCTGCGCCACTGCCGAAACTGCCGCAGAGCCGTCTCGTAAAGCTCCAGCGTGCGGGGAGAGCTGCGGCGCTCCGCATCGAGAAACTGCAAAAAGCCTTCCGCGAGGTCATCTGGCGGTTCAGGGGGCAAAGGAGCAGCTTCTTCAGGCATGGCGGTAAGTGAGGCGAAATTTCGAGTTCCTCCACGACGAATCCTGTCTAAAGCGTGCGTGCATGTTTCTCCGCATCTTTGACCGCTACCTCGCCCGCCAGATCGGCATGGCGACGCTGATCGGCGTGGCGCTGCTCAGCGGCGTGATGGTGCTGGGGAATGTGTACAAGAAGCTCGATGAGCTACTTGGGAATACCGAACTGCCCATCTCCGTCGTGCTGGAGTTTGTGGCGCTGGTGATTCCCTTCTCGCTGATTTACACCATCCCCTGGGCATTCCTCACCGGCATCCTGCTCGTGTTTGGTCGCCTCTCGGCGGATAACGAACTCGTCTCCCTGCGCATGACCGGCATGTCCATGCCGCGCATCTGCCTACCGGTGTTTGGCATGGCCGTGCTGCTCAGCGCGGTGTGCTTTTATGTGAATGTCGATCTCGCCCCGGCGGCGAAGGACCGCATGAAGCGCCTCTTTTATCGTGTCGTGGCGGACAATCCCGAGACGCTCTTCCAGGAGGGGCAGGTGCTCGACAAGATGCCCGGCTACCGCATCTACACCGGCAAGCGCAACGGCACCGAGCTGAAGGACCTGCACATCATGCAGATCAGCGGTGCCACCACCGCCTACATCCGCGCCACCGATGCCACGCTGCATGCGAAACCCGGCTCCCTCGATTTCATGCTCAATCTCCGCGATGAGCACCTCGAGCAGGCCGGCAGCGGCGCGGGCGATAAAACACAGGCCCTTGGCTTCAACAGCAAATGGCTCTCCTTCTCGCTGGCGAAGCTCCAGGAGGACACCGTGCGCATCAATGCCAGCATGAAATCCACCCCGGCCCTCTCGCAGGAGGTCAGCAGCGGCAAAGACTGCTTCACCGGGGCCGAGCTCACGCCGGTACAGAAGTCCCTCTCCCACACCGAGCTGAACAAGCGCTACTCCTTCTCGCTCGCCTCCATCACCTTTGCCCTCGTGGGCATCCCGCTGGGCATCACCGCGCAGCGGCGGGAGACCTCCATGGGCTTCGTCATCGGCATCGCCACGGCGCTGGCCTACATGAGCTTCATCATCTTGGCTGAGGCGCTGGGTGAAAAGCCCGGTGCCATGCCTCACCTGCTCATGTGGCTGCCGAATGTGCTCTTCCTCGGCATTGGTGCCTGGATGTTTCGGAAGCTGAGCCGAAAATAAAATCGCCGCTCACCGCGTTTCCTCAGCTGTCATGCCCATCACCCTTCCCACCACCTCCCGCCGCCGCTGGATGCAGCAGGCCACCGCCGCCGGATTCGCCTCCCTCGCCGCGAAACTGCCGGCCGCCGAGCTTCCCGAGCAGCTCTGGGTGCTGTTTTCTGATCCGCACATCGCCGAGGATGAAAAAGCCATCACCCGCGAGGTTTGCATGGCCGAGAATCTCACCCGCTGCGTCAATCAGGTGCTCAAAATCGGCCAGAAGCCCTTCGGCGTCATCGTGAATGGCGACTGCGCCCTGCTCGATGGCAAGACAGAGGATTACGCCACCTTCACCCGCCTCATGGAGCCGCTCACCGGCAACTCCATCCAGGTCCACTGCACCCTTGGCAACCACGACAGCCGCCAAAATTTCATC
Source organism: Akkermansia muciniphila (assembly GCA_943373155.1). Taxonomy (GTDB): domain Bacteria; phylum Verrucomicrobiota; class Verrucomicrobiia; order Verrucomicrobiales; family Verrucomicrobiaceae; genus Prosthecobacter. The sequence goes on along the minus strand of CALSBJ010000013.1, from coordinate 3,646 downwards.
AACGCCGTCCTCCCGCCCGGCCCGCCGAATGCCGAGCGCCAGGTGCCCGTGGCAGATAAGCACGTCTCCGTCGTCTCCAGCGCCACGATGAACTGGGTGCTGCTCGATTCCCTCCACAGCGTGAATCAAACTCCCGGCCTGCTCGGCGATCTCCAGCTCGGCTGGATCGACCGCACCCTCCGCGGCCTGCCGAACAAGCCCACCCTCGTCTGCGCCCATCACAATCCGATGCTCTCCAGCATGGAGGAGAAGAAGAAAAACTCCTGCCTCCAGGACAGCGACGCCCTTTTCAAAGTCCTCGCCGCGCACGACAAAGTGAAAGGCTTCATCCACGGCCACATCCACCACTGGAACCTCTCCAAGCACGCCGAGACCGGTCTTCCCGTGCTCAGCCTGCCACCCGTGGCCTACACCTTTGGCAAAGATCGCCCGAACGGCTGGGTCCTCGTCCGTGCCACCGCCGAAAAAGCCGAGTTTGAGCTGCGCAGCCTCAATCCAGCTCACGACGAGCACGGCAAGAAGCATGTCATCGAGTTTGCGTGAGGGCATTGCGCAGCCGCACCACGCGATCTTCCGCATCCACTTTCATGCCGATGCGGCTCTCCACCTGCTCGGGGGTCAGCTCGGATTTCAAAGAAGGCACTCGCAGCATCTGCGTGTCGTTTTTCGTGCTGAAGGCGTGGAACCGCTCATCCCAGATCAGGGCTGTCACATCTTCCGGCACATCGATTTGACCGGCAATGCGCAGGCCGGTGGCGATGTCGATGAGGTGCAGTGAATCGCTGCTCGCGGCGGCGAGACGCTGGCCGCTGGCATCAGGAGCGAGGGCTTTCAGCGTGCCGGGGAAGTCGATGGGGGCGGGCGTAGCGGTATCGCTGCTCCAATGCCACACGCGGAGCTGGCCGGCGGCGGCGAGGGCGATGCGTTGATCGTCCACGAAGGTCACGGCGGTCACGGGGCCGCGTTGCCAGTCGCGTTTGGCGATTTCGCGACTGCTTTCGAGGTCGAAGATGGCGATGTGACCGGCGGGAAAGCCGAGCGCGGCGGTTTGGCCATTCGGCGAAAGGGCGAAGCAGCTTGGCTTGCCCCAGTTTTTGAGCTGCACCTCGCCGTTTCGGTCGATGAGCATCACTTCGGGACTCGCGACGGTATCAAAGAGCACGCGATCACCAGCGGCGTTGAGGCTGGCGAGGCGGATCGTGTCGTCATGGGCTCGCCAGCGAGTCACCGGCTCGTTTTGCGCGGTGAGTTCACACACCCAGCCATCGCGATCGACGGCCATCCACACGCCTGCGGTGTGGCTGCGGGTCACTCCGAGCCATTCACGCGTGTGCGGCATTGTTTCGGTGTTGCGGGAGCCGTCGTGGATGGCGAGCCATTCGATGACGTGGTTCTCCATGTCGGCGAGGGCGAGCAGGCGACCGCTTCGTGCCGTGGCAAAGCTCACGCGACCTTCCACGCCGGGCAGTTCCATCGTTTGAGCGAGCTTTTGGATCACCGGATCGCCAAACGTGGGCTGGAGCAAGGCGTGGCCGTTTTGCAAAGGCAGCACGGCCTTCATCGGGGTGGTCAGCGGGATGCTTTTCGCGGGGCCGCCAGTTTTGTAATCCCAGGTCGTGAGGCTTTGCGGGCCTTGGATAAGCAGGAGCGGGCTTTCAGGCAGGAAATGCAGATTCAGCACCGCATCGCCCATGTAGGTGCTGGTGGTGCCATCGCTCTTGTGCAGCCACACCTCGCCATTCCGCCACGCGGCGGCGATCCGGCTGCCGGTGGCGTCGATGCTCAGGGCGATCAAAGGGGCCGGAATGGGCGCACGAATGATCTGCGGCTCCAGCGAGGCGGTATCGAAGAGATGAATGATTCCACCTTCGATGCCGAGCGCGAGGTGATCGCCATTTTCGGAGGCACTCCAGCGCCACAAACGACCGTCGTGATCTCGTGGCGGCTCCATTTCAGCGCCGCTGGCATCGCAGCGGCCGATTTGCACCACGCCGATCATCCACAGCTCATTCGCCGCGCTCCACGCGATGCCGCGCAGGGACTCCAACTCGCTCGTGCTGGCCTTCCACGAGCCATCGGGCTGCAAGAGGCCGACGGGGCCTTTTGCCGCTGCGATGGCGATGTGACCGCTTTTTGCCACGGCGAGCAAGGTCATGCGTCCATCGGCGGGGATGGCGTGGGTGGTGCTCGTGTTCGTCTCGCGGTCGATGCGGGTGAGGATCTCGCTTTTTTCATCGGCGGCGGGCTGGATGAGTGCCGCCCAGCGTGCATCGGATGACAGCGCCAACTGCCGCACCTCTCCCGCCGGGATCGGTGTGGCGGGAGAAACAGGATGCGGGTAATCGCGATGCATCAGCGAGCTTTGCAGCATGCCGCTGACCACGGTGTTTTGCGGATCATGCCGCAGCGCCCGCGCCCAATGCGCCATCGCCAGCACCGGCCGCCGACGCTCGCGGGACACGCCCATGAAATAATCCGCTCGGCTGAGGGCACGCTGCATGCCGTCATGCTCCTGCCGTGCAGTGAAAAGGGCCTGGGTGACGACGATGAGGGATGCCACCAGCGTGATGCTGGCGATGCAAATTGCCGCTGCGATGGCGCGATGCCTCCGCGCCCATTTTTGCAGCGTGTAGAGCGTGCTGCGAGGCGCGGCGGTGAGCGGGTGACCGCTGAGCCAGGCATCGAGATCATCCGCCAAGGCATCCGCATTGCCGTAGCGGCGCTCCATGTCGGGATCGGTGGCTTTTTCGGTGATCCAGCGCAGCTCGGCGGGCATCGTTTTGGCCGCAGGCAGTGAAATTCGTGTGGTGGAGCCCTCTGGCGTCTGCTCCGGCGTTTTGCCGGTGAGCAGCTCCCACAAGATGGCTCCGAGCGCGAAGACATCGCTCCGCGTATCGGCGCTGTGACTGATCTGGGAGGTGTGCTGACGCTCCGGACTCATGTAGCCGGGCGTGCCGACGATTTGACGGATCTGCGTGAACATCACTTTCGTGACCAGTGGGCCATCGAGTGCCTTTGCGATGCCGAAATCGATCACGCGAGGCTCCGGCGGGCCATCCTCAGGTTTCGCGATCAAGATGTTCGAGGGCTTCAAATCGCGATGGATGACGCCTTTGCGATGCGCATAGCCCACGGCGCGTGAAACATCCCGCATGAGGCTGACTTTTTCGCGCAGCGGCAGCTTATGCGCATGGCGGTCAATGGTGCTGCCTTTGACGAGCTCCATCGCGATGAACGGCCGGCCATCCTCCGTCTCTCCGGCATCAAAAATGCGTGCAATGTGCGGATGATTCAGCAGCGCCAGCATCTGCCGCTCCTGCTCAAAGCGTGCCAGCAGCTCCCGCGTGGTGCAGCCGGGCCGCAGCACCTTCAACGCCACGCGTCGGCGGATCGGCACCCGCTGCTCCGCCTCATACACCATGCCAAAACCGCCCTCACCGAGCAGTCGCAGCAGCTTGTAGCCTTCAATCAACGGCAGCTCGACACTCAGATCGACCGTCGCCTGATCGATCAGCTCCTCGGAGCCGAAAAGAGCGGCTTCGAGGAGGTTGGCGGCGAGATCGGAGTCGTCGGGCATTGGCGGAAAGCAAAGGGCGAAGGGCGAAGGGCAAAGAGTTCAGAACATCGTTCTCCGCCCGCAACGCTT
>CALSBJ010000012.1:0-100218 GCA_943373155.1 Akkermansia muciniphila | reverse complement strand
GGACTCACCCCACAGCAAAGTGAGCTGCTCAGGCACATCGAGCGCCTCCACGCGGCGGGTGACAGGCAGCGTGCGCAGACGCTGGCCCGCCATTTGAAGCGTCTGGTGGCGAAAAACGCCGAATTGCTCCAGCAGGTGGAGCAGAGGCTGGTGTCGCTGAAGTGATGCTTGCTTCCCCGGCCGCATGCGGCATCACTCACCCTCCTTTTTTACCCTCACCGACCATGATCAAACTCACCGGCATTGCAGATGAAGCAGGCGCGTCCCTCGACGTGCAAATCCAAGCCCACCAGGAACTCGGCTGGGACAGCATTGAATCCCGTGGCGTCGAGATTGATGGCGTGAAAGGCAATCTGCATGAGATCCCCGAGGCGGTCTTCGACAAGGTCGTGGCCCGTCTCGACGAGAAAGGCATGAAAGTGAGCGGTTTCGGCTCGCTGATCGGCAACTGGGCCAAAAAGATCACCGACGATTTTTCCATCACCGAGGCCGAAATCAGCCGCGCCATCCCGCGCATGCAGCGCCTCGGTGCGAAGCTCATCCGCGTGATGAGCTATGCCGTTTGCAAAACGGATGGCGTGGACGACGCAGAGCAGTTCGCCCCGGAGCGCATCAAGCGCATGATCGAGATCAACAAGCGCTTCGCCGATGCCGGCCTCACCGTCGTGCATGAAAACTGCATGAACTGGGGCGGCATGAGCCCGACTTACGTCCAACGCATGGCTGAGGCCGTGCCGGGCATGAAGTGGGTCTTTGATACGGGCAATCCCGTCTTCATCGACGACCGCGACCGCCCCGGCATGAAACAAGATGCTTGGACCATGTATCAAGCCATCAAGCCCTTCATGGCGCACGTTCACGTCAAAGACGGCATCTGGGATACCGCGAAGAATGACGCTGTCTATACCTATCCCGGCGAGGGCGAAGGTCAGACCGAGCGCATCATGAAGGATCTCGTCGAGACCGGCTACTCCGGCTACATCAGCATTGAGCCGCATGTGGCCGTCGTCTTCCACGGCGCCGGTGCTGCCGATGACCTGAGCCCCGAGCAGAAGGCGAAGGAGCAATACGACAGCTACGTCAAATATGGCCGCATGCTCGAAGCCATGCTGAAGCGTCTCGGTGCGAAGCTGAGCTGAGCTGAGCTGAGCTGAGGATTTCTCAGATCGTCATCGATGAGTAACCGCCGTCCACGACCATCTCGTGGCCGGTGATGAAGCTGCCGCCGCTCGCTGCGAGCAGCAGGGCCGCGCCGATGAGTTCTTTGGCTTCGCCAAAACGATTCATCGGTGTGTGGCCCATGATTTTGGAGACGCGATCTGGCGTGAGCACCTTCTTGTTTTGCTCCGCCGGGAAGAAACCGGGCACCAGCGTGTTCACGCGGATGCCGAGCGGTGCCCACTCACGAGCGAGGTTCTTGCTCAGATTATGCACCGCGCCTTTCGACATCGAATAGGTGAACACACGGCTCAGTGGGATCAGGCCGGACATGGAGCCCAGATTGATGATCGAGGCCGGGACCTTGTTTTCGACGAAGTATTTGCCGAAGACTTGGCAGGCAAGGAAGACGGCCTTCGTGTTGATGTTCATAATCCGATCGTACTCTTCCTCCGGGATGTCGAGGAAGGGCGTGGGCGAGTTCACGCCCGCGCCGTTGACGAGGATCTGGCAGCCGCCGCTGCGCTCCTGCACCTGATCGAGCAGGATTTGCAGGTCGGCTTTGCGGCTGGCATCGGCGGAGACGAAATAGGCCTTTCCACCGGCCGCGTGGATGCTTTCGAGGCGCTTTTCCGCCTTTGCCGCATCACGGCCCACGAGTACCACCTCGGCTCCTGCCATCGCAAAGCCGGAGGCGACCGCGCCACAGAGTTCACCCGTGCCGCCGATCACGACCGCAGTTTGATTTTGGAGAGAGAAAAGTTCAAAAATGGAGGACATGGCCGCGCATCTATGGCGGGAGGAACTCCCCCCGCAAACGACATTCCGCACGTGCCGCTGGATATTCGCCGCAACCTCCCGGAATAAGCAAAATCTCACGCTCTCTCACGTTTGTTGCCCGCTCATTATGAAATTCTCTCTTCTCGCCATCCTTGCCCTCGCCGCCATCTGCATCGTTCATGCCGAGGACAAACCCCAAACCGACCCCAAAGCCATGCCTGCCCCCGTGATCGTCAAAACCGATGAAGAGTGGAAAAAACTGCTCAACGACGAACAATTCAAAGTCACCCGCCAGCAGGGCACCGAGCGGCCTTTTGGCGATATTTACAAGGAATTCGAAAAGCAGGGCGAAGGCACCTACTACTGCGTGTGCTGCGGCTCGGAGCTCTTCACCTCGAAGGAGAAATTTCACTCCGGCTGCGGCTGGCCCTCCTTTTACGATAGCTCGAAGGCCAATGGCGTCCTCGAGCGCGTCGATAACAGCCACGGCATGCGCCGCGTGGAGACCGTGTGCAAGCGCTGCGGTGCCCACCTCGGCCATGTTTTCGAGGGTGAAGGTTTCAAAACCCCCACGGACCGCCGCTTCTGTATCAACGGCGTCGCGCTGAAATTCGTCGCCAAAGGTGGCGCGGCTCCGAAGCTCCTGGAAGTCGAATCCGCCGAAGTTCAGAAGAAAAAAGACGAAGTCGCCAAGGAGGCCGGCGAGGCGCCGAAGAAGTGATGACGAAGTTTTCACTTCTCTAGTCGCCTGCTCTCTGGCAAATGTGCGCCGCGCATGCCCGCCTTTGCCTACACCGCTCTTTCTTCCGCCGGGGAATCCAAAAAGGGTTCCATCGATGCGGCGGATCGCGGCGAGGTCGTGCGCAAGCTTGCTCGCATGGGCCTGCGTGCCAGCTCCGTGAAGCCACTCGGCGCCTCGGCTGCTCCAGCCGCCAAGGTGAAGCCCAAAGACGGCAAAAAAGCCGCCGCCGCCGTCACGAAGGACAGCGCCGCGCCTTTCGCCGCCCTTTGGCAGCGTCTCAAATCCGGCGGTGATACCGGCAAGGTGCATTTGAAGCACGCCCAGGTCATCGCCTTCACCATCGAGCTCTCCAATCTCCTCTCCGCGGGCTTCCAGATCGATCAGGCCCTCGGAGCCATGGAAAAGAGCAGCGACGCCCTCACCCGTGAGATGTCACGCCGACTTCGTGAGCTCGTGCGGGATGGCATTCCGCTCTCCACGGCTTTGCCGCAGGTCTCCGGCAGCTTTGGTCCGCTCTTTTGCAGCATGATCGCCGCTGGCGAGAGCAGTGGCTCGCTCGATCAGATCCTCGATCGGCAGGTGAAATACCTTGGCATGATGGAGGAGCTGCGCTCGAAATTCCTCGGAGCCCTCATCTATCCCGCCTTCCTCGCTGCCACCGGCCTCGCCCTCGGCATCGTGATGATCACCTACCTGCTGCCAAAGCTTTCCGTGCTCATCAAGAACAGCAGCAAAGCCACGCCCGTGATGCTCGATTACCTCATGAAGCTCTCGGATTTCCTGCGCAATGAGTGGTGGCTCCTGCTCATCGCCATTGGCATCCTGGTCATCATCGCCGTTATCCTCGCCCAGATTCCTTCCGTGCAGCTCGCCTGGTTTAAAATGCTGCATCACACCCCGGTGATTGGCGATCTCATGCAGTCCCGCCATGAACTGCAGTTCCTCGAAACCCTCGGCTCCCTCCTCCACAGCGGCCTCGCCATCACCCAGGCCCTGCATTTGCTCAAAGGCACCATCAGCAATCCCTTCATTCGCCAGCAGTTCGAGGGCATTGAGCACATGGTACAGGAAGGCGAGCATCTCAGCACCGCCATCCAGCGTGCCAAAGCACTGCCGCCGCGTTCCATTGATGTCATCCGCCTTGGCGAAGAGACCGGCAACCTTGCTGAAGTCGCCACCAAATCCGCCGCCCGCCTGGATGGTCAGTTCAACCGCCTCGTCGAGCGGGCCACCGCCCTCATCCAGCCTTGCATCCTCGTGGTCATGGCGGTAGTCGTCGGCAGCATCGTTTACGCCATCATTGATGTTGTCTTCGCGACCCTTCAGCAGATCGGCAAACGCTGAACCTTTTCATCCCAACCTCGTCATGAAAAACACCCTCCGTCCGTCCCTCGTCGCCCGTGGCTTCACGCTGCTCGAAATCATGGTCGTGCTCCTCATCATCGGCCTCCTTCTCGCCGTCGTCGCCGGCGGCATCAACGGCTTCCAGGCCAGCGCTGAAATCCAGGCCAGCAGTGCCAAGGTGCAGAGCATCCAGGCTCAGCTCACCTCCTTCAAATCCCTCGCCGGCCAGTATCCCACCTCTGCCCAGGGCCTCATGGCCCTCCACAAAAACCCCGGCGTGAAACGCTGGACGCAAATGGTCAAAGACGAAGCCGATCTCAAAGATCCCTGGGGCAATACCTTCCTCTATCGCTATCCCGGCACGCACAATCCCGCCAGCTACGATGTCTGGTCCTCCGGCCCCGACCGCCAGGACGGCACCGATGACGACATCGGCAACTGGTGAACAGGGCCATGTGAAAGTGAGAGGTAAGAAGTGAGAAGTCAGATGAGGCTCTTTCATTCCTTCTAACCTCTAACTTCTAACCTCTGACTGCATGTCTCCTTCCGCCTCCAGGTGCCCACGTTCCCTTCGAGGCGGATTCACTCTTCTGGAAATCTCCGTCGTCCTCATCATCGCCTCGATGCTCATCGGCGCGGGAGCCGTGATGGTCAGCGGCATGATGAATGACCGAGCGGTGCAGAAAGCCGTCTCCGGCATCGAGGCCCTCGGCGTCGAGGCCGTCAGCCGCGCCTCCACCTACCGCCGCCAGCAGGTCATCGCCTTTCAGGAAGGCAGCTGTGACCTCCTGGATGAAACGGGGGAGCTCATCCGCAGCGTCGAACTTCCCCCCAGCTCGAAGCTCCTCATCCATCGCTACTACGCCAAGGACTTCACCGAGGCCGAGGGCCAGACCGTCCGCGTACTCCCCGGCTGCCTCCTCGAACCCATCGAACTCATCCTCCGCGATGCCGATGAGGATTTTGAATTCGCCCTCGACCCGCTCACCGGTGGCTTCAATCCCGATGCGTGACAAGCATCCACTTCAACAATCAAAAATCAGCAATCATCAATCGAGTAGTCCGTTACGCCCTCGGCTCCCGGATGGAAGATCGACGAACATTCGACTGCTGATTGTCTAAGCGAGCCCCTTTGCCGCGTTTGATGAAGCAGTCATGCATCGCTTCTTCTTCCTCCTCCCTCTCGCTGCCTTCGCCCAAACCGGCCCGCCGCCGAAAGCGCCCGTCGTCCCCACTGACCTCGCACCACAAATCGAGACGCTGAAGCCCGGCGTGAAGATGACGCTGCTCGCCGAGCATCCCGCGCTCGTCACACCCACGGGCATCGATGTCGATGACAAAGGCCGCATCTGGCTCGCTGCGTGCCACACGCACTTCCGGCCTGAGGGTTACGAAGGCCCGCAACATGATGAGATCCTTGTGTTCGATGCCGACGGCAAAAACCGCCGCGTCTTTTACAACAAAACCGATGCCACTATGCACGTCGAAGTCGGTCCTGATGGCTGGATCTACCTCGCGGAGCGGGATCGCGTGCTGCGCGTGAAGGACAGCGATGGCGATGGCACCGGCGACACTGAGGAAAACCTCGCCACGCTCGACACCGTGGCCGATTACCCGCACAACGGCCTCAGCGGCATGGCCTGGCATCCCGATGGCGGCCTCGTCTTCTCGCTCGGCGAAAATTTCGGCAAGGACTGGACGCTTACCAGCACCGATGGCGCCAAAGTCAGCGGTCGCGGTGAGGGCGGCGTCTTCCGCTGCACCGCCGATGGCAAAGGCCTGCGCCGCATCGCCCGCGGCTTCTGGAATCCCTTTGGCCTCCTCGTGCGCAAAGATGGCGAAATCTTCGCGGCGGAAAACGATCCCGGCAGCCGTCCGCCATGCCGTTTGCTGCATGTCGTCGAAGGCGCGGACTACGGTTTTCAATGGGTCTATGGCAGCGCCCCCGTGCATCCCTTCGTCGCGTGGAATGGGGAGCTGCGTGGCACGCTCGGCATGGTGCATTCCAGTGGCGAAGGCCCCTGCGCTGTCGTCGAGCTCGGCGGCGGTGTCCTGATTCCGAGCTGGAGCGATCACAGCATCGATTACTTCCCGCTTACGCGAAAAGGCGCGGGTTACACCTCCGAGCGCATCCCGCTCGTCAAAGGCAGCGACTTCTTCCGGCCCGTTTGCATGACCCAAGGCCCCGACGGCGCGTTTTACCTCACCGACTGGGTTTTCAGCTCCTACCCGATTCACGGCCGCGGACGCCTGTGGAAGCTCGAAATCGAAAAACAGCCCTGGATCGCCGAAAAGCAGCCTGAAACGCCCGAAGCCGCTCTCGCCAAAAAACTCCGCGAAGGCCGCGAAACACCTGAAGTGGCCGAGTTGCTCAAGCTGGCGCGTGGAAGCGACAAATACCTCGCCGACGCCGCTTTGACCGCACTTTCGAGATCCAAACTGAGCATCGAAGCCGTGAAAGCACTCTCACCTCAAGATCGCGTCTGGGCCTTCGTCGCGATGCGTCGCGCCGATTTGAGCGACGCCAAGTGGGTGCGTGCCTTCTACGACGATCCCGATGCCGAAATGCGCTTCGAGTGCCTGCGCTGGATCGCCGATGCGGTGCTCAAAGACTTCCAGCCGCAGGTCGAGGCCATGCTCAGCGATCCAAAACTCGACTTCCGCCTCTTCGAAGCCGTGCTCGCCACTTGGAACACCCTTCGCGGCGAGCCCGGCGCCGGCGTCACCAACCCCGAAGTGCTCGTCGAGCGAATCACCGATCCTAAAACGCCCGCCCGCCTCAAAGGCTACGCGCTGCGCCTCGCCCCGCCGACGCACCAAGCCCTCACGCTCGAACTCCTGCGTGGATTGCTCGTGCAAGATGATGAAGTGCTCAAGCTGGAGGTGGTGCGCACGCTGGTGGCACGCCGGGAGCAGGCTGACCTGATTGACCTTGCTGACGATGAATCAAGAGCACCACGATTGCGTGTGGAGGCTATTCTCGGCATCGACGACCAGGCCGTTCTGCGAAAACTCGCTCAAAACGACCACGCCATCATCCGCGACGAAGCTCAGCGAGCTCTTCCACGCTCTTTGCCCATCAACCGTCCCGCGTTCGAAGACACCGCCGCCTGGCTCAAACTCCTCGAAGGCCAAGGTGATGCCGAAACCGGACGTCGCATCTTCTTCAACAGCAAGGCCGCCCTCTGCTCCTCCTGCCATCGCCACAGCGGCCGCGGCAACGTCGTCGGCCCGGATTTGACCCTCATCGCCCAACAAGGCGACCGCGCCGCCATCCTCCGCTCCATCCTTGAGCCGCATCGTGAGGTCGCTCCGCAGTTCTATCCCTCCGTCGTCGAACTCAAAGACGGCACCACCTTCACCGGCATCCTGCTGCGCTCCTCCAGCACCGACGTCTTCCGCGATCTCACTGGCAAAGAAAAATCCTTCCCCGAAGCCGACATCGTGAAACGCACCGAACTCCGCACCTCGCTGATGCCGCCCGGCTTGGTGATGTCGCTTACGAATGCCGAGCTGCGCGACCTTCTGGCGTTTTTGACGGCGAGGTGAGCTGCCAAGGAGCGTGCTCGGGCTGTCTCAGGCTCGATGATTTAAAATAAACTGCTGCTAACTAGAATTTTGAGGTGCAATCAAAGAGCCGTAAGGGTATCCTCACGCCGTTTTACGCTCTCCCATGACTCAACCGGCATTCGCTCCCCAATTTGGCCGTGAGGTACAGGCGCCGTTTGTGGTCCCTGGTATCACGGGGGTGGCACAGACCCTTGGCCCGGCTCCCACGGCGGGTGGCACTCAAGCCACGGGGGATTTCCGAGCGACGCAGACTCTTGGCCCGGCTCCGACTCCGGGTGGCTCACAGGCCATCGGGGACTTCCGGGCAGCTCAGCAGATCCTCATGAATGAGGTGGCGCAGCTCGAGCACCAGCGGGAGAAGGCATCACGCACCATAGCCTCTCTGCGGCAGGAACATGAGACGAGGCAGGCAGAGGTGCTGCGGCTTACCACGATGTATTCCTCCCTCCAGGCGGAGGTTTCGGAGCTTTCCAGCCGACGCGAGGCGGAGATGGCGCAGTATCACGAGATCACGAGACGCCGGGCCGCCGATGAGGCGCGGCTGCAAAAGCTCGAGCAAGAGCTGGCGATGATGGGCACGCGGTCGATGCAGGCCGCGATGAGCACCGAGGCGCAGGAAACGCGAGGCCGTGAGCTCGTCGGGCATTTGGAGGCCATCCGGGCGGCGACTTTTGAGGCCGAGGCAAAGCGCCGTGCGGCGCTAGATGCTCAGGCATCCGTGGAAGAACGGTTGCGGTCATTTACCGCCCGACATGATGAGGCGGCGCGGGCTGAGGTGGAGGCACGCGGCATCGTTGAGCGGCTGGAGGCTCAGCGTCAGGAGACGGAGCGTCGGCTGCAGCGCCTGCGTGAGGATAGCGCTCGGCTCGATGCGGAGGGCGAGCAGGTGCGCCGCCAGATCGCGGCGGATGAGACGCGTGCGGCCAGTTGGCGTGAGGAGATCGTGAAAGTCTCCGCCGATCGTTTGCAGTGTTTGGCCCGCCATGGGGAAATTCAGCAGGAGCTGCAAAAGCTCACGGAGATGCAGCACCAAGGCCGCGTGATCTGCGGCGAACTCGAAACGAAGCGCAACCGTCTCGCTGCCGATGTGGCCGCACTCGATGGTGAGCAGGCACGCCGCACAGCCGAGTTGGCGGAGGCGGATGCGAGTGTGCAACGGCTTCGCAGCGAGCGGAATGAACTCGAAAACGCCATCCGCCAAGCCATGGAAGGTCGGGCGAAAGCGGAAAAGCAGCGCGAAAACGCCCTCGAAGCCCTCAAGGATGATTTGCCACGCCTGGCGAAGGCTCAATCCGAGCTGGTGAACACCGAGCGTGAGCTGGGAACGATGTCGTTGGACCTTGCTCGCGTCCGCGAGGAGCTGGTGGCGGTGCAGCAGGCGGAGGAGGAGATGAGTGACCAGCTCGCCAATGCCAAGCAGGAGATTTCCAGCACGGAGAAAACGCTCACGGCACTGCGCACCGAGCATTCCGATATTTTGCAGCAGCTCACGCGGGATCGCGATCGCCTCGCCGCGATGAAGCGCGAGATCGGCAGCACCGAGGAAAAGCTGGACACAAGCCGCCGGGAACTCAGGGAAACGGAGGCCGAACTGGCTCACGTCTCCGCCGGATTTTCCGAGCTGGATGGCCGTTTCATCGCACGTCGCGTGGAGTTTTCAGATCTCGAAAAACTGCTGGAAACCGCCACCAAGCAGCATCGAGACATTGAAGCCGATTTACTGACCAAAACGCGCCTGCTGGCCGATACGCAGACCAACCTGGCGAGCAGCACGCAAAAGCTCGCCAGCACGCAAAACGAACTCGAAGTCACCACCAGGCAGCACGAGCAAGCTGAGGCCAAACTTCGCGAGCGGAACGACTGGCTCGCCAAGGCTGAAGAGCAGACGGCGGAGGCCCGCAAAGCCCTCGAGTCTTCCAGCCGCGATCTGAATTTCACCCTCGCCGAGCTGGCAAAGACGCGGTTGAGCCTCGATACGGCACAATCGCAGTTCGACTCGAAGAGCCACAGCCTGGCTGAGTTGCTGCCGCAGGTTTCCGCGACTACGCAGGAGCTTCAGCGCCTGCAGGACGAGCTGCGCATCACCACGCAAAAGCTCGAAAGCACTCGCCACGATCTCGCCGGCACGTCGAACGAGCTTTCGCACACGAGCGAGCAGCTCGCCGCGTTGCGAAAAGAGCACGCCACGGCGGAGATCCGCCGCGAGGAATTGCTCGCCTCCACCGCCAGCACGGAGTCGCGTCTGCATCATCTGGATTCGGAAGTCATCAGCCGCTCGCGTGAGTTGGAAACGCTGCAAAACGCACTCCGCGATGGCGAATCTCGTGCCGCCGGGCTGAACGCCACCATCGAAAATCTGAGCTCGACGCACACAGACCTGCAAAACCGCATCACTCAGCAGGAAGAGAAGGAGAACGATCTCCGCATCAGCATCGCCGCTCTCGTGGAATCTGAGGCCCGCGCCATCAAATCCGAGGCATGGCAAAAAGAGCAACTCACCAGCCTGGCCGACCTGGTTCATGCCGTGCAGCAAGAGCTTCACGATGCGGAGGATATTCTCACTCAGACGCAGCAGTGGACGGAGCGCTCTCGTAAAGCCCGCGAGCGTCTTGATAGTCTCGAAGCCGGTTCGCTTGAAGAACGAAACTGCCGCAATGAGATCGACATCGTCAGCGCGGGCCTGCGCCAGTTGCTCAACCGTCTCTCCACGCTCAGGACGCAGCCTTCGGTGATCGCCTCCATCCGGGCGGAGAAGGCCGAAAGTACTCTCGCGCCCGTTTTCACCGCCCCGCCGTCTCCGCAAGAGTCTTCCGAATCCGAAACGGTCCTCACTGGCCGACTGGCGAAGCTCCGCGAGGCTGCCATCCGCGAGGAGAGCCGCATTCAATTCCTCAAAGACGAGCGTGAGCGGCTGGAAAAGATCGCTCGTGCCCGGCCCACCGTGGATCCTGCCGTGAGCGAGCAGGAGGACAAGCTGCGCCTCCTTCAAGAGCAGGTCTCGCTCGCCGAAGCACGCCTCAAACGCACCGCTGCGGAGGAGCAAAATCAGCGCGAAAAGATCGCCTCCCTACGCCAGCAACTCGCCCAACTCCGCGATGGCATGACGCTCGCTCCGTCGCTGTCCTGACGGTGCCTTGGAGCGTTTCGAAAATGCTGCCAGCGCCTCCCTCGCAGCCTCTGATCACTTCACGCTTTCCGGCAGCGTTCGCACGCCCGTGTCACGCCGAAGGGCCACAATCACCTCGGCGCCGAGACCTTCCATCATCTGCGACCACAGACGCTCGCGGCCGGCGATCTTGTCCTCGGGCCAGCGGCCGCCGAGGCTGGTGCCATCGAGCAGGATGACAAATTCTGGCTCAGGATGCTTCGTCAGCAGGCGCTGGCGGATGTCATTCACGAGGCGACGCTGCACCTCGGCTTCGGGCGTCGTGGCCATGTTGAAAAGCATCACCACCAGGGGCCCAGCGGGTTGCCAAAGCGCGGCAAAATCATCTTCATCGCCGGCGGGAATGCGTGTGTAATCTGCCCGTGCCAAGCCGCCGAAGCGCTCGCGGATGCCGCGATCCCACACCTCACGCTGCGAGGCGGATGGATCCATGCCATGCACCAGCACTTCCACGCGTTCTTCACCTCCTTCGATGGCATTGAGCAAACGCCGCACATACGGGCCCCAGGACAACTGCCGCGCTCGCTTGGCCATCCCGCGATGAATCCGCGCCACACAAATGCCCGCCAGTCCCAGCCGAGGAATGATCACCAGCACCAGCAGCGTCCCAGCATACAAATGAATCCACGGCAGCGCCGGGGCAGGGGAGACCGGCTTCCCGGCCGTGCGCCGCATCTCAGGCACCTTATCGAGTGGCACTGGCATGCCGACCGCCGAGGACGCGGGCTTGAAAAGGGTGCCAAAAAACGTCTTCGCGCCTTCATCCGTCAGCAGCGTGCTCTCCCACACCGCCCGATACTCCTTCGACCAGCCGCGAGCATACAACGCCACCGCGCCGCCGAGTGCCAGCATCGCCGCACCCACATGCAGCCAGGCCCGCATCCGTGCCTGAAGCCTTCGCCAGGCCAAAGGCCATGCCAGTTCGGTAAAACGATCCTGCACCGCGTCCGGCTCCTTCACCTTCCGTGCTCGCGAGACCCCATGCGCCAGCAATTCCGCCAGCCAGCCACCGCGACCGGCGAGCGTGTGTGAAGGCAGCAACTCGCACAGCACCCCCAGCACAATCACCACCGCATTCCAAGCCAGCAGACCCACCAGCGGCAGCGCCAGCAGATTAAACTCACGCTCCTGGCCCAGATCGGTCATCCAGTAGCCCGCCACGCCCGCGGCGATCCAGCCAGCGACGGCCCAGCTCCATCGGCCCTGCGGCACGCGGAGTGAATCGAGCACGCGGATCAAATCCCCGCGCCATCCGATGGCCTCCGCCTCCAGCCACGAGGCTCGTTTGTCCAAAAACGACTGCGCCCGATCATCCAGCGCATCACCTTTGATCTCCTCGCTCGTCAGCCCGGCCCGCGTGTGCGCCGTGGCCTCCCGCCGCCGCTCCGAGTTCACGAGCTTCCCGTCGGCATCGCCCTCTTCAAGGGCTCGCCAACGCAGCACGCGCAGCCAGTCGTTCCAGATCATCAAAAGGGGTCGGTTTGGGAAAAGAGTGCGCACTTAACGCGGCTTGCGACGGTTTCCAATCCTGTGTTAGAGCACCGCGATGAAGAAATCCCCCGCTGACGCCCGCCTCTACGGCATTCTCGATCTCGGCTACGTCCAGCCAGCCCAGGTCGAGACGATGACGGCCGCACTGTGCGAGGGCGGGGTCGATTTGATCCAGCTTCGGGCCAAAAAGGCCGTGAAAAGCGAGGTCGAAAAGCTCGCGCGGCAGATGCAGGCCGTGCTGTGTGACTTTGACGTGCCGCTCATCATCAACGACCACGCGGACATCGCCGCGCAGATCGGCTGCGAGGGCATCCACGTCGGACAGGAGGATGATGCCGTCGCGAAGGCGCGTGAAATCACCCGCGGCGCTTGTTTCGTCGGCAAATCCACGCACAGCCTCGATCAAGCCATCGCCGCGCAGGTGGAAGGCGCGGACTACATCGGCTTTGGGCCGCTTTACGCCACGGGAACGAAGCCGGACTATATCCCCATCGGCCTTCAAGACATCGTGGAAGTGCATCGCCGGGTCTCGCTGCCCATTTTTTGCATCGGCGGTGTGAATGCCACGCGACTCGATGACGTGCTCGCCGCCGGTGCGAGGCGGGTGGTGGTCGTCTCGGCCTTTTTGCAGGCCGCCGATGTTCGCGGTGAGGTGCGAGCATTGAAGGCGCGATTGCCCTAAAACTCATTTTTCATCTCGCTGATGCTCCTGCGCCGATTTCGACCTCTGCTCCTGCGTGCCTGGCGGCTCTCGCTGCTGGTGCTGGCCGTCGTGGTGATCCAGAAGCGGCAGCCTTCTGGCATGCAAAGCATCGCCGTCGAGCGAGTGAGGGACTTTTTCCCTGCTGCGGCCTCGCTGGAGGAGGCGGATGGCTTTCAGATCGTGAAGGACGCCTCCGGCATTGCGCTCGGTCAGGTGATGCAGACCGCGCCGGAGTCCGACGACATCATCGGCTACTCCGGTAGCACAAACACGCTCATCGCGCTGGATCGCAACCGCCGCATCCTCGGCCTTCGCGTGCTGCGCAGTGGTGATACGACCGATCATCTTGCTGAAGTGGTGCGGCATCGGGAGTTCTTCGGCCAGTTTTATCAGAAGAAGGCCGCGGAGCTCACCGCGATGCAGCCGCAAGCCGTTTCGGGTGCCACCTTGACCAGCAGCGCCATCGCCGAAGGCGTGCTGAGGCGAATGGGCAAGAGCGCCACGAAGTCGCTGCGCTTTCCGCAAGAGCTCACGCTGGAGGAAGTGATCAAGCTCGAACCCAAAGCGAAAGCACTGCGTGGCGAAGCACCGCGATGGGAAGTGCTCGATGAGAATAAAAACGTGATCGCCATCGCCATCCGCACCGCGCCCGCGAGCGATGGCGTGGTGGGTTACAAAGGACCGAGCGACTCTCTTTTGCTCCTTGATGCCGAGGGGAAGAAGCTTCGCTCGATGGCGCTGCGCAAAACCTACGACACGGAGGCCTACACCGCCTATGTCACGGGCGATCCGGCCTTCTTGAAGACCTTCGATGGCATGACGATGGAGGCCATCGCGGGCATCGACTTCGATCAAGCAGGCGTGGAAGGCGTCTCCGGTGCCACGCAGACGAGCTGGGGCGTGGCGGAAGGCGTGCGAGTGCGTGCGCAGGCCTTTTTGAATGAAAAAGCAGACGCCGCAGGCTGGTGGCAGCGCATTCGCTGGCGCTGGCAGGATGCGGGACACCTTGCCGTGATCCTTTCCGCCGTCGTCATGGCCTTCACGCGGCTGCGTGGCATCGCCTGGTGCCGACATGCGCATCATGCGCTGCTGGTCGTTTACGGCGGTTTTGTGTCCGGCGAGATGCTCTCGCAAGGTCTCATGGCCGGCTGGGCCGCCGGTGGCGTGCCATGGCGGAATGCCATCGGCCTCGTCGCTCTTGCGGCGGTGGCTTTGCTCGGTCCCGTGTTCACCTCGAAGCAGCTCTACTGCCATCACATCTGTCCGCACGGCGCTTTGCAGCAGCTTTTGGCGAAACGGCTTCGCTGGCAGTGGTCGCCCTCGAAACGGTTCGACGGGCTTTTGAGCATGCTGCCCTTTGTTTTGCTGCTCGTGGTGTTTGTGAGCGTCGTTTGGGCCGTTGGGCTCGATTTAAATCAGGTGGAGCCTTTTGATGCCTACCTCTTCCGTGTCGCCGGCATGGCCAGCCTCGTCATCGCACTCGCGGGGCTGGTGTGGTCGCTCGTCACGCCGCTGGCTTACTGCCGTTTTGGGTGCCCCACGGGCGCGTTGTTCAAGATGTTGCGCTTCACCGGGAGCAGCGACCACCTCGGCACTCGCGACTGGTTGGCGCTGGCGGCCCTTGTGACGGCATTTTTTGTGTGAATGGCACTCGCGAAACCGGCTGCGGCATCCATCATCGACCTCCCTCATGCGTTTCATCGACACCCTCGAATCCAAGCTCGGCCGCTTCGCCATTCCCGGCCTCGTGCAGGTCATCGGCATCTTCCAGCTCGGCGTGCTCGTGCTGATGCTGATGATGAGCCAGGACGCCTCGCAGACGTATCTCGACTTTCTCTCGCTCGACATGGATCGCGTGATGCAGGGCCAGGTTTGGCGGCTGGTGACGCATGTGTTCATCCCGCGCAGCACCTCCATTCTGTGGGCCGTCTTTGGCACGCTCATCATGATGTGGATCGGCCGCGGGTTGGAGGCGGCGTGGACGCCCTTTCGCGTGAATCTTTACATCCTCACCTGGATGGTGGCCGTGACCGCCGGAAACCTCCTCTTCGGCTGGCCGGCGGAGGCTCTTTTTCTCTATCAGTCGCTCTTCTTCGCCTTCGCCACGTTTTATCCGAACGAGGAGATCATGGTGTACTTCATCCTGCCGGTGAAGATCAAATGGCTGGCCCTCATCGCCGCTGGCATGACCTTGCTCGGCGTGGTGCAGCAGCCTGTGCTGCTGCTGCCAGTGCTTTGCGGGCATTTGAACTACCTCGTGGCCTTCCTTCCCGGTCTCATCAGCGAAAGGCTGCACGCCGCCAAGGTCACCGATCGTCGCGCCCGTTTCCAGGAGGCCGGTCCTTCATCAGGAACCTTCTTCCATCAATGCAGCGTGTGCAAAAAGACCGAGATCGACAACCCTCAGCTCGACTTCCGCGTGCTCGATAGCGGCGACGAGATCTGCTCCGACTGCCGCTCGAAACGCTCCGCGTAGTGGAAAACGTGCGTTTTCCGAAACGAGCCTCTCTTGGGCATCGCACGCCCTTTCGGCGTGCTGACGCCCGCCGCTACGAGAAGGCTTATGCCGTAGTGGAAAGCGTGCGTTTTTCGAAACGAGTGTCTCTTGCGCGTCGCACGCCCTTTCGGCGTGCTGACGCCCGCCGCTACGAGAAGGCTTATGCCGTAGTGGAAAACGTGAGTTTTTCGAAACGAGTGTCTCTTGGGCATCGCACGCTCTTTCGGCGTGCTGACGCCCGCCGCGAAGGAGTTACTTCTTGGGCTTTTTCGGGAAGAGTCTGGAGCGGTGCGGTGTCGATGCGGGTCTCCAGTCCACGCAGCACCTTGTCGGTGAATTGCTGACCACGAACCTTCACCTCGGGATGGCTCACCGAGCTGTGACCGCCATCGGTGATTGGCACGAAAAGCGAGGTGACGCCTGCTTTTTGCAGCGCCGCATGAATCGCGTTCGCATGCAGGAAAGCCACGCGTTGATCCTTCGTGCCGTGGAAGGTGATGAAGGGCGGATCATCCTGGCTCACATAGGTCAAAGGCGAGGCCGCTTTGGCTTCAGCCGCCTTTTCGTGGGCGCTTCCACCGAGCAGGCCGCTCACGGCATCGTCTTTCCAGATCGGTTTGCCTTCCTTGTCGAACATGAGCGCCTGCGTGAAGTCTTCCGGGCCACAGAGATTCACCACGGCTTGCACGCGGCTGCTGAAGCTCGTGTAAGGTCCCAGATCGCCTTCCAGCTCCTTCACATCGCCGCTCGTGCCAAGCAGCGAGGAAAGATGACCGCCTGCCGAACTGCCCCACACGGCGATCTTGTCCGCGTCGAGGTTCAAGTCCTTCGCGTGGGCACGAATCCAGCGGATGGCGGCCTTGCAATCATGCACCTGGGCAGGCCAGGAGGCTTCTTTGGTGAGTCGATAGCCCACCGTGACGGCGGCGTAGTCACCCGTGCGGGCCAGTTGAATGGCTTGTGCCCCATAACTCAACCGGTCGCCATTCACCCAGCCGCCGCCGTGGATTAGAGCGATGACCGGCAGCGGCTTTTCGCTGGTCCGTTTCTTCGGCAGATACACATCCACCCTCTGCTTCGCATTGTCATTGCCCGCGTAAGGCTGATCCAGTCGGAGGTCGATCTGATTCGTGGCGGCCACCTCGCGGACTTTTTGCTTCTGAGCAGTCAAATCCTGCCCGAAGGCCGCGGAGACGAGGAAAACGAAAACAAGAAGGTGCTTCATGGTGCGCACAAAACGCACCCACCGCCTCGATCTGGCATTCACGGCTGCCTTTGCACCTGAAGGCGCATGAAGCGATGCGGCGTGGAGCCGAGCGGCACGGTGTCGCGAACGTAAATGACATCACTGTAAATCACCGGCTGGCTGCCAATGCCGCTGACGAGCGATGCAACATCCTCACTCACGAAACCTGGCCCGGAGGGCAAACCTCCCGGTGTGAGGCTCATGACCGTCGTCCATGGGCCGAGCGGGCTATCGGCTGCCTGCACCTCGTAGATCACATCGTAGGCATAGGGATTGCGCGGGAAGTTCATGCCGAGATAGCGAATGCCCGACACCTCGGTGACGACGGCGGGCGGTTGCGTGCCTGACTGCGTGGGATTCATCCAAAGCGCATACTTCATGAGATTCGTGATGCCATCGCCAGCCGGATTGGCATCGTCGGCTGCATTGCCCGTATTGGCCATCGAGCCAAAGTGCTGCTGGCGCCATGCCTCAACCGCAGTTGGCGTGGTGAAGGTGGCGTCCGAGCCGGTGAATTGATTGCCATAGCTGTCCGTGATGCGCAGACGGAAGTGATAGGTCTTCTGCGGCTGCACCGCGGCGGAGGCTGAGGCATTCACATTCGAGCTCCCACCACCGATGGTGATGCCACCTCCAATGAGGAGGCCGCCGCCGAGTCCTCCGCCAATGATCACCCCAATCGAGCCCGGCGATGCGGTGAGACCGTAAGAGGTTGTCTCACCGTAGTCGAAAACGGCTGTGTAGCTGCCGCCATTGGGGGTGTAAGTGCCGTTGAGCGTGGCGGAGACCGGCTGCACGCCACTTGCGGCACTGGTGGTGACGGTGGGCAAGGCGGGCGTGGTGAACGTGGTATTCGGGCCGTTGCTGGTGCCCTCGTTGTTTGTGGCGACGAGACGGTAGTGGTAGGTAGTCGATGGCGTGAGGCCGTTGAGAGCATCCGTGATCACCTCATACTGGCTCGTGCCAAGCGGCGTGCTGTGCGTGATTTGCGATCCATAGGCTGTCGTGGTTCCCCATTCAAAAACGAGCGTGGCGGGCGAACTGCCCGCGCTCACATTCGCTTTCAAAGTCACCCCATTCGCCGAGAGCGACGCAGGAGAATTCGCCGTCACCACAGGCGGCGTGGCTGCGGCGGCGGTCGTGAAGGTCATGTCGTTGCCGTTGAAGACATTGTTGTCCTGATCCCGCACGCAGAACCGGTAGTGATACAGCGTGCTAGGCAGCAAACCGGAAGCGAATGCGCTCATTGGCGTGCTGGCAGGCGAGCTGATGGCGTTTTGAAGGGGGGTATGGGTGCTGCCATAAGCCGTGGTGGTGCCGATTTCAAAGTAGCAGGTGAGAGCGCCCGAGACCGCTGCCGCGCTGCCGTTCAGCAGGGCGGAAAGGTCCCCGATGACGGTGGCGGCCGTCGTGACCGGCACAGGTCCGGTGGAAGTGGTGAAGGTGCCGTCTGCACTCGTCGCCATGCCATCGGCGCTCGTCATGCGGCAGCGGTAGTGGTAGGTCGTGCCGGGTTGCAGGCCTTCCAGAAGACCCGTGGCGGTGATCGTGGCATCCGCAGCCACGGCATCACCCGAAGATGTGTTTCCGTAATCGGTGGTGAGGCCGTAGTCCCATGTCGTCGAAGCCGGAGAACTGCCCGCGGACGCATTCACGACCTGAACGGCCGCCGCGGTCGTTCGCACTTGGATGGTCGAGATGGCACCAAGGCTCGGCGGGGTCGCGGCCACGGTGGTAAAGGTCTGGATTGGCGAGATCGCGGCTCCTTCGCCATTGATGGCGACGCAGCGGTAATAGTAAGTCGTGCCCGGCGTGAGGTCGGTGAGCGGCGTCGTGCGTGTCTGCGGAAGATAGTATTGCTGGGCTGACAAGTTGACCGTCAGGCCGAGGGCGTTCGTTTCGCCATACTCAAACTTCACACTGGTTTCTGAACTGCCGGAAAAAACAAATGCTGAGACTCTCGCCGAGCGGGTAAGGATGTTTGATGCGGTCAAATCGGTCACCGTCGGCTGGGTGGCTGCCGGCGCGGTGGTGAAGGTGGCGTCCGGGCCGTAATACACCTCCGTAGGCTGCCAGTGGTTCACCGCCTTGATGCGGTAGTGGTAGGTCGTGGATGGCAGAAGCCCCATTGCCTGCACACTGAGAGGCGCGGGACTCGTGTTTGGTGGGAAAGAGGACACCTGCTCTTGATAGCCATAGGCCGTGCTTGTCCCATATTCGAAATACAGGCGCATCACGAGCGAATTGGTGTTCGCCGTGCCATTCAGCGTCGCGGTGAGATCCGTGATGCCCGTGGCGGGACCGGTGGTTACAACCGCACCAGCGGGTGTCGTGAAGGTTTTGTCATCGGTGTACACGGTGCCCTGGGCATTCACCGCCTTGCCACGGTAATGATACGTCGTGCCCGGCGTGAGGCCGGTGAGCTGCACGTGAGCCACATAGGGCTGCTGGAAGGTGTTCATCGGGAAGGGCGTCGCATGCACGGCCACACTGCCATAGCTCGTCGTCAGTCCGTATTCGTAGCTCACCGTCGTCGTGGAGCTGCCCGTCAGGAGCTGTAAAAGGTACAGCTCCGCCCGTGTGGGGGCCTGCACATTCGCATAGACTCCTGCGGGAACCACCTCCGGCGGTGTGCTGGCTGCCGCCGTGGTAAAGCTGGCGTTCTGCCCATAGTAGCTGGTGTTATAAATATCCGTGGCGACGAGTCGGTAGTGGTAGGTCGTGGCGGGCAGCAGATTCGTCGGATTCACCTCGCAGGGCACCACGATGGACATGAAGCTGGAGATATGGCTGCCACTGCGTGACTGACCGTAGGCCGTGGTGGTGCCATACTGCGCGGAGATGGTGTAACTGCCGCCCATGGTATTGATGGTGCCGTTCAGCACGGCAGCGAGATCGGTCACGGAAGTCGCCGCTCCGGTGACGAGTAGCGGTACCTCCAGCGTGGTGAAGGACGCATCGGGACTGTAGCTGGTGCCCTCGTTATTGACCGCCTTGAAACGATAATGATACGTCGTGCCAGGTTGCAGCCCGCTGATGAATAGGTTGTTCCCGCGGCTGGTGCCGATCTCCACCGTCGAGTTTTGCCAAGTCACCACGGATCCGTAATTCGTCGTCGTTCCATACTCGACGGATACCGTCGCCACCGAGCTGCCGCCACTCACCCCGCACTCGATCCGCGCCCGAGTGGTGTAGATGTTATCCGTCAAGGGTGTGCCGAGAGCGGGTGGTGTGGCTGGCGGGCCGGTGGTGAAGGTCATGTCCGCGCCGAAGACGTTTGGCATGCCTGCTGGACCGGCTCCCAGACGGAAGTGGTAGGTCGTGTTGGGTTGCAGCCCGGTCACGACAGCGGACACCGTCACATTCGCGGTGCCGGTGATCGAGGACGGCTCGGCCGAGATGGCCTGCCCGTAACTCGTTGTGGTGCCGTATTGAAAGAACACCCAGTTGTTCACTCCGCCGGGATTGACCACGCCGTTCAGGGTGACGGAGAGATCGCCCACATTGGTCGCCGCATGGGTGGTCACCAGCGAAGACTGGGCCTGCGCATCGGGCCAAGGCATCGCCAGCGTGACGAAAAGCGTAAGGAGGATGGGACGGAGAAAAGCCACTTGGATGGAGTGTTGTGCTACATCTTGTCAAAAAAGGGGGGCTTTTGACAAGGAAACTTTGTCATTTCCGAAGCCTCTCCCACGCCATCTCCACCCAGAAGAACTGCGAATAGTAGAGCTTCGAGTAGTCGTAGTGGGCGATCACCTTCTCCACCGCGGTCGCATGAGTCTTCAATACAGCCTCATCAGGACAAAGCGTCACGATCCACGCAGCGGCGGTGGGTTCTCGAATGAAGGCGGTCTCCTTGCCGCGACGCGGCGCGACTTTGAGGAAGCTCTTGATTTGCACCATGGCGAGCTCCTGGGCCTCTTTTTCATTCGTTTGCGGTTTCCATTCCTGGTTCATCACCCGCCAGTCCATTTCGAAGTAGCTCGTGTCGGCATTGTCGAACTGCTGCGCCAGCGAAAGGCTTTCTGAGGCCAGTTGGGCACTGGCGGTGAGTCCCTGGGCATACACCGCTTTCAGCGCGGGATCGTTTTCCAACTCCCAAAGGCCTCGTAAAGCTCCCACGGCGGCGCAGGAGGTCCAGTTGTGCCGTTTGGAATACCAGAAGACCATGCCACCGGCGCAAATCTCACGCTTCGAGAGCGATTTCTCACCGCCCCGCTTCTCCAGTTCGGCGAGATACATCGTCTGCCATTTCGCGTCCCCGGTGACGGCGTGGAGCATCTTCATGGTGAAGAGTTTGCGGCTCACCTCCTCGAAGTGAAATCCTTCAAAACTGCCCCGCGTGCCAAAAGGTGCTTCCGCCGGCATCTTCCAGCCGAGACGCACGATCTCCTCCGCCGTCTCGACCAGATGCTTCTGAATGCGGCCCTTCTCGTTTTCGGTCGCGAGATTCGATTCCCAGTAGCGCCACAGACCGAGGAACCAAGGCAGCGTCTGGTCATTCGAGCCCATGGGGTAGTGCGATTTGCCATCCGTGCTCACTCCGCGGCCGACGAAGCCTTTCACGTCGCTGATCGAGTTCAGCAAAAGCAGGCCTTCCATGAGCTCGCGGGCCTTTTCGGCATCCTCGGCGGCCTGGGTGCGCTTCCAGCGGTTCACCGCCGCCTCGATGTAGAGGCCGTTGAACATCGCACCATTCTCAATCGGTGCCCACCAGCCCAGCGCGTTCGGTTTTCCCTCGCGGCATTCCTCCGGTGTGGGCAGCGAGACCTTCCCCTCCATGTCCGCGAAGTCGATCAGGATGCCATACTTGTCGATGAAGCGACGCCACAGCTCGCGATGCGCCTTCTCCGAAGCCTCGGCAGTTGGTTCCGCCGCCATCACGGCCAGTGGCAGGACAAGGAGAGAGCTGAGAAGGATGGAGCGAATCATGCGATCTCACTTGGAAGCGGGGAGCAGCAATCTCTCAATGGTTTCCTTCATCACTTTCTCCGACTCCGGCGCGGCGTAAGCCTGCGATGGCTCGTAACCACCTTCCATGAAGGATTGCTCCAGCGGGATGTAGCCGGTCACACCATCGCCATAGCTGGCGGTGCAGACGAACCCGCCGGGGCGTTGCTGCTGCGCAAAGAGCTGATACTCGACGAAGCTCTCACCGGGCAAGTGAATGAGGCTGACGTCATCGCCGAGATGCAGGCTGGTGAAGGGAATCGGCTCGCGATGACGGATGAAGCCGAGTCGCAGCGCGGCGGTGATGCGTGTCGTGGGCCGCGTTTCGGTGTTCTGGAGCACTTGGAGCATGCGCTCCTCGGGGAATTCGGGATCGGGCTGCAAAACGACCGGCGCATGCTTCCACGCGAGTTTGGTGAGCGGGACACGTTTCGCGTTTTGCTCCGATTCGACCATGGCGGCGTGAATGCGACCAGCGAGCAAGGGGCGCATCGGCGGTGTGCCGTCATTGTATTTGCCTGCGCCGATATTCCCGCCGCAGCCGGTGAAGTAGATGTGCGGCACGCCATCCTCCTGCCTGCGCTTTTCACGAGCGATACCGGCGAAGTCGTGGCTCACAATGCCGTCGCCGTAGTAGCTCATCGGGTGTGTGGCGTAGTAGTGCAGCGCGGCGAGCTTTTTGTCGCCGTTCCAAAAGCTCACGGTCTTCAAAAACGGGTCGATGAGGCCTTCCGGCAGCGCACGCAGTTCCGGGTCCTTGCTGCCGCTGCCGCGCATTTTGCCGACTTTGCCGTCGATGACCTGCACGCGTCGATTTCCGGCCACTTCGAGCACTTTGGCCTCACCGGTTGAAATGTGCGTGACGGGTTGTGGAACTTTCAAAGCGGCTTTGATGGCCTCGGAGACGCCTTGGAGGGCTTTTTCGGTCGCAGCGGCATCGAGAATGGCGATTTCGGGCAGGAGCTTCTGCACGGCGTTGTCCACGAGTGGTGCGTTGTGTTGATGCAGCGAGTGCAAGGCGACACGTTCGGGCGTGGTGGCTGCTGCTTGAGCCAAAACCTCGCGCCAGTGGATGTGATCGGCACCGCGAATCTCACAGAAGTCGATGGCACAGAGCACGACGGGCTTTTCATCGCTCAAGAGCACCACACCGAGGGCGAGCAGTGGTTCGCTGACTCCTGCGGCGGGTTTGACGAGTCCTCCGCATAGCGGTGCGCCGACGGGTGGCGTGACATCGGCACGAAACGGAGCGATTTGGACGGCGAGGGCGGAGACGGAGGTGAGGAGGGCAAGCAGCAGGTGTTTCACAAGGCGTCATACGAACTCAGCGTTGACCTTTTGGCGGCTTCCAGCATTCTTGGCTTATGAATGCAGGCACACAAACATCCGCCAATGACTTGGTCGGCACCTACCGCACCTTTGGTGAATATGGGCCGGCGTATCAGGTTGTCGGTACGGTGAACGGACAGAAAGTCCACGTGCTGGTGCTGCAAACGGGCGAAGAACTGGACTACCCGACCGAGCAGGCCGCGAAAGATCCCCAAACACGCTGAGACATGTTTGCGATTGCCTTCGACCTCGTGGTGGCTGACGCGGCGGAACATCATCCGCGTGGTGTGACGGCTGCCTACACGGACATCGGTGTCACATTGAAGAGATTTGGCTTCGAGCGTATCCAAGGCAGCGTTTACGTCTGCGAGAACAATGACATGGCAAACCTCTTCGCCGCCCTTCTGGCCTTGAAGGCGCTGCCATGGGTGGCGCAGGTCGTGCGGGACATTCGCGGCTTCCGAATCGAGAACTGGAGCGACTTCACGCCGATCATCAAAGGCACCTCTCCTGCGTGAGTCAGCGCAAGGCGCTGCGAATCGCGGGAAGAAGGAGTTCAGCGACGAGTTCGTGGCCGAGGTCGCCGGGGTGCATGCCGTCGGGGAGCATGTCGGTGATGAAGGTCTTCTTTTTCGCGGCGAAGGCGGGATAGGCGGCGTGGACATCGATGAGGGGCACGTTCAGCTCTTTGGCGAGGGCACGGAGGGCATCGTTGTACGCGAGGAGGGTGGCGGATTCGAAGCCGTCCTCGGCATCGGGCTTGTAAGGAGGCTTGCCGTAGAGCTCGCGGGTCTTCGAGTGCCAGCGCAGCGGGTTGGTGGTCATGAGGATGACTTTGGCGCCGGCTTTTTGTGTGGCGGCGATCATGCGGCGGTAGTTGGCGATGAAGGCCTCCTTGCTCACGCGAGGTTCGGTGGCGGGTGGTTGCTTCCAGACGTCGATGGCGCAATCGTTGAGGCCGAACTGCATGACGACGATGCGCGGTTTGTAGGTGAGCACGTCGGCTTGCAGGCGCTTCACGGCCTGCGTGGTGGTGTTGCTGGGCACGCCGGCGTTGTAAACGCTGAGGCTGGAGCCGATGCTCTGGAGCATCGTGTTCACGCGATCGGCATACACGGTGACGCTGCCGCGAGGCGCGGTGGTGCTATCGCCAAACATGAAGATGCCGCCGGGCTTCGGCACGGTCTTCGGCGGTGGCACGAAGACGGGAATTTCGCCTGCGGCGAGGTCGGCGGTGTTCACTTTCATGCGCAGGCCGCCTTGCATGGTGGTGATCGAGAGCTCGCCTGGCTTGCGTTCATATAAATAGGGATACGACACGCGGCCTGCGGGTGCGTAGTTCGCAGCGACGATGACGGGTTTGCTCCATGAGGCCGTTTCATCGCTGGAAAAGGCGAGCGAGAGCTCGGCGCGGCTGCTGCCGTTGCCCGGATTGTGGCGGGGTGGTGCGTTCCAAAGCAGCGCGATGCGTCCATCCGCGAGGCGGGCCATTTGCGGACAGCAGGTGACGGATTTGATCGTGGTTTGCTTGAGGCCGGTCCATTTGAGGCCGTCTTTGGAAGTCGCTTCCCACAGGAAGCCGGACTCCGTGCGCAGCAGAAGGTAGAGCGAGCCATCGGCACGCTCGATGACGCTGCCTTCGAGGCTGCCGGCGTGGTCGTGCTCGCCAATGCCGTAGTCGAGCACATCGCCGCGCTGCCACGACTTGCCGAGATCGTCAGAAACCCACATGACAGTGGCGTGACGCCATTGTGCGATTATTTCCTGACCGACGAGCACGAGGCGGCCGCTTTTCATCTGAATGAGCGAGTGAATGCAGCCGCACCAGGGATCACTGAGCTTCACAGGTGCTTCCCACGTTTTGCCATCATCGGTGCTGCGGCAGGTGTAGGTGGGCAGGATGAAGTCGGTCCACTTCGCGCTCGACTCGCCCCAGTGCCATCCCTTGGGCGTTTTCTTCTCCGCACCGTTCATCCATGCGGAGATGATGATGCCTTCGCGAGTGTGCAAAAGAGCACGTTCGTTGCTGACGGAGAACTTCGATGGATCGGCAAACAGCGGCGAATTCGTCCACGTGCGGCCTTCATCGGTGCTGCGGAGGGCGTTTTTGTTGTCGATGCACAGCACGCCGCCGTCCGCGGTGGTCACGAAGGGGCCTTGATGCGTGTGAGGAAGCGCGGAAGCCTTTGGATGGAGCGTGGGAGCATCGGCGGCGAAGCTCGTGGTGATGCTGAGGAGGAGAAAAAGGTGGCGCATGAGCCTCAAACGTCCGTCGAAGGCATTTTCAGGCGAAACCTTGCCAATGCGGGCGTTTGGATGAGTCCATGAAACGGTTCCTCTTCCTTTGCTTTCTTCCCACGCTGCATGCCGAGACGCGTGATTTGATCCTCGTCGCCGGCCAATCGAATGCGGTGGGCTTTGACGCGTATGCTTCCGAAATGCCCGCCGATGCCGCCGACAAGGACGTGATGTTCTGGTGGCGTGTCGGCGATCCACCGCCGGATGAGCACGACGTCACCAGCGGCGGGAAATGGACGACTTTGCAACCGCAGCCGAAGGGCTCGCCGAAAGAGAAGAACAACGCCGCGAGGCAGTACGGCAATTTCGCGAAGGCAGAAGGTGGTTTCGGGCCGGAGATCGGATTCGCTCGTGAGTTGAAGGCCAAGGAAGACAAGCCGCTCGCCATCATCAAAGCAGCTTTCAGCGGCACCGCCGTGGCGCAGGACTGGAATCCAGATGATCCGGGCCTTGGCGGCTCTTGCTACCGGGCGCTGGTCGAGACGGTGAAAAGCGCGGTAACGGCGGCGAAGGCACAAAACATCGAGCTGAAGTTCCGCGCCCTCGTCTGGGTGCAGGGCGAGAGTGATGCTACCGCGGCCTACGCGCCGCTTTACACGAAAAACCTCGCCCACATGATCACGCGACTGCGCAAAGATCTCGCCGAGCCGGAATTGATCGCGTTGATTGGCGTGAATACCCGTTTTGGCAACGGCAAGAACCCGAACATGCCCGCGGTCATCGCATCGCAAATAGCCGTCGATGCGCAGGACCCGCTCGCCGTGTATGTCGATACTGAAGGCGCGGAAACCCTGCCTCCGAACCACACGCACTTCACCGCCAAAGGCACGCTGGAGATCGGCCGTCGCTATGCGAAGGCGCTGCTGGAGTTCAAACCGGGCCAAACCTCATCCAACCCACCGAAAGGCGAGCCCACCAATGCCGCCGAGGCGTCGGCGCAGAAGGCCAAAGCGGATGCAGAGGTTGAGGCGAAGTATCAGGCGCTCGTCGCGAAGCTGCCAGCCGAGCAGCAGGCATGGGAAAGGGTTTTGCAGGACCAGCTTGGCGGCTTTTACCTGCCGATTCACAAGCGCGAGAAGATCGCCGGCCGCTCCAGCGCCTGGGATTTCGTGCAGGATGATCCGAAGCTGCCTCGCGTGCTGCTGATCGGCGATTCCGTCTCGCGCGGCTATACGCAGGCCGTGCGCAAGGCACTCGCCGGCAAGATGAACGTGCATCGTGCGCCGGCGAACTGCGGCCCGACGGCGGCGGGTTTGAAAAACATCGAGGTGTGGCTTGGCGATGGGAAATGGGACCTCATCCATTTTAATTTCGGCATCCACGACCGCAACACGCCCATCGCCGACTATCAGCAGCGCTTGGAGCAGCTCATCCAGCGCCTCAAGAAGACCGGCGCGAAGCTCGTTTGGGCCAGCAGCACGCCCTGTCCGGACACCAAGAACGGCCAGTACAAATCCGCGCCCATCTTGGAGCGCAATACCGCCGCTGCTGACGTGATGAAGAAGCACGGCATCGTCATCGACGACCTTTTCACCGCCATCACGCCGCATCTCGCCACGATGCAAAATCCCGACGACGTGCATTTCACGGGCCCGGGCTATGATTTCCTCGGCGATATCGTTGCGAAGGCCATCGAAGCCGCTTTGAAATAATCACCCATCCTCTTATGCACCGCCTCCTTTTCGCCCTTCTGCTCCTTTCCATCCCCTCGCTGGCTCAAAACGCGGCGAAGAAGAAATCCGGCCTCGGTGCCGATGCTCCTCCCGGCAAACCCTTCATCTACAAAGAGAGCGCCGGGAAGCCTCGCCAGATGGAGATCTATTTTCCGCCAGGCCACGATCCCGCAAAAGCGAAGGTGCCGGGCATGATCCTCTTTCACGGCGGCGCGTGGGGCGGTGGCTCGCTGGGGCAATTCCGCATCGCCTGCGCTTACTTTGCCAGTCGCGGCATGGTCTGCGCCACGGCGGAGTATCAGATGCTGAGCAAAGCCGATGCCGCGAAGCTGCCCGCCGGCGAAACGAGGAAACGCGTGTGTGTCACGGACGCGAAAAGTGCTATCCGCTGGCTCAAACAGCACGCCAACGAACTCGGCATCGATCCTCAGCGAATCATCACCGGCGGCGGCAGCGCAGGCGGTCACATCAGCGCCCTCGCCACGATGAATCCAGGCCTCAACGACCCCGCCGATCCGAAGGACCTCGACACGAGCGTCGTGGCCTATGTGTGGTTCAATCCTGCTTTTGCCACGGATGACCACAAAGACCTCGAAATCGACCTTTTGCGCCATTTGAAGGCCGATCTGCCGCCCGCCATCGCCTTCTTTGGCGACCAAGATCCCTGGAAAAAGGGCTGGGACACCGCCTACGCCAAGTGGAAAGCCCTCGGCACCAAAACCATCGACCTCCAGATCGCCCCCGGCCAATCTCACAGCTTCTTCAACAACGGCCCCTGGCAGACCGTGACGCTCATCGCAGCGGACAAATTCCTGGTGAAACA
Organism: Akkermansia muciniphila; assembly: GCA_943373155.1. Taxonomy (GTDB): domain Bacteria; phylum Verrucomicrobiota; class Verrucomicrobiia; order Verrucomicrobiales; family Verrucomicrobiaceae; genus Prosthecobacter. The sequence continues at coordinate 72,448 of CALSBJ010000012.1, read as the reverse complement.
GGGACTGCTCTCCGGTGAGCCTTTGAAAACGATGCCCGACAGCGGCGAAAAGCTCGTGCCGACCCCGTGAAAGGGCAGGGGACCCCGGAATCCCCCGCCTAAGTGCTTCCTTGTTTGCCAAATCGGCCCCGGCGGACTATAAAACGGTCCGTTAGCGCCCCCCCCTGCCCCTGAAAAAAACTCATGACCTCCGGTTCACCCGCATCTTTTCGCCGTGCCGCCGCCGTGATCCTCGTGGCGGGCTTTGCACTGGCTCAAATCCAGCCCGCCCGTGGCGAGGAAGAGAAGAAAGGCTTCTTCTCGAAAATCTTCGGCGGTGGCAAATCCGAGGAGAAACCGGCTGAAAAGCCTGCGGAGGTCAAAACCGAGTCGAAGCCGAAATCGAGCACGAGTAGCAAATCAAAATCCACCGCCTCCAAACCGAAGTCCGAGCCGGCCAAAAAGCCTGCGCCGAAGCCTGTCGTGGCAGAAAAGAATTCCGAGGAAAAGCCCAAAGAAGCCCCCAAGGCGACTCCGAAGGTCGAGACCAAGCCTGCCCCAGCTCCCCAGACGGCTTCCGTCAACAACGTCAAAAATGAGGCCAAGCCTTCCGCCAGCAATCCCTGGCATGTCATTGATGTGGGCGGCCGGGATTACATCACGCTGGAAAGCATCCGAAACTTCTACAACCCGCTCTTCGGCTTCACCGGTTTTCGTCAGCAGGGGAACCACGTTTGGCTGATGTCGAATAAGCTCGTCATCAAGGCATCGATCGGCTCTCAGGAACTGCTCATGAACAACATGAAGTTTATTCTGAGCTTTCCGGTGATCTCCCATGGGGACAAGACGCTCATTTCCCGCCTCGATCTGGTGAAGCTCGTTGATCCCATCTTGAACCCGAGTCATATCCAAGGCGCGGAGTACTTTGATACGGTAGTCGTCGATGCCGGTCACGGTGGTCACGATGCGGGTGCTCGCGGCGTGTACGGCTACGAGAAGAATTTCGCCCTCAAGATGGCGCAGCACCTTCGCACGGCGCTGATGGCCCGCGGCTTCAAAGTCGTGCTCACTCGCAGCACGGATAGTTTCATCAGCCTCAGCGGCCGCGTCTCCATCGCGAATCAGATTCCGAACAGCATCTTCATCAGCCTGCACCTGAACTCCGGTGGTAGTACTGCCAGCGGCATCGAGACCTGGGCGCTGACACCTCAGAATGCCGCGGCCACCATCTCACGCGGCGGCGGCTACAACGCCAACGGCACCACCGGCAACAAGCAGGACTCCGCAAACATCGCTCTCGCCAGCGCCGTGCAGGCCCGCGTGCTTAGCACCGTGAAGGTCGTGGATCGCGGCATCAAGCGGGCGCAGTGGAGCGTGCTCACCGGCATCAAGAAGCCGGGCATTCTCTTCGAGGGTGGTTTCGTCACCAATGCCAAGGAATGCCTCCTCATTGCTTCCGATAGCTACCAAAAGACGGTCGCCGTCGCCATCGCGGATGCCGTGGCCAATTATCGCAAGGCCCTGGAACCGGCGATGGTGAATCGCCGCTGACAAACGTCTGGCAGAGCCAGCGTTGACAGAAGGCGTGGAGCGCTTCCCTCTCCCACACGTCATGAAACGCTTTGTTGCCTTCTCCTTCGTCGTCTTCGCCGCATCGCTGCACGCAGAGGTGAGCCTTCCGGCCATCTTCTCCGATGGCATGGTGCTCCAGCAGGCGCAGCTCGTGCCAGTCTGGGGCAAAGCCAATGCGGGTGAGGCCGTGAAGGTGACCTTTGCGGATCAAACACAGAGCACCACCGCCACGAAAAATGGTACCTGGCGCATCACGCTGAACCCGCTCAATGCCAGCGCCGAGCCCGCGGATCTCGTCGTGACGGGCAAGAACACGCTCACGTTGAAAAATGTGCTCGTTGGCGAGGTGTGGGTGTGCTCCGGCCAATCGAACATGGGCATGACCGTGAACCGCTCCCTCAACGCCGAGGCAGAAATGGCAGCAGCGAAGTTTCCCGCCATTCGCATGTTCAATGTCGAACGTACGCCGAGTCTCATCCCGCAGGCCGATTGCAAAGGCACCTGGCAGGAGGCGAATCCGCAGAACGTGGGTGCCTTCTCCGCCGCTGGCTTTTTCTTCGGGCGTCACCTTCATCAGGTGCTGAAAGTGCCCGTCGGCCTCATCAACACTTCCTGGGGCGGCACGCGGGTCGAGGCCTGGACCAGCAGTGAGGCCCTCGCGGAGCGTCCCTGCGCTCAGGAGATGCTCGCCGATTGGAAGGACGCGATCAAAAAATGGGATGCACCGCTCCAGCAGTCCATCTTTGAGAAAGCCAAGGCGGACTGGCAGGAGAAAGTGAAGCTGGTCGAAGCGCAGAACAAGCAGCTCGCCAAAGACGGCAAACCCAAGCTCAACAGGCCCGCCGCACCACGTGCGCCGGAAGATCCTTCAAAGTCCCAGCACCATCCAGCCTCGCTTTACAACAGCATGGTGGCACCGCTCATCGGCTACGGCATGAAGGGAGCCATCTGGTATCAGGGCGAGTCAAATCAGCGCCGTGCCTTCCAGTATCAGGAACTGCTGCCCACGATGATCAACGACTGGCGCAAACGTTGGGAAAGCGAGTTCCCCTTCTACATCGTCCAGCTTGCCAGTTACGGAAACAAGCAGCCCGTGAGCAATGAGGCTGGCCTTGCCGATACCTGGGCGGAGCTTCAGGAGGCTCAATACCTCACCGCCATCACCCTGCCGAAGTGCGGCCTCGTCGTCGCAAATGACATCGGCGAGGAAAAAGACATCCACCCGAAGAACAAGCAGGAGGTCGGTCGCCGTCTCGCCCTGTGGGCACTGGCGAAGGACTATGGCAAGACCGGCACCGTGCCCAGCGGCCCTCTGTATCGAAACGCCACCATCAGCGGAGACAAAGTGCGCATTCAGTTCGATTATACTGGCACCGGCCTCAAAACGCGTGACGGCGGCGAGCTGAAGCACTTCCAAATCGTCGGAGCGGATAAGAAATGGGTCTGGGCCAAGGCCAAGATCGAGGGCAACGAGGTGGTCGTTTGGCATGACAGCGTGAAACAGCCCATCGGCGTCCGCTACGCCTGGGCCGCCTGGCCTCAAGGAGCCAATCTGATCAATGCCGAAGGTCTTCCCGCCTCCTGCTTCCGCACGGATGATTTCCTTCCCAGCACCCTGGGCGTCACCTCCCCCTTCAAAGAGGCCACCGCCGTGGCTCCGTAGCATTTCAGGCGAAAATCCCTGCTGCTAGTCAATTGCCAATCCGGGCAGCTTTGCCATGCTGGGACCTCCATGACCTCCCCCGCTCTTCGTTACTGCCCCGATTTGTACAATTACCAACGCCGCGAAACACGCCCGGTGATGGTCGGCAAGGTCCAGATCGGGGGTGGAGCTCCCATCGTGGTGCAAAGCATGCTCACCAGCGACACGCGTGACGCTGAGGCCTGTGTGAAGGAAGCTCTCGGCCTTGCCGAGGCCGGCTGCCAGATCGTCCGCGTCACCGCCCAGACGCGTGTCATCGCCGAAAACCTCCAGCACATCCGCGATGGCATCCGGGCTGCGGGTTGTGATGTGCCGCTGGTGGCTGACATCCATTTCAAACCCGATGCCGCCATGGAGGCCGTGAAGTGGGTGGAGAAGGTCCGCGTGAATCCAGGCAACTACGCGGACAAGAAGAAGTTCGCCGTCAAAGAGTACACCGATGAAGAGTATGCCGCTGAGGTGGCCTACATGGAGGAGCAGTTTGTGCCGCTGGTGAAGGACTGCATTCGATTGAACCGCGCCATGCGCATCGGCACGAACCACGGCAGCCTCAGCGACCGCATCATGAACCGCCACGGGGATACACCCCTCGGCATGGTGGAGAGCGCTCTCGAATTCGCCCGCATCGCCAGGGCGCAGGGCTTTCATAACTTCCTCTTCTCCATGAAGGCCAGTAATCCAAAGGTCATGATTGAGGCCTATCGACTGCTCGTCGCGCATCTGAATGCCCTCGGTGCGGATTGGAACTATCCCATCCACCTCGGCGTCACCGAGGCCGGCGATGGCGAAGACGGCCGCATCAAGAGCGCCATCGGCATCGGCTCGCTCATGGCCGATGGCATTGGCGATACCGTGCGTGTTTCGTTGACCGAGGACGCCATTTTTGAGATCCCGGTGGCTCAGCAACTGGTGAAACCCTACAACGAAGGCCTGCCAGCCAATCACGAGCGCATCGAAAACGCCCCCGCGATCAGTTATGACCCGTTTGACTATGTCCGTCGTGAATCGCAGGTCATTTCCACCGGCGGCGTGAAGCTCGGCGGGCATGAAACCGTGCCCGTTTTCACCACGCGGGCCAAATGGGATGCCGTCGCTCATAAGATGGACAAACTCGGTGACTACAAGCCGGAGATCGTCATCGAAGACAGTGGCGTCACAGCGATCGATCCTCGCGACGAGGCCGCCATCGCGACCTTGAATGCCTCCACGGAGCCGAATCTCGTCACCGTGCAGGATGGCCTCAATCTCGGCGTCATCGCCGCCTTTCGCCTCCTCGCCGCGAAGCTCGACAAGAAGCACTCGATCCTCCTCAAGGACACGCTGAAGCCCGCCGAAGGTGATGACTTCACCGAGAATCTCCTCACCGCCGCCACCCACATCGGCTCGCTCCTGTGCGATGGCATCGGCGATGCCGTCATCGTCAATGGTGAACCCGCTCCTGGTCAGTCGCTGCGCATCAGCTACAACATCCTTCAAGCCGCCGGTGTGCGCATCTTCAAGACCGATTACGTCGCCTGCCCGAGCTGCGGACGCACGCTCTTCAATCTGCAAACCACCACGCAAAAGATCCGCGCCGCCACCGGTCACCTCAAAGGCGTGCGCATCGCCGTCATGGGCTGCATCGTGAATGGCCCGGGCGAGATGGCCGATGCCGATTTCGGCTACGTCGGTGGAGCTCCCAGCAAGATCAATCTCTACGTCGGCAAGACCGCCGTGAAGTTCAACATCCCCGAGGAAGAAGCCGTCGAGCGCCTCATCGATCTCATCAAGGAACACAATCGCTGGTTCGATGCTCCTGCTCCTGTCGCTTGATTCAATTCGCTCGCTCTTCTCATGAAAAAACTCGCTCTTCTCTCCATCCTGCTCCTGGCCGCCTGCGGTCGTGAAGCCGCTCCAACTGTCGCTTCGAAGCCCGGCGGCAAACCCCAGGTACTCGTCGCCAATTATCCGCTGAAGTATTTCGCGGAGCGCATCGGCGGCAGTGCTGTCGAGGTCGTTTTTTCCGCACCTGGCGATGAGGATCCGGCCTTCTGGCAGCCCGATGATGCTGCCATCACGCAGTTTCAGAATGCTGACGTCATCCTCATGAATGGCGCCACTTATTCGAAGTGGGCGGAGAAGGTCACCCTGCCTCAATCGAAGCTCGTGGACACCTCCGCTGCCTTCAAAGCGCAATACATCGAGATCAAGGCGGATAGCACGCACAGCCACGGTCCCGGCGGCGAGCACAGCCATAGCGGCACCGCCTTCACGACATGGCTCGACCTCACACAGGCTATTCAACAAGCCGAGGCCGTGAAAACATCGCTGGCAAAGTTTGCACCCGATGCCGAGAAGAACTTCGCGGCGCTGAAAAGCGACCTAGAGGCTCTTGATGCTCGATTGATCGCTGTCGGCAAGCGCCTTGCCAACGCACCCCTCGTTGCCTCGCATCCCGTGTATCATTACTTCGCGCGTCGTTATGCTTTGAACCTTCAAGTCGTGCTCTGGGAGCCTGAAACGGTGCCTGATGACAAGGCGATGGAAGAGCTGAAAGCCATCCTCGCGAAGCATTCAGCCAAATGGATGATCTGGGAGGGGGAGCCGGCCAAGGAAAGCGTGGCAAAGCTGGATGCCATCGGCGTGAAAAGCGTCGTCTTCGATCCTTGCGGCAATGTGCCGGACGCTGGCGACTTGTTGAGCGTGATGAAAGCCAATGTGGAGGCCCTCGAGAAGGCTTTTCCATGAGCTGACTGAGTTCTAGGTGTGAAAAGATCTCTAAAGAGACCAGAGCTAAGAAAATTATACATTTAGCTGTTGACGGCCTAATAAGGCCGTGGCAGACTGCGTTACCTTCATCACAAGCCATGAACACCAACCCGACACATCTTAACTCACCCGCACGCGTCGAGCGTCAGGGAGAGATTTTGCGGTCCGGGTCCGGTCGCCACCTCGGTGGTTTTGGCAAACGAGTGATGCCCGCCTATCCGGCCTGCGATTGGAGTCTCTCCATAACCCACCCATATCACGAGCAGGGCGAAATGCCGCCCACCTAGCCCTCCAAAGGCCAGTTTTCCGAAGGAAGCCCTGCTCGCCCTCTCCAAGGCAGCAGGGCTTCTTCTTTTTCCCCTTTCAGTTTCGAGATCCAACCTCAACCCCATTCATTCCGACCTCATGAACCCATCCGCGGCCTGACCGCCGCGCCCCTCACAGCAACGAAAAACCCCGGCATCGACTGCAATCGACACCGGGGCTAGGCCGCCAGGCAGACTCCGGGAGGAGCCGTTTTGAGACACCAAGCAATGACCTGAGAGCAGGTTTGCACCCTCCACCCGAATGTCAACCATGACAGCCAATGAATACGCAAAGTTCCTACGCCGAGGCGAGGAACGAGGGAGATTTTTGTCCCAATTTCACAGAACCAAACGGCTTCCCTGGGAGGTGTGCCATTAACACCGAAACATCCACCGTGAAACACCTGTGGGTACGACGCCAGCGATCGAGTGACCTCCACTCCATCCCGCGCGTGGTAGCGGTGTTCGTTCTTTATTGGCAGATCGCCCCTCATCATGGGGCCGATCTGCCATCCAAGGGCACAGAGGGCGGCAAATAGTGGCCTGACTCTGGGGAGAGTGTGTGGTGGTGTGGCCGTCTCTGTGCCCTTGGATGGTAGAACGCAGATTTTCCAGTGTGGTGCAGCCGTCTCAGCTGTTCCCCAAAAAACGGCGGTGGCAGACAAGCAATGCACGGGCCTCCAAAACCCGCAGATGTGGGCGCGATACCCACCCGCCGTGCCATTTCTTAACAAGAACGCGGCGGTAGTTCGCTAAAGAGGCGACGTGGGCTGTAACCCCATTGCTCTTCGGAGCCAGCACGGAGCATTACCGTGACGCCGCACCCCTTTCATGGAGCGCATGCGCCATGCCCGGCACGACAGAGGATCACCGCGCCACAGGTTAGGCGGGTAGGTCGTGTCACCGCATGCGCTCCATGGCCCATTTTCAAAGTGGTTTCGGCTTCAGCCGAATGCAGCCTCTGAAATGCGACTGAAGTCGCAGCTACTTTTTCAAAGAGGTCCGTTAGCTCAATCAGCCAGAGCACTCGCCTGTCGAGCGAAAGGTAGCGGGAGCATAACCCGCACGGACCGTCAATTTCCATGGGCTCGTAGTGATAGAAGGCAGCACGGCGGGTTGCCGCTCCAGCGGCTGTGCCAAATCTGCTCCGCACCTCATGACGACGCGCTATCGCGCTTTGGCGCTGCACCCGGCAGGCGACGGAGCGTTACCGTCCGAGTCCACCATTTTAGAATCCTCGGTGATCTAACAGTAGGATGCCGCTCTGTTAAAGCGGCCGCGATGGTGCGAATCCATCCCGAGGAGCCAATTCATGCCCGCAAGGTGTAACGAACGATGCATACGCCGCTTCTAACGGCCGTGGTTCCAGGTTTAAGTCCTGGTGCGGGCACCCATTTCAAAGGAGCACGTCCGGCATAGACGAGGAAACGGTCTCGAAAACCGCTGCGCCGTAGAACGGCGTCCAGAGTGCAACGGCTAGCGCGGTAGCGCTTCATTTCTGTCGCGGAGCGCATTTGGCATAGCCGCAGGAGCGGCAATTCTCTGGTGCTCCGCCAATTGCATCCCTCCGTAGCTCAACAGCAGAGCACCCGCCCGATAAGCGGGAGACCGTGGCGCAACACCACGCCGAGGGACCGTTTTATTCGCTGGATGGCTCAGACAGATGAGCAGCGGGTTGAAAATCCGCAGAGGTTGGCGCGCTACCAACTCCAGCGACCACTTCATCGCGGCATTGATGTAACAGCAACATGCCTGTCTTCCAAACAGAGTATGTCGGTGCAGTTGCCTTCGGCTACGCCAAATGGCTTCGCATTGAGTATTGCGCTATCGCGCATGGCGTTCCGACATGCCGCACCATTTTCAATGCTCTCAAAGTGTAAGAGCCATGCACGCCACTTTGCGAAGGTGGAAGCTCGAGGTGCAAGTCCTCGTGAGAGCACCAGTCATCAATGAAGAATGATGAAATCCGAATGACGAATGGCCTGCATTTCCATCCTTCGTCATTCGACATTCGGAATTCGTCATTTTTCTCCGTCTTCGTGGCCGACTGAGAAAGGCACCTGTCTTGTAAACAGGCGCATGTGGGCGCGAATCCCACCGAAGGCTCCATTTCAAACACCCTGCATGTTGTAACAGTCGGCATTCCTCGTTGTGAACGAGGCGGTGCCGGTGCGAGCGCCAAGCCGCGAAGCGGCAAATTCCAGCGCAAAGCGCCACTATGCGCAGGCGAAGCCAATCCGGCCGCAGAATACATTTCAGATGCTTTTCATGGTGTAACAGCAGCACTTCTCTTTGTGAAAGAGACAGAGTCGGGGCGGAACCGACTGAGAAGCCCAATTTATGACCGGAGCGGACGAGGGCGTCCGCACTCCGGAACCATTTCATCCTCGTGCGCAAGGCAAAGAGCCGAGCCAGCGGTCTGCAACACCGCATTACCCAGTGCGACCGCCAAGTCGCGTGAGCGACTCACTCCAGCGCAGAGCGCCAAACCGTGGAGACGAAGTCAACCCTGGGGCGCACGTCCAGTTTTCATCGGATACGAGAGAGCCAGCGAACTCACTTGGTTTGGGACCAAGAGGCGCCCGGGGCAGCACCGGGGTATCCGACCATTTCATTGGTCTGTAGCTTAACAGCAAGAGCGTCGGGCTCATAACCCGGAAGATGCAGGTGCAAGTTGGCCGCTTCGCAGCCTACGCAGCTAGGCTTCGCTTTGGGTCGTGCGCTATCGCGCATGGCGTTCAGCCGGACCGACCAATCACGACAGCCCTGTAGCTCAATCAGCAGAGCATGCGCCTTTGAAGCGCAGAGTTGGTGGTGCAGCGCCAAAGCGCGATAGCGCGTGATCATGAGGTGCGGAGCAGATTTCGCACAGCGGCAGGAGCCGCAAATCCATCCAGGGCCGCCATTCCTCAGGCCCATGTAGTCCAATGCAGAGACAACCGCCTCAGAAGCGGTCCAGTGCGGGTGCGAGTCCTGCCATGGGCACCATTTCCTGCTCCCGTAGCCCAAAGCAGAGGCCGTCGGCTTAAACCCGGCGTCAGTGTGAGTGCGAGACTCACCGGAAGCACTCTTCCTCGCCTGTGTAGTCCAACAGCAGAGACAGCCGCCTCAAAACCGGCCCAGCGTGGGTGCGAATCCCACCGCAGGCACCAATTTATGCTCCCGTAGCTCAATGTATAGAGCGCCGCGCTTCGAACGCGGAGGTTGAGGGCGGAAATCCTTCCGGGAGTGCCAATTCATCAAGGAACGCCAACCGGACCAGCGAGCCGGGACTCGGTGCTAACGAGATCGTGCCTCCACTACGCGGCATGAGGAGCATGTCCTCGGCGTTCCGCCATTTTCGAGGTGACACAGACACTCCTGTCTGTGATTCAGCCCAACCTAAAACCACCCACTGCCATGAAACGCAAACTTGCCTCCATCCAGAGCGTCCTCGCCATCGAGCCGATCGCGAATGCGGATGCCATCGAGTTGGCTCGCATCCAGGGCTGGCAGAGCGTGGTCAAAAAAGGCGAGTTCCGCGTGGGCGATGCCGGGGTCTTCTTCGAGATCGACTCGGTGCCACCCGATGATGAGCGATTCGCCTTCCTTTGGCGTCCGAAAGATGGGTCCGCATTTGCTCAGCCAGCGAATTTTCGTCTGCGCACCCTCCGCCTTCGCGGAATGCTCTCGCAGGGGCTTCTCATGCCGCTCGCGCAGTTCCCGGAGATTCCATCCGGCCTGACCACGGGCTCCGATGTCACGGAAATCCTCCGCATCACGAAGTGGGAGCCGCAGATTCCGCTCAATGATGAAGTGGACGGCCCCTTCCTCCCCGGTGTGCCCAAAACGGACGAAATGCGCGTGCAAAGCGTGCCCGAGGTGCTCACCGAGATCGCAGGAAAACCCTACGTCATCACCGTGAAGTGCGACGGCACTTCCGCCACCTACGGCCTGAATCGCCACACCGGCGTCTTCACCGTTTGTGGCCGGAACTGGAGCATCAAACGCGGCACCAATGCCTACTGGCATGCCGCGGAGAAATACGGCCTCGAAGCCCTGCTCGGTCGATTCCCTCAATGGATCATCCAGGCCGAGCTTGTCGGTCCCGGCATTCAAAAGAACCGCCTCGGCCTCAAAGGCATCGAGCTGCGTGTCTTCAATGTCTATGACCAGGAAAAAGGCCGCTACCTCGATCACGACGAAGCCGCCGCCATCCTCGCGACAAACGGCCTTCCCATGGTCGATGTGCTGGAACGCGGTGAAAGCTTCTCGCATGACCAGGCATCCCTGCTTGCTCTTGCCGAAGGATTCTACCCCGGCACGCAAAACGAGCGCGAAGGCATTGTCATCCGTCCCCAAACGGAAACGCACAGCAGCTTGCTCGGCGGCCGCCTTTCGTTCAAAGCCATCAGCAATCGTTTCCTCCTCAAAGGCGGTGATTGATCCGTGATGCAGACACTCCTGTCTGCAAATGTCAGGCATGCGAGGCAGAGTGAGGAGGTTGTTGGTAGAAAAATTAGGGGTAGGAAAATTTTTCCACCCTCAATCTTTCTACCACTTCAAACGCGATCTTCGCCAGACGACCATTGGAGGATCCGTGCATCTGCATGTGCCTCAGCAAACGAAGCCTCCAAAAGGCAGACAAGAGTGTCCGCCTCACTTCAACCCAAACCATTTCAATCAACGGGTCATCGGTCCCGCGAGGAAACTCGAAAAACCGATGGGGGCATGGCCCCGACAGCCGGTGTGAGCCGGTCAGAGGCGAAGGTGCCTGAAAACCTTCGCGCCGTGAGTCATCACGGACAGCCCATGCAAGCCCAGGCCTCCCGCGAAAGCGGGCGATCATGGCTCCCAAGCCGTGGTCGTCATGGCGATGGAGGTATCGTGGAAAGAACGGCGGCTCGGATGCCCGGAAACGGGGAACATCAGCCGCTGGAGAGTAACGGGTGGTGCCGACCTCACGATGAACCAGCCTGCGAACCAGCATGGCCAAGGGTAGTGCCAGCCATCCGAGCCTTGTCGGCAAGGGTGATGGCGCAGAGCGAGAGGTTCCGGCCGCAGCGATGCGGACGCGGTCTTGAGACTCCGTCGAGTAACCGGCAGGTGAAAGGCAGACGGTGTGTGGCATTTCGCAGCTCAAAAGGCGGCGACAACCACTGGACACACGCATCGTCGCAGGTTTGCAGCTCCACCACTTGGGGCGTCTGACTACGAATCAGAATCCAAATGCAAAGAGGTGTCCGGTGTGACGAGTAAATAGCTCAATCCTCCAGCCAGGTTGGCAATGGAGGCACCCGAGGGCCGCAAGCCCGGAGGTGTCGGTGTGAATCCGCACATAAGGGGCAGCTCCCCTGAACGGCCCAAAAGGTCGGTGGTAGGTGCAGCGCCGAGAATCGTCACGCGACAAGTGAAACGCCACACTTCAACAAAGGCAGCTATGCTGTTCGACCTCGTTCGACGAGGTGGACAAGAGCCGAACCATCGGCCGCAAACCGATGGATAATGGCCCCAAGGGAGCAGCACGCGAGGTGTAGTCTCAGCCCTCGCCCACTTTCTGGCATGGAGCGTCGTGCCCGGAGCATGGATTCAGACCCCATGCCCCTGGCCCCACGCTCCATGCCAGCTCATTTCATGACCCTGTCGTCTAACTGGCCAAGACATCCGACTTTCTATCGGATCACTGCGGGTTCGAATCCCGCCAGGGTTGCCATTTTGTAGCTTCGGTTGGCAACCGAAGCCGAACTTTCCAAACCGATTCGATTGCCAATCGAATCTACGCGGGCCTGAAACTTAGACAGCGAAGTAACCGGCTTTTAACCGGTTTAGCAGGGTGCATGTCCCTGTAGGCCCACCACTTTTCTCCACACCACAATTCCATCATGCGCATCATCGTCACACCCGAAATTCATCTCAGTTCCATCACGACAGCGGACGAGGCTGATCTCACCGCGCATCTGCAAGATCCCGACATCAGCTGCCACATGCTGCTCTTGCCATATCCCTATACCATGGAGCTGGCGCGGCAGTGGATTGCGCAGGCGGCATCAGATGTGCAGCGCAATGGCCGCCAGACGCTTTGGGCCATTCGCGATGCCACAGGACGTTTGATCGGCGAGATCGAGTTGCGTACAGGACTGCACGCACGCGAGCATGTGTCCGACATCGGTTACTGGCTCGCAAAATCCCACTGGGGACGTGGCATCATGACCGCTGTGGTCAAAAGCATCGTCGAACACGCTTTTCGCGATCTCGGTGTGCAGCGCATTACCGCGCCCATCTTCGCTCAGAATGTCGCCTCGGCTCGTGTGCTGGAGAAGAACGGCTTCACCGTTGAAGCCCCCTGCCTCCGCCGCGCCTACCAGCGCAACGGCCAGTTCTACGACGCCCGGCTCTACGCGCTCGTGCGTGATTGACCTCCCTTTCCATTCCAGCGGCAGCACCCGCGTCTGACCGTGTCCATTCGCGACACCAGGCACGGGCGGAGAGTGTGGTGCAGTCCTCTGGACTGCCTCTGCACCTTCCGCCGCTGGAGGCAGCGCCATCGCCGTGGCTCCAGACCACGCCGTGGCGCTGCTTTTTCTTTTCAACCTCCAACCCAACTCAAACACCCATGAAACACCAACCCACCTAGCCAGCGCATCTTCCCGCTGGCGACTTCTTGTCTGGAAGATCGCTGTCACATCCGTCCAGCGTGCCCGTTCGCGGGCAGACAGCACGGATGATGATTCGATGATTCCATTATGAAACTCGAACATCTCGAACGCGCGTTCGAATCCATTGGCGCACGACTTCAGGTCGAAGTGAGCAAGCCATCCCCTCGTTGGGACGGTGCCATCATCCGCACCGGCTACTCGCTCGACATCGGTCACGATCGTCATGGGCAGTTCTTCGCCGTCCGCGGCGATGAAGAGAGCCTCGCGGAGGCGGAGTTCTCTCTGCTGAACAAGCAGAAGGATGACCGTCACCTGCTCCTCCTCGTTAAAAACGAGGACAGCGGCCGCAAGGATCGCTTCCTCTGCGGTCACGATGAGAGGGAGTGGTTTGTTGCCGCTGTTCCGGGCCCCGCATCCACCGTGGTGCAGGCCAAGGAAGCGCTCAAACCGCAACCCGTGCGTCAGGCGCAGGCCCGCAAGGGTCTGAATGCCCGTCAGGCGAATACTCGTCACAACGCGGCCTTCCGCCGCCAGGGCGAGTGGTTCTTCGTTCCCATGGACAAGCCCATGACCGTCGATCCGAAGCTCATCCTGCGAAACGAGCCGCTCTCCCGCGGTGGTGGCAGCAAGCCCCACTACGTCGAGCAGCTCTACCGCACCGGTGGCGAACTCGTCTATGTGAACCGGCAGCACCCGCAGGGCATCACGCAGGCTCAGTATAACAAACTGATCCAGCGCAGCCCCGCCGCGAAGAAGCTCATCTGGCAGCAGATGCGCCGAAATCCCGGCGTCTTCGCCCGCGGAGCCGTGCGTCACCCGGACCACGCCACCATCGTGCTTCACGACTGGTGCCGTGTGCTGATGAACGAGGAAAACAAGGCCCACGGCCGCCAAAACCTGGCCTTCCTCGACTGATTCGACCCAACGCGTTCACCCAACTCGCGCGTGCGGCATGCTGAAAGGTGTGCCGCACGCGTTTACGATTAATCATCCACGATAACCTGCGCCTTTAGGGCGACTTTCAAACTGCGGGCAGTAGTGGGTTTCCTGCACATATTCTGTCAATCGGTCCCACAGTGCAAAAATGTCTGACTTTGAGTTTACTTTCCGATACTCGTCCGGCACATCACGGAAACAAGCAAGGGAGCCAAAACAGCCATTGCCAGCCGGACTGTAATCGCTCAAGCCACAGGTAACGCATGTTTGTAGTTGGAAACCAGCAGGTAATTGAGAAGCCAATGACAACATTGCGCCTTCAAAATCCCCTGAGTCGTTTCCCGATCTCAGCTTAAACTCTGGCTGGGATAAGCTCAAATTGACGAAAAAAGATGTCGGATTTCCATACGAGTTGGCAGCTCCCAAGGCGAAAACAACACTGATGCCGACGTCAACGGTTCCCCTTGGTGTCATCAATTTTACTGGGATGACAATCTTCATTTCAAAGTCACACAGGTCGCCGTGGCACAGTTCAAACAGGTTGGTCTCGCGGCTCGGTGTTAGAGAATCGAAGCTTGGACCTGTAAATTCAATGTTGCGTATTACTACCGACAAGGATGTTCCGCTGCTTTGAATATCGATCTTCTCCAAGCCGCACTTGTCGCGGAATGTGCCAACAAAATTCTTCATGCAAAACCATCTGTATTGTGGGGCGCTTCGCAAGTCTCCTGATCAGATTGCATCGGCATTTCGCAACTGTTGCTTAACGGTCAGAGCTGATCTTGAACTTCTGAACGAACACCGCTGCCGGGCTCCTCGTGCCCATTTCACACCTTCCACGACTCCATCATTCCATTCCTCCAACTCTCCACTCACTCACCACCATGAAACCGAACGACCTCATCCGACTCGGCGTGCCAGAGTCGCTTCGCTCCAATGACGAAACCAGAATGAGGAATGACGAATGCCTGACGGGAGGTCGTCCGTTCTTCGAGCTTCGTCATTTGGTCTTCATTCGTCATTCGCCATTCTGAATTCGTCATTTCCCGCTCCGCTAACTCCTCCAACACCTTTTCCAGCATGAATGCCCCTTCTCCAACAACCATGCTCGCACCTTGGGCACAGTGGGGCTCCGGGCTCGAAGCGCAGGCCGTGCAGCAGATGGCGAATGCTTGTGCGCTGCCGGTGGCGGTCGCGGGAGCGCTCATGCCGGATGCGCATGTGGGCTACGGGCTGCCGATTGGTGGTGTGCTGGCCACGGAAGGCTGCGTGATCCCTTACGCCGTCGGCGTGGACATCGCGTGCCGCATGCGGCTCTCGGTTTATGATCGGAAGGCGAGCACCATCGCGGGTCAGAAGGACCGACTGGCGAACATCCTCGAAAGCGAGACCTGCTTTGGCATGGGCGGCGCGTTCAAAGAGAAGCGCCAGCACGAGGTCATGGACGAGGACTGGTCCGTTTCGCCGATCACGCGACGCTTCAAAGACAAAGCCTACGCGCAGCTCGGTTCGAGCGGCTCCGGGAACCACTTTGTCGAGTTCGGTGCCTTTGACGTGAATGCGGAGCAATCCGCCGCGCTGAAGGAGAGCGGCTTTGAGCTGCCACCCGGCGAATACCTCGCGCTGCTGAGCCACAGCGGCTCGCGCGGCACGGGAGCGCAGGTGTGCCAGCACTACAGCCGCATCGCGATGGATCGTCGCTATGATTTGCCGAAGGAGCTGAAGCACCTCGCGTGGCTCACCTTTGAGGAAGAAGCGGGCCAGGAATACTGGGCCGCCATGAACCTCATGGGGCGCTACGCCGCCGCGAACCACGCGCTCATCCACAAACGCATCGCGAAGAAGGTCGGCGCTCATGTCGTGCTCGACATCGAGAACCATCACAACTTCGCGTGGAAGGAAACGCACGTCGTGAACGGCGCGGAGCGCGAGGTCATCGTGCACCGCAAAGGTGCGACGCCCGCAGGTGCCGGTGTGCTCGGCGTCATCCCCGGCTCCATGGCCACGCCCGGCTACGTCGTGCGTGGCAAAGGCAAAGCGGAGTCGCTGAACAGCGCCTCGCACGGCGCCGGTCGTGTGATGAGCCGTTCCGCCGCGAAGCAGAGCTTCACCTGGAGCGCCGTGAAAAAGCAGCTCGCCGCCGCTGGCGTCGAACTCCTCAGCGCCGGCATCGACGAGGTGCCAGGCGTGTACAAAGACATCCACAGCGTCATGGCCGCGCAGACCGACCTCGTGGATGTGCTCGGCGAGTTTCGTCCGCGCATCGTGAAGATGTGCCCGGAGGGTCCCGCCGAGGATTAAAAACGAACACCACAAGGCACATGCGCAGCGATGTAGGTCGGGTGTGGCGCAAGCCCGCCCGACGCATCGAACGCCGCCACAGTCGGGCGGGCTAAAGCCACACCCGACCTACTTTTCAGAACCGCATCTCATGAACGACCAACTCACCAAATCCACCGTCCTCGTGCTCAACCGCAACTGGCAGGCCATTGGCGTGAAAACGCCGGTGGAGGCCTTCAGCATGATCGCGGGGGGCGCGGCGACAGCGCTCGACATCGAAACGGGCGGCCATATTCGTCCGGTGACCTGGGCGGAGTGGCTCACGCTGCCCGTGCGCGAGGGCGACAACGTCATCGGCACCGTCAAAGGGCCGGTTCGCGTGCCTGCGGTGCTCGTGTTGGCGAAATTCGACAAGGTGCCCAAAAAGCGCCCGAAGTTCGGCGTGCGCGGCATTTGGGAGCGCGATGGCGGTGTGTGCCAATACACCGGTCGCAAGCTCCGCGCCGGTGAGGGCAACATCGACCACGTCGTGCCGCTTTCTCGCGGTGGACCGACCTCGTGGGAAAACTGCGTCCTCGCTGACAAGCGTGTGAACAGCCGCAAAGGCTCCAAACTGCCTGAAGAAGCCGGATTGAAGCTGCTGAAGGCTCCGCGTGTGCCGCGTGAGGTGCCCGTGACCTTGCTGATCAAGAACACGCACCGCGTGCGGGAGTGGGAGATGTTTCTCTCGGAATGACGAAACCAGAATGAGGAATGACGAAGGCCGCCAAGAGTGACTTGGCGGCCTTTTTGCGAGCGGAGCGGAAGGATCGAGGACGAGTTCGAGTAGGAGGACGAGGACGATATACCTTTGAAGGGAGAGGTCGTCTTATTGCTCCACGCGGAAGATGTGCATCGAGACGCCTTCGGGCTTGAGTTCGACGTAGTTGCGGGTGCCGTTCCAGTCGTAGGCGCCGCCGTGGAGGAGGTCGATGACTTTGAAGGGCTTCGACGCGTCGAGGCCGAGGGCAGTGAGATCGAGATGGATCATGCCGGCGGCGGCGTGTTGGGCATCGAGATTGATACAGCAGAGGATGCGGTTGCTGAAATCCGGCGTGGCTTTGCTGTAGGTGATGATGCGTCCGTGGTCGGCGGAGTGGAAGCGGAGGTTGTCGTAGAGATGCAGGGCAGGGTTGTCGCGGCGGATGAGGTTCAGCTTGCGGATGAAGCCGTTGATGTTGCCGGGCTTGTTGTAATCCCGCTGCACGAGCTGGTACTTCTCGCTGTGGTTGTATTCTTCCTTGCCGGGATAGGGGTCGTTTTCGCCGAGCTCATAGCCGCCGTACATGCCCCAGGTGCTGGACATGGTGGCGGCGAGGGCGGCGCGGATGCGGAACATCTGCGGGCCGGCGTTTTGGAGGTGGCCGGGCAGGATGTCGGGCGTGTTGGGCCAGAAATTGGCGCGGTAATACCAGCGCATGTCGCCGTGGAAGAGCTCGCGGGCATACTCCTCCAGCTCGGCGCGGCTCTCACGCCAGGTGAAGTAGGTGTAGCTTTGCGTGAAACCGATTTTGCCGAGGACCTGCATCATCTTGGGCTTCGTGAAGGCCTCGGCAAGGAAGAGCACATCGGGGTCCTTGCGCTGGATCGTGCCGATGAGCTCCTCCCAGAAGGCCACGGGTTTGGTGTGCGGATTATCGACGCGGAAGATCTTCACGCCGCAATCGACCCAGAACTGCACGACGTCGATGAGCTCCTTCCACAGCGCCTTCCAGTCGTCGCAGTGGAAATTGATCGGGTAGATGTCCTGATACTTCTTCGGCGGATTTTCCGCGTAGCGAATGCTGCCGTCGGGGCGCTGGTAAAACCACTCGGGATGGTCTTTGACGTAGGGATGATCGGGGGAGCAGTTGATGGCAAAGTCGAGGGCGATCTCCAAGCCGCGTTTGTTGGCTTCGCCGACGAGCCATTTGAAGTCGTCGAGGGTGCCGAGTGCGGGTTCGACAGCGCGGTGGCCGCCGGCTGGGCCGCCGATGGCCCACGGGCTGCCCACATCGCCTTCGAGGGCGGTGAGGGTGTTGTTTTTGCCTTTACGGGCGGTGATGCCGATGGGGTGGATCGGCGGGAAGTAGATCACATCAAAGCCGAGGTGCGCGGCGTGATCGAGACGGCCCAGGCAATCGCGGAAGGTGCTGTGTTTGTCCGCGAGGCCTTCGGCACCGCGGGGGAAGAATTCATACCACGCGGAGAAGCGGGCCCGGTCGCGTTCGACGATGACCTGCATCGTCGTGGAGAGGGTGGAAAGGTCGCGATCAGGGAACTGATCCATCAGCGCCTGCATTTCGTCGGATTGCAGCACTTCGAGAATGTCCTGCGCAGGCACTTTGACGAGCAAATCAGCGCATTCCTGCATCTGCGAGGCGGCGGCGGTGGCTCCGGCTTTCTTGGCACGCGTCGCGGCCTCCTTGAGCAGGCGGGCGCCTTCGCGGGCCTCGATGGGTACATCGGGGTCTTTGGCTCCGACACGGACGGCGAAGGTTTTTTTCCACGAGCGGAAGGTGTCGCCCCAGGCCTCGACGAGGTATTCCCAGCGTCCGGCTTTTTCAAAGGCACAGGTTCCGTGCCAGCGGTCGTTGTTGTCGAGCTTCATCGGGGCCTCGCTCCAGCGCTTTGAGCCGGCGAGACGCCAGCGCAGCACGGCACTCATGACATCGTGGCCGTCTTTAAAGATGTCGCACCACACATCGAGCGGCTCGCCGATCACGCGCTTTACTAGATGGCGACCGCCTTCGAGGCAGGGGTAGAAGTTTTCGATGACGACCGTGGGAGCGTGGGAGGCGGGCATGGGAGCCATGGATAGCCGTGAATCGCGTTTTGGAAGAGAAAAATCCCGCTGGAGAGCCGCCTCGTTTGCGCCACGTTCATGGGATGCCCAACCCAGCTCCGAAGAAAATCCTGCTCGCCGAAGATGTACGTGCGATCGCGTTGCAGCTCTCGCATGCTTTGGAAAAGGCGGGTTACGAGGTGCAGGTGGCCCGCGATGGGGAGGAATGCCTGGAAAAGGTGGCCAGTTTCAAGCCGGACCTGCTCGTGCTGGATCTCATCATGCCGAAAATTACCGGTCTGGAGGCCATGCGCACGCTGCGGGCCTCGCCGGAGACAGAGCATCTGCCGGTCCTGGTGACGACGGCGAAGGATTACTCGACCGAGCTGAAGCACATCCGTCAAAGCGGCCCGCTCGATGTGCTGATCAAGCCTTTCGCTCCGGACCTGCTGCTGAAGAAACTCGACGGCTTCTTCAGCGAGGCTGCGAGTTGCTCCCTGGTGGCGGACCGTCCGGCTCGCGAGGTCTCGAAAGAGATTTACGCGCCTGTTTTGGACACCCGTCGGCCGCATGCCCGCTTTTGGGGCACGCGAGGCTCGATCCCCGTCTCAGGTGGCCGCTATGCCCAGCATGGGGGAAACACGACCTGCTTCGAATTCTGCACGGGCAATGATCGCATCTTCTTTGATGCCGGGTCCGGGCTGCGGGAAGCGGGGCTTTCCCTGCTGAAGGACGGGCCGAGGCACATTCATCTTTTCATCACGCACACGCACTGGGATCACATCCAGGGCTTTCCGTTCTTCACGCCGATCTATGTGCCCGGGTTTGAAATCACGGTTTATGGCGAGCGAGGCTTTGGGAAGAACCTGGAGTCGCTTCTGGTGGGCCAGATGGACCGTGACTACTTCCCCGTGCAGCGGGAGGATCTGGCAGCGAAGATCAATTTCGTCTTTCTCGACGACAAACCCATCGAGATCGGCGGCGCGAAGATTTCCCGCGAATACGTCCAGCATCCCGGCGCGACGGTGGGTTTCAAAATCGAGCATGACGGCTGGAAAGTGGCTTTTATTCCGGACAATGAATTCCTCCAGGGCTACACTGGCAGCCCGGTGGGTCTCACCCGGGAGAGCGAGGTCGTCATCCCGCACGAGCCCGTCATTCAATTCGTTGAAGGCGTGGATCTGCTCGTTCACGAGGCGCAGTATCTGCCTGCGGATTACCCGAAAAAGATCGGTTGGGGCCACTCGAACCTCGCCAGTGCCTGTGCTCTCGCCAAGCTGGCGGGTGTGAAAAAATGGATCGCCGTGCATCACGACCCCGATCACGACGATGCGGCGTTGCATGGTAAATACAATCTCACGCGGCAGATTCTCGATGATCTGGGTCATCGCATACCCTTTACCCATGGCTCCGACGGCTTGGTGGAGTATCGCTGAGCCGACGGGAGAGCTTTCCCCAGTTCCAGCCGCCGAATTGCTTGATTTCCCGTCGTGAGTCCCGAAGGTGGCAGCCCAGCCGATGAAATTCGCGATCTTCGGAGATATCCACGCCAACCTCGAAGCCCTTCAGGCCGTCCTTTACGACGCCCAAGAACAGGGCTGTGCCAGCTATGTATGCCTGGGAGACATCGTGGGCTACGCCGCGAACCCGGTGGAATGCCTGGAAACCGTCCGTGCCCTGAACTGCCCCACCGTGCGTGGAAACCACGATGAAGGTGCCAGCGGCAACAGCAGCCTCGACGAGCTGAATCCGCTGGCCTACGCGGCGCTGATGTGGACCCGCGAGCAGCTCAGTGAGGAGCAGCGGCAGTGGCTCAAGGATTTAAAGCTGGTGCGTCAGGTGCGGGATTTCACCATCGTGCATGCCACGCTCGATTCGCCGGGGAACTGGGGCTATGTGACGAATCGTTTCGATGCGATGGCGAGCTTCAGCTATCAGTTCACGCAGGTGTGTTTCTACGGTCACACCCATGTACCGCGCATCTTTGAAAAGGATGACGCCGTCCGCGCCTCCCGCGGCACGGAGGTGAGCCTCACCCGGGGCACGAAGTATTTTGTCAATGTGGGCAGCGTGGGCCAGCCCCGCGATGGCGACTGGCGGGCGGCCTACACCATCTACGACATCCAGGCCCAGACGATCTCCATCCGCCGTCTCGAGTATGACATCGAGACCGCCCAGCGGAAGATTCATGAGGCGGGCCTGCCACCGCTGCTGGCGGATCGGCTGGCGCTGGGGAAATGACCCTTCGGGAATGAGGAATGGCGAATGATGAATGACGAATGTCAGACGCCGGCGAGTTTTGGGCATTGAGTCGTCATTCACGTCATGATTCCCAGCCTTCGAGATTTCAAAAGTGCCCTGATCGTCAAACCGAGCTCGCTGGGGGACATCGTGCATACTTTGCCAGCGGTGAAGGCGATCCGTGAGGCGTATCCGCACCTGAAGCTGCGCTGGCTGGCGAACACGGAGTGGACGCCGCTGATTCAGGGCTCGCCGTTGATTGATGAGGTCATTCCGTTTCCGAGGAAGCGGTTTCGCGGGCTGGCGGGGCTGCTGCGGTTCTGGAACTGGCGGCGGGAGTGGATGCTCATGAAGCGTGAGGAGCCGGAGATCGTGCTCGATTTTCAAGGGCTGCTCCGCAGCGGCATCGTGAGTCGCTGGCGTGGGTCCGAGGCGGTGATCGGACTGTCGGATGCGCGGGAAGGGTCGCGGTATTTTTATTCTCACCTGGTGCCAGTGAACGCGGGGGCACATGCGGTGGATCGTTATCTGGAAATGCCGCGGGCGTTTGGCATCGAGGTGTCTGCGGAGGATGTGAGCTTCAGTTTGGCGGAAGGCAGCCAGCCGGCGGGAGTTGATTTGAACTGGCGAGCGAGTGTCGTGGTGCATCCGTGGTCGCGTGGGGAAGGTAAATCGCTCTCAGATGAGGCACTCGCGGCGCTTTGCGAGGCGCTGTCGCCGCGTTCGGTGGTGCTTGTGGGCATGCATGACGGCGCGAAGGTGCCGCAGGCGGCGCATGTGACGGATCTGAGCAATCGAACGAGCCTCGCGGAACTGGTGTGGATCATGCGGCAGGCGGGCTGGGTGATCAGTGTGGACAGCGGGCCGATGCACATTGGCGCGGCGGTGAATCCTCGCACGCTGGGGCTTTATACCTGGAGCGATCCTCGCAAGGTGGGGCCGTATCCGGCCACGGCGGATGTGTGGAAGGCCGGGCGCATCGCAAAGAGGACGGATTTCAGCGCCGAGGAGTGTGTGATGGAGCTGAGCATCTCATCAGCGGCGGCGCGGGAGATGGCGGTGTGGGTGGCTTGATTGCGGTTGCAAGCGGGGCGGGGCAGGGGAGCATGGGCGGCCATGAAGCTGCTTTTTGTTCTTCTTTTTCTCACCACCGCTGTTTTTGCCAAGGACCTGCCGAAGCCGGAGCGGTTTGAAAAGGCCATCGCGGCCTTTGAGGCGGAGGACAAGGCGAAGAAGGCTCCGAAGGATGCCACGCTGTTTGTCGGGGCGTCGAACATCCGCCTTTGGAAATCGCTGCCGGACCGCTTCAAGAAGGAGAAAATCATCAATCGCGGCTTTGGCGGGGCGTTTTTGAGCGAGGTAGTGCACTTCGCAGATCGCATCGTGCTGCCTTACCAGCCGAAGCAGATCTACCTGAATGCCGGTGGCAATGATCTGCACCTCGGGAAGACGCCGGAGGAGGTGCTGGCTTCGTTCAAGGCCTTCGCGGCGCTGGTGGCAGAAAAGCTGCCGAAGACGAAGTTGGCCTTCCTTTGCATCCCCCCCTCGCCCTCGCGCTGGGAAGAAGTGGAGACAGTGAGGACGACGAACAAACTGATCGCGGACTTTATCCATGCGGGCGGGGATAAGATCGAGTTCATCGACTACTTCCCGATGCTGCTCGGGGCAGATGGAAAGCCTCGCCCGGAATTGTATGTCGAGGATCAGCTCCATTTCAGTGAGGCGGGCTACGACGTGGTCACCTCGGTGATCAAGTGGCAGAAGGAGATCGCCGCCATCGAGGTGCGTGATGCCGAAAACGCGGCTCCGAAGGCTCCCATCGTTTTCATCGGCAGCTCGAGCATTCGCATGTGGAAGACGCTGGCGGCCGATTTTCCGGGAAAACCGGTGCTGAACCATGGTTTTGGCGGTTCCGAGGTCTTTGACTCGGTGAATTTCGTCCATCGGCTGGTCTTCCCCTTCCAGCCGAAGCAGATTGTCATGTACGCGGGCGGCAATGACCTCAACGCGGGGAAGACGCCGGAGCGTGTTTTGGCCGATTTTCAGGCCTTTGTGACCCGGGTGCATGCCGAGCTGCCGAAGACGAAAATCTGCTACATTTCCTCCGCGCCGAATCCGAAGCGCTGGGCGCAGATCAAGGAGACCCGAGCCTTGAACGCCTCCATCCAGGCCTTTTGCGCCAAGGATGAGCGCCTCCAATATCTCGACATGCATCCGGTGATGCTCGCCCCGAATGGCGAGCCGAAGCCGGACATCTTTTTGGACGACAAGCTCCACATGAACGCCAAGGGCTACGAGCTTTGGAAAGGCATCGTGGGGCCGTTTTTGATGGATTGAGGCCCTCAAGGGCAGGCCTGCCGTGGCTGGAGAAGCGCTCGAAGGGCTGAAAACGCTCTTTGGGGGGTGAGGACGTTCGTGGTGATTATAATGCTCACGAGAACAGTTGTTTATTGTAAACCTTTGTTAAAGAGGTGGATATTTTTCTGGAGTATTTCCATAAACTCCATAGTTTAAGGAGTAATTGCTCCCTTTCCGCTCTATCCACATCCCATGACTTCCCCTGCACATCGTGGCGGTGACCCTGTGTCGCCTCCGCACTCATGTGAGCAGGCTCCGCTTTCGCGGGGCTTGAGAGGGCGCATGTCGAAGCGCCTGGCTTGGCTTGTTATGCTGTTGATGATCTCTGCTGCTGACACGTTGCCTGCACAGACTTTGTTGGAATGGAACATGGAGCTTTCGACGATCGAAGGCGGAGCGCAGCCGAGCAGCAACGAACGATACAACCTGCTTCCCAGTGTGAAGCATTCGACGATCGACACCGGTGGATTGAACGGCGTGTTTCAGTTCCGATGGGACGGCACCTCTTCTCCTGACTACGGTCCCAACGGCCTGCTGGTCAGCGATCCAAATGAGAACGGAAACAAGCGTGTCGGCACCAAGGCCCGCTGTGCCATGGGATGGGATTCGACGCTGGATTCGACTCTTGCGACGCCTCCGGCGACACTGACTGGCAGGCCGGACACAGGCTGGACGACGTTCAAAATGAAAGCGGGAGTCGCGGGTAGCATCACCGGTACCTGCTTTGAGGCCAAGCGGGTGGACAGCGGTTCGCCCACCAGTGCCCGTGTCTATATCACTTGGCATGACGGTACCGCCATGAGGACCGCGTGGACTTCCACGATCACGATGAGCGGCACGGGAAACTACGTGACCTACGATGTGCCCTTCAACCAAGGGACAGCTCTTCCCACCGGCACGGCGCTGGCCGGAAAGACTTTCATGATGGAATTTTATTGCTGGGGCGGCACGAGCTATCTGCACATCGACAATCTGATGATCGAAGGCAGCGCCGCCACCTGCTCGGCGATCACGGTGAATCCCGCGCTGCTGACCGCCGGCACCGCAGGGTCGGCCTACTCGCAGAGCATGAGTTCCAGTGGCGGCACCTCGCCTTACACCTACGCGGTGACCAGCGGTACGCTTCCTACGGGTCTGAGCTTGAGCAGTGCTGGCGTGATCAGCGGCACACCCACCGCTTCCAACGGAGCCGGCGTGAGCCTTTCGATCACAGGCACGGACGCCAATGGATGCACTGGGGTGCGAAATACCACCCTCCGAATCTGCCCCGTGATGTCCCTCGCCACGCCGACGAGCACGGCAACCGTGGGCACGGCCTATTCATCCAGCGTCGCCGCCAGTGGGGGAGCTTCGCCTTATGTGTATGCGATCGTCGGCGGAGCCCTGCCAGTGGGCTTGAGCCTAAACACCAGCACCGGTGCCATCACCGGCACGCCCACGACAGCCGCCACCTCTACCTTCACGGCTCGAGCCACGGATGCGAACTCCTGCTCGCGGGTCTCAGCCAGCCTAACGATCACGACCATCGCGGCCACCACCGACTTCGGCGACTATGGCAATTTCGCCTCCGCCACGCAGACGGCGAACAGCGCCATCCGGATCGGCACACTGGCCACGGATGCGGAGAGCAGCAGTCCGGCCAACAGCACCGCCACAGGGGATGACAACACGGGCGATGACGAAGATCTCACGATGCCCGCTTTCACGGTGGGTTCGGCGACGACGCTGACGGTGCCGATGACCATCACCGCCGCCTCTTTGAGCGGCAGCACGGCACGGGTGAATGTCTTTGTGGACTGGAACGGGGACAACGACGTGGCGGACACGAACGAAACCCTCGCTGCACAGACTGTTTCCGCCTCCGGCAGCTTCAATTTCAGCCTCACACCTCCTGTGGGTACCACGGCGGGAACGAAATTCCTGCGCATCCGTGCGGCGGAAGGAGCCACGCACCCTGGCTTCAGCGGCACGTCCACGCTGAAAGGTGAGGTGGAGGATTATGCGATCACGGTCAGCGGTGGAAATCTTTCCATCGGCAACCTCGTCTGGATCGACATCGACAATGACGGTGTCAAGGACATCAACGAAACTGGGCAGCCCGGTGTGACCGTTCAGCTGTGGACGCCTGGAGCCAACGGCACGGAAGAAAACGGGGCGGGAGACGATGTGAAAGTCGGCTCTGACCAGATCACCAACCTAAATGGCAATTACCTTTTCAGCGGCTTAGTGGCTGGCAGCTACTATGTTCGCCTTCCCACACCTCCGGCGGATTTCCCGCTGACCTCGGGTGTGCCTGATACGGCGGACAATCAACAGGACGGCGATAACAATGGCCGCCAGCCTTCCGGCTCCGGCTCGGCCATTCGCAGTCCGATCATCACGCTCACTGCTGCTGGAGAGCCCGCGGCGGGAGTCGATGGAGATGATACGAATGGCGATCTCACCATCGACTTCGGCCTCGCGAGCAGTGATCCGTGCTACAGCACCAATTTGATCGACAACCCGAGCTTTGAGTTCAATGGCGGCGCGAATACCACCGGGGCTCTTTTTGCCTCACTGGGCTACAACGGCACTGGAACGAGCTTTGGCAGCAGTGTGAACTCCCTGCGCTGGGTGAGCGGGGTGAATCCGATGTCCGCCCTGAATGATCCCATCCAGCGCATGAAGGTGCTTGCGGTGGGGAGTGGTGCCAAAGTGGGCTGGCTCGAAAGTGCTCGGGCGCATCAAGGGCGGCGTTACATGCTGCTCGAAGGTGAATTGTCCTGCGTCGAGGTCAAAGCGGCTGGTGGCGGTGCATGGAGCACGGTGCTGCAGGCGGGTAAAACCTATCAGATGAGTGTTTGGGCAGATACGGCGAGTTCCACTGCTGCGTCGTTCGAGCTCGACCTTGGTGCCAGCCAGCCTGTTTTCCGCATCGGGGCCAGTGGCACAGCACTTCATTACTATGCCGCCACGCAGAATCGCTGGGTTTCGCCTTCCGGCGGTCCGTCGAGCTTTACCTCCGCGCATTACAACGGCTGGAACGAGGCCACCGCCACGGTCACGCCGCCGAACTGGCGTCGCTATATTTACACCTTTGCCATCTCGCCCACGGCTACCACGGCGCAGATTGATTCCATCTCGCTGATTCTGAGCGCCACGGCGGGCAGCGGTCCGGTGGCCCTCGATGACATCGTGCTCTGCCAGCCTAGCATGACGATTGGTAACCACGTCTGGAACGACGCGGACTACGACGGCATCAAGGAAGTCGGCGAAAGTGGTGTGGCCGGTCTGACGGTGCAGCTTTTCAATCCTGGTGCAGACAATGCCATCGGCGGCACGGGTTCCAATCAAGACACGCAGGTCGGGGCCAACACCACCACGGATGCCTCGGGCTTCTATCGCTTCACGAATCTCTCGCCGGGGAACTACTATGTGCGTGTCACACCGCCTGCCACTACCGTCACGACGGCGAATGTGGCCACGACGGACAACAACGTCGATAACAACAACGATGGCTCGCAGCCCGGCGGAGTCGGCACGGCGCTTCTGAGCCCGGTGGTGAATCTCGCCCTCTCGTCGGAGTCGGTGACGGATGGCGATTCGGATTCGAACAGCAATCTCACGCTCGACTTTGGCCTCTTCACCTGCCCCGCGATCACGGTGAGTCCCATTTTGCCCGCTGTTGGCACGGTGGGCGTGGCCTACAGCCAGCTCATCAGCGCCAGTGGCGGCACCGCGCCCTACACGCTGGCCCTCATCAGCGGCACGCTGCCTTCTGGTCTCACCTTCAATGCCGCCACGGGTGTCATCAGTGGCACGCCAGGGACGGATAACGGGGCTGGCACCTCGCTTACCTTCACCGCTACGGATGCTCGCGGATGCAAAGGCACCCGCACGATGACGCTGAAGATCTGCCCGGTGCTCACGATCGCCACGCTGAACAGCACGCTCTCCATCGGCACGCCGTATTCATCGAGTGCCGCTGCTGGAGCAGGTGCCGCGCCGTATGTGTATGCGGTCACCAGCGGCTCGTTGCCCGCGGGCTTGAGTCTAAATACGAGCACCGGGGCCATCACTGGCACGCCCACGAGCACCACCGCGGCTACCTTCACGGTCACCGCCACGGATGCAAATTCCTGCCCGGGCTCCCGCAGCTTCACGCTGACACCGGTCTGCCCCACCATCTCCATCACGCCGGTGACGCTGCCGAATGCCACGGTGGGCACTGCCTACTCGCAGACGCTGACGGCCAGCGGCGGCACCGCGCCGTATGGCACCTGGACGATCATCAGCGGCACCTTGCCGGCCGGTTTGACCTTGAACGCCTCCACCGGCGTGATCAGCGGCACGCCGACGACGAGCACGGGACCGAGTGTGAACCTCACCGTGCGTGTGACGGCCACTTACGGATGCCAGGGCACGCAGATCGTCTCGCTCAAAGTATGCCCCGCGATCACCCTGAGCCCCACGAGCCTCTCGAATGGCGTGGTGGGCCTGGCCTTCAATCAATCCGTCACGGCCAGCGGTGGCGTGGCACCTTACACCTACAATGTGAGCAGCGGCACCCTGCCTGGTGGCGTCACCCTGAACACCAGCACCGGTGCTCTCACCGGCACACCGACCACCGCAGCGACCTCGAATTTCACCATCAGCGCTGCCGACGCGAATGGCTGCCCGGCTTCGCGGGCCTACACGGTGGTCATCGCGCCCTCGCTCACCATCGGAAACCTCGTCTGGCGTGATGACAACAACAACGGCGTACGTGATGCGGGCGAGCCCGGCTTTGACGGCATCACCGTGCAACTCTTCCGCACGACGGATAATTACATCGGCAACGGTGACGACGTGCAGGTGAGCTCGAACGTCACCACCGCCGGTGGTGGCCTGTATTCGTTCAGCTCCCTGGCGGCCGGAAAATACTTTGTGAGGCTACCGAGCGTTCCGGCGGGCTATACGATGTCCAGCGGCGTGCCGGATGGTTTTGGCTCTCCATCCAATTTTGCTGAAAACGATCAGGACAACGACAACAACGGCATTCACAGCCGTGGCATTGGCACTTCGGTCACGAGCGGCCTCGTGAACCTCGCCGTCGGCACGGAATCCATCACGGACGGGGACACCAATAACAATACGAATCTCAGCATCGACTTCGGCTTTGCGCCGATGCCGCAGTGCCCGCCCTACCTCGTGTGGCCGGACTGGCGCACGCTGACCCGCACGGCACCTACCGCGGGCACTGGCTGGATCAGCCAGCCGCTCCTGGTGAATGCTGCTTACACGAGCCAGACCTTCTCCAATGTCCTCTCGAGCGGCACGAACCTCACCGTGAGCCATTCGAGTAACATGCACGACACCCAGTCGCCGAACATCTATGTGCCGCGCTTTGATCCCACCTACGACAACATCAACACGCAGGGCAATCCAAACGACGTGCAGTGCAATCCGATGTTCTTCGGTGGCCTGCGCTTCACGAACAACACGGGTGACACGAGCGCCAGCGTCACCACGGGCGTCGGCACGGCCACCGGGCATGCGCAGGTGCAGCTCACCTTCGACAAGGATGTGCTCATGGATGATCTCGGCATCGGCAGCATCGGCAAAATCGGTGCCTCCCGTGAATGGGTGTTTGTGCGGGCTTACAATGCGGCGGGTGCAGGCATCGCTCCAGTCTCCATCACGGGGCAGACGGTCAGTTGTGATGCCGTGGTGACGGGCACCGGCCCTGAAGTGGTGAACCTCGGTGCCGCAGGTGCTTACCTGGGTGGTCTGGATGACCAGCAGGCTGCCACGCCTGTCTATGGCAATGCCAGCATCAACTGGGGCAATGTGCCGGTGCGCCGCATCGAGATCCAGTTCTGGCGTTCCACCGGCACTTCCGTTTACACCACGGCCGCCACCAGCGGCCAGGCTTCCGCTGCCATTCGCAAGCTTTGCTTCCGCGCTGCTCCCACCACCGATCTGGGCGACTGGGCGCACGCCACGAATCCCGCCGGGGCTGCCACCACGACCACGTCAAGCACGGCGAACAGCAATCTGCGCCTCGGTGCCACGGTGGACGTCGAATCGACCGTCACCGCCAGCAATGCCGCCACGGCGGATGACACGACGAATACCGGCAGCGCCGATGACGAAGACGGTGTGACGATGCCGGCGAGCATCACGCAGAATGCGAACACCACGATTCCCGTCTCCGTTTTCAACAACACCGGCTCCACCGCCTACCTGAACGCGTGGATCGACTTCAACAACGACGGTGCCTTCAACGACACGCTCTATACCTCGCCCGGCGGTGAGCGTTTGCTGGCTGCGAGGTCCATCAGCAGCTCCGCCACGGCCAGCACGCAAAACATCACCTTCATCGTGCCGCAGGCCTCCAGCCCCGGAACGAATCGCGGTGTGCGTGTGCGCCTTACGAATCAGGCCACCACCCTGCCCACCGGGGCGGTGGGCAGTGGTGAAATCGAAGACTATGCGGTTACGATCAATTGCTCGTCGCTCACGGTGAATCCGGTCTCGCTGACGACGCCGACCGTGGGGTCTAGTTACCTGACTTCCTTCACGGCCACGGGCGGTCTGGCGCCTTACACCTTCGCGGTGTCTGCTGGTACCCTGCCATCTGGATTGACGCTGGCGAGCGATGGTGGTGTCACCGGCGTGCCTACCAGCACCACGGCGCAGACCTTCACCATTCGTGCCACGGATGCGAATGGCTGCCAGGGCACACGGCCTTACACGCTCACGCCTGTCTGCCCCACGATCACAGTGAATCCTGCCTCCGTGGCAAATGGCACCGTGGGCATCGCCTACTCGCAAACCTTCACCGGCAGTGGTGGCGGATCACCTTATACCTTCGCCGTGAGCGCAGGCACGCTGCCGGCGGGACTCACGCTCAGCAGTGCTGGGGTACTCAGCGGCACGCCGACCACGGCGAATGGTGCGGGCGTGAGCGTCACCATCCGCGCCACGGATGTCTATGGCTGCCAGGGCACGCGGCCTTACACGATCAAGATATGCCCGGTCCTCACCCTCGGCAGCATCACCACCACCGGCACGGTCGGCACGGCCTTCTCACGCACGATCACCTCTAGCGGTGGTGTGGCACCATATACCTATGTGGTTTCCAGCGGCACGCTTCCGGCGGGTCTGAGTCTCAGCACGGCAGGGGTTCTTTCCGGCACGCCGACGCAGGAGATCAGCAGCGCGGTCACCGTCCGATCCACGGATGTGAATGGCTGCACGGCCACGCGGGACTACACGCTGGCGATGAGTTGCCCGCCGATCACGGTGAATCCCACTTCCCTTGCGAATGGAGCGGTCGGCATCGCTTACTCGCAGACCTTCACAGCCAATGGCGGCACCTCGCCCTATCAATACACCGTCACGGCCGGCACACTGCCCGCAGGTTTGACGCTCTCCACCGCCGGCGTGCTCTCGGGAACGCCCACCACAGGGAATGGCGCAGGCGTTTCCATCACGGTGCAGGCTCGCGATGCGAACAACTGCCTTGGCGTCCGCGCTTACACGATCAAAATCTGCCCCACGATCTCGCTCGCGGCCATCTCGCCCACGATTGTGGTCGGCTCGCCCTACTCATCGAGTGCCGCAGCTTCTGGAGGAGCCACGCCGTATGTGTATGCGCTGACCTCGGGAGCTCTTCCGGTTGGTTTGAGCCTCAACACGACCACAGGAGCCATCACTGGCACGCCCACGAGCGCAGCCGCTGCCTCCTTCACCATTCGTGCTACGGATGCAAATGCCTGCGTAGGCTCGCGTGCCTACTCGGTTTCACCCACCTGCCCGGCGATCACCGTCACGCCGACCTCGCTGGCGAATGGCTATGTCGGCGTGGGCTACTCACAAAGCTTCAGCGCCAGCGGCGGCACCGCGCCCTACACCTATGCGGTAACCTCTGGCAGCCTTCCAACTGGCCTCACGCTGAGCAACGCGGGTGTCGTCAGCGGCACGCCGACAGCGGCAGTGACCTCCGCGAGCTTCAATGTGCGTGCCACGGATGTGAATGGCTGTCAAAGCGCCGCCACCGCTGTTGTCTTGACCATCAAAGGCCTCTGCATTGGCAATCTGGTGTTCATCGACATGAACAACAACGGTAGCCGCCAAAGCACCGAAAGCGGCGCTCCGAACATTTCGATGCAGCTATGGCGTTCCACGAACCTCACCCGTGGTGATGCGGACGATGCTCAGGTGGCCACGATGCTCACGGATTGGAACGGCGCATATCAATTCACCGGCCTCGCTCCAGGAAACTACTTCGTCCGCATTCCCACGCCGCCGGTGTACCATCCGCAGGTCAGCGCCAGTGGCGTGAATCTCGACAACGGCATCAACAATGACAGCAACGCCATTCAGCCGGGCGGCAGCGGTGCGGAGGTCTTCTCGCCTGTCATCACGCTCAGCATTGGCGGTGAGCCTGCCAGCGGTGTGGATGGCGATGACACCGATTGCGATGGCACCATCGACTTCGGTTTCGCGAACACCGATCCGTGCTATGTCACTAACCTCTTCGACAACCCGAGCTTTGAAATCCAGGGCCTGCCAAACACCACGGGCGCCGCAGCGGCGGTTTTGGGTTACAACGGCACCGGCACCTCTCTCGGAGCCTCGATCAATGCCTTCCGCTGGTCTGGCGGTGTCACTTCCGGCCTTGGTGAGCCGATTCAGCGTGTGCAGGTGCTTCCGGGAGCCTCGGGTGGCAGCGTGGCTTGGGTGGAAAGCGGCAAGCCACGTCATGGCAAGCGCATGGTGCTCGTGCAGGGCACAAACTCCTGCGTGAGCATGCGGGCCGCCGGTGGCGGTGCGTGGAGCACGGTGCTCACCGCGGGCAGCGAGTATGAATTGAGCGTGTGGGCGGCCAATGCCTCGGCGGCGAATGCGAGCGTCATCTGGGATCTCGGCACCACCAGTGGCCAGGTGTTTCAAATCATCAGCGGAGCCACACCGGGCTTCTATCAATACTATCAGGTCACCCAGGCGCAGATGACTGGAACGCCGGTGCCCACCTTCACCGCCGCCGATTACACGAACACCACCTGGACGGAAGCCACTGCCAACACGGCGGTGCCGACGTGGAAGCAGTTCCGCTATCGTTTCCGCGTGAATCCGCTCGCCACGACGGCGCAGATCGATAGCGCCAGTTTCGTCGTCTCCGGCGGCAGTGTCACGAATCCGCTGGTGCTTGACCATGTGGCGCTTTGCAATGTCACGCCGAGCGCCACGCTCACGCTGGGCGGCACCATTTGGAATGATGCGAATAACAACGGCCTCAAAACGGTGGGCGAGGTCGGCGTCGGAGCCGGTGTGGTGACGCTGTCGCTCTACAAATCCACCAACACGGCCGTCGGCGATGCCGATGACGTGCTGCAAACCACCGCCAGCACCAATGGCAGCGGCAATTACACCTTCGCCAACCTCGCCGCTGGAAACTATTATGTGCAGTTCACGCCTCCGGCCTCGCTCGCGAAGACGAGCGGCACGCCGGTGAATCTCGATAACCAGACGGACAACGACAACAACGGCACGCAGAGCGGAGCGCCGGGCACGCTAATCCGCAGCCCGATGATCGCCCTGCAAGGCGGCACGGAATCCATCGCCGATGGCGACACCAATCCCGATACGGAAATGACCGTCGATTTCGGCCTTTGGAGCGGCATTGCCCTTGGGAATCAAATCTGGATCGATACGAACAACAACGGCACCTATAACGCTGGCACGGATACCGTCAGCGGTCTCACCGGTCTGAGTGTGGAGCTGCTCAATAGCTCCAATGCCATCGTCACAAGCACCGCGCCGAATGCGAGCGGGCAGTATGGTTTCACGATCTACACGCCGGGCCAGTATCGCGTGCGCATTCCCACGCCGCCGGCTGCTGCGGCCCTTTTGGCCATCAACAGCGTCAACACGGACAACGGCATCGACAATGACAACAACGGCACGCAGAGCGGTGGGCTCGGAAACAGCGTCGTGACGCCTCTGGTGACTCTCGCGGCCGCTTCGGAGCCTGGAACGGCGGGAACGACGAATAGCGAGCCCACGCTCGACATCGGTTTCCGCCCCTGCCCGGTCTTCACCGTGGCCCCGGTGGCCTTCACGAACACGCAGTATGCCGCCTTCTCGCAAACGCTGAGCACGCTCGGCGGTGTGGCACCCTACACCTATGCCATCACCAGTGGTTCGCTGCCCGGCGGGCTCACGCTGAGCAGCGCAGGCACCATCAGCGGCACCACGACCACCGCGGCCATTCCGGGTGCTTACAGCTTCACGGTGCGGAGCACGGACTCTCTCGGCTGCTCCACGACGCAGGCCATGACGATGAATGTCATCTGCCCGCCGATCACCATCACGCCGACGACGCTCGCGAATGCGACAAAGTTCAGCGCTTACAGTCAAGGCCTCATCGCCACGACGACCGGTGCCACGGGCATTAGCTACTCGTGGAGTGTCGCTCCGGCGGCTCCGAGCGGTCTGGTAGCCTGGTGGCCGGCGGAAGGCAGCGCCTTGAGCATCGGTGGCACTTCCAATGGCACGCTCGATCTAGGTGCCACCACCACGGCCAGCGGTGCAGCGGGTCGTGCGTTCAGCCTTGATGGCGTCGATGACCAGATCACCGTGCCGGACAGCGCCGCGCTGCGTCCCACGCAGATCACCATCGAGGCTTGGGTGAACCCAACTTACACGATGAATGCCTTCGGAGCCGTCGTGAGTAAAACGAGCACCGGAAGCTGGAACAACGGTTACGGTCTCGGACAACTCGGCAATGACACCACCTTCGGTTTCTGGATCAACAACTACGCCACCAACCGTGCCACCACGACCCTCACCACCGGCACCTGGCAGCATGTGGTGGCCACCTACGACGGTGCCAACATCCGCCTCTATGTGAATGGCACGCAGCGCAGCAGCTTTGCCTACACCGCCGCCATCAATCACAGCACCGTGCCGCTCGAAATCGGCAACGCCGTTGGCGGAAACTTCCCGTGGAAGGGCGGCCTCGATGAAGTGCAGATCTACAGCCGTGCGCTGAGTGCCGCCGAAGTCACCGCCCGCTACACCGCCTGGACCACTGGCAATGACGGCATGCCGCAGGGCCTTGGCCTGAACTCCTCTACCGGCCTGCTGAGCGCCGTGAGCATCACCAGCCCTCCGGCGACCTACAACTTCAACGTTCGCGCCGCGGATCCGAACGGCTGTTTTGCCCAAAACGCCTATGCGCTGACCGTGCTGTGCCCGGCGATTTCGGTGACGCCTACTTCGCTAGCCAATGGCACCGTCGGTACCGCGTATTCGCAGTCGCTTTCGGCGGCGGGCGGCACCACGCCATACACGTGGAGCACGGTGACCGGCACCTGGCCGACTGGATTGAGCTTGAGCAGCGCGGGGGTCGTCACCGGCACACCGACGACGGCCAATGGAGCTGGTGTGAGCGTCACCGTGCGTGCCACGGATGCCAATGGCTGCACGAAGGATCAGGTGGTGAGCATCAAAGTGTGCCCAGTGATCTCTCTCGCGGTGCTCAACAGCACCTTGAACATCGGCTCGGTCTATTCATCAGCCGCCACGGCCAGCGGCGGAACTGCGCCTTATACCTATTCAGTGAGTGCGGGCGTGCTCCCGACAGGTCTTACGCTGAACACGAGCACCGGAGCCGTCACCGGCACGCCGGTGAGTGCGAACAGCCAGGCCTTTAGCATCCGCGCCACCGATGCCAATGGCTGCTTCGGCACCCGTGCCCAAACGTTCACACCCGCATGCCCGGCGGTCACGATCTCGCCCACCAGCCTCAGCAATGGTCTTGTGGGCACGGCCTACTCTTCCACGCTCACGGCGGCGCCGGGTAGTGGCTATAAATGGTCCGTCACCAGCGGCACGTTGCCTGCTGGATTGAGCCTGAATGCATCCAATGGCGTGCTTTCCGGCTCTCCCACCACGGCTGGTACGCAGACCTTCACCGTTCGTGCCAGCACAGCTCCTGCCAGTGTGCCGGAGCTGGAATTTGCCACTTACAACATCGACCTGAATCCCGGCGAGACCTTCAATCTCAGAAACTACGTCATCGTCAAAGGTGCTCCGAGCACGCCGATCGACTGGAGCGCCGTTTCCTTCACCTACACCGCCGCCGGGGCGAACGATCCGCCAACGCCCGCAGACTGGAACCTCGCCAATTTCAATGCGGGCACGCCCGTCACCGTCACGAACGCGGATGCCAACGCCGGTGGAAACAGCGGCACAGGCCAATTCCGCATCTATTTGGTGCGCAACGGTCAGCTTTCTTATGACGACCACGCCGAGATTCGGGTGAGTTCCAGTCGCTCCAGTGGTCTTGTCTCTTCGATGGCCAACCCGCTGCCACCGGCGGCCTGCTCAGGCACCCGCAGCTACACGCTGAAAATCTGCCCGGTCATCAATGTGGGCGCGATCACCACCACCGGCACCGTGGGCACTGCGTTCTCGCAAACCATCACCGCGAGTGGCGGAACCGCGCCTTACACCTACACGCTGACGAGCGGAGCCTTGCCGGGAGGTTTGAGCCTCACCACCGCCGGTGTGCTCAGCGGCACGCCGAATGTCGAAATCAGCTCCACCGTCACGGTGAGGGCCACGGATGCCAATGGATGCACCGGCACGCGGAATTACACGCTGGCGATGAGCTGTCCGCCGATGACGCTGAACCCTGCCTCGCTGCCCATCGGCCTCGCAGGCTCGGCTTACACGTCGACGACGTTCTCGACCACCGGTGGCACCGCGCCGTATCAATACACCGTCATTGCAGGCACGCTGCCGACAGGCTTGACGCTGACGACGGCTGGGGTGCTCAGTGGCACGCCCACCGCGGGCAATGGCGCAGGCGTCTCCATCACGGTGCAGTCTCGCGATGCCTTCAACTGCCTCGGCACGCGTGCTTACACGCTCAAGATCTGCCCGGTCATCTCGCTGCCGGTCATCAGCACCACCATCAATGTCGGCACAGCCTACTCGGCGAGTGTGGCGGCTTCCGGCGGTGCCACGCCGTATGTGTATGCGGTGACTAGCGGTGCCCTTCCAGCCGGTTTGAATCTCAACACGACCACTGGTGCCATCACCGGCACGCCGACGAACTCGACCAGCGCCACCTTCACGGTTCGTGCCACCGATGCGAATGCCTGCACCGGCTCACGGGCCTACACGCTGGCTCCAGTTTGCCCCACGATCACCTTCACCACTCCTTCGCTGGCCAATGGAACGCTCGCCGTGGCCTACTCGCAGACCGTTAGCGCCACCGGCGGCAATGCGCCTTACACCTATGCGTTGAGCTCCGGCACGCTTCCGGCCGGTTTGACGCTCAATGCGACCAGCGGAGTCATCTCCGGCACCCCCACGGCCTCCAACGGCGCGGGCGTCAGCATCGTCATCGTCGCCACCGATGCCTATGGATGCATTGGCTCACGGCCTTACGTGCTCAAAGTCTGCCCGGTCATCAGCATCGGAGCCATCAGCCCTACCGTCGTCGTCGGCACCGCCTACTCGCAGACGCTCGTGGCGAGCGCTGGAGCCTCGCCTTACACCTTTGCCCTGACCACTGGCACGCTGCCAACCGGCCTGAGCCTCAACACCAGCACCGGCGTGATCAGCGGCACGCCGACGAACACCACCGCGCAGACCTTCACCATCACCGCCACGGATGCGAATGGCTGCCCCGGCACTCGCAGCTACACGCTGACTCCGGTTTGCCCCTCCATCACGATCAATCCCGCCTCACTCGCGAATGGCCTCGTCGGCACGCCGTATTCACAAAGCCTCACCGCCACGGGCGGCACGGCTCCGTTTAGTTTTGCCCTCACCTCGGGAACTCTTCCCGCAGGTCTCACGCTTGCCACGAGCGGAGCCATCACCGGCACGCCAACCGCGAGCAATGGTGCCGGTGTTTCGCTCACCTTCCGTGTCACCGATACCTACGGCTGCCAGGGCACGCGGGTCATTCCGATCAAGATCTGCCCCGTCATCTCGCTCGCCACGCTCAACAGCACCCTCACGGTCGGCTCCGCCTATTCGAGCGCTGCGACGGCCACCGGCGGAGCCACACCGTATGTGTATGCGTTGACCAGTGGCACGTTGCCGACCGGTCTGAGCCTCAACACAACCACCGGAGCTCTCACCGGCACGCCGACGAGCATCGCGAGCCAAACCTTCACCCTCACCGCCACCGATGCGAATGCCTGCACGGGTGCTCGTAGCTACACGCTGGCTCCGGTGTGCCCCACGATCACCGTCACGCCGAGCACTCTGCCGGTGGGTGCGGTCGGCGTGGCTTACTCGCAGAGCTTCAGTGCCAGCGGCGGCACGGGTGCTTATAGCTTCACGGTGAGCAGCGGCACGCTTCCGGCTGGATTGACGCTTTCCACGGCTGGCGTGCTCAGCGGCACACCGACCGCTGGCAATGGCGCTGGCGTCTCGCTCACCTTCCGCGCCACGGATTCGCTCGGTTGCACCGGCACACGCGTCATCACGCTGAAAATCTGCCCCACCGTCTCTCTCGCCGCCATCACCTCCAGCGCCACGGTAGGCACGGCCTACAATCAAACGCCCACCGCCGCTGGTGGCATCGCTCCTTACACCTATGCGCTCACCTCCGGCACGCTGCCGACCGGTTTGAGCCTCAACACGACCACCGGAGCCATCACCGGCACGCCGACAAACACCACCGCGCAAACCTTCACCATCCGCGCCACGGATGCGAATGCCTGCTCCGGCACTCGCAGCTACACGATCACGCCGCTGTGCCCTGCGATCACCGTGAATCCCGCTTTGCTGCTTCCGTCTGGTTTGGTCGGCATCGCCTACTCGCAGACGCTGTCCGCCACCGGCGGCACGGCTCCCTATAGCTTCACCCTGAACGCGGGCACCTTGCCCGCAGGTCTCACGCTCACCGCCGGCACGGGCGTGATCGCTGGCACGCCCACGGCGAGCAATGGAGCCGGTGTCTCGCTCACCTTCCGTGCCACCGATGCCTACGGCTGCACGGGCACACGCACCGTCACGCTGAAAATCTGCCCGGTGGTGTCTCTGCCCGCCATCGCGACCTCGCTCACGGTCGGCACGCCCTACTCGCAGACCATCACCCCGAGCGGTGGGGCCACGCCTTACTCCTTTGCTATCACGTCGGGATCGCTGCCTGCGGGTCTCACGCTCAACACGAGCACCGGTGTGCTCAGCGGCACACCCACGAGCACCGGCACGGGCAATTTCACCGTCACCGCCACCGATGCGAATGCGTGCCAGGGCTCTCGAGCCTATTCGCTCACCCCGGTTTGCCCGGTGATCACGGTTTTGCCTGCCACGCTGCCAGCGGCCACGGCTGGTTCGCCTTACACGCAATCGCTCAGCGCATCGGGCGGCACGGCGGCCTATAGCTACACGCTCATCACGGGGATCATGCCTGCCGGGTTGGCCTTGAGCAGTGGTGGTGTCATCTCCGGCACGCCGACGGCGGCGAACGGCACTGGCGTCTCGCTCACCTTCCGTGCCACCGATGCCTATGGATGCTCCGGCCAGGCCACCATCACGCTCAAAGTCTGCCCGGTCATCTCTCTCGCCGCCATCAGCACTTCCGCCACGATGGGCACGGCCTACTCGCAGACGGCCACGGCCTCGGGCGGAGCCTCCCCTTACACTTACGCCTTGGTCAGCGGCACGCTGCCAGTGGGTCTCACCCTGAACACGAGCACCGGCACCCTCTCCGGCACGCCGACAAGTGGCACCTCGCAGAACTTCACGATCTCCGCCACGGATGCCAACGGCTGCCCGGGCACTCGGGCCTACACCATCACGCCAATCTGCCCCACGATCACCGTCAACCCGACCTCGCTTGCGAATGGCACCATTGGCATCGCTTACTCTCAGACCGCCACCGCCACCGGCGGCACCTCGCCTTACGCTTACTCGATCGCGGCTGGCGCACTGCCTGCCGGTTTGACGATCAATGCGAGCACGGGCGTGATTTCAGGTACTCCCGAGGCTTCCAATGGGGCCGGAATAAGCGTCACCATTCGTGCGACCGATTCGCTCGGCTGCACGGGCAACCGGGCTTACACATTGAAAATCTGCCCGGTGGTCACTTTGGCCTCCATCACGACCACGGGCACCGTGGGCGCCGCCTTCTCAAAAACCGCCAGCGCCACAGGTGGCGCCGCTCCCTATGTTTATGCCGTCACGAGCGGGTTGCTGCCCGGCGGCCTCAGCCTCAACACGAGCACCGGAGCCATCACTGGCACGCCGAATGTTGAAATCAGCTCCACCGTCACCATCACCGCCACCGATGCCAATGGCTGCCCCGGCTCTCGCAGCTACACGCTGGCCATGAGCTGTCCGCCGATCACCGTCAACCCCGCTTCGCTGCCCGTCGGCCTTGTCGGCAGTGCGTATGGCTCCACGACGTTCGCAGCCACGGGAGGCACCGCACCTTATCAATACACCGTCATCACGGGCACGCTGCCCGCTGGATTGACTCTGACCACCGCTGGCGTGCTCAGCGGCACACCAACGGCATCGAATGGCGCAGGCGTCTCCATCACCGTGCAGGCTCGCGATGCCTTCAACTGCCTCGGCACGCGTGCTTACACCATCAAAATCTGCCCGGTGATCACGGTGAATCCGGCCACGCTCATCGTGCCGCTCGTCGGTCGTCCTTACAGCGATACGGTGAGCGCCAGCGGCGGTGCCACGCCGTATGTCTTTAGTATTGCCTCCGGGGCTCTTCCGGCTGGTTTGAGCCTCAATACCAGCACGGGTGCCATCAGCGGCGCGGCTACCAGCGGCACCGCCGCTTCTTTCATCCTTCAGGCCACCGATGCGAATGGCTGCACCGGCTCACGAGCCCACACACTCACGCCGCTTCCGGCTGATTTTGGTGACCACACGCCCTTTGCCGCCGCCGCACAGGCAGTGAGCACGGGCATTTACATCCATCATGGAGCTACTGTGGTGGCCACCGACGGTGAAACCGCGCCGCCGACCACTGGCACCGCGAACGCGGACGACGTCACCGGCTCCGATGACGAAAACCTGAACATCCCCGTCGTGCTCACCGGCCTCTCGCCGACGGCGCAGCCTCGCTTTGTCATCCCGGTGACACTCACTGGCATCAGCAATGGCCGCATCGGCGTGTGGATCGACTGGAATGGCGACAACGACGTGCTCGACGCGAACGAAACGGTCTCGCTGAGCACCGCGAACCTCATCAGCGGCGTAAATAGGATCACCGCCACGCTGAATCCGCCTGCCGGCACCACCGTCGGCACGAAATACCTCCGTGTCCGTGTCACCGAAGGCACCACCGTTCCCACCTTCAGCGGTGAATCTCCGCTTCGTGGGGAAGTCGAGGATCACCCTGTCGTCGTCAGCAATCAG
This sequence comes from Akkermansia muciniphila, assembly GCA_943373155.1. Classification (GTDB taxonomy): domain Bacteria; phylum Verrucomicrobiota; class Verrucomicrobiia; order Verrucomicrobiales; family Verrucomicrobiaceae; genus Prosthecobacter. Next base: position 31,510 of record CALSBJ010000012.1, on the reverse strand, counting down.
ATCGTGATGTACGCGATGAATTTGAAGGAGAACTCCGGTCTCATGACGGCGAACTCGCCCGTGCCGTGGAATTACCGCTCCGCCATCTGCATCACGCCGCAGAACCTCCAGCTCTTCAATTCCAACAATGGCATCAGCACCAGCGATGACCAGTATGGCGAAGGTCCGCTCTACCCGAACGTGACGATGGGAAATGGCACTTTCGGCCGCTGCACCTCCGGCTGGGACACCACCTTCAACACGGCCCTCACCAACGTCCGCACGAGCCTGACGCCGGTGATTCGCACCGCACCGTTCACGGTCAATTTCGGCGGCATGGATGCGGGGACGGCCATTACCGGTTTCACGCTCGATGTGGCACGTGAGGCCGCCACCTCGCCGCTCAATGCGCAAATCTTCCTCACCTGGCATGATGGCACCGCCTTCCGCACCGCTCGCACGGCCGCAGTGAGCCTCGAAAACATCCACAGCGCCTTCAGCCCGCCCACACCCGTCTCGAACTGGCAGTCCATGCACTTCCCCGGTTTCACGCTCGGTGATGCGCTGCCTACCGGCACGGCTCTCTCCGCAAAGACCTTCCTCTGCGAAGTGTACTTCTGGGGCGGCAGCACCGGCCGCCTGGAGGTGGATAACTTCTCCCTCCTCGGAAACACCGTCTGCGCCGTCAATGACATGGGTGACTGGGCACACGCGACGAATCCCACCGGTGCCGCCGCCACCACCACCACCAGCATCGCCAACGCCAACTTGCGTCTCGGCACCAGCGTGGACGTGGAAGCCGTCATCGCCCCGACCTCCGCCGCGAATGTGGACGACATCACGAACACCGGCAGCGCCGATGACGAAGACGGCGTGACCATGCCCGCCAGCATCACGCAAAACGCAAACGCCACGCTGCCCATCTCCGTCTTCAACAACACCGGTGCCACGGCCTATCTGAACGCGTGGATCGACTTCAACAACGACGGCGTCTTCAACGACACAATCTACACCACTGCGGGCGGCGAGCGCCTGTTGGCTGCGCGATCCATCGCCTCGGGTGCCTCGGCCACCACGCAAAACATCACCTTCACCGTGCCGCTCCTTTCCAGCCCCGGAGTTGGCCGCGGCGTTCGTGTGCGCCTCACCAATCAAACCACCACCGCACCGACGGGTGCGGTAGGAACCGGTGAAATCGAAGACTACATTGTGAGCATCGCATGCCCCACGATGGCACTCACGCCGACGACGCTCGGCCTTGCCACAGTCGGTAGCGCCTACTCGCAAAGCATCACCGCCTCCGGTGGTCGCACGCCTTACACCTATGCCGTGACCACCGGCACGCTTCCGACCGGTTTGAGCCTCAACACGACGACCGGAGCCATCACCGGTACGCCGACGAATACCACGAGCCAAACCTTCACCCTCACCGCCACGGATGCGAATGCCTGCACCGGCGCTCGAACCTACACCTTGGCTCCCGTTTGCCCCACCATCACGGTAATGCCGCTCGTGCTGCTCAATGGCACGGTCGGCACCGCCTTCTCGCAGACCCTCACCGCTTCCGGCGGCACCTCGCCGTATGGCTTCACACTCACCAGCGGTACACTGCCCGCCGGATTGACGCTCAGCAGCACTGGTGTGCTCAGCGGCACGCCCACGACGGCGAATGGTGCGGGCACCTCCCTCACCTTCCGTGCCACCGATGCCTATGGCTGCATCGGCACACGCACTCTCACGCTCAAAATCTGTCCGGTGATCAATCTCGCCGCGTTGAGCCCCAGCGCCACGGTCGGCAGCGCCTACTCCAGCAGCGCTGTGGCCACTGGGGGCACTTCGCCGTATGTGTATTCCGTCAGCAATGGCACGCTGCCGGTGGGCATGAGCCTCAACACGACCACCGGAGCCGTCACCGGCACACCGACGAGCACCGCCACCCGCACCTTCACCCTCACCGCCACGGATGCGAACTCCTGCGCAGGCTCCCGCATCTTCACCATCACGCCGGTGTGCCCCGCGATCACCGTGAATCCCACCTCGCTGGCGAATGGCACCGTGGGCATCGCCTACTCCCAAAACCTCAGCGCCTTGGGTGGCACCGCGCCGCATTCCTTCACCGTCACCAGCGGCACCTTGCCTGCCGGCCTCACGCTGACGACCGCTGGCGTGCTCAGCGGCACGCCGACCGCATCGAATGGTGCGGGAACTAGCATCACCATCACCGCCACCGATGCGAATGGCTGTGCGGGCAATCGCCCTTACACACTCAAAATCTGCCCGGTGCTGTCTTTGGGTGCCATCACGACGAGCGGCTCGGTCGGTGCGGCCTTCTCACAAACCATCACCGCCTCCGCTGGAGCCACGCCATACACCTTTGCGGTCACCACCGGCACGCTGCCCGCTGGTTTGAGCCTCAACACCAGCACCGGAGCCATCACGGGAACGCCCACCGCGATCAGCAGCGCCGCCATCACCGTGACCGCCACGGATGCGAATGGTTGCCCTGGCACTCGCAGTTACACCTTTGCCATCACCTGCCCGGCGATCACCGTGAATCCCGCCACGCTACCGGTCGGCCTCGCCGGCACGCTTTATACTTCCACCACCTTCACCGCCACGGGTGGCACCGCGCCGCATAGCTTCGCGGTTAGCAGCGGCACGTTGCCTGCCGGCCTCACGCTGAGCTCTGCCGGCGTGTTGAGTGGCACACCCACAGCGGGCAATGGCGCGGGCGTCTCGCTCGCTATCCGGGCCACCGATTCCCTCGGCTGCATCGGCACACGCATCGTCACGATCAAAATCTGCCCCGTCATCACGCTGCCGGCCATTTCGACCGCGCCGGTGGTCGGCACGGCCTACTCGACGAGCGTCGCGGCCACGGGCGGTGTCTCGCCGTATGTGTATGCGCTTTCCAATGGTGCCCTGCCGACCGGTTTGACCTTCAACACCAGCACCGGAGCCATCACCGGCACCGCCACGAGCACCGTCAGCGCTTCCTTCACCCTCACCGCCACCGATGCGAATGCCTGCACCGGTTCCCGTGCCTACACGCTCACGCCAGTGTGCCCTGCTATCACGGTGAATCCGGCCACGCTCGCTGTCGGCACCGTCGGCTCGGCCTACTCGCAGACGCTCAGTGCCACTGGCGGCACCGCACCATATAACTTCACCCTGACCAGCGGCACCTTGCCTGCCGGTCTCACGCTCACCGCTGGTACAGGCGTGATCGCAGGCACGCCCACCGCGAGCAACGCGGCCGGTGTCTCGCTCACCTTCACCGCCACCGATGCCTATGGATGCACCGGCGCACGAAGCATCACGCTGAAAATCTGCCCCGTGCTCGCTGTGGGCACGATCACCACGACCGCCACGGTGGGCGCGCCTTTCTCGCAAACCATCACCACCACCGGTGGAGCCTCGCCCTACACTTACGCGGTCAGCGCCGGTTCGCTGCCTGCTGGATTGACGCTCAGCACCGCCGGTGTGATCAGCGGCACGCCCGCGAGCACCGTAAGCCAGACCTTCACCGTCACCGCCACGGATGCGAATGGCTGCCCAGGTTCGCGCAGCTACACGATTGCTCCGGTTTGCCCCGTGGTGACCGTGAATCCCGCCTCGGTGGCGAATGGCACCATCGGCCTCGCCTACTCGCAAAGCTTTAGCGGCAGCGGCGGCACCGCACCGTATAGTTTTGTGGTTTCCGCAGGCACCTTGCCTGCCGGATTGACGCTCTCCAGCGCGGGTGTCCTCAGCGGCACGCCAACGAACGCCAACGGCGCAGGCGTCTCCGTCACTGTGCGTGCCACTGATACCTATGGCTGCACCGGCACACGGGCCGTGACGATCAAAATCTGCCCTGTCATCTCCCTCGCGGCCATCAGCGGCAGCGCCACGGTCGGCACCGCCTACAATCAAACCGCCACCGCCATCGGCGGCACCGCGCCTTACACTTATTTGCTCACCACCGGCACGCTTCCGACCGGCCTGAGCCTCAACACCACCACAGGAGCCATCACTGGCACGCCTGGCAATGCCACCGCGCAGACCTTCACCCTCCGTGCCACCGATGCGAATGGCTGCCCCGGTACTCGCAGCTACACGATCACGCCGGTGTGCCCCACCATCACCGTCAACCCGACCTCGCTCGCCAATGGCACCGTTGGCATCGCCTACTCGCAAACGGCCAGCGCCACGGGCGGCACCTCGCCTTACACCTACTCGATCTCCGCTGGCACGCTGCCAACCGGTCTCACACTCAATGCAAGCACCGGTGCCATCACCGGCACGCCCACGACCTCCAACGGGGCCGGAACCAGCCTCACCCTTCGCGCCACCGATGCTCTTGGCTGCATCGGCAACCGCACGGTGAACCTCAAGATCTGCCCCGTGGTCACTTTGGCCACCATCACAACGACAGGCAGCGTGGGCACCGCTTTCTCCCAAAGCGTCACCGCCTCCGGTGGAGCCACGCCGTATGTTTATGCGGTGACGAGCGGCGCACTGCCTGGCGGTCTGAGCCTCAACACCAGCACCGGAGCCATTACTGGTACGCCAAACGTCGAAATCAGCTCCACGGTCACCATCACCGCCACCGACGCGAACGGCTGCCCTGGCTCCCGCAGCTACACGCTGGCGATGAGTTGCCCGCCAATCACCGTGAACCCGGCTTCCGTGCCTGCGGGCCTTGTTGGCACGGCTTACACCTCCACGACCTTCGCGGCCACCGGCGGCACCGCCCCGTATCAATACACCGTCATCGCTGGCAGCCTTCCTGCCGGCCTCACGCTGACCACCGCAGGTGTCCTCAGCGGCACACCAACAGCTTCCAACGGCGCAGGTGTCTCCATCACCGTGCAAGCTCGCGATGCCTTCAACTGCCTCGGCACGCGTGCTTATACGATCAAGATCTGCCCGATCATCAGCCTCGCCGCCATTTCCACCACCGCGACGACCGGCACTGTCTATTCCAGCGCGGCGACAGCCTCCGGCGGTGCTTCACCGTATGTGTATGCCGTGACCAGCGGCACGCTTCCGGCTGGTTTGAGCCTCAACACCGCCACCGGAGCCATCACCGGCACGCCGACGAGCACCACGTCACAAACGTTCACTATCACCGCCACCGATGCGAATGCCTGCGCGGGTTCACGCAGCTACACGCTGGCTCCGGTTTGCCCCACCATCACCGTCTCGCCCACGAGCCTCGCGAATGGCACCATCGGCCTCGCCTACTCGCAGACCATCACAGCGAGCGGCGGCACGTCACCATATGCTTGGACGACTCAAAGCGGCACCTGGCCTGCCGGCCTCACGTTGAGTGGCACCGGCGTGCTCAGCGGCACGCCCACGACCTCCACGGGAGCTGCAGTGAGCGTCACCGTGCGTGCCACCGATGCGAATGGCTGCTTCAAAGACCAGCTCCTGAGCATCAAAGTCTGCCCGGTCATCACGCTGCCGGCCATCAGCACCACGATCACCGTCGGCACCGCCTACTCGGCCAGCTCCGCAGCTACGGGCGGCGTCTCGCCTTACACCTATGCGCTCACCACGGGCACGCTGCCGACCGGTCTCAGCCTCAACACGACTACTGGAGCCATCACCGGCACGCCGACGAATACCACGAGCCAGACATTCACCATCCGCGCCACCGATGCGAATGCCTGCACCGGCACCCGCAGCCACACGCTGGCTCCGCTTTGCCCCGCGATCACCGTCAACCCGACCTCGTTGGCTGTCGGAGCCGTCGGCACGGCCTACTCGCAAACGCTCACCGCCACTGGCGGTACGGCTCCCCGCACCTTCACGCTCACCTCCGGCACGCTGCCAGCCGGTCTGACGCTCGCTGCGAGCACGGGTGTCATTTCCGGCACACCGACCGCTGGCAATGGCGCAGGCGTCTCGCTCACTTTCACCGCCACCGATGCCTATGGCTGCACCGGCACACGCACCGTGACGCTGAAAATCTGCCCCACCATCACGCTGCCGGCCATCAGCACCACGCTCACTGTCGGCACCGCCTACTCCGCCAACACGGGAGCATCCGGCGGCTTCGCACCGTATGTTTATGCCATCACCACCGGCACGCTGCCGAATGGTTTGAGTCTCGATGTGAACACCGGAGCCATCACCGGCACCCCGACGAACACCACGTCACAAACTTTCACCGTGCGTGCCACCGATGCGAATGCCTGCACCGGCACCCGCAGCTACACTTTGGCTCCTGTTTGCCCCGTCATCACCGTCACGCCCACCTCGCTCACCAATGGCACCCTCGGCATCGCCTACTCGCAGACGCTTGCGGCCTCGGGTGGTAGCACGCCTTACACCTGGACCACACAAAGCGGCACCTGGCCCGCCGGCCTCAGTCTCAGCAGTGGCGGAGTCGTCAGCGGCACGCCGACCGCCTCGAACGGCGCTGGTGTGAGCGTCACCGTGCGTGCCACGGATGTGTATGGCTGCTTCAAAGACCAGGCCGTCAGCATCAAGATCTGCCCGGTCATCACCCTGAGCCCCACCAGCCTCGCGAATGGCACCGTCGGCCTCGCTTACTCGCAAAGCGTCACCGCCAGCGGGAGCAGCGCCACGCCTTACACCTACAGCGTGAGCAGCGGTGCCTTGCCCGCTGGTTTGGCTCTCAATGCAAGCAGCGGAGCCATCACGGGCACACCCACCAGCAGTGTCGCCGCCACCTTCACCCTCCGCGCCACCGATGCCAATAGTTGCATCGGAACTCGCAGCTACACCGTCACGCCTGCCTGCCGCGTCATCACCATCAATCCGGCCACGCTTCTCGTCGGCACGGTCGGCAGCGCTTACTCACAGGCTCTCAGCGCCACCGGCGGCACCGCGCCGTATGGTTCATGGACTATCACCAGCGGCACGCTGCCCGCCGGTCTAGCCCTCAATGCCAGCACGGGAGCCATCACCGGCACGCCCACGGTGCAAAACGGCGCTGGTACCAGCATCACCGTCCGCACGACCGATACCTACGGCTGCACCGGCACCCGCACCTACACGCTGCGCATCTGCCCTGTCATTACCATCGCCCCCGCCAGCCTCGCCGGCATGACCACCGGCGTCGCCTACTCGCAGACGATCTCCGCCAGCGGTAGCAGCGCCACGCCCTTCACCTACACGGTGCAAAGCGGCACGCTTCCTGCCGGTCTCTCTTTGAATAGCAGCACCGGCCTCATCAGCGGCACCCCCTCCAGCACCACCACCGCCATCTTCACCCTTCGTGCCACCGATGCGAACGGCTGCTTCGGCACCCGCGCCTTCACGATCACACCTGCCTGCGGCACGATCACGCTTTCACCCGGCACGATGCCCGCTGCCACCGTCGGCACCGCCTTCTCGCAAACCATCACACCATCCGGCGGTATCGCACCTTACACCTTCGCGGTCTCGGTCGGCGGCCTGCCTGCGGGCTTGAGCCTCAACACCACCACCGGCGTCATCAGTGGCACACCCTCCAGCACCGCCGCCGCCTCCTTCACCCTCCGCGCCACCGATGCGAATGCCTGCCAGGGCTCGCTCGCCTACTCGATCACGCCCGTCTGCCCCGCGATCACGCTGAACCCTTCTTCGCTTCCTGTTGGCTATGTCGGCGCGGCTTACTCGCAGGCTCTCAGCAGTGCCGGCGGCACCGCACCTTACACCTACAGCATCACCAGCGGCACGCTGCCTGCTGGTCTCGGCCTCAATGCCAGCACGGGTGCCATCACCGGCACGCCCACGGCCACTGGCAGCGCCGCCATCACCATCCGAGTGGCCGATACCTACGGCTGCAATACCTCCCGCGCCTACACCCTCACCATCCGCTCCCTCACTGTCGGCAATCTCGTCTTTGAAGACTCCAACGACAACGGCCTCAAAGACACGGGCGAGCCCGGCGTGGCGGGCGCCCTCGTCCAGCTCTTCAATCCAGGGTCCGATAATGCCATCGGCGGAGCTCCTGCGGATGTGCAGGTCGGTTCCAACGTCACCACCACCTCCACCGGCCTCTACAGCTTCACCAACCTCCCCGCTGGCAATTACTACATCAAGGTCACACCGCCTGCCGACTACGCCGAGACGGGCGGCACCCCAGCCACCACGGACAACAACGTGGACAACAACAACGACGGCTCGCAGCCCGGCGGTGTAGGCACGCCGCTCTATAGCCCCATCTTTGCCCTCGCTGCTGGCACCGAATCCATCACCGATGGTGATGCCAGCAACGACACGAATCTCACCATCGACTTCGGCCTCTACAGCACGGTCTCCGTCGGCAACCTCGTCTATTTCGACCTCAACAACGACGGCAACTACGACTTCAACGAAGGCCTCGAAGGCGTCCTCGTTCAGATCTACACGCAGGGCAGCACCGTCGGCGTCACACCCGCTGCGGGCGTCGCCATCACGGATAACAAAGGCCGCTACCTCATCGAAGGTCTCAATCCTGGCAGCTACTTCCTGCACCTGCCCGCCTCTCAATTCGGCGGCGGCATGCCGCTCGAAGGCATGATCCCGATGAGCAGCGTCGTCGCTGGCGATGACAATGCCGGCCAGGACCTCATCGCCGCCGCCACCCCTTCCTCGACCGGTGCCAGCACCGCCGTCTTCAGCCTGCGGCCCACGCTTGCCCCCTCCGGCACCTCCGAAAACGGCTTCGAAGGCATCACCGATGACGGCACCGATACCCGAGTCGATCTCACTCGCGACCTCGGTCTCGTCAGCGGCTCCGGCACCGGCTTCCCGAGCGCCTCCAACGTCGTCAGCAACATGCTCGGCGGGACCGCTCCAAGCTCCAGCACGGCCACGAACGCCCTCGCGACCTCCACGATCACCTTCGCGACGTGGAGCACGCAAAACACCATCACCCCTGCCCGCAACGCTTCGCGTAGCGATGCGGGCGGGTCCGCCACCGCCGATGAAGATGGCGATAACCTCTCCAACCTCCTTGAATACGCCCTCGGCACCGATCCACGCAGCGGCCTCCTCGTGACCCGCTTCGCTCTCGCAGCCAATCAAGCCTCGCAAACCATTGACGCCCTCGTCACGCGTCCGGTGGAAGGCCGCGATGATCTCCGCTTCACGCTCGAAGCCGCCACGCAGCTCGAAAACGCCGATTGGAAAGAGCTCGCGCTGCCTGCCGCCGCCACCTTCAACCCCGATGGTACCGTCACCCGCCGCTACGCCGATCTCGCTCCTGCCAATGCCACCCTCGGCTTCCTGCGCCTCCGCGTCGATCTCGATGCCAATCGCGATGGCAAGCCCGAAGCCACCACCACCAGCGCCACGCAGGCCTGGACCTTCCAAAGCTTCGCCAACGGTGCCCGCACCTTCAGCATGCCGCTCGCCCAGCCCGCCCTCTACACCGGCCCTGCCACCATCACCGAAGACGGCACCGTCACCCTTCCCCAATCTCTCCAACTCCACGCCACCACCGAACTCGAAATCCTCGACGGACCTCACGCTGGCCGCACGCTCACCCTCAAACCCGCCGCGACCGCTTCCACCCTCCATCACTCCGCCACTCCATCACTCCATCTCCCCTCCGCCCGCATCACCCTGCGTCCGCATCACACCCTCGAAGCCCTCCTCCCTGCCGCCGATCTCTCCGACGACGATCGCCTCCTCGCCTACGACACCGCGAAGAGCACCTTCGTCCCTGCCGAGGCCGACGCACCCTTCACCGCTGTCAGCGGCATCCTCGTCAAGATCACCGGCAGTGGCTTCACCCGCGCCTACACCGGCGAAGTTCGTTCCAAAGCCCTCCGCATCCCGCTCGTCCAAGGTACACAGCTCATCACCACCGGCTCGCTGACCTCCGGCGAAGTCCCCACCAACCTCTCCGAAGGCGACCGCCTCCGCCTCTGGCAGCCCGCCACCAGCGACTACTCCTCCCACACCCTCGAAAATGGTGCCTGGACCCCCGCCGCCCCTTCCGTGAAGCCCTTCGAGTCCATCTTCCTCATCCGCAGCACCTCTCTCCTCTGGCTCGCCGCCCCTTAATCTGACTCCGCCTCCTACTCCTACTCTGCCTCCCCCGTCGATTCACGAGCCGCCCCTACCTCAAACATCAAAAATCGATTGCTCGACAATCTTCCATCCATCCCCGCCCCGTGGCATATCCCATCCCCCAGCGTCCACCGCCAGCCCCTGCCCGCAACGCTTCGCGTAGCGATGCAGGCGGGGCCTCGCAGCCGCCGCCTTTGCCGCGTCCCAAGCGCGGGCCAAAGATCCTGCGTGCCTGTGCCGTGATCGGCGGTTGGATGGTCGTCGCCGGATTGCTGGTCTTTTCCGGTGCCTTGGCCATTACTTGGCTCACGCAAAAGGAAGCCCGCAGTGCCGTCATCCGAGGTAAAACGCTCGAAGCGCCGATTGCTCAAGCGCACAGCCTCAAAACCCTTCCTGGCGACGAAGAGAAGCCTGAACCCGAAAAAGCCGCCAGCACGACCACGACGGAAAAAGAGCCGCCGAAGTCCAAACTCGTCTCCACGAAGGAAGACATCGATATCTCCAAGTTCATACCCTTCGCTCGTGGTGCTCCGCCTCTTCCCACACCACCGAAAGAGGTTCCCGAAGTGCCTGCTCTCGCCACTTGGCCGCGCAGTGTCGCCCTCAAAAACACACCGGAGGTGCGCATCGTCACCGAGGATGCTTTGAAGAACGAGTACATCTACCACACCGAGCACTTTGAGTTCTGCTGCGATGCGCCCGTCGGTCCCGATGCCGTGCGTCACTTCGCCCGCGTGTTCGAGGCCACCTGGATGCTCAATTGCCAGCTCCCGCTCGACCTTCGTCCCGCGCCCGAAACCATGCGTAAATGGTTCCGTGCCCGCATCCTCAGCACCGATGACGCCTACCTCGCCACCGGCGCACCCGTCGGCAGCGGCGGTTTCTACTCCCGCTCAGACAAGACCATCTACGTCCCCATCTCCAACCTCGGCATGAGCGTTGTCGCCGGCAAACGCGTGCAGGTGGACCGTTCCGTCGAGTCCAACGAGACCCTCATCCACGAGATCACCCATCAAATGATGAGCCGCTGGCTGCCACGCCTGCCTGTGTGGTATTCCGAAGGAGCCGCTGAATACACTGGCATCGCCGATTTCGTCCATGGCCGCTTCTTCCTCTCCGGCATGGAAGTCCGCCTCAAAAATGCCCTGCGCAATCGTGGAGCCATCGTTCGGGGCAGCACGGTCCACTATCCGATGATCTCCCTCGCCGAACTGCTCGCCATCCAGCATCAGGAATGGGGTGCCGCTCTCGCGGGCGAAGGCGCAGGTCAAAACTACACCTCCGCCCTCCTCCTCACCTATTTCCTCTACCATCTCGATGGCGACAAAAAAGGCTCCAATGTCATCGCCTGGCTGCGCGACATCGAAAAAGGCACCCCCACCGCCGACGCTATCCGCACCCACCTCCTCGCCGGTCGCAAAGTCGCCAAACTCGAATCCGATCTCCGCGAAGCCTACCGCAAAATCGGCATCGAACTCAGCATGCAGCAACGCGGTGGCATCGTCTTCGAGGAGTGAAGGGCTGCCGTAGTCAAGACCGGGTCAAGTGGTCAAGCCTTGACCAACCTTGACCTTCTTGACCCTCTTGACCTCTCCGACTCACAGATAACTCTCAATCCCGAGCTTCCCGTTCGTGGCGCAGATAAACATCGTCCCTGGCTTCGTCGTGCTCGGTTTCGTCTCCACCTTGCCGCCGCCGCATTCCACCATGAGCTGTCCTGCCGCGATGTCCCACAGGCTGATTTGCTCCTCTACATACGCGTCGAGGCGACCGCAGGCGATGTAGGCCATTGCCAGCGCGGCACTACCCAGCATGCGTGTCTTCCGCACCTCGTAGGCGATGCGCTTGTAGCGTTCAAAGCCGAGATCGAGCGCCTCCTTGCTCTTCGAAAAGCCCACCGTCACCACCGCCTCCGCCATGGTGGCGCGGCTGCTGCATTTCACCGGCTTGCCATTGAGCAGCGTCGTGCCGCCAGCCATCACGGAGAAGGTTTCCCTCTGCATCGGATCAAAAATCACGCCGATGAGCAGCTTCTTCGAGTCCCGCTCGCGGGCGGCGATGGACACGCAGAAGTGCGGGATGCCAAAGAAGTAATTCACCGTGCCGTCGATCGGGTCCACGATCCACTCGATGGGGCCGTCGCCACCCGTGTCGCCACCTTCCTCACCGAGGATCGCGTGCTCGGGAAACTTGGCCAAAATCATCTCCGTGATCAGCTTCTGGCTGCGGACATCCAGCTCCAGCTTGATGTCATGCCGCTGCATCTCGTTCACCGTCAGTTCGGAACCAAAGTTCGTTTGGATGAGAGTGCCTGCAGCATGTGCGGCTTCAGTGGCGGTGGTGAGGAGGGCTTGGAGTTCCATGAAAGTAGGGGCAATCCTCTACCTGCCCAATCTTCCCACCATTGCGACGACTTTTTTGCTCCAACAGCCCAAGTGGAAGACAACCCGCCCACCCAATGGCACAAACTCGGATTCCTCACCCCATCAGCGCCACGGCGATGGGATCGACAAGCGGTTTACCGATGCGGGTGAGCCGCACGAAGGCCTCGTCATAGTCCAGCAGGCCCTGATCACGCAGTGTGTCGAGCATCCGGCGTTGATCGGCGGCGATGAGTTCGAGGGGCAGACCGCGTTTGGTGCGGAGTTCGAGGCCGAAGCGTTCGGTACGGCGGTTTTCATCGGTGAGCACTTCCACCTCCGTCGCGGTGTTTTCACCGGCGAGCGTGAGGGTGATGTAGCGATCCGTGTCCGGCACATTTTTCCAGCGGTGACCTTCGACCGTCGAGAAGGCTCCGGGGCCGATGCCGAGGTAGTCCGCGCCGAGCCAGTAGGCTTCGTTGTGGGCGCTGCGATGGCCGGGCTTGGCGTAGTTGGAGATTTCGTAGTGCTCAAAGCAGTCCGCTTCGAGCAGGTCGATGGCGAGATGGAAGAACTCGGCATCACGACCTTCATCGGTGCGAAATTCGCCCTTTTGGAGCCGACGGAAGAAGTCGGTATCCTCCTCATAATTGAGGTTGTAGGCCGAGATGTGGTCTGGTTTCAGCGAAAGAGAATGCTCGAGGGTTTGACGCCAGGTTCCAAGTTCCTGGCCGGGAATCGAAAACATCACATCGAGGTTCAAACTGGGGAATTTGGCCTCGCGAAGCACCTGCCAGGTTTCCTCGGCCTCGGCAGGCGAGTGATCGCGACCGAGCGTTTTGAGTGTGGCATCGTCCCAGGCCTGGATACCGAGGGAGACTCGCGTGACACCCATCTCCCGCATGAGCGCCGCTTTGGAAGGTGTCACGGTGCGTGGATTGGCCTCCATCGTGAATTCAACCAAATCACCGAGGTCGAGACGCTCCTTCAGGCCACGCAGCAAGCGCTCCAGATGCGTGTCACTCAGCATGGTGGGCGTGCCACCGCCGAAAAAGAGGGTCCTCGGCTTCAGCGGCTGTTTTTCGACTTCCTTCAGCAGCGCATCGACAAACGCCGTCATGTCCGTCCCGCCCGGTGTGTGCTTATGAAAGCTGCAATACGGGCAGATGCGGTGGCAGAAGGGGATGTGGACGTAGAGGTGCAATCCGGTGGGAGGTAGGCGGTGAGCAGTGGTCGGTGTGAAAACACAGTGCCTTGGACGAAAGCGTTGATCGAAGCAAATGAAGCGTCCACTGCATACTGTCCACAGACCACCGCCGACCGCCCACCGAAAATGTCCGACGAAACCCATCATGAACGCGAACTTGGCGGCCAGTTGCTGGCGGCGGTGTCGCGGTCGTTTTATCTCACGCTGAAGGCGCTGCCAAAGGAGCTGCGGGAGCCGATTTCACTCGCCTACCTGCTGGCGAGAACGGCGGATACCATTGCGGACACGGCGAGCGTGAGTGAGACGGTGCGGCTGGATTGCCTGGAGCAGTATCGCGTGCTGGTGAAGGAGGGCGGCGATGGCGAAAAGCTCGCGCAGATGCTTCGCGAGCAGTTTTGCCCGAAACAGGGCGATGAAGCGGAACGGCGTCTGATGGAAAAATTCGCCGATGGCATTGCCTGGCTGCGCACGATGGCTCCGCGACCTCTCGCGGCCATTCAGAGCGTGCTGGAGCACATCATCGACGGCCAAATGCTCGACATCCGCCGCTTTCCTTCCGATGGAAAATTGCGTCGCCTGGCGAATGACACGGAGTTGGATGACTACACCTGGCTCGTCGCCGGCTGCGTGGGTGAGTTTTGGACCCAACTCTGTGCCAGCGAACTGCCGTCCTCACTCGATCCGGCGGTCACGACGGCGCAGATGCAGGCCTGGGGTGCCCGCATGGGCAAAGGCCTCCAGCTCATCAACATCCTGCGCGACATCGGCGAAGACACCCGCGATGGCCGCTGCTACCTGCCGTGCCAGCCGGACGAGCTTCAAGCTGAGTGGCAGCGCTGGCTGCCAACCTGCGTCGAGCATCTGGAGGGCGGCCTGAGCTACGTGAAGCATGTGGCGCATGGCAAACTGCGCTACGCCACCGCTTTGCCCTTGCTGCTGGGCATTCAAACCGTCGCCAAGATGCGTGCCGCGACCTGGGAACAGGTGCTGAAAGGCATCAAAATCTCGCGACTCGATGTCGCGAGCATTTTAGCGCAGGCGATGATCGCGTGTCGCAGCCCGGAGGCGCTGGAGAGGCTGTATCGGAAGCTGGGGGCGTGATGTATGGCCCCTCACCCCAGCCCTCTCCCCCGGAGGTAGCGAAGCAATTCTTCAAGCGTCATGCGGGGGAGAGGGAGCCTGTGTTGCCATGTCGTTCTTTAAACATGTCATAGCATCTGGAAGCTATCGCATACCTCTAGCGGGCAGCGGGGCTAGAAGGCGTACTCCCTCGCCCCGGCGCAGGGCTTCGCAGACTTCTTGATCATGTTCCGGGGAGAGGGCTGGGGTGAGGGGACGATGACGATCACTCACCGCGTGGCCTCCCAGATGGCGTTCAGCACGGTGTCGGTATCGCGGAGCATCTCATGATTGGTGAATCGAAGCGTTCGAATGCCCTTTTGACGTAGAAAAGCTTCACGAATGGCGTCCTTGCGACGGCCTTCCGCTTCATTGTGCTGACCACCGTCGAGTTCGATGCAGAGGTCCAGCTCGGCGCAGAAGAAATCGAGCACGTAAGGCTCCACCGAATGCTGTCGGCGAAACTTCCGGCCACGGACGCGACGGCCTCGCAGGATACTCCAAAGATACGATTCCGCATCGGTGGCCTCCTGGCGGAGTTTTCTCGCGAAGGCAATGAGTCCGAGTTTTTCGTCATGGACTGACATGCGGAGATAATCGCGGACAGAGGTTTGGGGCGTCAAGCCGCATTCTTGGTTCACGAGTCAAACGGCGCAGGCAGTTCCCCTCACCTAACCTTTCGCTTCGCGGCGCTTCGCTAGCCCCGCAACGACGCCTAGAAGCTATCGCATGCTTCTAGCGGGGAGAGGGACCGGAAAGCGTGCTCATCAATTCACTATAGTCGTCGGGGGAGAGGGCTGGGGTGAGGGGCGATGATGCCTCTTGGACGTTAAAGTCTCGTTGCCTCTCAGCGGCTTCGATGCTCCATGCTGGCGACTTACCCCATCCATGAAAGCCCTTGTCCTCACCGCCCCCAGCGAGTTCCATTTTGATACCCAGTTTCCCGATCCCACGCCCGACGCGGGTGAGGTGCTGATCCAAGTGAAGGCCTGTGGCATCTGCGGCAGTGACATTCACGGCATGGATGGCCGTAGCGGTCGCCGCCAAATGCCGATCGTGATGGGGCATGAAGCCGCCGGTGAGATCATCGAGCTGGGCGAAGGCGTGACCGATTGGAAACTCGGCGAGCGTGTGACCTTCGACTCCACCGAATACTGCGGCGAGTGCGATGAGTGCCAGTCCGGCTTTGTGAATCTCTGCCCGAATCGCAAGGTGCTTGGCGTGTCTCCGGGCACCTACCGTCGCCATGGCTGCTTCGCGGAGCGCATCGCCCTGCCCACACGCATCCTTTACCGCATCCCGGAGGCGCTTTCGTATGAGAAGGCTGCGTTCGCGGAGCCAGTGAGCATCGCTTTGCATGCCGTGAACCTCGCCGATGGCGTGGAGGTGGGCGAGGCCTTCACGGAGGTCGAGGAAGGCCACTGCGGCGAAGGTTGCGAATGCCACCCGGAACAGAAAGGCGGCACGGCGGTGGTCGTGGGCGCGGGATTGATCGGTTTGCTCGTCGTGCAGGCGCTCAAGGCTCGCGGCTGGGATCGTGTGATTGCCGTCGATCTCGACGAGAAGCGCCTCGAACTCGCCAAGAAGCTCGGCGCGAGCGAGGCCTTCCACGCGAAGCAGGAAAACCTGGCCAACCACATCCGCGAGATTTGCGGTGGGGATGGTGCGGATGCCAGTTTTGAGGTTGTGGGAGCGGCGGCACCTCTGGATCTCGCCATCCGCAGCGTCTGCAAAGGCGGCCAGGTCATCCTCATTGGCAATTTGCAGCCGAACACGCCCTTCCCACTGCAAGAAGTCGTCACCCGACAGCTCACCATCAAAGGTTCCTGCTCCTGTGCCGGCGAGTATCCTGAGGCCATCCGCCGCATCGAGGATGGCAGCATCCAGGTGGAGCCGCTGCTCAGTGCTTCCGTGCCGCTTTCCGAAGGCGCCGATTGGTTTCAGCGCCTCTACGACAACAAAGAAGGCCTTCTCAAAGTGGTGCTGAAGCCGGAGTAAGCCGTCGCCATGCTTTTTAACTCAAGCATCTTCCTCTTCGTCTTCTGGCCGGTGACACTGCTCGTCACCTGGGCCTTGTCAAAATGGTCGAAGCTGGCGGCGGCGCAGGGCTTTCTTGTGGTGGCCTCGCTGTTTTTCTACGGCTGGTGGAATCCCTCCTATGTGGGGCTGCTGGCGGGTTCCATCGTGGTGAATTATGGCCTGGGCTGCCTCATGCTTGCCTCGCGTGGCGGCACGCGGACGGCTTGGCTGGCGCTGGGCATCGTGTTGAATCTCGGCCTGCTGGCCTACTACAAGTATTGGGGCTTCCTTGGCACGAATTTCGGCTCCGGGGCGCCGGTGGAAACCATCGTGCTGCCGCTGGCGATCTCGTTTTTTACCTTCACGCAGATCACCTACCTGGCGGACATCCGCAGCGGCAAGATCGAGAGCAATGGCTTCCTCGATTATGTGCTCTTCGTGGCCTTTTTCCCGCATCTCATCGCCGGCCCGATCGTGCATCACCGGCAGTTGATTCCGCAGTTCCGCGAGCCGGAGGCCTTGCGGCCCACGCTGGCGAGCATCGTGCCCGGACTGGCGCTTTTTATCCTCGGTCTCTCGAAGAAGATGCTGGTGGCGGATTTGTTTGCCCCGTATGCGGACCAGGTGTTTCAGCAGGCCGCCACCGGTAGTGGCGTGCCGATGCTCCAAGCTTGGTATGGCATCGCGGCTTATGCCTTGCAGATCTACTTCGATTTCTCCGCCTACTCGGACATGGCACTGGGCATCGCGATGACCTTCCAGTTGCGCTTTCCGGTGAATTTCTTCTCGCCTTACAAAGCGGCGAGCGTGATCGACTTTTGGCGGCGCTGGCACATGACGCTCTCGCAGTTTCTGCGGGACTATCTGTATATCCCGATGGGTGGCAGCCGCCATGGCCTGCCACGCATGCTGGCGGCACTCATGATCACGATGCTCATCGGCGGCCTCTGGCACGGGGCAAACTGGACCTTCGTCTTCTGGGGCGGGCTGCACGGCCTCTTTCTCATCGTGAATCATCTCTGGCTCCGCTGGAGGAAAAAGACGGGGCGAGCACCGCTTCCGCGCCCGCTAGGGATGGCGATCACCTTCGTCTGTGTGCTGGTGACCTGGGTGTTCTTCCGTGCGGGCAGCTTTTCGGAGGCGTGGACCTTGCTGGGGTCGATGATCGGCCTCGGCGGAGGCGCATCGCCGTTTCCGATCAAGTTTTGGACCGTGGTGTTGATGGTCGCCGGACTCACGATGGTCTTTCGTGGTCCGAACACGATGCAAATCATGCGGCACACCCGCCCGGCGATCGATCCCATTGAGGATGACGGCACGCCGCCACGCCTCACCTGGGCACTGGAGCCGCGCTGGGCGTATGGTTGCGGTGCCTTGTTTGCCGCATGCATCATCCGGCTGAACCAGCCAAGCCCGTTCATCTATTTTCAATTCTGACGATGAACTCCAGCACACCCGGAAAGCACCTTCTGCAAATGACCGCCGCCGTTGCGGCAGTCATCGCGTTGATGATTCTCGCTACGCTGCTGATCGATCCCTACCGCGTGTTTGGCATCACGAATTGGAACCAGAAGAACTTCATGCCGAACTCGCGTTATTTGCAGATTGAGGCGCTGAAGACGAGATCGGCCGAGGCCTATGTGATCGGCACCTCGCGAGTGAATTACTACACGGTCAAAGACTTCCAGGAGCTGACCGGGCTCACCTGTTACAACCTCACCACGCCGAATGGCACACCGCAGGAGAACCTTCTTGAGCTGCAATGGCTGCTGGCTCGGCAGAAGCCGAAAATGGTCTTCATGGGGCTGGATTATGACATTCAGTTTCTCAACACACCTCTGACGGAGTCCTATCTTCAAAAATGGATGCACCCGGAGACCACCGGCACGCCGCTATGGCGCTTCCGGCTTGAGTACCTTCGCTTCGATGTCGAATCCACCTGGCTCGCCATCAAAAGAAACTTCTTCGAGAGTAAGGTCACCTACCGCTTCGATATCGAAACCGGCCACTACAGTTTGCCGAAGCGCGATGATGAAATCCGCGACAACTGGCCCGCCTATGAAGCCGCTCAGTTTCAAGGCCAGCCTCCGGAGAAACGCCGTGCTCACCGCGAGCATGATGACGCTGTGCGCCAGATCGTGGCTCTTCTGAAGAAACATGGCGTCGAGGCACGCTTCGTCTTCACTCCCATGCATCGTCTCACGCTCGCCACCTTTGACCGGCCTGACTATGAGGCGTGGAAGGCACGGATGCGCGAGATTTGCGGCACGGTGGCGGATTTTTCCGAAGATCCAGCCATCATGAACGAGAACCGCCTTTTCTATGAACCGGTGCATTTCAGGGCCGAGGCCGGACGCAGGGTGCTCGAAAAGCTCTTCGCGAAGGAGCCGAAAGCTCGCTGAGGGCCATTTTCCTGCCAGAAACCGGCGGCGCGGAGTGTTCTTCTTTCCCCGTTGACCTAATCCCCGGCCAGCGGCAAAGAACCGCCCCCCTTTCGCCCCCGTTTAATGCTGGAGAGACCCATCAGGCTCGAACACACCCACCGCATCCTTTTCACCAGGGAGGCTTTTCATGTCCGCAACAACGCCGTGCGGGATTTGGTGACGCTCCACCAGCCGCACAAGCTGCCTCGCGTGCTCGTTTTCGTCGATGAAGCCGTCGCTACTGCGAACCGTGATCTGATCGACGACATCGTGGCCTATGGCGAGGTGCATGCGGATGCTTTCTCACTCGCGGACACGCCCATCACCCTGCCGGGTGGCGAGGCCTGCAAGAACGACCTGCGTCTCGTCGAGTGCTGCTGGGATGCCATCAATGAAGCGGCGCTCGACCGTCACAGCTACGTCTTCGTCATCGGTGGCGGTGCGGTGCTCGATCTCGTCTGCTTCGCGGCCTCCACGGCGCATCGCGGCATCCGTCATGTGCGTTTTCCCACCACCACGCTCTCGCAGGGCGATGGCGGCGTGGGCGTCAAAAATGGCGTGAACTACTTCGGGAAGAAAAACTGGATCGGCAGCTTTGCCGTCCCTTACGCGGTGGTGAATGACTTCGCCTTTCTCGAATCCCTCCCCGATCGCGAGCGCCGCAACGGCATCATCGAGGCCATCAAAGTGGCCCTCATCCGCGATAGAGCCTTCTTCGAGCAGATCGAAGCCATGGCCGCTGATCTCGCTGAGCTGAAGCAGGAGGCTTTGGAGAAGGTCGTCCAACGCAGCGCCGAGCTGCACGCCGAGCACATCGCCACCAGCGGAGACCCCTTTGAGCTTGGTTCCGCCCGCCCGCTCGATTTTGGCCACTGGGCCGCGCACAAGCTGGAGCAGATCTCTCGCTTCGCCGTCACGCATGGCGAAGCCGTGGCCATCGGCATCGGCGTCGATCTCGTCTATTCACGCATGCAAGGTCTCCTCGATGCGGAGACCTGTGAACGCGTGCTGAAGCTCATCGAGAGCATCGGCTTTGCTACCTACTCGCCCCATCTCATGGAAAACGGCCGCAGTGGCGAGCCCGCCATCCTCGAAGGCCTGGAGGAGTTCCGCGAGCACCTCGGCGGCCAATTGACCGTCACCCTCGTGCCGAAGATCGGCGAGAAGATCGAAGTCCACGAGATGAACCGCGTGAAGATCCTCAACGCCGTCGTCGAGTTGAGGCAGCGGCAGGCTTCAGCCACTAGCTGATCTCAATCGTACGCCCCACGGCCGCCTCGACGACCTGATGGAGTTCGAAGGTCTGTCTTGCGCCGAGTTTTTGACCCATCTGGGCGGAGAAATACAGCCCCAGTGCCGCGGCCACCATCGCCGCAAAGATCCATAGGCCCCAGGGTGAGTCGCCGATGCAGAGCTGGCAGGCTCCGAGCAGGCCGGAGAAGAGTCCCACGGAACCCACGATGAGGTAACCATACAAAAACGAGGCCCACATGTTCGTGTTCGGCCCGTAAATGCCCGCGAGGGAGGTCTGCCCGTCGGCCGCGTCGAGGCTGATCTGCAATTGGGGCGACCAGTAATGCTGCTCCGCCTCCGGGACTCGCAGGCTCAGGTAGCCAGGAAAGCTCTTCACATCGAATTTCGTGCCGTGTTTCTTCAAATCCTCCGCCAACTGCTGCCGCACTTCATCCACCGCACCCGGCAGATGAATCGAAAATTGAGGCCGGAGGCGAAAACTGCTCATGCGGGCATTTTGCCCAGAAAGCCGCAGGGAAGTCAAGACTCTCGCTGCGGCTACGCCGGCTGCGGCAGAGGAGCAAAGGGCGCAGAGATCCTAACAAACAACTCTGCCTTCTCTGCTTCTTTGCCCCTCGGCGGCAAAATCGAATACCAGAAGGGCAGGCAGGAGTGCCCACCTCACTTTCAAGCCGCTGCTTCAGCCTGCGGACGGAGGCGCACGAGAGTTGCTCCACGCTTCACCAGTCTCGTCAGGTCATCGAGGACCATGTAGCACATGGGGACGAGGTAGAGGGTGATGACGGTGGCAAAGAGGCTGCCGTATCCCATCGCTACGGACATGGGGGTGAGGAACTGGGCGCTGGTGGCTTGAGCGGTGCGGTTGTCACCAAAAATCCAGACGAGGATCTCGTGCAGGATGGGCGGCGCTTTGTCGATGGCGGGGCCGAGATTGAAGATGAGGGGCACGAGGCCGACGAAGGTGGTGATCTGCGTGAGGAAGATGGCGCGGAAGCGCGAGGCTCCACCTTCCGTGACCGCATCGGCCATGCTGCCACCTTCATCGCGGAGTTCATTGATGCGATCGACGAGGACGAGCGTGTCATTCACGATCACGCCGGAGACGGCGAGGATGCCGCAGAGACTCATGAGGCTGAGCGGCATGTCGTGGAAGAGATGGCCGAGTGTGGCACCGACGATGCCAAAGGGGATCAAGATGAGTACGATGAGCGGCTGGAGGTAGCTCTTCAACGGGATGGCGATCAGTGCATAAAGGCTGAACAGCACGAGCAGGGAAGAGACCATCAGCGCGGCCTGGCTTTCCTTTTCGCTGCGGGCTTCGCCTTCGAAATTCCAGCCGATGTGGGCATGCTGGGCCATGAGTTCTTCGAGGAAGGGCACCAGCGATTCGCGGACGACGCCGGGGTTCGTGGTGGCTTTGTTGACATCGGCCGTGATGTTGAGGGCGCGGCGGCGGTCCACCCGCTTGATGGAGGTGAAGCCTTTGCCCACCTTCGCCTCGGCCACGCGGGCGAAGGGGATTTCGAGACCGTTGGAGGCCCGCACGCGCAGCGTATCGAGCGTGGCGAGGGATTTGCGATCCTCCTTGGGGTAGCGGAGCATGACTTTGACCTCGTTGCGGCCTCGCTGGATGCGCTGCACCTCATCACCGAAGAAAACGCCACGCACCTGGCGGGCGAGGTCATTGACGGTGAAGCCGAACTGCTGCGCTTCCGGCTTCAAACGAAGCTGAATCTCGTTTCGACCGGAGTCGAGGCTGTCAGACACATCATACACACCGGCGATGGTGCCGAGGCGTGCTTTGATCTGCTCGGAGAGAGCGAGGAGTTCATCGGGATTCGTGCCGGTGAGCTGGATGTCGATGGGATCGCCGCTGCGCATGATTTCAGCGCGGAAAGTGAGTTCCTCGGCTCCAGGGATGCTTTTGGAGCCGTAGGCCTCCTCGATGCGTTTTCGCCAGTCGGCGGCCATCTCGACGGTGTTGGCCTGCATGCTGCGTTCCTCGGGCCCGTAGGTCTCGATGGTCACTTCGCCGCGATGACTGCCGCTGCCGCCGGAGGAGCCGCGGGAGCTGCTGGTCATGCCGGTGTTGGAAATGATGCTGCGAATGACCGGGCGGCCATCGGGACCGACGTAGTCTTTGCGCATCTGCTCGGCGAGATCGTAGATTTTGGCAATGTGTCCATCGGTGGTCTGAAACGGCGTGCCATCGAGCATGCTGAGGCGACACTCGATGCGCTCCGAGGCCACGCGGGGGAAAAAAGTCGTGGGGATGCGGTCGCTGAAGTAGATGGCGAAAAGTACGCCGAGGCCGCCGAACACAGCGGCAAGCACGGCGTAACGAAAATGAATGCAGAAGCGCAGCGAAGGCCGGTAAACCGCCTTCACAAAGCGATGCAGCAAACCTTCCGAGAAGCGATGCACCGGATCGAGAGCATCCGCCGCCGTGCTGAGGATGGGAAAGCGATGCGCGAGATGGCTGGGCAGGATGAATTTCGTCTCCAGCAGTGCCAGCAGCATCACGCAGATGAAAACGATGGCGATGGGCTGGAACATCACGCCGAAATCGCCAAAGCCCGCCGCCATCGGCGAGAAGGCGGCGATGGTGGTGAGCACGCCGAAGGTGATGGGCGCAGCGAGACGCTGCACGCCCTCGATGGCGGCATCCAGCGCCGATCTTCCCTCTTGTTTGAAGGTATCCACCTGCTCGGCGGTGACGATGGCATCATCGACGACGATGCCGAGCACGAGGATGAAGCCGAAGACGGAGCTCAGATTGATCGAGAGATCGAACAGCGGCATCAGCGCAAAGGCACCGAGGAAGCTCATGCACATGCCCACGGCCACCCAGAACACCGCGTCGAAGCGGAGGAAGAGCCCCACACAGATGAAGACGAGGATGAGGGAGCTGCGGGCGTTTTGCAGCAGGAGCTGGATGCGGCCTTTCACGATCTTCGAGCGATCGTTCCAGAACTCCAGCCGCACGCCATCGGGCAGTTTGCTGCCCTTCGTGAGGATGTAGTCCTTCACATTCTGGGCGATCTCGATGGCGTTCTGCGACTTCTCCCGCATCACGGTGATGGAGACGCAGCGTTTGCCATCGAGCCGGGAGATGAGCGGGTTCTCATTGAAGCCATCGGCGATCTTCGCCACCTCGCCGAGCGTAAGCTTCGTGCCATCGGGCCGTGTGAGGATCACGACACGAGCGTAATCCGCCCCGCTGTAGGCACGACCACGCGTGCGGATGGAAACGTCTCCCGCCTCCGTCTGCACCACGCCGGCTGGCAGGTCGATGGCGCTGCCGCGGATGGCGGCGCTGATTTGATCCAAAGTCAGGCCGTATTTCCGCAGCGTGGCCTCGGGGATCTCGATGCTGATCTCGTAAGGCCGCACGCCGCTGAGATTCGCATGCGAGATGCCGGGCAGCGAGGCGATCTCATCGCGGATTTGTTCGCCCAGGCGGCGCAGGTCACGCTCGGCCATGTCCGCCGCCAGCATGACGCTGATGACGGAATCGAGGTGGTCATCCTGCTGGATGATGGGCCGCTCAGCGAGGCTGGGGAAGTTTGGGATGGCATCGACGCGGATTTTGATCTCGTCGATGATGTCGCGGGCCTGATCGGCATCATTGATCTCGATCATCACCATGCCGCCGCTGGACGAGGCGGTGGAAACGATGCGCTTGATGCCCGTGACCTGCTGGATGGCCTCCTCGATGCGCAGCACGATGGTCTCCTCGACCTCCTCCGGCGTGGCACCTGGATAGGGCACATTCACCGAGAGGAAGCGGGACGGCATGTCCGGGAACACTTCCAGCGGAATGCGCCCCGTGAGCAGTGTCCACAAGCCCAGCCCCATGATGGCGAGCATCAGGAGATTGGCAGCGACGGAGTTGCGGGCGAACCAGGAAATCATGGGCGCATGGTCAAGAGGTCAGGCAAGGGGTCAAGATGAGCCATTGCCTGAAAAATGACTCACGGCGCGGTCGCCACCCTCACCCGCACGAAGTTCCTCTCGGCTCCAGGTCCCAGGGCGGGCAGCAGGCGCACGGTGACCAGGTTTGTGACGCCATCGCCACTCGGTGTGGAGCTGAGCTCTTGAGTGAAAGTGGGGCCGCTTTGCCAGAGGCTGAGATCAGGGCTGACTTCGATGGTGTAGCGGAGCTGCGGCGCATCGCGGCGGCGGAGGAAATGGTAGTGCAGGTAGGTGAGGCCATCGTTGGGGTTGATGGCGGTGCTTGGTGTCGGAAGAGCGGAGGCGCTGGAGAGGTCGGGATGCTGGTTAAAGGCGTATTCGAGCAGCAGTGGGAGGTCGTCATGATCGTCATCGGCGCTGTGGTTGCTCAAAAGAGGCGAGAGGCCGTATTGCTGCTCCCAGGCGAGGGGCAGGCCATCGCCGTCTTCATCGCTGGCCGGGTTTGTCGAGACGGTGCTGGCGTAAAAATCATGCCAGCGTTGCAGGGCAGGTTGAAAGGCGGGGTTGTCGATATCGCCGATGTAAACTTCGTGATATTCGGCGCGGTAGGTGTTGAAGGCGAATTCAAGCGCCTCATTCGGCGTGCCGTGGAGCGTGTTGGTGACGTGACCGTCGTTGAAGGGCCGTGTCCAGCTTCCGAGCATCTGAAAGCCATTCCAGGTGGCATCGCGTGAGTTGAAAAGCGCACTGCCAAAGCCGGTGACGGGTGTGGCGCTGGAGGGTTCCACATTCGGCCCGGTGCGCCTGGCGGCGAGGTTTTCCATGAAGAAGCCCACGCGAGGCCGGAGGAGGCCGTTGAACTCGGCGAGCACCTGCTGCCGCATCCACTCGGAGGCGGTGACACCGCCGTAGCTGGCGTCCTGAGCATCGGTGATGGGCCAAAACCCGATTTGAACGAATTTGCCGGGGAACTCCTGTTGCAGCGTGATGAGTTCATCCCGCACGGCGGCGAGCAGGTTCGCACGCGAGTAGCCGGGTAGATTGCGCAGCGGCGTGCTGTTCGGATCGCGGATGCCGGTGAAGCCGCCGGGCAGGTAGGGATCGAGCAGATCGAGTCGCGGATCCTTTCGCAAAGCGACGCCGCCGCTGACGAGCGAACCCATCGCGGCGAGCAAGGCGCGGCGTCGCGTGCGCAAGTATGGGTCCCATGGAGTGGCCCGCGTAAGGCCGGCGTCGCTCCACGTCTGCACGCCGGGCGTGGTGGCGATGTAGGCGGGCTCGGTGGGCACGATGATGATCGAGAGCCGCTGGCCTGCGGGGAGCTTGTTGAGCAGGTTTTGAATGATGAAGAAGTCGTAATGCCCCGGCGTAAGGCCGCTCTCGACATCGCTCCACGCCACACGGAGCGTGAAGCCATCGACAAAGGGCAGCGAGCGGAGGTTGGCATCTCGTAGGGAGATGGTGCTGCCAAAGGTGGTGGTGTAGTTCAGCGTGCCGCCGCTATCGAGGATGAAGACGCCGCGAGGCCGGCTGAACTGCGCGGCGGCGCTGCCGGCGTCCGTGACCGTCATGAGGAACTGCGCTCGCCGCGTGTAACTGCCATCGGAGAGGCTCAGCGTGATCGTGGCCGCGCCGGTTTGACCACTCAGCGGTGAAATCGTGAGGCTGCGAGAAGATCCACTGCCGCCGAGCGTGATCGCGTCATCGGGCACGAGGCTGGAGTTCGATGAAAAGGCGGTCACACGGAGATCGGCGGCGGATGTTTCCGCATCGTTCACCGTGAAAGCGAGGGCCGCAGGCGTGCTGCCGAGGGCCATCGAATGCACGCTGGGCAGGCCGCTGATCACCGGCACGGCATCACCGCTCACCACATCGAGCACAAAGGCGATGCTGCTCGTGTTCGTGCCATCGCTGACGGTCACGGTGATGGTGCTGCGACCGCTTTGACCTGCGGCGGGTGTCACTTGCACCGTGCGGCCATAGGACTGACCTCCAAACACGATGCTGGAGACAGGCACGAGCGTGGTGTTTGAAGAGGTGGCGGTGAGTGTGAGCGCCGTTTCAGCCTGCTCGGTGTCTTTGACGATGAGCGGCATGCTGCCATACACACTGCCTGCCGGGATCGTTTCACTGGCGATGGATTGGATCGTGGGGGCGGTGTTTCCAGGGACGGTGGCGGCCACGGTGAAGGAAAAAGCCGTGGCGGTGGTTTTCGCGCCATCGCTCACGGTGAGCGTGATCGTGCCGATGCCGCTCTGACCGCTCACCGGTGTGAGTGACACCGTTCGATTCGCTCCGCTGCCGCCAAGCACGATGTTTGCCAAAGGCAGCAGCGTGGCATTTGAGGATTCGGCGGTGACCGTGAGCGAAGCCGCTGCGGTCTCGGCATCGCCAATGGTGAAGGCGATTCCATTCACTGCCGTGCCTGGCGTGCTGCGCTGATCGGCGATCCAAGTGATCGTGGGCCGATGATTCACATTCGTGATCGACGGCGGCTGGATCGTGACTTGCAGAAAGCTCGCCCTCGCGAGCTGGCCGTCATTCACGACGAGCGAGACCTCCACGGTGCCGCTTTGCCCAGGCGGTGCCGTGATGGTGAGCGTGCGATTTGCCCCGCTGCCGCTGAGCACGAGGGCGCTATTGGGCAGGCGGGCATCATCCGTGGTGAAAGCCTGCACCGTCAGTGCTGTCGAGGCTGTCTCGGCATCGCCGAGTGTGATCGCCAGCGGGGTGGAGGCCAAACCCGCCATCACCGTCGTGCTCGATGCGACAGTCATCGTCGGCGTGGTATTGCCTGCAAAAGCCAGCACGCCATGCTGCGTGAACCACGCTCGTGCGATGGCGTGGATGTCCGTGCGTTTGAACGTGGTGCTGATGATGTCATGCCCGATGCCCTGATAGAGCAGTCGTTTGTTCGGCACGCCGTTGGTGGTGAGGATGTTTTGCAGATTCACCGACTGCGAAGGCGACACCGTGGTATCCGCCGTGCCGTGAAACATCAAAAACGGGGCGGTGATGCCCTGCACTTCCTGCATGGCGGGTGTCGCCAAACCCACATCGCTTTGCCCGGCGGTGCCACCCGCGCTGATGCAGGCCGCTTTGATCTGCGTCGGGATCTCGCCGGCGAGCCCGGCGCTCATGAACGAACCCATGCTGTGACCAAACAAAGCCAGCCGAGTCATATCCACGCCCGGAGTCGCCGCGAGGATCTCTAGCGCCCGGCGGGCACGGCGACTGTTTTCGGGGCAGTAACCTTCGTTGTCCGGTGGGTTCACCGAGCTGCCCACATGCGTGTATTCCGGGCCGATGCAGGCAAAGCCCCAGCCGACAAGAATGTTCGCATGCTGCAGGCTGAAACCGACCGGCGAGCCACCTTTGCCATGACTGATGAGCACCGCAGGAAAGGGTCCGCTGCCTGTCGGCAGGCGGATGATGCCCGTCACCGGTCCATCCGGCGCATCATAATTGAAATTGTTGTTCGTGATCGTGAGGCCCGACAACGTCTGCGCAGCGAGTTTAGAGGCGCAAAGCAGTGTGAGAGCGAGAAGGAGTTGTTTCATGCCTCATCTGTCGCCAAGAAGGAATCGCGGTGTGACAGCAGTGATTACTTTTTCGGTGCTTCGAGCAGCTTCAAAGCCTCATCCAGTGCACGAAAGGCCTGCTGATGCCAGTGTCGTTCGGAGAACTGCTGAAACTGCTCCCACAGCCGCAGCACCTCCGTCACATCACGACCTTCCGTTTTCCAGCGGGCGAGGCCATCACGCACGCGCATGAGTTTATCGCGAATGCGGCTGCCATCGCCGGGAAGCGTGGGCTGTGCGGTTTTCAATGCCAATGCCTTCGACTGCTGATCGGCGCTGAGCACGGACTTCACCAGTAGCGTCATTTTGAGCCGGATGACCTTCACTTGACCCTCCAGCACGCCGAGAGCCGCAAACTTCGTCAGCACCGCCGCCTCATTCGGTTTTGGTGCAGAAAGCATCGACACCAAATCACGCTCCGCATGATGCATCTGCGCCTGCAAGGGGCGCATCTCGTTTTGGAGTGGAGCCAGGCTGCTGCGCAGTTTTTCACGCTGTGTGTCATCGAGGCCGAGCGTGGCCGCATGGGGCAAAACGACCTCAGGTGGCAGCATCTGGTCCAGCAGACCGCTGCCCGTTTGAGCCTGAGCGAGGCCCCCGAGCATCAGCGTGGCGAGGTAAAGGTAGCAGATGAGTTTCATGGCTTGAGCAGTTGGTTGATGTCGTTCGTGAGGCTCTCAATTACCGCATCGCCCGCGAGTGGCTCGGGCGTGGCATTTTCCGCCAGCAGCGCATCGCTAGGCGTCGTCCAGATGTCGTCTTCAAAGAGCACCTCCAGCGTGAGCTCCGGCTCCGCAGCGGGCTGCATCCAGAGCAGCATCGAAACCGCGACCATGCAGGCCGTGACTGCCGCACCGAGCCATCGCCAGGATGCCGTTTGGCGAGCCTCACGGCCTCTTAGCACACGATCCAACGGCGGCACGCGGCGGCGCTCGTCATCGCGGAGTTCATGGAGACGTTGTTCGAGTTTCATGCGTCATCAGGGTGGAGTTGGAGAAGGTCACGGAGCTTCGTTTTGCCTCGGTCGTAGTGCTGGCGGGCCGAACCGGGTGAGATGCCCATGACTCGCGCCGCCTCATCGAGTTTCAAATCATGGAAAAACACCAGCCGCAGCGTCTCCGCCTGCCGGGCGGGTAGGGATTTCAGCGCCGCACGCACTTCCGCGCATCGCTCACGTCGATCCAGCGCCTCACCGGCTGAAGGTATGGTCGCCGCAGACTCCTTTGCATGCTCCAGCCCCACGAAACGCAGCCAGCGCCGCATGCTCCAGCGCTGATGATCCAGCGCCGTGAGGCGGATCACCGAAAACAGCCACGTCTTGAAGGCCGAACGGCCATCGTAGCGGGCGCGTTGATCGAGGACTTTGTGATAGCTCATGTGCAGCACCTCCTCCGCCGTCTCCTCCGCCCCGCGACAGCATGCCAAAGCCCAGCCCCAGCACTCCTCGTGCAGGCCGCCCAGCATCTCGCGCAAGCGTTCAGATTCAGCGTCAGACATTCAATGGATGGAACTCATCTCCACCCTTTGTCGTTTCTCGGCAAAAGCGGTGTGACAGGTTTTTGGCATTTTCATGGGGTCTTTCTGTTCAGGCCGAACCTACGGGACGAGACACACTGCCCTGGTAGAGCCTTGCCCTTTTTGGCGTTAATCCCAAATCATGCTTGCCCGCCTTTTCCTTCTCTTGTCTCTCGCCGCCTCGCTGCACGCGGAGGACATCACTTGGCAGCTTCAGTACGACGCCAAATCACTGCCCGGCGGCGTTTGGAAAGCCACGGGCACTCCAAAGGCTACGCTCGAGGCCGCGGGCCTGCGATTGACCGATGATGACAAGGCGTTCGCGAACTTCCGCGCGTCTTGGAAGCCGATCGCCGATGAGGAAATCATCGTCGAAGTCGTGGCGAAGGTGCTCGCGACGACGGGCTCGCAAAAGAACAAGACCTCCGCCTCGCTGTGGCCGTGGCGTGATGGGGCGCCGGTGTCCGTGCTCGTCAGCGATGGGCGACATCAGGAAGGACTCGTGCTTTTCGCGAATCAGGCGGCGAGCCACACGGACCGCTTCATCCCGATGGACACGACGAACCGCTTTCACACCTACCGCCTCGTCATTCGCGGCATCGACATGGAGATGTGGGTCGATGGCGTGAAGAAGGTGGAAGGGCAGGGCGCGTTCTGGAAGCCTGCGGACTCGCCGGAGGCCTTCATCCAGTTCGGATCGAGCGCCAAAACCGCCACGGGCGAGGCGATCTGGCAGTCGGTGAAGCTCGGCACGCGCAAAATGACCGCGCCTTTGCCGCCATCGCCGATCAAGCTCACCCTCAGCGAGCCGTGGGACATCCCACGCGATGACATCCGCCAGACGCGGCCTTATCTTTACGACATGGGTCGCGGACTGCTCCTCATGAGCGTCGCCCAAGGGCCGGATGCCTTCTATGAGCCCTACGGCCTGCTCAAATCGACCGACGCGGGCAAAACATGGTCGCCCATCCCCGGACTCGACCAACTCGACACCACGCCGTTGCCCTGTGTGCGCCGCCCCGATGGAAAAATCCTCGCTGTGTCACGCTGGACACGCACGCAGCCGGACGGCCGCGTCACGGGCAAAACGGTGCATCTCAATGCCGATGCGACGAGCTTTGAGATGATCGACAACGAGATCCGTTTGCCGAAAGAGTTCACCAACGAGTCCAATGGCGATCAAATCATCTGCGAGCGCCACATCTGGAACGATGCCGATGGCGGCTCGACGATGGTCGTGTGGAGTCGGAAGGCCGTGAAGCTGCCCGATGGCCGCAACAACACCGTGCGCATGTCCCACCTCATGCGCAGCACCGATGAAGGCAAGACGTGGACCTACTTCAGCACCATCGGCCCCGGTGGCGAGCCCGCCGTGTGCCGCCTGAGTGGCACCGAACAAGTCGCTGTCATCCGGGGTGATCGGAACAGCCGCATGAAGCAGATGTTTTCCCATGACGCGGGCAAGACCTGGACCAAGCCCGTCGAACTCGAAGTCGGCCGCGTTTTGCCCGATCTGGTGCTCATGAGCAATGGCATCCTCGCCTGTAGTTACGGCCGCCCCGCGAGCTGCCTCATGTTCAGCCTCGATGGCGGCCAGACCTGGCCCGTGCATCACGTCATCAGCGAAAAAGTCGGCTTCAACTACACCAGCATCCGCGAGATCAGCCCCGGCAAGCTGCTGTACATCCACGATGCTCCGAAGATGAATGCGATGGTGATTGATGTGGAGGTCGTGAAATGAAATTGCTGCTGCTAAACCTCCTCTTTGCCACCTCCGCCTTCGCCGAGCTCACCCCCAGCGAGCGCGAACTGATCCAGCAACTCGGTCCCGGCACGCCGGAGCCCATTTTGCTCTGGCCGGACAAGCCGCCGCAGTTCCTGGAAGACGCCGCGCCGGAGGTCATCAAGGACAACCAGACCATCCAGAGCGTCTCGGTGCCCACGATCACGCCGTATCTGCCGCCGAAGGAAACTCGCAATGGCATGGCCATCGTCGTGTGTGCCGGTGGCGGCTATGGCGGGCATGCGTGGAAGACGCACGTCGTGTATGCCGCGCAGGTCTTCAATCCGATGGGCGTGGCCGTCATCGGTCTCAAATACCGCACTCGTCCGCCGCATCTTTTGCCGAACGAAGGCATC
>CALSBJ010000011.1:0-102356 GCA_943373155.1 Akkermansia muciniphila | reverse complement strand
TTTTTGTCCTTTCAGTCCCTCTCGCCCGCTCCGCCGACATCACCGCCGAAAAATCCGGCTCCGTCGTCCGCTTTGCCATCAGCGGCAAAACCGTCTGTGATTACCAAATGGAGCCCGATGAGGTTCCGGAAGGCGTGGCCGCGTCTTTTGCTCACGGTGCCCATTTGCATCCGATCTACTCGCCGAGCGGCAAACTCGTCACGGGCAATCATCAGGCCGATCATCCTTGGCAGCGTGGTGTGTGGATCGGATGGACGAAGACGGAGTTTGGCGACTCGCATCCCGATTTCTGGAACATGGGCAAGGATGGCAAGATCGCGGCCGAAGTGCGCTTTGAGAAGCTGGAGAAGGTCTGGAATGGCCCTGCGGGCGGTTTTGTGAGCCGGCATGTGTTTCTCGATCACAGCCACACGCCCGATGAAAAAGTGTTGAATGAGACTTGGGAGGTCGCGGTGTCGCAACAGACGCTCGATGGCACGCTCGCGAACGTCATCGATCTCACGAGCACGCAGACCTGCGCGGGCGAAAAGCCGCTCAAACTGCCCAAATACCACTACGGCGGTCTCGGCGTGCGTGGGAACCCGCTTTGGAATCCGGTCGATGCCGTCACCATGCTCACCAGCGAGGGCCATGATCGAAAATCCGGCGACAGCACCAAGGCGAAATGGGTTCACCTCGGCGGCATGGTTGATGGCACGCCCACGGGCATCGCCGTGCTCATTCATCCGTCGAATTTCCGCTTTCCGCAGCCGCTGCGTTTGAATCCGAAGAACCCGCAACTCTGCGTGGCGCCTTCGCAGGATGGCGATTGGGCCATCGAGCCCGGGAAGCCTTATGTGTCCAAATACCGCCTCCTCGTTTTCGATGGTAAACCGGATGCGAAGTGGCTCGAGGCGCATTGGAAGAGCTATGCGAAGTGACTGCCTACGGAACACACGGAATACACGGAAAAATGATTCTGATTTCCAAACTCCTCCTCATTTCTGCCTTTTGATCCCTTCCGCGTATTCCGTGTGTTCCGTAGGCCAAACCAACTCACCATGAGCAAACTCATCTACCCCGACGAATCCTACCGCATCCGCGGTGCTTGCTTTGAGGTCTATAAGCTCAAAGGCTGCGGCTTCACCGAACCCATCTATCAGGAGTGTCTGGAGGCCGAACTCGAGCTGCTAGGCATCCCTTTTGATGCCCAAAGCCAATTTCCGCTGCTCTACAAAGGAAGACGGCTGAAGCATACCTTCATCCCGGATATCGTCTGTTTCGGCAAGATCATCCTCGAACTCAAAGCCGTCTCCCATCTCACGGATGAACATCGAGCGCAGATCATCAATTACCTGCAAGCCACTGGCATGCAGCTTGGCCTGCTCATCAACTTCGGTCACCATCCCAAAATTCAAATCGAGCGATTTGTGAATCTTGACGGCTATTGCGGTCCAGCGTGACTGCCTACGGAATACACGGAACAAACGGAAACCTGATTTTATGAATTCTAATCCTCTTCTTCGACACCTCTGTCTTCTGATCCTTTCCGTGTATTCCGTGTGTTCCGTAGGCCCACTCAATGCTGCGGACCTCTTCGACAAACAAAATCTCGCCGCGTGGTGCATCGTTCCCTTTGATGCGGCGAAACGCTCACCGGAGGCCCGTGCCGAGATGGTGGCGAAGATGGGGCTCAAAAAAGTGGCCTACGATTGGCGACCGGAGCATGTCATGGAGTTTGAGCGGGAGATCCTCGCCTATCAAAAGCACGGCATCGAAATGTTCGCGTTCTGGGGTGCGCATGACGAGGCGTTCCGTTTGTTTGAGAAATACAAACTGCATCCGCAGCTTTGGATCATGATGAAGGGTGCGGGCGACACGCAGGAAGCCCAGGTCAAATCCGCCGCGGAAGGTCTGCTGCCCATTTTGGCCAAAGCGAAGGCCATCGGCAGCCAAGTGGGCATCTACAACCATGGCGGTTGGGGCGGCGAGCCGGAGAACATGGTCGCGGTGTGCGACTACCTCAAAAAGAACCACGCCACCGACAACGTGGGCATCGTTTACAACCTCCACCACGGCCACAGCCACCTCGACCGCCTGCCGAAGGCCATCGAAGCGATGAAACCCCATCTGCTCTGCCTCAACCTCAACGGCATGGACATCGCCGGCGACACGAAGGGCCGCAAAATCCTCCCGCTCGGCGTCGGCACGCAGGACGTGAAAGTGCTGCGCCAGATCCGCGCCAGCGGCTACAGTGGCCCGATTGGCATCCTGAATCACACGGACGAGGACGCCGAAGGTCGCCTACTCGACAATCTTGACGGCTTGAAGTGGCTCGTGCCGCAGCTCGATGATGCGAAGCCAGGTGAGAAGCCGAAGTATCGGACGTGGCGTGAGAAGTCAGAGGTCAGAAGTCAGAAGTCAGAGGTCAGCAAAGCGGAGACCGTGGCCTCCTTGAGCGAGGAGTTTGGGAAGGCGCTGAAGGGCGGCTGGGGGGTCGATGGCGATGCGGAGTATGCGAAGCTGCCGTTCACAGTGGAGTGTCGCGCGAAGCTGGATGGCAAAAAGGGCTACAACATCCTCGTCGCGTCCGAGATGAAGTCCTCGGCGACGCATTGGGAACTCTACACGCACGCGGGTCGCGGCACGCTGGCGCTCTACATGCCCGGACGCGGCGGCGATTACGATTCGAAGGTCGATGTCTGCGATGGCAAGTGGCATGACTTGCTCGCGAGCGTCGATGAGAAGGGCGTCGTGATGTGGGTGGATGGCAAGCAGGTCGCCACCGTAGAACGGACTTTCCAGTCCGTTCCCGCCCCGAATCGAACCGGAAAGTCCGATCTACGTCTGGCCTTCGGCCGGCTCGTCGAGGGCGGCATCGGGTGCGATGGCATTCTCGATGACGTGCGCCTCTCACGCGGCGTCATGAAGCCGCGCAAAGGCAGCGCCCCGCGTCTGCGCATGGACAACACGCTTGGCCTCTGGGACTTCGACAACCTCAGCGATCTCCTCCCACCACCCGCGCCGAAGGCCGTCGAGTTCACACCGGATCTGCCGCCGCTCAACAAAGCCGACCACCAGCACTGGCAGGAGTTCGTCAATCGCGAGCGCACCTTCGACTTCTACGGCAAGCAGGCGCTGCATTTCATGAAGCAGAAACCGCTCCCCGCGCTCATCCCGCCCTTCCCCGGCATGGACGGCGGCCAGCAAGGCCACTGGGGCAATCAAAACGATCAGGTCACCTGGAAAGACGGACGCTGGGCCGCGAGTGATCTCGGCAGTGTGTTCAGCGGGGTTTTTAAAGGAGCAGGTTTGACGATTCCGAAAGCGGTCTGCGTGCGCTTTGAGGACAAAGCGGCTGTTTTTGATCCTGAACGCATGGCGTGGCGTTTGGAGTGGTCGGGAGGCTTCATCAAGCTCAACGACAACCGCCACGGCTTCATGGCCGGTGCGCCGATGAATGGCCAAGTGATCTCTAAAGAGGAAAAGAAGCTCCCTGGCTCCTACCGTGGCTTTTTCCGCCGCCTCAATGAGGTCAATATTGTCACCACCGAAACGCCACTACCCGCACCAAGCCCCGCCCAATGGCCGCAATGGATCGAAACCAAAGGCGAACTCGGCACGCAATCGCGGTTCGCGACGGATCGGATCACCATCCCGTTCGAGAATCCGTATGGCACACTGTTCTTCATCACGGCGCATGATTTCTTCCGCGATGGCACCGCTGCCATCGCGACGATGACGGGCGAGGTGTGGCTGGTGAAGGGCATCGACGAGAAGCTGGAGAAGCTGCGTTGGAAACGCTTTGCCACGGGGCTGCATCAGCCGCTGGGGATGAAGATCATCAAGGACAAGCTCTACGTGCTCGGTCGCGATCAGATCACCTGCTTGCATGATCTCAATCGCGATGACGAAGCGGATTTCTATGAGTGTGTGACGAATGAAATGCAGACCTCGCCGGGCGGACATGATTTCATCGTGGGGCTCGAAACTGACAAAGAAGGCCGTTGGTATTTCGCATCGGGGAATCAGGGTGTTTGCCGGATTGAAGTGGGGCGGGCACTCTTGCCCGCCGAAAGCGCTTCATTGCGGGCAGGAGTGCCCGCATCACTTCAGGTGCTCGCCACCGGCTTCCGCAATCCGAATGGCCTCGGTCTCTCGCCCGATGGCCGATTTGTCACGACGAGCGTGCAAGAGGGCGATTGGACACCTGCGACGTCGATTTGCCAGATCGAGCTGGATCAGAATCTCGGGGCGCACTTTGGTGCGGGTGGTCCGAAGGATGGGAAGCCGCCGGAGCCGGTGCTGATGTATCTGCCGCGTGGCGAGGATAACTCGGCGAGCTCGCAGGTTTTTATTCCTGCCGCAGTCGGGACGACTGCACCACATTCCTGGGCCTCGCTTAAAGGCGACAACAACTTGATCCATCTCTCCTCGGGCGGTGGCAGTGCTTGGTTGGTCATGCGGCAGCAGGTGAAGGGTCGTTGGCAGGCGGCGGCGGTCAAAATCAGCGGGAACTTTGATTCGGGGCCGCAGTGTGCGCGTTTCAATCCGAAGGACGGGCATCTTTATGTGAACGGCATGCAGGGCTGGGGCACTTACACGCCGAAGGACGGCTGCTTCCAACGCGTGCGCTTCACCGGCGGCGACAAACCGGTGCCGGTGGCGTTTGAGGCTCGCGACAACGGCGTCATCATCCGTTTCAACCAACCGGTGAAGGACGCGGATGCCGCGACGTGCTTCGCACAGTGCTGGAACTACAAATACGGGCCGCAATACGGCTCGCCGGAGTATTCCGTGAAGTATGCCGACACGCCGGGGCACGATCCACTCGAAGTCCGCAGCGTGCAGAAGCTCGATGGCGGCAAGGCGCTCTTCCTCGAAATCCCGCAAATCGTCACCGCCAGCCAGATTCACGTCCGTGTGAGCACAGGGCACGATGTTTTCATGACCGCGCACGCCTTGGCGGAGCCGTTCACGGATTTCCCCGGCTACACGAAGATCGCCAAAACGAACCACGCGGCTCAAATCGGCCTCGAAGCCCCGAAACCGGCGAAACCGAACCCGTGGGCCCAAGGCGAGCCCGGACGCGAAATCATCGTCGAAGCCGCTTTGGGCCTGCAATTCGTCCAAAAGCAGCTTTCGGCCAAAGCGGGCGAAAAACTCACCATTCGCTTCAAGAACCCCGATGTCGTGCCGCACAACTGGTTGCTCGCCAAACCCGGCTCGCTGCAAAAACTCGGCGAGAAGTGCAATCTCATGATCACCGACCCACAGGGCATGCAGAAGCACTACGTCCCCGATAGCGACGACGTCATCGCCTACACCGACATGACGAATCCGAAGGGTGAATTCACGATTCACCTCACCGCACCAAAGGAAAAAGGCGATTACCCGTATCTCTGCACCTTTCCCGGCCACTGGATGGTGATGAACGGCGTGCTGAAGGTGGAGTAGATTCGATTGCGAATCGTGGCTGGTCGGCTCCAATGCGGCGCATGTCCGCCAAACCTGATCCCGCCACGCTGCCTTGCAGTCCTCTCGATGAAACCACCGGGTTAAAATACTTCCCGCGTATGATCGGAAAGATTCGTCTGCATGCCGCTGGGAGGCTGTGGGAGGATTTGCATGCCAATCTGGGCAAAGGAAGCGATGGGGCGCTGGTGGATTTTCTCCACATCGGCTACGACGAGCTAACTGCTCGGGTGCTTCAAGGCGGCACGGATGAGGAAATCCTGCAATGGTGCCAAGAGCGCAGCAGGCCTCTCAATGCCAACGAGAAACTGATCTGGAATCACTATGTGAAAACACTCGGCTGGAATGATCACATCACGGCCATTTTGGCGAAACGAAAAGCGGACGGAGGTCTCGGGGATCGCGATGACATCCAGACCATCGCTCACTACATCGACGTGGACGAAGGCAGGCTGCAGTGATTAGGCGATGGCCTCGCAGAGCATGCTCTCAAAGTCCTCGGCCATCTTCGTAGCGCTGAAACGGGCACGGACATTGGCGACGCCGGTTTTGATGAGCTGATCGCAGCGTTCGCCATCGAGGAGGAGGCTTTCGAGGGCGTTGGCGAGGGATTCGACGTGGTCGGACTCGCATAGGATGCCGCCGCCGGTGGCTTCGATGAGTTCGGGGAAGGCTCCGTGACGAGGTTCGACCACGGGAACGCCGCTGGCGATGGCTTCGATCACGTACAGACCAAAGGCCTCGCCGTAGGTGGCGGGCACGCTGAAGACGGTGAGATCGCGGAAGAAGTGGACCTTGTCTTTGAAGTCGAGGTTGGGTCGCCACTCGACGCGGGCGTCACAACCG
Organism: Akkermansia muciniphila; assembly: GCA_943373155.1. Lineage (GTDB taxonomy): Bacteria > Verrucomicrobiota > Verrucomicrobiia > Verrucomicrobiales > Verrucomicrobiaceae > Prosthecobacter. The sequence continues at coordinate 96,056 of CALSBJ010000011.1, read as the reverse complement.
GCGGCTTTGAGCTTCGTTTTTTGCTCGGCGATGTATTTCTCATCCACGGGCGTGGCTGCACCGCCGATGAGGAGCTTCAGGCGAGGCACGCTGCCACGTTTCACGAGGGTGATGTAGGCATCGATGAGCGTGGTGAGGCCCTTGCCATGGATCATGCGGGCGAAATAGCCGATGGTGGGCCAGTTCGGATCGGGCGAGGCCGTGGTGAAGCTGGACGCATCAATGCCGTTGAACAGGACTTTGATCTGTCCCTCCGTTGCATTGAGCTGCTGGTGCATGTGGCGGGCATAAAACTCACTCGGCGCAATGAAGCGGCGAATGCTGCGAGCATTGCGCTTCATGGCTTCCCAGCATTGCTCACGATACGGATCGGGCAGCGTATCAATAAAGCTGTCCTCGCCCTGCAGGGAGCAGACGACGGGGATGCCGAGTTCCTTTTCGATGGCTGGCGCGAGGCCGGTGAGGAGGCTGTTGGAGAGCGAAACGACGTCGAACTTCCCTTCGCCGCGAATCCATTCGAGGAGCTTTTTCCATTCGCCCCATTGGCGACCTTCGGTGCCCAACAGGGAGCCCAAAGTCATCTCGCCAAGGGATTTGGCGCTGGTCATGCCCATGCGCTTGGCGGCCTGTCGGAGGCGGTCGGGCTTGTTGAGCCAGTGATGGATGAATTTCGGCAGTTTGTGAAACCACGTGAACTTCTGCTGCAAATACAAGGAGATGCCACCGATCTGCACCGGCAGTTCCTGCGTGCCAAATTCCCGATCTGTGACCAGCGGCAGATACAGCGGTGCCATCAGCGCATCATGCCCGCGCACTCGCAGCGCCTTGATCAAGGCGTGATCCCGCAAGCAACTCCCGCAGTGGAAGGTGCCGGTGCCGGGGGTGAGGTGGAGAATGCGCATGAAGGGGGGGAGCTTATAGATTGAGCCTTGCAGCACGGCAAGTCTGCTGCGAAAATCGGCTCATGAGCGTCGAGCAAATCAAAAAAGAAATTACTGTGTTAACAGAGCCAGAATTGAACGAGGTGACGGCTTTTCTTTTTCATCTCCGCCATCGGCACGACGAGGAATATCAACGATTGGTGGCAAGTCGTTTAGGCGACAAAAACCGTTCTAATTGGCTCACGGTCGAGGAGTTTGAACGAGAACTCGAATCCCGCTAAGCATGGCCGAGGTCTTTCTCCATGCGGGCTTGCTCGAAGCAATGCCTCGTAGCAAGGCGCAACGCAGGAGAATACTCGACTTCGTGCTTCAATTGCGTGCGAATCCCGACACATCGGGAGATTTCACGGATCGCGATGGCACCTTACGAACGAGACAGATCAAGATCATCGGAGATCATGCCATCACTTATTGGCACGATGCCGCAGTAAACACGGTGATGGTCGTGGACATCCGCAACGCGGACCGCTGACGCGATCAGGTCTCTGCGAGGCCGCGAGCCATGACGACTTTGCCGGTGCGGACGGTTTCGACGATGTCGAATTTGCCGAGGAGGCGCAGGGCGGCGTCGAGCTTGTCGGTGTTGCCGCTGATGAGGGCGATGAGGCTGTCTTCCTGGAGATCGACGGTTTTGCCGGCGTAGTGCTCGATGATCTGGAGGATCTCGGTGCGGTCGGCGGCGCCGGCGGCGACTTTGATGAGGACCATTTCCTTGGCGACGGCGTCGCGATCGGTGTGCTCGATGCAGTGGATGACGTCGATGAGCTTGTTCACCTGCATGATGATCTGGTGCAGGCCTTCGGGATGACCGCTGATGCCAATGGTCATGCGGCTGAAGCGCGGATCACGCGTCTGGGAGACGACGAGGGACTCGATGTTGAACCCGCGACGGCTGAAGACGGCGCAGATGCGGCCGAGGACGCCGGGCTGGTTGTTCACCATGACGCTGAGCGTGTGGATGTTGATGATGTCCGCCTGCGGAGCGGGCTTCTTGTCGGTGGTGGCGGTGATTTTGTCGCTCATGGTGGTGGGGATGTATGATTTACGATTTATGACTTATGATTTGGAAAAGAGGTCGGAATCGGCGGCAAGACGCTTTTGGGCGATCTGGATGTAGTTCGAGTCTTTTTCGATGCCGATCCATTGGCGTCCGAGACGCTGAGCTGCGGCAGCAGTGGTGCCGGAGCCGAGGAAAGGGTCGATGACGAGATCATCTGCGTCCGTGGAGCAGGCGATGAGCTTTTCGATGAGGTCGATGGGCTTTTGTGAGGGGTGGCCGCACTTTTCCTTGGAGTTCCCTTTCAAGCTGGGGACGCGGAGGATGTTGGTGGCGAACTTTCCGGCTTCGAGATGGGCTTTGCGGGCCTTTTTGTCCTTGTAACGAGGATCGCGGAGATACTCGGCGATGGTGGCGCGGTCGTAGGGCACACGCACGGCGTCCTTGTTGAACTTCACGGCATCGCTTTTGCGCAGGACGAGGATCATCTCGTATTGCGGCGTGAAGCTGTCGCGACGCTCATTGTAGCCCACGGCACGATCCCAGATGATGAGATCGTGAAATTGGTGCTGCTGGGCGAGGCGTGACATGAGGTGGAGGAAGGTGTGCTCGCGCTTTCCTAACTGGCCGAAGATGAAGCAGAGGCCGTCATCGCAGAGGACGCGCATGGATTCAGCGACCCACGCATCGCACCAGGCGAGGTAGTCGGCGGCTGTTTTCCATTGGGTGTCCCAGGCTTCATCTTCGAGAACGTTAAAGTAAGGTGGATCGGCGATGATGGACTGGGCGCAGGCTGCGGGGAGCTTTTTCAACTCGGCGAGGGCGTCGCCTGGGATGATGCGGTTGGTTTTCATCGGGCCTTCGCCGCACTCTGGCGAGTGCGCCTACGGGTTAGGTCGAACCGGTGGGTTTTTCCATCTTCGTCTTCGGCGTCTCGGTGAGCATGTCTTCGAGAGCGGCTCCGGCGGGGATCATGGGGAAGACGTTTTCGAGCTTGATGCACTCGGCTTCGATGATGCAGGGGCCGTCGTTGTAATCGAGGGCCTGCTGGAGGATGCGCTCCACATCAGCCGGGCGGCGGATGTGCCAGCCTTTGATGCCGTAAGCCTCACCGAGCTTCACGAAGTCGGGATTGCCGATGAGATCGACGCCGCTTTCGCGGTTTTCGAAGAAGAGCTCCTGCCACTGGCGGACCATGCCGAGGTAGCTGTTGTTCAGGATGAGGATCTTGATGGGCAGCTTGTGAATCGCGGCGGTGGCGAGTTCGAAGAGGGTCATCTGGAAGCCGCCGTCTCCGCAAACGCAGACAACGGTCTTATTTGGACAGGCGAGCTGGGCACCGATGGCGGCAGGGAAGCCAAAGCCCATCGTTCCGGCACCACCCGAGCTGATCCAGTGGTAGCTCTCGTCATTTTTGTAAAACTGGGCTGCCCACATCTGGTGCTGCCCCACGTCGGTGGTGACGATGGCTTTGCCCTTCGTGAGATTGTACATCTCGTCGAGCACCTGCTGCATGCGCAGGCCGCCCTGCTTCTTATAAGAGAGGGGGAACTTCTTCTTGTAGCCGTCGAGATGGGTCAGCCAGTCTTCGGTGGGCAGTTTCTCGATGTGCGGAAGGAGATCGCTGAGGGCGGCTTTCGCGTCGCCTTTGATGGTGACGTCCACTTTGATCATCTTGTTGAACTCGGCCGCGTCGATGTCGATGTGGATGAGCTTGGCATTGCGGCCGAACATGTGCGGCTTGCCGATGATGCGGTCATCGAAGCGGGAGCCGACGTTGAAGATGAGGTCGGCCTCGCAGATGGCTTTGTTCGCATAGGCGGTGCCGTGCATGCCGAGCATGCCGAGGGAAAGCGGGTGCGTTTCGGGGAAGACGCCTTTGCCGAGCAGGGTGGTGGTCACCGGGCAGCCGAGGGTTTCGGCCATCATGAGCAGTTCCTTGTCCGCACGGGCGATCATCGCTCCCTGACCGGCGAGGATGATGGGACGCTTGGCTTGGGAGAGCAGGCGGGCGGCTTCTTTGATACCGGCCTGATCGATTTTGAAGTTCTCCTCGGGGTGGTAGCCGGGCAGGTCCATCGGCTCGTCAAAGGTGCCGGTGAAAGGCCCCTGGCTGATGTCCTTCGGGATGTCGATGAGCACGGGGCCTGGACGGCCGGTGGTGGAGATATGATACGCCTCACGAGCGATGCGGGGCAGCGCGTTGGAGCTCTTCACCAGGAAATTGTGCTTCACGACGGGGGCCGTGATGTTGAAGATGTCCGCCTCCTGGAAGGCATCCTTGCCAAGCATCCAAGTGACCTGCTGACCGCAGAGGACAATCATCGGCACGCTGTCCATCTGGGCGGTCATGAGGCCGGTGACGGTATTGCCAGCGCCGGGACCAGAGGTGACGAGAACCACGGCGGGCTTGCCGGTGGCACGGGCGTAACCATCGGCCATGTGAACGGCTCCCTGCTCGTGGCGGACGAGGATGAATTTCATGTCCGTCTTGACCGTTTCGAGGGCGTCGAAGATCGGGATCGCGGCGCCGCCGGAGTAACCGAAGATGTACTCGATGCCGAGGTCGGCGAGGGTTTTGATGAGGGCTTGAGCGCCGTCCATTTTTTGCTGACTCATGGTTTTGGGTGTGAAAATTGATGTTTCGGCGGCCAAAGTGGGGGCAAAGGCCAAAATAACAAGGTGAAGTTTGCCACATTTTGGCAAACTTTCGCGATTACAGACGCCTCGCGGCTCAAATATTGACCTTTTTTGACCGAACTGACCCGATTGAGGCGAACTAATCAATGTAAAGCAGGGCATTACTGCTCATCAGGGCGTGGCAGAGGGCGGTGAGGCCGAGGAAAGCGGGATCGCCGGGTGTTTTCGAGGGCGCGGCGAGCTGCACCTCCAGCGGGGTGGGGTTGGCCTGGTAATACTCCGTCTGGGCCTGCACGAACTCCACCCCCTGCTGCACATCGGATTCCGAGGGCGCTTTGCCATGCACCAGCTTCCACGCGAGGCGCACCTGATCCGGCGAGTCCTTGCCGCCCTCGCTCTGCACCCGCTGGGCGAACTGCTGGGCATGCACCCGCATCGTGGCGCTATTCATGAGCAGGAGGCTCTGCGGGCTCACCGTGGTGACGGAGCGGGCATCGCAGCTCGGCTCCATGATCGGGGCATCAAAGGTGGCGAACATCTCCAGCGGACGCGAGCGGCGGGCCTGGATGTAGATGCTGCGGCGGAATTCCTCGCCATTCAGAGGAATGATTTTGCCGGTGGGGCGGCCGGCGGTGTCCGTCGTGTCCTTGCCGATGACCACCTGCCCTTCCTCGTTCTGCGTCACGGGAACGGGCGCACCGCCGACTTTGGGATTCAACTTGCCGCTGATGGCCAGCAGCGAGTCTCGCAGCGTCTCGGCCTCCAAACGGCGGACGTTCATGCGGCTGAGGAAGGTGTTATCGGGGTCGATCAAATCACGCTTGTCATCGCGAGTGGAGGCCTGGCGGTAGGTGCGGGAGGTCATGATCTGGCGGTGGAGCTGCTTCAGGCTCCAGCCAGTGCGCATGAACTCCGCAGCCATCCAATCGAGCAACTCAGGATGCGTCGGCTGGCTGCCGAGCTGACCGAAATCGCCGGGACTGGCGACGATGCCTTTGCCGAAATGATGCATCCACACGCGGTTCACCATCACGCGGGCGAGCAGCGGGTGCTTGCCATCGGTCAACGCCTTCGCAAAGGCCAGGCGGCGGCCGGTGGTGGGGAGTTTTGGATCTTTTTCCGGCAGCTCGACCTTCCGATGTGCCGCGAGCACGGTGAGTTCGCTGGGGGACACTTTGTCCTTCGGCTGGTCGTGGTTGCCGCGATTGAAGATGAAGGTGGCCGGGATGAGTTCCGGCTTGGCCTTGGGCAGTTCCGTGAAGGCATGCACGAACTCCTCCAAGGGCTTTTTCGCCCGCACGGCCGTGGCTTCCTCGGTCATCTTTTTCAGCGTGTCGGCGTGCTTCGTTTTGTAAGTCGTGTCGTAAAGGTAGAGCGAGCCGGCGCTGAGTTGATTGATGCGCGGCCAGGCTTTGAGAAGCTTCGTTTGATCGGCGGTGCGCTTCTTGGCTTCGGTGCGGTAGGCGCTGCGCAAAGCTTCGCGATCCTTCTCCGGGGCTTTCGCGAGTTCCTTATCTAGCACCTCGGCGATGAATTCCTCCTGCTTCACCAAGCGGGCGGCATCGAGCTTCTTGGCTTCGACCTCGATCTTGGCGGACTCGGCCGCCTGAGCATCCGTGAGCAGTGAAACGAGCCTGCCCGGCGTGCTGCGCCAGGCTTTGGTATCAAAGCCCGGCTCGAACACGGCCCGCAGCCGGTAATAGTCCGCCTGCGAGATCGGATCGTAGCGATGATCATGGCACTGGGCGCAGCCAATGGTGAGGCCGTAAAGAGAGGTGCCCACCATCTTGATCGTATCGGCAATGTTCGCGTTCTGCGTGGCCGCGTCGTTCATCTCGCCGGTGCCGTTGGGAGGCATGCGGAGAAAGCCGGTGGCGGTGAGCTTCTCGATGGAATCCGTGGACAGGTTTTTGTATGGCTGCGGCACCATCTCATCGCCCGCGAGCTGCTCCCGCACGAACTGGTCGAAGGGTTTATCCTTGTTCAGTGCCTGGATGACGTAGTCACGATACTTCCACGCCCATTTCCGCTCCAGGTCCTTCTCGCCAAAGCCCTCACTGTCTGCATAGCCGGCCGCATCCAACCAATGGCGACCCCAGCGTTCGCCATAGTGCGGTGAGGCGAGGAGCCGGTCGATGAGAGCGAGCACGGCGGCATCGGGGAGGATTTGACCGGATTGACCTGACTGACCTAATTGAATGCAGGCGGCTTCAAAGGTCTGGACCTCCTCGGGAGTGGGAGGGAGGCCGAGGAGATCAAAAGAGGCGCGGCGGATGAAGGTGGCCGGATCAGCCTCGCGAGAGAAGGTGAGGCCTTTTTCGATCAATTTGGCCTCGATGAAGCCGTCGAGACTCTTCCTGGCCTGCGCCGAAATCGGCTGGAGTGACCACCACGCCCGTTCTTCATCCGTGAAAGCATGCTCAGGGCCGAGCTTCTCCGGCTCGGGGCGAGCGGTCTTGGCTCCGGCGGCGATCCATTGCTCCAAAATGGCAATGTCGCGCTCTTTGAGCTTGGTTTTGCCCTTCGGCATCTCGCCGGCCTTCACCAGCTCGATGAGATGGCTTCTCGCCGCATCGCCTGGAATGATCGCCGGGCCGCTTTCGCCGCCTTTTTGAATGAAACGAGCCAGCCGCACGTCCAGGCCGCCTTTGGTCTCCCCTTCCTCGCCGTGGCAATGAAAGCAGTTGGCCTTCAAAATCGGGCGAACATCCTTTTCAAAGGTCAATGCGGCTCCAACAGCCCAAACGGGAGTGGAGGCGAGCGTGGCGAGAAGAAGGTGACGAAGCATGCGCAAGGCATACGGGCCTGCGATCGGGGCTCTTGCCTTGAGAGGAAGGTGTCGGCCAAAAACAAAGATGCCCGGCAGGAGGGCCGGGCATCTTCGGGAAGCGCTGATGGAAGTGGAAACCTACTTCGCGAGGAACTCATCCATCGCCGCTTTGGTGATGCGGTATTGGGTGCCGATCTTCTTGGCCTTGATGTCGCCCGCCTCGATGGTGGCGATGACATCCGCCTCGGTCACGCCGAGCGTTTGAGCCACTTGAGCAGGCGTGAGGATATCGACAGCCGGAGCCGCGCCGGGGATCGGAGGTGGTGTGGCACCTGGGATCGGCGGAGGCGTGGCACCACCAGCGGTATTGAAGACGCCCTGCGCCATCATTTGCTGCGCCATGCCAAAGCCCATCGCAATTTCTGCGGCAGCGCCGGCAGGACCGCCGCCCCCTTTGGCCATGCCCTCGGCCATCTGGAATTTCACATAGTCGTTCAGATTGCCGATCGCGCCCATGCTGGAGCGCTTGTCGATGGCCTGCTCGACTTCTGGCGGCACGCTGGCATTTTCGAGGACGAAGCTGGCAATCTCGATGCCGTATTTCGTGGTCGTGATCGGATTGATGATCGGCAGCAGCGCATCACCGAGCTCGGAGTAGCGCGTGGCGAGATCGAGCACCGGGACCTTGGCCGTGGCGAGGGCATCGGTGAAGACGCTGACGATGCGACTGCGCATGGTGTCGGCGAATTCATCGAGGCGGAAGTGATGATCGGAGCCAGCCACTTCTTTGAGGAAGACTCGTGGATCGGTGATCTTGAAATCAAAGGTACCAAAGGCACGCACGCGGACGATGCCGAAGTCCTGATCGCGCATCATGATGGGATTGCTGGTGCCCCATTTGTTGCCGGTGAAGAGACGGGTGGTGACGTAGTAGATGTCCGCCTTGAAGGGGCTCTCGAAGCCGTACTTCCAGCCTTTCAGCGTGGAGAGGATCGGAATGTTATCGGTGACGAGGTCGTGCTTGCCGGGGCCGAAGGTGTCGCCGAACTGGCCGAGATACACAAATTGAGCCACCTGCGATTCGCGCACGATGAGCTGCGCACCGCGTTTGATTTCTTTGTCCTCATCTGGAAAGCGCCAGGAGAGGGTGTCGCGTGAGTCGTCAGTCCACTGGATGATTTCCAGAAACTGACCCTTGAGGTAATCCATGAGGCCCATAGTCGTGTGTGGTGTGAGTTTGTTGTGCGGGTGAAATCGCGAGCGGATTGTAGAGGCTCGTTTCCAACTGGCGAGCGTAATTCTGCGACGATTTTTCAAGCGGTGAGGCAGTGGAAATTCCCACGAAAAAGCCGCGACATCGTGGCGATCCTCGCCTGCATGCTGCCCCATTTCCCAACATGAATCTTCACCTGCAAAAACAGTCTGTCGCCATCATTGGAGCCGCCCGAGGCATTGGCCGCGCCATCGCTGAAGGCTTTCTCGCCGAAGGCTGTGAGGTGCGCGGCTTTGACCGGGATGCCAACGCCAATTTCATCACCGCGGGCGATGTGACTGAATACGCGGCGATGCAGGCCTTCGCGGCCAGTTTCGAGGCAGTGGACCATGTCATCTACTGCGCCGGCATCGGCTCCGGGAAGTTTGGCTTTCCGTTTTGGAATCTCTCCCCTTCCGACTGGCCTCGCGTGCTTCAAGTGAATCTGCTCGGTGCCGTCCACACCGCGCACGCCTTTGCTCCAAAGCTCGTCGAGCGAGGCGCTGGCAGCCTGCTCTTTCTCGTCAGCGTGGCCGGACAGATGGGCTCGCAGACCGACCCTCCCTACAGCGCCTCCAAGGCGGCGCTGATCAATTTCATGCAATGCGCCGCGAAGGATCTCGGCCCGCACCATGTCCGAGTGAACGCCCTCGCCCCCGGCATGGTGAAGACCGAGCTGAACGAATCTATCTGGGCCGCCGGGCAGAAGCTGCTGCCTGAAGCGGAGCGCCAGAGCTTCGATGATTGGGCCGCTGCCAAGATCAAGAAGGTCTCCCACCTTGGTCGCTGGCAGATGCCGGAAGAATATGCCGCCATGGCCTGCTTCCTCGCTTCCGACCAGGCGAAAAACATCACCGGCCAGACCTTGAACATCGACGGCGGCCAAGTAATGCACGCCTGATGAATGACTCCCTACGCACCTGCCTTCTCTGCACCTTGCTTCCGCTCCTGCTCGTCAGTTGCGGCAAACAGGCGGGCTATGAGATTCGGGGCGATCAGGTGATCTGGCACAGCTGGCGGGGTGACGGTCTGTTTGGCGAATGGTCTGAGGCAGTGCTGACGGACTCGAAGGGCTTTGAGATTTTCCAGCGCCAGGGCTATGCCAAGAATGCCGCAGACGTCTTCCACAACGGAGGACGCATCAGCGACGCGGACCCGGCCACGTTTCAGATGTTCGCCAATCGCGAGGATTTGGCCAAGGACGCGAAGCAGGTATACCGCGACGGTGGGATTATCCAAGGTGCCGACCCGGCCACCTTTGCCCTGACTGACATGTATGATCTGGGCAAGGACGCGAAGGACTACTACCTCGGGCTCAAGCCGCTGCATGTGAAGGACATGGCCTCCTTCCAGATCCTGGAGGCCGAGCACTGGCGGAAAGACAACCTCATCTGGGCTCGCGAACGCGACCAATACTTCATGCGTGAGCAAGCCACTCCCATCGCGGATAGCGCCAGCTTTCAGGTGCTGCAATCGTACTACGCCAAGGATACGAAGCAGGTGTACTTCGGCGCTGGCGTGCTCGCCGGGGCAGACCCGGCCACCTTTCAGGGCTGTGGCGGCCTTGCCGGGGAGCTGGCGAAGGATGCGAAGCAGGTTTATTGGGAAGGTAAAGTGGTCGAGGGCTGCGATGCGGCCAGTTTTGAGTATTTGCGGCTGCATTTTGCCAGGGACCGCCAGCACGCCTACTTCTGCTATTCCAGCGGCAGCCCGCCGATGATCCTGCCCGGTTCCGATGCAAAGACGTTTGAGGTGATCGGCGTCGCTTCCGAAGATTTTGGTTATGCCAAGGACGCCAAGCAAGTTTATCGAGGCGGCAATATCGTTCCTGGGGCCGATCCGGCGACCTTCGTGGTGGACCCGAGCGACACCGAAAACGCCTCTGACAAGCATCGCCACTATCGCTACGGCGAGCCGGTGCCTTGATCACAGCTTCCCGGCGGCTTTCACGTCGAGATACCGGTTTGCCAGCGCCACAGGAAGCATTTGAGCGGGTTCATCGACCGTGAGCACGCGATTGGCACGGAGGCTTTCCAGGAGAAGGCGACGCTCGGTGAAGTAGTTCGTCATGGCACCGAACTCGAGGGCATCGGTCAGGTTTTGCACGGGTTGCGAGGCATGCGCTTCGAGTTCCGCCTCTCGCAGCGTGGCGACGAGGACGAGATGGCGCTTTTGCATCAGGTGAACGGCTGTGGCGAGGGAACTGCTATCCTCGCTGCGCAGATTGGTGAGCACGATGACCAGCGCACGGCGCTTCTGACGGGCCATGACCTGCTCGGCTGCCTCGATGAAGTCACTTGGCTCGCTGGTTGCCTCGTAGTCGTAGAGATGGTTCAGCAGCTTCGGCATGCTGTGGGAGCCTTTGACCGGCGGGAGCCACTTTTTCGTGCCGCCAAAGCCACACACACCGATCTCATCCCCCTGACGCAGGGCGATGAAGGAGATGAGCAGCATGGCATTGAGGCAATGATCGAACTGGCTCAGCGCCCCATCGAGCGCCCGCATGCGTCGGCCACAGTCCGGCACGAGCAACACGGTCTGGTTTCGCACCTCGTCGAAATCGCGGCTGATGAGGCTGAGTCGGCGGCTGGTGGCCTTCCAGTCCACTTTGGAAAGCACATCGCCGTCCTGGTAGTCTCGCAATTGATGAAAATCCAGCGAGGCACCGATGCGACGGCGACGGATGATGCCCATCTGCTCCACGCGATTTGCCATCGCCAGCATGGCAAAGCGCACCACCGGCTCGTAATTCGGATAGGCGCGGGTTTGCTGCGGTTCGCCAACGAGGTAGAGACGCCGCCAGAGGCCGAGCATCGAGGATACCAGCGTCTGCACCGGCGTGAAGGTATGCTGGCCTCGCTCGACAAAAACGGCCTCATAGCTCACGGCGGCAAATTGACCGGGGGAAACCGAAAGACTGTGCGGCAGGCTAGGAGCCGTGGCGGCGGTGGGAATGCCATCAAAGACCTCCATCGCCAAGCGACGGCGCAGGCCATGCGAAAGCGTGAGAGTGACCGTCGAAGGCACGCCGAGCGCGAAACGGCCCGGAAGCGACCTCTCGGCTTTCAGGAGGGTCTTTTTTGGCAACGTGAAAGCATCCACGACCATTGCCAGCACGACCACGCCGCCCGCCATCTGCCACAGCAGCGCAAACCGATCCCACACGCTGGCAGCCAGGGCCAGACCAAGCAGGGCGATGAAGATTTTTAAGAGGGCAGGCGTCGGGCGCATCTCGCGGAATGCGCCGCTTATAGTGTCTCCCTCGCGAAAGCCCAGTAAATTCCGCACCGAGCACCAGATGAATGCAGGAGTCATCGAGGCGCATGACCTTCCCCGGCGTAAACTCCCGTTTGCAATCCCCGCCTGCCACGCTTTAAACCGCACCCGAACCGTTGAATTTTAAGCACCTACCAGACATCCCGGAATGAAGATCGCTCTCGATGTGATGGGCGGCGACCACGCCCCACAGAACCCGATTGGCGGCGTGAAGCTCGCCCTCGAGTCCTTGCCGCAGGTAGAGAAAATCTTCCTCGTCGGCGTGCCTGAGCTCATCGAGCGAGAATTGAAGGCTCAGGGCATTTCCAGTCCGAAACTCGAGATCGTGCCAGCCTCCCAGGTCGTCGATATGGCGGACAGCGGCCTTGATGCCGTCCGCAAAAAGAAAGACAGCTCCATTTCGCGGGCCGTGGACCTTGTCAAAGAGGGCAAAGCCGATGCCGTCGTGAGCGCCGGGCACACCGGAGCCGCGGTAACGGCTTCGTTGATCAAGCTGCGCACCCTCCCACACATCGAGCGGCCGGCCATCGTGGCCATCATGCCTTCGCTCACGAAAAACTGGCTGCTCATCGACGCCGGGGCGAATCCGGACAGCGAACCGCAACACCTCGTGCAAAACGCCATCATGGGCACCGCCTTCGCCCGCCATGTCCTGGGCCGCACGGCCCCCGTCGTGGGCCTCATGTCCAACGGCACCGAGGAAGAAAAGGGCAACGCCCTCTGCAAAGAGACCGGCAAACTCCTCCGCCACACCAAAGGCATCCACTTCCGCGGCAATGTGGAAGGTCACGACATCTGGGAAGACCCGCCAGATGTGGTCGTGTGCGATGGCTTCACCGGAAACATCATCCTGAAATCCGGCGAGGGCCTGGCACACGCGATGTTTGCCATGATCAAACGCGAGATCATGGCTGGCACCGTAACGAAGATCGGTGCCATGCTGGCCAAGCCGGCCTTCAAACGCGTCCGATCCCTCACCAACGCCGATGAGGTCGGCGGTATGCCGCTGCTCGGACTCAATGGCATCACCATCATCGCTCATGGCGGGGCCTCTCCCTACGCCATGAAAAACGCCATCCGGCAGGCCTGCGAGTCCATCAAGCACCAGATCAATCCTCACATCGAGGCCGCCGCCACTCAGCACTCCATTTTGAATCATGCCCACGCCTAGCACGCAGCCTTTTTGCGCCTCCAGCATCATCGGAACCGGCAGTTACATGCCTGCCAAGGTGCTCACGAACGAAGACCTCTCCAAACTCGTCGAGACCTCCGATGAATGGATCACCAGCCGCACCGGCATCAAGGAGCGACGTATCGCCGCACCGGATGAAGCCACCTCCGACATGGCCTCCGAGGCCGCCCGCCGTGCGATGGCCAATGCCGGTGTGAAGCCCGAGGACATCCAGCTCATCATCGTGGCCACTGTCACGCCTGATATGGCCTTCCCCAGCACCGCCTGCTTTGTGCAAAAGAAGATCGGTGCCTCGAATGCCGTCTGCTTCGATGTCTCCGCCGCGTGCTCCGGCTTTTTGTATGCGCTGCAAGTGGCCCGTCATTTCATCAACACCGGCAACCGCACCACCGCCCTCGTCATCGGCGCAGAAAAGCTCTCCAGCCTCGTCAACTGGCAGGACCGCAATACCTGCGTGCTCTTTGGCGATGGCGCCGGAGCCGTCGTCATCCGCAAAGCCTGCGAAGACGAAGAGCCGGATGCCCAAGGCCGCGTCCTGAGCACCGTCATGGGCAGCGATGGCAATCTCGTCGATCTCCTCAAAGTCCCCGGCGGTGGCTCCGCCTGCCCGCTGACACCGGAAAACATCACCTCGCGTCCGAACACCATCCACATGGAAGGCCGCGAGACCTTCAAGCATGCCGTCACCCGCATGCTCGAGGCCTCCCAGCAGGCCTTGGAAGTGGCGGGCCTCACCGCCGCCGATGTCTCCCTCGTCATCCCCCATCAGGCGAATGCCCGCATCATCACCGCCATCGCCGAACGTCTCGGACTGCCGAGCGAAAAAGTCTTCATGAACCTCGACAAATACGGCAACACCAGCGCCGCCACCATTCCCGTGGCCCTCGATGAAGCCCGCCGTGCCGGTCTCATCAAAAAAGGCGATGTCATCCTCCTCGTCGCCTTCGGCGGCGGCTTCACCTGGGCGAGTTCCGTCGTGCGCTGGTAGGATCCGCGTGAGAAAGCCTTCGCCAGAACGGGAAGGCCGGTCAAGGGGTGCCGCGTGCAGAAAACCGAAGCCATCCTCATCGGCCGACAGCGGCAGACGGAGACGAGTTTGCTCGTCGAGTGGTGCTGCGCGGAGTTTGGGATCTTCAAGACCATCGCCAAAGGAGCTCTCCGTCCCAAATCGCCCTTTGCTGGCGTCTTGGATCTGTTTGTGACCTGCGATCTGCGCTTCGTGCCTGGCAAGTCATCGGACCTCGGCATCCTCTCGGAGGCTCGCTGGACGAATCCGCGGCTCGGCCTGCGCACGAGCTACGGTCGCCTTCTCGCGGCAACCTATCTGGTCAAGCTCGTCGAGCAGGTGGCGGAGCGCCACGCTCCCCTGCCCGAGGTGCAACCGCTGCTCGTGAAGGCGCTCGACTATCTGTCGGAAAAAGACCCCAATCCGGCGCTGGTGCATCGCTTTGAGCAACGCCTCGCGGAGGCCTTGGGCATCGTGGCCGAGGGAGAAAAATCCCTCGCCGCCGAGGCCATCGCCGATGTGTTTCACCAACGCCTGCCGGTGCAGCGGAAGCAGTTGTTTGAGTGGATGAAGGAGAAAAGCCGAGAGTGCGAAAAATCCTAGGGGTGCATTCCAGCCAGATGGATGGGCGAGTATGCTACCAAGAAACGTTGGGCTTCGACTGCCAGTCGAAGCACCATCAGGCTCACGACAGCGCGTAGCTTCGATTGCCAATCGAAGCCGAACGTCTATCGCCATCAGCTTCGTTGAAAAACATCCCTGAGCCACGGCAGGGATTGCCCATCCTTCCTGGTCTTTCTCCCTTCAACAATCAGCCATCGACACTCTTCAATCGTCAATCCGCCCCCAACCCGCGAAACGCTCCCATCTTGGTCAGATACCACTCAAACATTTGCGGGCCGTAAAAAAGCCAGAGCAGGGCACCGAGGGCCAGGTAGGGACCGAAGGGGATCTTCGCGCCCCATTCGGCACGACCCGTGACGCGGGCAAAAAGGGCCACAAAAGTGCCGATGACGGAGGCGGCGAGCACCGTGAAGAGCACGCACTTCCAGCCGCAGAAGGCACCGATCATCATCAGGAAGAACACGTCACCCATTCCCATGGCCTCACGCGGGATGATGAGCTGGGTGATCTTGCCTTGGAGCTTCGTGACGCCCTCAAGGGGGAATTCCTGGATGTCGTTCGCCTGGCGCACCTTGAGTTTTTCCATCCACAGCTCGGCGGTGGTCTTCTGAAACTGGTGGCCATTAACCTGGAGCTCCTCGCAGGTGATGAGCATGCGATCACTGGCACGCATGAAGATGTCCTCCCAAGGCATTTCCGTATCCGCAAAGCGCACGACGGGCGGCTGGGTGTCATCCGGCTGGGTTACCTCCCAGCTCACGGCCTTCTCGAAGACATGCTTTTTGCGGCCAAAAGCCAGCTTACCAAGCTCCACAATGAGCCACAGCCCCCCGAGACCGATGGCGGCACTGCCAAAGGCCATCAGCACGCCGCGACCATGCTCGCCAGGAGCCTCGCCGACGAGTTGGGGCACCCAAAACGAAGCCAGCAAGCCCACCGCGGCTCCGCCGAAGGTGATCGAGTGAGGCAGGATGAAATGCTCAATGTCGATGAAACTGCCGGAAACGAGCAAGCTGATGAAAATCCACAGGCAGAGCACCTGCGGCCCCCAGAGGGCGATTTGCGGCCAGGGGCCGTGGTGAATCCAAAACAACGCATAAAACAGCACCCCCGTGAGTAGCTCGACGAAGAAGTAGCGGCTGGAGATCGGCGAGGCGCAGGAGGAGCATTTGCCACGCAGCATGAGCCAGGAGAAAAGCGGGATGTTCTGCCACATGGGGATCTGCTTTTTGCAGGTGGGGCAGAAGGAGCGCTTCGGATTGTTCACCGAGATGTCTCGTGGCACGCGGTAGATCACCACATTGAGGAAGGAGCCGATGCCCGCGCCCATGAAGAAGGCGAGAAAGTGCAGCAGAGCGTTGAGGATTTCGTGACGGGTAGAGTCCATGGGCTGTTGGATGTCGGAAACTTGCCTTGCGGCTGCGCTGAACGGAAGCAAAAACTCCCTCGTGACCGCATTTTCCCGTCTCGCTGTTTTGATTCTCATCGCTGCCCTCGCGAGCACGTCGTGCTCGATGCGGCAAGGCGGAGCGATGCATGCCCAGGCGGTGGCGAGGGCGCGGAAGTATGATCTCGTCGATGTGCGCCGCACTGTGCCAGGCGTGCAGATCGACCTGCGCTATGGCACGCGACGCCATGTCGCCGGGCGAGCGCTGTATCCGGCGGGCATGCCCTGCCTGCTGCGCCGGGTGACGGCGGAAAAGCTCCGCCGGGCGCAGGCCATGCTCGCTTCCCAGGGCTACGGCCTTCGCCTTTGGGATGCCTGGAGGCCACCGGAGGTGCATCTGCTCCTGCTGCATCATGGCGGGCACACCGGCATGTTTCAGAACATCGAGGGCGGTTGGAGCCGTCACAGCGGCGGCCTGAGTGTGGACCTGACACTCGTGGATCAGTCCGGCCACGAGATGCGCATGCCGACTGGTTTTGATGAGGACTTCGAACACGCCGATGCCATCTACACCGGTGGCGCCCCCGACATCGCAAGGAATCTCGCCATCCTGCAAAAAGCCATGCGTGTGGCGGGCTTTTCCACCGTGGCGAAGGAGTGGTGGCACTTCGACGATGCCGATTTCGTGAATCAAGGGCAACGAGTCATCTACGCCTCGGAGTTGGGCATTCCCGTCCTGTGAGCGCCAAAGCTGACATTCGCAATGATCCGAACTTCTCCGTGCTCGCTGAGACGGACGACTACCTCGTGGTGAACAAGCCCGCACCTTTGCAGATCCATCCCGGCGCTCCGAATGGGGCCCGCACGCTCTGGCATGGCCTTTGTGACGTGCTCGCCTATGAAATCGCCAATGGCGGGCAGGTCAGCATCATCAACCGCCTCGACCGCGAGACGAGCGGCGTGGTGCTCGTGGCAAAAAGCGCCGCCTGGGCCCGGTTGTTCGGCCTCGCCATGCAAAACCGGCAGGTCAGCAAGACCTACGTCGCCCTCGTGCATGGTTCGCCAGACTGGGACGAGCTCGTCCTCGATGCGCCCATCCTCCGCGCCGGTGAGGTGGGCGAGTGCGATATCTGGGTGAAGCAAATCGTGCATCCCGATGGGGCGGCCTGCCGCACGAGCTTTCGCGTGCTGAATCGCTTCGCGGAAGGTTTCACTCTCATCGAGGCGAAGCCGGAAACCGGCCGCATGCATCAGATTCGCGTCCATTTGCATCACCTCGGCCTGCCGATGGTGGGAGACAAGCTCTACGGCCGCGATGACCGCTGCTACCTGGAGTTCATCGAGACCGGCTGGACACCCGCCCTGCAAAAACGCCTCCTCATTCCCCGCCAAGCCCTGCATTCCAAACGCCTCGAACTGACCGCCGAAGGCTTTCACGGCACCTGGGAAGCTCCTGTGCCCGATTTCTTGGGGATGATCGGAGTTTCCGACTAACTTCACGGTCTGTCGGCAGGGAATCGCTGTTGAGTTTGGTAGAAAAATTAGGGGTAGAAAAAATTATTCTGGAAATCTTTCTACCCCTAATTTTTCTACCAAACCTGCATCCGATTCGCCGCCAAGGTGATTGGACCAGTTACTCCCTGCTCCACACCCTGCCCCCGGCGTTCCGGTGCTACTGCGAGTGACTGCGAATCAACTGACAGCACATGGGGACGGAAAATGGATGTCTGATTTTGCTGTCCCCATTTGCTGTCAGTTTCATGCTTCAAAAATCAAAAATCGGCATTCAGCAATCGAGTCATCCGTCCGACCTTTGTCACCGAAAAGGGGGAAGGTTCCAGAATGGACATCTCCCTCTTCTTCATCCACTCTCACCCATGCTAAAAACCCTCCGTGCCCTCCTCCCGTTGCTCATCCTGACCGGATGCGTGTGGGCGGGCTATTGGTTCCTCATGAACAAGCCCGAGCAGAAGACGATGGAGATTCCGCCGGTGATCGTGAGTGTGGAAGGACTCACGTTAAAAAAGACCACTTACGCGGTCAAAGTCCCCTCGCAGGGCACGGTGAGGCCGCGCACGCAAAGCACGCTGATGCCGGAGGTAGCCGGCAAGATCACCGAGGTGAGTCCGAACTTCCGCCCCGGGGGCTTTTTCAAAAAGGATGACCTGCTCGTGAAGCTCGATGCGGTGGATTACGACACCGCGGTGATCGTGGCGCAGGCCGCGGTGGCCTTGGCCAAGGTCACCCTGGCCGAGGAGCAGGCGAAGGCGGAGCAGGCGAAGGAAAACTGGAAGGCACTCGGCCGCACCGGTGATCCGGGCGAACTCGTTGCCCGTGCTCCGCAGGTCGCCCGAGCCCAGGCCGATCTGAGTGCCGCGGAGGCCCGCGTGGTGAAGGCCCGCCGGGATGTGGAGCGCACGATCATCCGGGCACCGTATGATGGACAGGTTTTGGAGCAGGCCGCCGATGTGGGGCAGTTCGTCGGGCAAGGCACCACGCTGGGAAAACTCTTTGCCACCGACTATGTGGAGATCCGCCTGCCGCTGCCGGAGCGTGAAAGCCAGCACCTGCACCTGCCGGAGCCGTTCCGCGATGCGCAAAACGCCGCCACGCCCACGAAGGTACATTTGCGCACAACCTATGTCGGCAGGCCGGTGATCTGGGAAGGCCTGGTGGTGCGGGTGGAAAGCTCTCTCGATGCCGAAACACGTCAGCCGACTGCCGTGGCGCAGGTGATGGACCCGTATGCAAAGCGTGCCGATGGCATGCCGCCGCTCAAAATCGGCCAGTTCGTCGAGGCGGAGATCGAAGGCGATACGCTGGACGATGTGTATCTCATCCCTCGTTCCGCCGTGCGGGCCGGCAATGAGATCATCGTCATCACGCCCCAAAACACGCTGAAGCGCACGAACGTGGAGCCGCTCTTCGGCAACGAAAAGCACCTCGTCATCGCCGCCAGCGCCGCCAAATCGCCGAAGGAAGGCGAGATCCTCTGCCTCACGCCCATCCCCTTCCCTGCCGATGGTGCCAAAGTCAACATCGGCACCCTCGACGGCCAACGCGTGACCAAGCCCGAAAGTCTCGCTGGCAAGAAAAAGCCCGAGGACAAGAAAACCGCCTCGACGATGCCGGAAGCCAAGCCGCTGCCGTGACGGCGAGTTTCAGGTTCCGAGTTGAAACAGCCTGCGAAACGCGAACTTTGGCCTCGAACCCGCTCAGCTTGAAACCTGAACCCCTGAACCTGGAACCTTGACCGCCCACCGAGACAGACAGCTACCCATCGCCATCGCCGGCTCGTTGCTGGTGCATGCGCTGCTGTTCTTGTTGCTCGCGGTCTTGTTTGCCTCGCCTCCCAAGTGGGACTTCAAAGAAGCCGCCGAGGTAGCCGCCAAGCCGAAGGAAAAGGAAGTCACGCTCATCTTCCCGGAGCAGCTCATCCCGCCGCCGCCCTTGCCAAAACCGCCGGTGCCGCCGCCGAAGAAGGAGATCTACATGCGCACGACGCAGAACGAGGCCTCCGGCGAGAAACCCAAGAACGCGACCTTCATCTCCGATCGCAACACCAAGGCCAGCGCCACCAAGGCGCCTGATCCCAGCGCCACCAGCCCGATGCCGACCACCGAAGGGCTCAAGTTTCAGATGAACGAACTCGCCAATCGCGACTACCGCGATGGCGACATCAAGGAGGACGCCGCGAAGAAAACCTCCGCAGCCCCCAAGACGCCGAACACGCCGCCGAAGCCTCAAACGGCCGCCACGCCAGCGACGCCACCCACGCCGCCTTCTCCAGCGCCCAAGCCTCCGACACCTCCTGCACCGCCACAGCCGGAGCCCCAGAGCATCGCCTCAGCCGCCTCGACCTCGCCACTGGCCAAAATGATGGAGGAAGCGGACAAAGACCTCGCCCGCGTGGACATGAACCGCCTGCCCATTGAGGTGCGGAAGCCCACCCCGCAGATGAAGGAGCCCGATGCGCCGCCGCCCACCCTCGAAAAGCCGCAGATGCGTGAGGTGGCCGATTCCCCTCCCGTGCCCAAGGCCATCCCCGTGAGCGATGAGGTAGCCAAAACGACCTCCAAACCCGAAGACAAGGCCTTCATGCCCTTCACCCGCACCAGCGAAAACAAAGGCACCATCTCCAATCGCGGCACCGAGGATGCCGTGGATGCGGAAGGCTCGCCCAAGGGCAAATACATCCGCGCTGTCACCAGCCAGGTGGAGAAAAAATGGCACCTCTACCGGGCGCTGCGTCGCGACATGGTGAGCCCGGGCAGTCTTGAACTGGAGTTTTACGTCAACTCGAACGGCAAGGTCGAAAACCTGCGCATCGTGAACGGTCGCGAATCCAACACCCTCCTCTCCGAGTTCACCGTGCGTGCCATCCGCGACGCCGAGATTCCCAAAATGCCCCGCGAGGTGATCGACATGCTGCCCATCATGGACAAGCAACGCCTCAAGATCGAATACAAGGTGCTCATTTACTAAGCCATGCGTTGTCTTGCCCTTGCCTTGCTCATCGCTTTCGCCGCTCCAGTGAATGCGGCGGACAAGTTGTCCGCGACCGACCAAGAACTGAAAACAGCCAGCTGCCTGTATTCCCAAGATGTGCAGGAGGCGATCAAGACCGAGTGGATCACCGAGAGCAATCGCGAAAAGTATATTTCTGATACGGCCTTTCTCGTCATGCATGTGATTCTCGATGAGGCCGGCAAGGTGCAGGAGACGAAGGTCATAGAGAGTGAAGGAGATGTGACCCGGCTGGAAAAGATCACACAAACGGCGGTCAATCGCGCCAAGCTCAAGCCCATGCCACCTAAACTGGCAAAGGGTTTAAGGGACAGAAAACTGCCAATGCCATCCATCTTGATCAAGGTGCCATTTCCTTCGTCATCGGATGACAGTCGGAAGCAGGAGCCTACGACATTCAAAAGTTTGTACGTCAGGCAGGTCACGCAGCGTGTGGAGGCAAAATGGCATCAGCTACGGCAACTAAAGAAGGACCAGATCTCCTTTGGCCACTTGAAGTTACATTTCCTGGTGGGATCGAAGGGCGAGATCGCAGAATTGAAGATCGACGATGATAAGGAATCCAACAAAGAACTTACAGACATGACCATCGAAGCGATCAAATCGATCAAACTGTCTGCTATGTCGCCCGAGTTGATTGAAGAACTCGAGTCTGAAGGCTTGAGGCATCTCAAGATCGAATACAACGTGCTCATTTACTGATTCATGCCCGCTCCCCTCCTCCTCGCTGCCACTGAAAAGGCCACCGGCCTGCAACTCGTTTGGGAATTCCTCGCCACGGGGGGCTTTGTCATGGGCCTGCTCGTCCTCTGCTCCATGGCGGCCATCACGGCGATGATTAACGCCTGGCTGCATCTGCGTGAGAAGATCATCATGCCGCCCGCTGTCGTGAGCCAGCTTCGCTCTGTGCCGAACTATGCCACGAAGGGCGACATCCGGCCGTTGCAGGAGTATTTGCAGCGTGATGGCTCCATGATGGCCCGTCTCGGCAACATGGCCGTGAGCGGCAGCTACACCAGCAAGCAGGAATGCATTGATGCCTGCACTTCCAAAGCCCGCGAAGAGATCCATTACCTCGAGCGTGGCATTCCGCTACTGGAGGTGATGGTGTCCGTGGCCCCGCTGCTCGGCCTGCTCGGCACCACCGCCGCGCTGGTGGGCATGTTCACGGCCTTCGGAGCCGGTGGCGAAGGCAGTCCGGATACCGCCGCCATCGCGGCGGAGATCGGCGTGGCGCTGCGCTGCACCATCGCGGGCTTGTTTGTGGCTGTGCCCTCCGTTTTGGCCCACACCTACTTCACCCGCCGCATTGATGCCATTGCCGTGAAGGTCGAGGGCATCTTGCAAGAGACGATCCACCAGTTCTTCGCCCACTTCGAGGTGAAGCACGTCGGCGAAAAGGCCAATCTCTAATCCCCGCGCCCGCTCCAAACCCGACAGCCGAAAAAAACGTCATGATGGAGCCTCTTGTAAAACCCTCTCCATCTCTTTGTTCCTCCTTGTACTCGCGAATAACCTCCCTCCAAAGTCTCCGCGTTTCGGTGATTGGTCGCGATCAAGTCTCATCCAAAAAAGCTGACAGCAAATGGGGGCAAAAATGAATCTATTTTCTGTCCCCATTTGCTGTCAGCCGAATTTTCAGAGGTTACCCCCTGTTCCAAATCTAGGCCACAGGGCTTCTAGGGTTCTGTGGTCGGAAAAAACCAGATTCTCCACTGATTTCACAGAGAACCACCGAGGTTTGGCAAGAGCTTCAAGGACTCCCGCTCTTTTCGGTCAACGATTCTGAAATGCACCTCAGTCCAAATCTTCCCCCCCGCCCGCTGATGAACCTGCGCCCCCGCCGCCGCCCCGTCCCCACCATCCCCATCGTGTCGCTCATCGACATCATGGTGATCCTTCTCATCTTCTTCATCGCCACGACGACCTTCAAAAAGCAGAAGGTGGAGGTCAAAATCACCCTCCCCGAATCCAAAGCCCTCGGCGGAGCCACGAGCGCTCCCGAAGCCCGCACCACCATCACCGTCACCAAGGAGCAAAAGCTCTTCCTCGACGCCAAACCTGTCGAACTCGACAAACTCGCCATCGCCCTCACCTCCCTCAAAGAGGCCAAACCCGATGCCAAACTCGAACTCGAAGCCGATACCGATGCCAACCTCGGCATGCTCGTGAAGATCTGGGACGCCCTCCGTGAGGCAGGTTACTCGATCAATGATGTGCCGGCGAGGATTCAGCGGGCGGCGGGGCAGTAGGGGGATGGGGTTCAGGTTTCACCGATGAATTTATCCCATGGAAAGTCATTGAATCACAAACCGCAGGGAGACAGCCCATAAAGAATGAAAATTGAGTGTACGCATGCATTCAAAGAGATGCTTCGACTCTTCGAACGGTTCGCGGGTCTGTTGCCATCAAATCAAGACGATGAATGGAGACGCGTGGAAAAATACGCAGCACAATTGGTCACGAGTGGGTGGACTCGAAAGGATGTTTACGACCTTGTTCGTGGCATTGAAAATTGTCATTCCGACTCCATGGCACTGGAATGTTCCGATGCGATTGGCAACTATATGACTGCTTTAATTGGCGATGTGGCACCAGATTGCATCGTCCGTCTTCCCGGAGAAAACGGCGATATAGGTGAACACACTCGTTATGTTCGCAGTAAGGTTTGGTTGTGAAACAGCGGAATGGCGGGAGAAGGCACTGTGTATTGGACGCTCAGAGCAACCGCTAGCCTTGACCATACGAAGCTATTGAAACGGGGGCGACAACTGACTGACCAATTCAGTGACGAATGACGAACCGGATCAAAAATCGTGGCGCGCTTGGCGAAGCGTTTGGGCGGTGAGAAGAGGTCCGCCGTGTAGATACCCCAGCCACGACAGCAGCTTAGAGGTGACTTTGCCTCCCTCCGGGCCTGCTGCAACTGCTGGAACCGCTTTGACCTGCGTGTCCGACTCTAAACCGGACCGCGAGAAGACAGATGCCATCGGCCGCGTGAACGCACCACACCAACCAAGAACCACGTGACACTCGAAACGAAACCTCACTCCTGCATCCCAAAGAAAATCGCGAGCAAGATGAGGCCGATCACGATGGCGATGGTGATCTTCACCCAACTGAGGGGATACTCGCCGGTGATTTTGCCGGTGCTGCCGTTCACGGTCACCTGGTAGTTTTTGGTGCCGTAGGTGTAGGTGAGAAGCCAGACGGGCAGGAGGATGTGCTTGAAGGTCTGATTGCTGTAAGACGGCGAGATGCGCAGGTTGCGATGGCGGTCGCCGGGGATTTCTTTGGCACAGGCACGCTCGAGATCGCGATGCATGCGACCACGGGAATCCTCGGCGGCTTGCACGAGGTCGATCTGATACTGCTCGACCACCCAGCCGGAGAGATAGCCCGGATCATACGGCACGAGGTCCGTCGTGGTGGGAAAGGGCTGCAAATCATCGAGCAGCTTCGTGTGCACGCCTTTCGAGGCGGGCACGAGCAGGTCATCGAAGTGCTTCGACACATGGCCGCTGGCATATTCCCAACGTGTTTCGGTCTGCGTGTGGCCTTTGGAATCGGTCGTGGTGTAGTCGTGGCCGGCCTCGGCTTCCCAAGGGCACTCGGCGTGGGCGTCGAAAGTCCAATAGGGCAGGTACATGCCGTGCAGGGTATCCGTGAGCGCCTTCTGGCCGAGGGCGTTCGGTGCCCAGAAGTGGCTGCCATACCAGCGGCGGATGTCCTCCCGCACCTGGCCCTGGGCGATTTTAAAGGCGAGCAGGCTGCTAGGGCGGATGGGCGAGGAAACATCGTCCACTGCAAGGATCGAGGGCGAGCCGCAGAAGTCACAACTCTGGGCCACGCGCTTCTCATCGAAGACCGAGATCGCGTGGCAGCTCTGGCATTTCACCGTCTTGCGCACCGCCGCCCAGCCGCGTTGGTCCTCGGGAATCGAACGCAGGGCCGAAACCAGATCGTTCTCCTCAACGAGCGAGCCATCCGCCTTGACTTCGACGGGAGAAAAGGTGCTGCAATACGGGCAGACGAGCGCTTTTTTCGATGGGGTCCAGACCGCCTCGGCTCCACAGGCCGGGCAGGCAAACTTCTTGATGGCGGTAACTTCGGACATGAGCGGAAGAAGTTCTTGGTTCGTTGTTCTTGGTGCTTAGTTAGCCGTCGTGGGCGGCTGCATGATGATCTTCACCTTGCCCGCTGTCTTACCGGCGGCGCTCAGGGCATCGGCGAGGGTTCCCGCCTGGCTGGGAGCCTCCAGGCTCTTGGCCCCTTGCTCCTTGCTTTCCGCTTCGAGAGCGGCTTTGAGCGCTCCTTCCACCATCTGGCCGCAGTGAATCTTCATCGGCGGCAGGGCACCGAGCGGACGACTGAGATCATCGGCCTTCATCGCGAGCGCTTCTTCCTTCGTTTTGCCACGGATGAGCTCCGTGGCGATGCTGGCCACGGCGATGGCGGTCTGGCAGCCGAAGCTTTGAAAGCTGGCTTTGTCGATGACCTTCTTACCGTCCTTGTCGCGGTATTTGATCCACATGCGCACCATGTCGCCGCAGTCCGGGCTGCCCACGGTTCCCACGGCATCCGCGTCTGGCATCTCGCCAAGGTTTTGCGTGTCCGCGAGGGCTTGCTGGAGGGCTTCTTCGTTCATACGAATGCAGTTTGGAAAATGGATCAATAGCTGCGAGCAAACACCACGCGGCGACTGCTGGGGCGGCCGGTGAGGAAGCATTTGCCCTCCTCGGCGTATTGATCGCCGTGCGGGATGCAGCGGATGGTGATCTTGTTCTCCTTGGCGATCTTTTCTTCCTCTTCCATCGTGCCAGCCCAGTGCATGAGGGCAAAGCCACCGCCGTTTTCATCGGCGAAGTAGGCTTGGAATTCGTCGAGCGTGTCGAGCTTCTTCATGTTCGCGTCCCGCATGGCGGTGGCGCGGTCGAGGAGAGCCTGCTGGATGTCGGCGAGGCGTTCCTGCACGCCCTGGAGGAACTCTTCCTTGCCGATGAATTCCTTCTCCTTCGGTCCCTTGTCGCGGCGGGCCACGGCCACGCTGCGGCTGGTGATGTCGCGAGGTCCCATTTCCACACGCATGGGCACGCCTTTTTTGATCCACTCCCAGTTCTTCTGACCGCCGGGAAGGTCACGCTTGTCCACGAGCACGCGGATGGGTTCACCGGCCCAGGTTTGGGCACGAAGGGTCTGCGCGAGAGCCTCGCAGGCATCAATGATTTCCTGGCGGGTGTCCGGCTTCGGCGTGACAGGCAGGATGACGATCTGCTGCGGGGCGATACGCGGCGGCATGATCACGCCATCGTCATCGCCATGCGCCATGATGAGGGTGCCGATGAGGCGGGTGCTGACGCCCCAGCTCGTGGTGTGAGCGAGCTGGCGGGTATTGTCACGGCCGAGGAACTGGATGTTCGCGGCCTTGGCGAAGTTCTGGCCCAGGTAATGCGAGGTGCCGGCCTGGATGGCTTTTTTGTCCTGCACCATGGCCTCGACGGTCAACGTGCGAACGGCACCGGGGAAGCGCTCGCGCTCCGTTTTCTCGCCGGGGATCGTCGGGATCGCCAGATGCTCGCGGAGGAAGCTCTCATACACTTTGTGCATGGTTTCCGTCTCCACGATGGCCTCTTCAGCCGTTTCATGCGCGGTGTGACCTTCCTGCCAGAGGAACTCGGCGGTGCGGAGGAAGAGACGCGGACGCATCTCCCAGCGCATGACATTGCACCACTGGTTGATCAGCAATGGCAGGTCGCGGTAGCTCTCCACCCAGCGGGCAAAGGCCGCGCCGATGATGGTCTCGGAGGTGGGGCGAATGACAAAGGGCTCGGCGAGCTCGCCGGTCGGGATCATCTTGGTGGTGCCATCCGGCTGCTTTTGCGCCTCCAGGCGGTGATGCGTCACCACCGCACACTCAGTGGCAAAACCTTCAGCATGCTGGGCCTCTTTTTCGAGGTAGCTGAGGGGAATCAGCAGCGGGAAATACGCATTCACATGGCCGGTGGCCTTGAACTTCGCATCGAGCTGGCGCTGGATGTTTTCCCAGATGCCGTAGCCCCAGGGCTTGATGACCATGCAGCCTCGCACTTCGGAGTTTTCGGCGAGATCAGCGGCACGGATGACCTGCTGATACCATTCAGGGAAATCTTTTTCGCGAGTCGGGGAGATGGCGGGGGCGGCGTTGCTCATGGAGGGCGCGGAGAGTAGGGCAGAGAAGGCAAAGCGCAAGGCGCGGGAAGCACCTCCTCAGGGGGCTCATCACTCCCGGCATTTCACATCGCGAAGCTGGAGGTCCAGGGCACGGCCTGACATTTGGATTTCGAGGAGGCAAAGCGTCAGCGAACCCAGCATCAGCACGAGGCTGACGCCAAAGGCCCCCTGCCCTGCCGCCTGGCTACCAAAGAACAGGCAGGTCATGCTCACCACGCACAGCATGAGGCTGAGCACGCCGAGCGATTGCATGTGTTTGATGATCTGAATGCGACCGCGGAGATTCTGGATCTGCTCCAGCAGCAGCGGCTCCTGGGTGCTCTGCCAGTTCGCATGCAGCGCTCGGACCACGCTCGCCAGGCCGAGAAAGCGGTTGGTGTAGGCCAGCATCAGCAGGGAGATGGCGGGAAAAAGGAGCGAAGGCGTCGAGAGGGGCAAATCGGGCAGCGACATGCGGACGAGTCTTCTCCAAAACGGCGGATGCACCAGCACCAGCTTCTAGTTTGTGCGGCTTGGATCGGCTTGAGCAGGTGATGTGTGGCAGGCGATGTATGCGAACGCGAATTCGATCCGAATGGAAACCGAATGACCACGAATAGGCGTGGCTAGCCTCATTCGCGGCCATTCGTTTTCATTTAGTTTGTATTCGCGCTGAAAAAAGAAAACTCCCCCAAAGTCTAGATGACCTTTCTGCCATCCCTTTGAACTCTCTCGTCAGCCGAATGGATCGCCTCATTTGACAAGCGGGCGATCCGGTGGACGATCCGCCCACGATTTTCCTCATGCCCGAAGCCACCCGCACCCTGCTCACGAAAGCCCAAATGGCCGAGAGCATTGCCGCTTTGGCAAAAAGCATCTTAGAAGCGCACGACGGAGCCAAAGAGATCGCCCTCGTCGGCATCTTCACTCGCGGCGTGCCATTGGCCAAACGCCTCGCCGCCGCCCTCCTGCAAAGCGGCGTGAAGGTCCATTTCGGCACCATCGACATCACCCACTACCGCGATGACCTCAGCACCTTCCAGATGGTACCGAAGCTGGAGGGTTCTGACATCGACTTCGACCTCGACGGCATGGAGGTGATCCTTTGCGACGAGGTCATCTACACCGGACGCAGCGTGCGTGCGGCCCTCGACGAGCTTTACAACTTCGGCCGCCCCAAACGCGTCCAACTCGCCGTGCTCATCGATCGCTGCGGTCGAGAACTGCCCGTGCAGCCCGACTTTTCCGCCCTCAAAGTCACCCTCCAGCCCGGCGAACGCGTCGCGGTGCGCTTTGAAGAAGTCGATCCCACCGGCGACTCCTGCACCATCGAATCCAAGCCCACCAGCCGATGACCCTCACGCCCCGCAAAGACCTCCTCGATATCGCCTCCCTCACGGACGACGAAATCAAGTTCGTGCTGGAGAACGCGGTGCAATTCAAAGACCTCTTCAAGCGCAGCGTGAAGAAAGTCCCGCCGCTGCGAGGCCAGACGATGCTCACCCTCTTTTACGAGCCCTCCACCCGCACCCGCTCCAGCTTTGAAGTCGCCGCCAGCCGTCTCTCGGCCGACGTCACGCACTTCGACATCGAATCCAGCAGCGTCGTGAAGGGCGAAAGCGTGCTCGATACCGTCGAGACCCTCGAAGCCATGCGGGTGGACTACATCGTCGTCCGCCACAAGCAGGCCGGCATCCCCAGCCTCATCGCCAAAAACACCCGCGCCAGTGTGATCAATGCCGGCGATGGCTGGCACGCCCATCCCACGCAGGCCCTGCTCGATGCCTTCACCCTTCAGGAAATCTACAAAGACCTCCGCGGCTGCCGCGCCCTCATCGTCGGAGACATCCAGCACTCTCGCGTGGCCCGCAGCACCAGCCTCATTTTTCGTCGCCTCGGCATGCAGGTCGCCTACCTCGCCCCCGGCTCCATGATGCCGCGAGAGGCCCCCACGGAGATTCCGCAGTTTGGCAACTGGCGCGATGCCCTCGATTGGAAGCCGGATGTTGTTTACCTCCTCCGCGTGCAGAGCGAGCGCCTCGACGAGCCCTTCTTCCCCAGCGCGGCCGAGTATCACAAGCACTACGGCCTCACCAACGAACGCGTCGAGATCATCCGCGAGCGCGGCCTTTACGTCATGCATCCCGGCCCGGTGAACCGCGGCGTCGAAATCACCGATGCCGGCATGGCCTATGAAAAATCCCTCATCAACACCCAGGTCGAAAACGGCATCGCCGTCCGCATGAGCGTGCTTTACTGGCTGCGGCCAGGGCAAGTCTGAGTCCCAAAGCAAGGGACGTAGGGCCGAAGCACGAGCGACAATATCAGTCGCGATATCCGCAAGGTGCGACTAGTGAGCCTCATGATAGTCGAACGATTCAAATACGTCATCTGGGCAGCCGACATGAGCCGTGCGGTGCATTTCTACACCACCGTCTTTGGTGGCACCGTGCTCAAGCAAAACGACGTCATCAGCGAAGTCGCCATCTGTGAAGGCATCATCGGCATCCATGGCGGTGGTGAAGGCAACCGCACCTGGACCGGCCTCAGCTTTCAGGTGGCTGATGTCATCGCCGGAGCGCAGGAAATCGTCGACGCAGGCGGCCAACTCACCCGCGAGCCCCAGCCCGAAAATGGCGAACCACCCCACCTCGCCATGTGCATGGACACCGAAGGCAACGAGTTCATGCTGTTCCGCAAACGCCACTAGAGGCGTCTCCGCGCAGCGCACCTCAACCGGTTCATCCGGGAAGTCGGTGCGCCCCAAGAAATCACCTGTCACGCAGAGAGCATTCATCAGAGAGGCCTGAGTCCCGGACTGCGGCAGCCCTGCTGCCGCCTGGTCAAGCCAGCCCTGCTGGCGTCGAGCTGCCCCGAGGTCACGCTTGATGCGGATGGTCTTATCCAGGCAGCCTCGCTGCGCTCAGAACGTTCGCGGCAGCAGGCTGCCTCCCCCAAGCGGCAGCAGGCTGCCGCATTCCAGGGCTTCGCCGGATGAATCTCTGATCGTTAAAGAACTCGCCGCACCAGCTTTTCCATACCTTCATCCGCAACTTCCCGGAGTGCGCCTCAGCCAAGCCCCACGGCATCACGCACCCGGGCGAGTGTCTTGCGAGCCACGGCACGAGCTTTCTCGGCACCTTCGGCGAGCACGCGATCCACATAAGCCGGATCGGCGGTGATGGCGGCGCGTTTCTCACGGAAGGGGGCGAAGAAATCGCTCGTGGCTTGAAGCAGACGCTTTTTGAAGTCGCCATAGCCGACGCCGCCGTTCAGGTGGTCCTGCACCATTTGATCGTAGTCGGCGGGAGAGGCGACGAGTTTATACAAGGCGAGGATCGAAGAGCCTTCGACGGCTTTGGGCGACTCGACGGGCGTGCTGTCCGTCTTGATACCCATGATCTTCTTTTTGAGCGCGGCAGGCTCTTCGAAGAGCTGGATGGTGTTGTCGTAGCTTTTGCTCATCTTCTGTCCGTCGAGCCCAGGGACGACAGCGGTGTCCTCGCGGATGCGGGGCAAGGGAAGCTTCAAGAGACCTTCGCCAAAGGTCTCGTTCATCTTGATGGCAATGTCGCGAGTGACCTCGACATGCTGTTTTTGATCTTTGCCGACGGGAACGACATCGGCGTCGTAGATGAGGATGTCTGCCGCCATGAGCACGGGATAGGCGAAGAGGCCGTGGGAGGGCTTGATGCCATTGGCGACCTTGTCTTTGTAGCTGTGGCAGCGCTCCAGCAGGCCCATCGGGGTGACGGTGGAGAGAATCCAGGAGAGCTCGCAATGCTCCGGCACATCGCTTTGGCGGAAGAAGACACTTTTCGCCGGATCGAGGCCACAAGCGAGAAAGTCGATGGCGAGATCCCGCACATGCGAGCGAAGCAGCTTCCCATCATGGATGGACGTGAGGGAGTGGTAGTCGGCGATGAAATAATACGCTTCACCTTCCTCCTGGAGGTGCAGAGCGGCCTGCATCATGCCGAAGTAGTTGCCGATGTGGAGTCTGCCGCTGGGTTGGAGGCCGGAAAGGATGCGCATGGGATGGGAAGGAAGATTTGAAAAGGCCGGAGGCCGAAACACTTCAACAATCAGCAATCGTAATTCGTCAATCATCAATCCAATGGATCGCGGCAACCCCACATCTGGAACCGATTAATTGATTGCTGAATGCCGATTTTTGATTTTTGAAGTGGGAAGCAGCGGAGGGCCGGAAGGAACATCGAACGTTCAACATTGAACATTGAAGGACCGAGAACGGCCCACCGCCCACTGTTTACCACCCACCGACCTCAGTTGATCGGCTTGATGAACAAATCTTTGTAATACACGACGCTCTTCGGGTCGTGGGCCTGGATGGCCATGGTGCCTTCGGTGAGCTTGCGGCCAGGCATGCCCTTCAGGGCGGTGGCGGGGTCCCAGCCTTCCGGCTCGATCCAGTCAGTGGTGACTTGGCCATTAATGGAGATGGTGATGTGCTTGCCTTCGACTTTGATGCTGTAGTCGAACCACTCGCCATCACCCACAGGAGCGGTGTTGAGCACATCTTTGACGGCGTAGAGGCCACCGGTCTTCTTGGGGTCCTTGTGAGCGGTGCTGTTTACCTGGCACTCGTAGCCTTTTTCCGGCCAGCCCTTGTCCTGGTAGGCGGTGTGGATGTAGAGGCCGGAATTGCTGCCTTCCATGTGCTTCACCTTGGCCTTGAACTCAAAGCTGGTGAATTTGGCCTCGCCAGTGGGGCCAGTGTAGAAAAGGTGGGCACGGCCATTGCTGACCTTGATGGTGCCATCTTCGACCGCAAAGCTGCCGGGGGTTTCTTCGTTGGACTTCCAGCCGGTGAGGTCCTTGCCGTTGAACATGGAGGTCCAGCCGTCGTTATCAGCGGCGGAGGAGACGAGGGTGAGAGCCGCGAAAGCGGCGAGGGTGAGTTGTTTGAGCATGGTGAGGGCCGCTTTTAACGCGAGGCCGCCAGCGTGTCTAGGCGGTGTTTTTGGCCTGATTGCGGGGAAATCTTTCGGCGAGAGGTCGAACCGAGGACGATGAAGCCCTTGCGTTTTCCGAGCAGTCTCCCGGCGCAAACCCAATTCATCCAGAAGATAAAGATGGTGACAAAATAACGATCGTGTCGATCAATCGCCTTGTGGGCGAGGCTCAGCGTTCTCGCTTTAAAACACATGAGCATACACTTCATACTCCGAGCGCTGCTTACCATTTTCGTCGTCGTCTTCCTCGCTGGCGTCGCGTGCATTATGCCTTGGATTACCACTTTGGGATTCATCAGCACGGAGTATTCTTCGGAGGTCGGGTATGACGGCGCTTCCATTTTCCACAGCGGTTTGCCATTTCGCTTTCTCACCCGTAACAACATCAGTATCGGCATGGAGATCGACTCTTTGACATACTGGTTCGATGTTGTTTTCTGGTTTTTGGCTCTCTTGTACATTGCGGGTCTAGTTCGCTACCGTTTTCGTCGCGCTCGCAC
This sequence comes from Akkermansia muciniphila, assembly GCA_943373155.1. Classification (GTDB taxonomy): domain Bacteria; phylum Verrucomicrobiota; class Verrucomicrobiia; order Verrucomicrobiales; family Verrucomicrobiaceae; genus Prosthecobacter. The sequence goes on along the minus strand of CALSBJ010000011.1, from coordinate 63,779 downwards.
CGCCTGTCGCTGAGTTCGGGATTATTCGAAGGTGGCACGTTCGGCAAACAAAGAACGGCTGCCAAATCACCATCCTCCCGAGCGGCCCAAAACCTGATTTGCACCCGCTGGACGGCACGCTAAGGAACGCGCCCCATGAAAATCCTCGTCACAGGCAAAGGCGGCCGCGAGCACGCTCTCCTCACCGCTCTCAGCGAATCGCCGCAGAAGCACGAACTCTTCGCGTATCCCGGCAGCGATGCCATCGCCACCCTGGCGACTCGTGTGGACGTACCCGGCCTGCCAGAGCTCATCGCCTGGATGAAGGCGAACGCCATCGACCTCTGCGTGGCCGGTGAAGAGGCGCTGCTGGTCAAAGACGCCGGTCTTTCCAATCTCTGCGCTGCGGCAGGCATCCCCTGCTGGGGACCACGCAAAGAAATCGCCCAACTCGAAGCCTCGAAGGGCTTTGCGAAGCTGTTTTTGCAGCGTCACGGCATTCCCACCGCGGGTTTCACCCTTTGCACGACTGCCGCCGAAGCCAAAGCCGCCCTCACCGAGGTGCCCATCGTGCTGAAATTCGACGGCCTGGCCGCCGGCAAGGGCGTGGCCGTTTGCACGACCAAGGAAGAGGCGGAGCAATTCATCGACGAAGTCATGGAGCAGCGCTGCTTTGGCGCGGGTGACCTCCTCGTCGAAAAATGCCTCACCGGCCCTGAGATCTCCGTTTTCGCCTCCGTGTGCGATGACGCCTATCAAATCCTGATGCCCGCCCGCGATTACAAACGCATCCGCGACAACGACGAAGGTCCGAATACCGGCGGCATGGGCGCCGTGGCCTCGCTCGAACTCGCCGATCCCGCTCTGATGCAGCGCATCGAAGATGAAATCGTCCGCCCGACCGTGCAGGGCATCCGCAAGGACGGCCTCACCTACCGTGGCTTCCTTTACTTCGGCCTCATGCTCACGCCCACCGGACCGCAGATCATCGAGTATAACTGCCGGTTCGGCGATCCCGAGGCCGAGGCCGTGCTGCCGATGGTGCGCGGCGATTTCGCGAACTACGTCTTCGAGGCCGCCAAAGGCACGCTGAAGCCGGATTTGATCCAGTTTGCCCCCGGCTGGAGCATCTGCCTGATCTCGGCCAGCGCTGGCTATCCCGCGTCGTCACGCAATGGCGATGTCATCAGCGGTCTGGAAGCTGTGAGCGGTGCTCGCGTGTATCACTGCGGCACGAAACGCAACGCCGCAGGCCAGTTCGAGACGAATGGCGGCCGCGTGCTCGCCATCGTGGCCCAGGGCGGGACGCGTCATGAAGCCCGCGACAAAGCCTACGCCGAAAGCACGAAGGTGACCTTTGACGGCCTCCAACGCCGCTCAGACATCGGCACGAAGAATTTTGAGTGAGCGTAGGCTCTTGCCAATCCCCCGCATTCTGGCGAATGCGCCTACACCGCGCCTCGTAGGCTCGTTCGCCAGAACGAGGATTTCGTGAGCCTTGCATTAGGCTCAGCGGGCGTCCGCTTTGAATGAAAGGGCAAAATCCGCTGGCAGAAACCGCCAGTCTCCTCGTTCATGCGGCCCTCCATCCATGAAACGCCGACTCCTCGCCCCGCTTCTACTTCTCGCCGCCGTGCTTTCTGCGGTCACTTTTGCCGCTCCTAGTGCCGCCAAGCGCAAAATCCTCTTCTTCACCAAATCCAGCGGCTTCGAGCACAGCGTCATCTCCTGGAAAAAAGGCCAGCCGAGCCATGCCGAGAAGGTGCTGCAGGAACTCGGTGCCAAGAACGGCTGGGAGTTCGAGTTCAGCAAAGACGGCTCGAAGTTCAGCAAGGAGTATCTCGCCCAGTTCGACACGGTCATGTTCTACACCACCGGCAATCTCCTCGAAGCCGGCACCGATGGCCAGCCACCCATGACGGCCGAGGGCAAGCAGGCGCTTTTTGATTTCGTGAAGAGCGGCAAAGGCTTCGTCGGCACCCACAGCGCCAGCGATACCTTCCACACGAACAACGAATCCAAAAAAGGCCCCGATCGTTATTTGAACCATGGCGAGCAGGCCGATCCGTATGTGCGATTCCTCGGCGGCGAGTTCATCAAGCACGGCGCTCAGCAGGAAGCACGCAACACGGTCGAGAATCCGAAGTTCCCCGGCTTTGAAAACATCGGCAAAGACTACGGCTTCATGGAAGAATGGTATTCGCTGAAGGACTTCACGCCGGACATCCATGTGCTCAGCGTCATCAACAACCCGCCCATGACCGGCAAGGAGTATGAGCGCCCCGCTTATCCGAGCACCTGGGCCCGCAAAGAAGGTGACGGCCGCGTCTTCTACACCGCCATGGGCCATCGCGAGGACGTGTGGACGAATCCCACCTTCCAAAGCATCCTCATCGGCGCTCTCAACTGGGCCAATGGCGATGTGAAAGCGGAGATCCATCCGAATCTCAAGGAGGTCGCTCCACAAGCCTACACCAACCCGCCCTTCGTCGAGCCTCCGCCGCCGAAACCAGCGAAGAAGTAATCCACAGCAGAAAGTGGAACAGGTTTTCAACCTGTTCATTCCCGAGACATCACAGGTTGAAAACCTGTGCCACGTTCTTTTCCACCGACACCCGCCAATGCTCCTCCAGCTCTCCCACGTCTCCAAATCCTACACCGACCCTGGCAGCGGCCAGAGCGTGCCCGTGCTCAAGGACATCTCGCTCAGCATCGAGGCTGGTGAATCCGTCGCCATCGTTGGCCCGTCCGGTTGTGGCAAAAGCACGCTGCTCAATCTGCTCGGCACACTCGATACGCCAGACAGCGGCGAGATCACCCTTGATGGCGAATCGCTCACGCAATGCACCGCGCTGCACCTCGCTGCGGTGCGCAGCCGGAAGATCGGCTTCATCTTCCAGCTTCATCACCTCATGCCGCAGTGCAGCGTGCTCGAAAATGTCCTCCTGCCCACCCTCGCCCTCCCCCAGCCGCCCGCCGATGCCCGCCAACGTGCCGAAAGCCTCCTCGCGCAGGTCGGTTTGCAGGATCGCCTGACCTGGAAACCCGCCCAGCTCTCCGGCGGCGAGCGTCAACGCGTGGCTGTCGTGCGTGCCCTCATCAATCAACCTCGCCTCATCCTCGCCGATGAACCCACCGGAGCTCTCGACGAGAAAAACGCCGAATCCCTCACCAGCCTGCTTCTCGATCTGCAAAAGACCACCAGCACGACTTTGGTGATGGTGACGCATCATCCCGCCCAGGCCGCGAGGATGTCCCGCGTGCTCAAGATTCACGAGGGCCAGCTTCTCAGCTAATCGTCCTCCTACTCGAACTCGTCCTCGTCCTCGATTCTCCAGCCCCATTTCAGTTTTCCATTCCTCCTTCCTGCTCGGGACATCGACGCGAATTCATCGAGGACGAGTTCGAGTAGGAGGACGAGGACGACCCACCGAAGCCCATGTCCCGCCTTTCCCTCATCCTCACCTCCGCCCGCCACTACTGGCGAGGTCACCTCGGCCTGCTCTTCGGTGCGTTCCTGGCCTCTGCCATCCTCAGCGGCTCGCTCTTCGTCGGCGATAGCGTCCGCGCCAGTCTGCGAAGCGTCGCGGCCTTTCGACTCGGCCAAATCCAGGCCGGCGTGCTCGGTGGCGACCGCTGGTTCACCGAAAAACTCGCGCGCGAATCGAAAAGCGTGCCAGTCATCCTCGCCGTGGGTTCGGCGAGTGCGGGCAATGGCAATGTCCGCGTCAACAACGCCCAGATCCTCGGTGTCGATGACAGCTTTTGGTCGCTCAGCCCCAGCGGCAAAAAAATCGCTCTCGGCTCCAACGAGATCGCCATCAACGAACCACTCGCCCGCAAGCTCAACGCCAAAACCGGTGATAGCCTCCTCCTCCGCCTCGAACGCCCCAGCGCCATCTCCCGCGATGCACCGCTCTCCGGCTCCACCAACGAGCAGGTCACCCTCCGCCGCACCATCGCCGCCATCTTGCCTCCCGAGGACTTCGGAGCCTTCCAGCTCATCGCCTCGCAGATCACGCCGGATACCGCGTTCGTGGCTTTGGGGGATCTTCAGAAGCAAATCGACATGGAGCAGCGGGTGAATGCGGTGGTCAGTGGGCAGTCGGCGGTAGTCAGTGAAGAAAAACGAACCTTGGAGGACTTCGGCCTCCGACTCACCCGCGTCTCCGGCGGGCAAAAGGAATGGGAGATCAGCACCAGCCGCGTCTTCCTCGATCCCATCCTCGCCGAGAAGCTTCTCGCCACGCCGCAAGCCTACGGCGTGCTCACTTACCTCGTGAATGGCTTCACCTCGGCGAAGGGAGACACCCCCTACTCGATGATAACCGCAGCGGATCGCATCTCATCAGATGGCATCACCATCACCCAATGGCTCGCCGACGATCACAACCTCCAAATCGGCGATGATCTCACCCTGAAATACTTCACCGTCGGCCTCGGTCGTGAGCTGAAGCAAGCAGACGCCACCTTCAAGGTCGCCAAAATCCTCCCCATGACCGATCCCGAGGTCACGAAGGCCTGGACGCCCGAATTCCCCGGCGTCTCCGACGTGGACAACTGTCGCGACTGGGAACCCGGCATCCCAATGGACATGAAAGCCATCCGCGACAAAGACGAAAAGTATTGGGACGACTTCAAAGGCACGCCGAAAGGCTTCATCAGCCTCGCCTCAGGTCAAAAGCTCTGGAACAACCGCTTCGGTGCCCACACCGCCATCCGCTTCCCCGACTCCGGCCAGGACGAAGCCACCCTGAAACACGAAATCGTCTCCAAACTCCAACTCAGCGACATCGGTCTCGTCGTCCGTGACTTCAAAGCCGATGCCGATGCCGCCGCAAAAGGCAGCGTGGACTTCGGCGGCCTCTTCATCGGCCTCAGCCTGTTTCTCATCGCTGCTGCGCTCGTCTTCGCCGCCTTGCTCTTCCTCTTCACGTTGGAGCGCCGCGCCTCGCAAATCGGCCTGCTTCTCGCCATCGGCTGGACACCCAAGAACGTCCGCCGCGTCCTCTTGCTCGAAGCCGGCATCATCGCCATCGTCGGTGTGCTCCTCGGCATCCTCGGTGGCCGTTTCTATACCCAACTCGCCCTCGACGGCCTCTCCGGTGCCTGGAGCGGAGCCGCCAAAGGCCTGCCACTCGTCTTCGAAGCCAGCCCCACCACTCAAATTGCCGCCAGCCTCGGCACGCTCGTCGTCGTGCTGCTCACCCTGTGGTGGGCCAGCCGCAAACTCTTCGCCACCCCCGCTCGCCATCTCATCGACGGCTCCATCACGTCTGACATCTCACGTCTCACCTCTCACTCGAATCTTCCCGCCCATCTCACCCTCCTTATCGTCCTCGCCCTCATCCCCGCCGCGATGGCTTCCACCGACCCGATGGCCGTCTCCGGCATGTTCTTCGGCTCCGGCATGCTACTTATGATCGCTGGCTTGCTCTACCTCCGCCGCTGGATGCGGCGTGACAGCACATCGCTGGCGCAAACCCTCACCCAGATCGGTCTTCGCAACATCTCGCGCCGCACCTCGCGCAGCCTTGCCGTCATCGGCATGATGGCAGGCGGCATCTTCCTCGTCGTCGCGGTGAATGCCTTCCGCATGGATGCCACCGACGCTGGCACGGGCGGCTTCGCGCTCATCGGCGAGTCTTCCCTGCCCGTTTACGAGGATTTGAACTCCAAAGCCGGTCGCGAGGCTTTCGCCCTTGATGAAGAGCTCCTCGCCCAAACCACCGTCGTGCCCTTTCGCGTCCGTGAAGGCGATGACGCGAGCTGCTTGAACCTCAATCGCGCTCAGAAACCTCAACTCGTCGCCGTGGACTTCGCGAAACTCTCGGATCGCTTCGCGCTCGCTTCCGGCTCACTTCCCCAATCAGAAATCAAAAATCAGAAATCAGAAATCGAGGCGATAGCCGACCAAGCCACCGCCATGTGGGGCCTCGGCAAAGGCGTGGGTGACACCATCGACTACACCGCCGCCGACGGCAGCACCTTCCAGGTGAAGCTCACCGGCCTGCTCGCCGGCTCGGTGCTACAGGGGAAGGTCATCATCAACGAAGCCTCCTACCTCGCCAAATACCCGGATGCCGCCGGTTACCGCTTCTTCCTCATCGCTTCAGACAAGCCTGATCAAGTCAGCGCCCATCTCACCCGCCAGCTTGAGCAGCGCGGCCTCGCTCTCGAACCGGCGAAGCAACGCCTCGAAGCCTTCCTCGCCGTACAAAACACCTACATCGGCATCTTCACGATCCTAGGTGGCCTCGGCGTGCTGCTCGGCACTGCCGGTCTCGGCGTGCTGGTGGCTCGTCATGTGCTCGAGCGCCAAGGCGAGCTGGGACTGATGCAGGCGCTCGGCTTCCGCTCGGGTGCCCTGCGCACCATGATCCTCGGTGAGCACGCCGCGCTGCTCGTCCTCGGCGTGCTTCTCGGCAGCCTCACCGCCGCCCTCGCCGTCTTCCCTGCCCTGAAACAAGGCGGCGGCGATCTGCCGCTCGGCTTCCTCGGCTCGCTCATCGGTGGCATTTTGCTGCTCGGTCTCCTCATCTGCCTCGTCGCCGTGGTGGCTGCTGTTCGCGGCAAATTGATCGAGTCGATCCGGCGCGAGTGAGCGCCCCTTTTCTGGCGGCCGCCACTCTGGCCGAGCCAGAGGCAACTGTTCGGTTATTCCGAACAACTGACGCCAAAGAGTAGAGAAACGAAGAATAGGCAGAAGCGAGTTCTGACTTCTTACTTCTCACGTCTCACGGTCTTCACGTCTTCCTCATGCCCTTCACTCACGGAATGCGCACAATCCCCGCGCCGACGGCGGTGGTCGCGGCACCGGTGGGGCGGGCGGAGCGGATCAGCACCGTGGGGATGTTCGCGGGCTGGTAGCCGCGTCCGGCGAGGTAGGCGGCGACGCCGCTGACGAGGGCAGTGGCCTGTGAGGTGCCGCTGCCGATGACGAGCTTGTTGCCGGTGTAAGCAGACACAATGCCCACGCCCGGGGCGACGAGCGAGAGGCCCTGGCCGGAGTTGGAGAACCAGGCCTGCTTCCCGTTCGCATCGACCGCACCGACGCTGACCACGCCGGGCAGGGCCGCGGGATACGAGAGCATGTTCGCCTGCTCATTGCCCGCCGCGGCGACGATAACCACGCCACGGCTGAGGGCATAGGCGACGGCCTGATCCAGCACCGGCGAGCCCTGGGTGGAGCCGAGGCTGATATTGATGACCTTCGCTCCCGCCTCGACGGCCTTCACGATGCCACTGGAAAGCAGCGAGGTGTTGCTGCCACCCTGCGGATCGGCCACGCGGACATCGAGGATCTTTGCCGACGGAGCCACGCCGCTGACCTTGGCATCGGAGCCGGCGATGAGCGAGGTCATCGCGGTGCCGTGACCATGGAAATCCTGCCCATCGTTCACGAGGTCGAGGTGCGTGATGGCGGCCCCTTGCAGCGAGGGATGATCCACCACGCCGCTGTCGAGCACGGCGACGGTCACGCCCGCGCCCCAGCCAGTGCGATTGGCCGGTGCGCCGATGAGATCGAGCCCCTGGGATTGGAAGGGCTGCGCTCCGCCCGCGTTGGCGGTGTCCTTGGAAGGTTGCTGCGGCAGGCCGGGAATGCGGGCGGCCCAATTGGCCCCGGCATGCGCGTAGTCTTTTTCATTCGCCGCCACTTCCCGCTGGAGGTCCTGCGCATTCCGATAACGCACCCGCGCCGTGAGCAGCGTGGGATCGATGCTCACCACGAGCAGACCCGCCTGCGCCGCCCGGGCACGAAAAGCATCGAGCGCCGCCTGGTTCTTGAAGCTGAGTAAGGCCTCGCCCGGCACCGCCTCGGGATGCTGGAGGTCTTCGAGCATCTCTGTGGCAAGATCACGCTCCGCGGCCGAATCCGCCTTGGTCTGCGAAGCCGTCACTGGGGCCACGGAAGAGGGCGAAGGAACTCGCGAGGTCTTTTTCGGTCGCCAGGCCATCTCCTCGGCCACCGGCACATCCGGGCCCTGCATCTCCTTGAACATCCAGCCGAGCGCCACGGCCATGACGGCAAAGGCGACGAGGCAGAGCGAGACAAGGTGGCGGCGGTTCATGCCCTAGTCTCCCGGTTGGCGGGCGAACTGGCAAGAATCATTTCTTCTTCAGCAATCGCACGCGATGCGATTCGCTGTCGCCGATGAAGACGGTGCCGTCGGCATCGCAGAAGACACCATGTGGGCGGGCCATTTTGCAGCCGAGGGGATCGCCATCGGGGCCATCGCCCTTCTGATTGAGACCAGCGATGAGTTCGAGGTTGCCCGTTTTGGCGTTCACCATGCGGATGGAATGGCTTTCGCAGTCGGCGAGCCACGCGTTGCCTTCGGCATCGATGGAAATGCCTTTCGGGCCGCTGAGCGTCGCTTCTTTGGCCGGGCCGCCGTTGCCGCTGAAGCCGCTTTTGCCGGTTCCGGCGATGTGGAAGATCTTCCCGGCCTTGAGGTCGAACCTGAAGACTTGGTTCCCCTCACGCGTGGCGAGCCAGAGATTGCCCTGCTTGTCGAAATCGAGCGAGCGGGGGCCTTTGAGCGGCGTGCCGCTGATGGGCGAGCCATCGGGCGTCGGCCCCGGTTTGCCCACCCCAGCAAAGGTGCTGATCATGCCGGTCTTCATGTCGATCTTGCGGATGACGTGGTTGCCGATGTCGCAGACATACAGATCGCCTTCTGGACCAAACTGAATGCTGTGCGGCTGCTTGAACTGCGCGTCCTTCGCCGGGCCGCCATCGCCGCTGTAGCCCGGTTGGCCGTTTCCGGCGATGGTCGTGATGATGTTGGTCTGCGTGTCGATTTTCCGCACCGCATGGTTGGTCATGTCCACGATGAAAAGATTGCCTTTGGCATCAAAACGAAGCTCGTGAGGCAGATTGAAGGTGGCCTGCAAAGCGGGGCCGCCATCGCCGCTGTAGCCTTTGGCCCCGGTGCCTGCGATCGTGCTGATCGTGCCATCCGTTGCCACACGGCGAATGCGCTGTCCGGTGTATTCGCAGAACCAGATCGCCCCGTCGGGACCACGGACAACACCGAAAGGATTGTCGATGGTGGCCTTTGTCGCGGGACCACCGTCCCCTTCCCCGCCTTTCACGCCGGTGCCGGCAAAGGTCGAAATCGTCCACTCAGCGGCAGACAGCAGGGTGCAGGGAACAAGAAGCAGGGCGAGGAGCGTGGAGCGAAGTTTCATGGTGGCTTTTAAAACGAGATGGCTAGGATCAATCATAAATCGTAAATCAAAAATCATCAATGCCCCCTATTCTCGCCGCTCACCGCATCACGAAGAAATTTCCCGGCATCACCGCGCTGAAGGATGTGTCCTTTGATCTGGATGTGGGCGAGATCCATGCGCTTTGCGGCGAGAACGGCGCGGGCAAGAGCACGCTCATCAAGCTGCTCTCTGGCATTCACCCGCACGGCAGCTACGAAGGCCGCTTCGAGGTGAATGGCGAGGACGCACGCTTCACCGGCATCAGCGACGCAGCCAAAGCGGGCATTGCGGTCATTTATCAAGAACTCGCTCTCGTGGAGGAGATGACCGTGGCGGAAAACATCTTCCTCGGCTGCGAACCACGACGCTGGGGCGGCTTCATCGACTGGCCTCGCATCCACCGCGAGGCCCGGGCGTTGCTGGAACGCTTCAAAGTGAATCTCGATCCCGCCGCGCAGGTTTCCTCGCTCGGCGTGGGGCAGAAGCAGCTCGTCGAAATCGTGAAGGCGCTGGCCAAGGACAGCCGCATTCTCATCCTCGACGAACCCACCGCCGCGCTCGCGGAGCACGAGGTGCTCATCCTGCTCGACATCCTGCGTGATCTCCGCCAGCGCGGCATCGCCTGCGTTTACATCTCCCACAAGCTCGACGAGGTCTTCGGCATCGCCGACCGCATCACCGTGCTGCGAGATGGCAGCACCGTGGGCACACAGACCGCGAAGGACACGAGCAAAGCCGAGGTCATCCGCCTCATGGTGGGCCGTGAGATCGGCGATCTCTTCCCGCGACGTGCCTCACAGCCCGGCGAGCCCCTTTTGAAGGTCCAAAACCTCACCGTGACCGAAAACAACGGCGAGAGGCGATTGCACGACATCTCGCTCGAACTGCGAGCCGGTGAAGTGCTTGGCATCGGCGGCCTCATGGGGGCGGGACGCACGGAATTGCTGATGCATCTTTTTGGTGCCTGGGGTCGCCGACAGGCCGGTGAGGTCACGCTGCAAGGTGATGCGTTGAAGAACAACACGCCGCAGCAAAGCATCGAGCGCGGCATGGTGCTCGCCAGCGAGGACCGGCGTCGCTATGGCCTCGTGCTGGAGCATGAAATCGGCTTCAATCTCTCGCTCTCCTCGCTGAAGAGCATTTGCCGCGCCGGTTTCATCCGTCGAAACGACGAAACGAAGCGCAACCAGGCCATCTTTGGCGATCTCCGCATCAAAGCGACTGGCCTCGACGCCATCGCGGGTCGTCTCTCCGGCGGCAACCAGCAAAAAATCGTGCTCGGCAAAGCGCTGCTGACCGAGCCGAGCATCATATTGCTCGATGAACCCACGCGCGGCATCGACGTGGGCGCGAAACTCGAAATCTACGAGATCATCAACAAGCTCACCGCCGCCGGAAAAGCCGTGCTGCTTGTCTCCAGCGAGCTGCCGGAGCTCATCGGCATGAGCGATCGCATTCTGATGCTTCGTGAAGGCCGCATCGGCGGCGAATTCACCCGCGAGGAAGCCACGCAGGAAAAGCTGATGCATGCCGCCATGACCGCGTGATCACAGCAGCGGGCGGCACGGATCGATCACCTCGGCTCCGATAGCCGCATGAGCTTTGATGGCGATGTGCAGAGGCCCCGCCGTGGTGGCCTGGGTAAAGACACTCAGCACATGATCCGGCGGCAGGTCATGATGCATCGCCGCGTCCCCCTGATGAATGGCATCTGGGCTGGCCTGCCGGGCCGCTTTGATCGCCATCAGCATCGAGAGCATGAGTCCAGGCTTCGGGTCGTTGTTCCATACGATGCCACCATCCGCATCGAGGATGATGAGTTTGGCTTCCGGCGGCAGCCGAGTCAGCACCTGCTTCGCAAAGGCCGCCAGCCGCGTCTCCGGGCTTTCGATGACTGGCGCGGGTACTTCTGGCAAGGGCAGCGTGTGACTGAGTATCCCCGCCTCCGCCGCACGATGCCGGATAAGCTTCAGACGCTCGCGAATGCGATCCAGCGGAGGTGTCATCTCAGCTTCCGCCATCGGTGCAGGCTCCACCACTGGCTCAGGTGCGGTTTCGACCTCCTCAGGGACCGGTGACAGTTCAGGAAACTCTTCCGCCCTTGGTGTCGGCGGCGGCTTCACCGGCTCCTCATCGTCAAAAAAGGACAAAGGGCCATCGTCCTCGTCTGGCAGCGTCTCCAGTTCGGGAGCTTCCATTTCGGCTTCGACCGGCAGCGGTGCATCCAAACGCCCCAACAGCGCTTGAAGATGGCTTTCATCAATCCAGGAGACTCGCATGCTCATCGTGTTTCTCGCGTTGTTTGGCCAGGCCGGTGCGCTGTTCGAGTTCGGCGGCGATTTGATCAAAGATAAGCGCCTCAGGCGGCGGATTGCGTTTCGTCAGCGCCACCGGTACGCCGAGGGCACTCGCATCCAGGAAAGAAGGCAGGCGCGGAATGCTCTGCTGAAACATCAAATGCGCCGGCAGCATTTCACGCAGCTCACGAGCCACACGGAGGCTCATCTCATGCTCTCGCATCACCATCGTGAGCAGAATGCCCGCGACCTTCACCCCAGCGCCCTCTGCCCGGTATCGTGCCAGCGTCTCCAGCATGTGCGGCACGCTGCGGATGGCCAGCGGCTCCGCCTGCTGCGGCAGCACGACATAGTCACAAGCCTTCACAATCGTCTCCGTCATGCCCATTAGCCCTGCCGCCGTATCAAACAGCACGCAGTCCACGCCGCGCAGCTCCGCCGCCCGCAGCAGATCGGCGATGCGCCCTGGAGCCTCATGTCCCATCGTCACCGCACTGGCACTCGCATCAGAAAGACCGGCCGGCATCACCTCCAGCTCCGGCAGCCGCGTCGTGATCACAAGGTGCGGCAGCTCTCCGCGATGCAGCAGAAACTCATAAAAGCCCTCGCGACTCTTCGCACTCTTCGCCAACGACAACCCCACCCCACCCTGTGGATCGGTATCCACCAGCAGCACCCGCCATCCCCGGCGGGCGAGCGAATAGGCGAGGTTGATGCAGAGCGTGGTTTTCCCCACGCCCCCTTTCTGACTGGCTGTTGAAATGGCGATCACGCCGCGAGACTAGAGCGTGTTCGCCAACTGGCAATGCTGCGTGACGGACTTGATCGAATTTAGATAGTGCTGCCACATAGTATAATCCGAGATATGAAGCCAAGAGGTGTCTGTTGAGCGCACTCGATCTGTGATTTCAAAGCGGCAGAACCATCGAACTAAAGCCCTTGAGAGTCATGCCTTCTGCCGAATCAGCACCCACAAGCCAATTGCCACTACCCCAATTATTGAAATCCAGAAGACAGGGTTTTCATTGTCGGCGGGTGCCTGAGCTGGATTGGCGGGCTCAGGAGGGAGCTGGGGAGCTGGGAGTTCTTTCGGAACCAAGGTGGGCACGTGTTCCACTGCGGGTGAGTTTGCTGGAGCGTCGGTGGAAGAAGTTGACGCCGGAGCTGCTGAACCGCTACCGCCATGGAGGATGGCTTTTTCGATGCGTGTAAACTTCACGCCCCGGTCTTGCATCGCGGAATAAAGCTGATCCGCGAGTTTGCCACGGCCAGCCTTGGTCCAGATCATTGTTTTCAAAGTCTCCCTGGAAACACCGGGCAGCAACTTTTCAAATGCCGTGGTAAGCGGTTTGATCATCATGGGTTCCGGGCCGCCTGATTCTACGATCTGGCTGCTATTTATAGGGGGGCCTTCATACGGCCAGAATGTGACCATCGGACTTCTAAGCATCACGATGGCGATTTTGTCAGTGTAGTCTGAACTCTCCAGCTCCCCGGCCTTCTTTCTGAAATCAATGGCCAGGTTCGGATTGCTGAAAACGTCCGCGATCAAGTCAAGCCGCCTGGAAGTCAACGCATGATCGATCAGCTCCCTTCTATAAACAGGGGCACGCGGATGAGAGTACGCATCCTCGATGAGGGCGTGAAACTGCACGAGGTCGGCCGCGTGAACCTTTGCCTTTAGCTCTTCATCGGCTGTGCCAGTTGTTGCGAAGGCCAGAAGTGCGATAACGAAAAAGATGATGTTAGTTTGCATGGAGGCGTTCATAGATGCGGGTGTCCTTCATCTGCGGAGGAAGGTGGGTTATCGTTCTGCCATTCCGATGGCGGATCGGCGTAGATGGCATGGAGGTAGTGATGCCATGAAAAGTTGTCGGAAATCTTGAACCAGAATTTCCCCGTAGTCCTCGCCCCGTCGAAAATCTCCAGGCGGCAAAACTCCCGGAAGTTGGCCTCGACACCATATCGGTAAGCGGCGACACCCCAAGCCTGCTTCACAATGAATGCTGGAGCGTCAATGGAGGAAATCTGCCCCGCATCATGATCGAGGTCTTGTCCCTGGTGCGCTTGATAGGGGTTTGTGTCCTCATCGACCGAGGGCGGATCGTCATTCCCTTCGACTGGATTTGTGGGAAAAGGCACAGGCACCCGATTGGCGTCAGGCTGGCCTTCATACCAGTTTGAACCCGTGGTTTCCTGCGCGGATTTCGAGATCATGTCGGGATTCAGTATCCTGATCTGCATCTGCCGGGATACGTCCCATTTATTAATGGCATTGTCGGCAACTCCGTTGGCCGGATTGGTGCTGTGTAGATTGTTATTCCTATCACCTGGGACGGGGTTGATAGAGTCCCCCTCCAAGTCTGGTCTTTCATCCACACTAGTGTCGCATATTTCCGCAGGTTGGATGGTATAGACGAATTTCCACGGAACATTACTATCTATTTTCCAGCGTGCCCCGGCATGGGTTTGACCAACGACGATGTTATTCACGATAAGAGGAGCGTAATACTGCTCGAAGCTGAAGTTCCCTCCCGTCAGCGTCGGCGGATCACACCACACGACCCACACATGCATCTCGGCCACCACGGTGCCCGTCTGCTTGTTTTTGATCTTCACCATGGTGCGGGCGGCGGTGCTGCGGCTCACCTTGCGCAGGTTCGCGGCGCTACCAGCCGTGCCGCCCTCCCACTCAAAGTAGGTGTCGAAATTCGTTGGGGTCACCCCGCATTTCAGTTCAACATAGTCTTGCGGTAGCTCGGTGCTCTTCTTCGGCGTCACGAAGTGCTTCACATGGCTGTCGTCCTTCTTCGAGCGCACCATATCCCCCACCACGCCGATCATGTCCGCAGCGGGTTCAATGTCCGTATCAAAGAGCTGGAGGTAACGGTTGATGTAGCGGTAGTCCACGCTCGAACTCGAAGCGAGATCTGGCACATCAGGATCGAGCCACGGTGAGATCACCACCTTGGCCCCCTCCGGCGTGCAGTGCTTGCTCATCTCGGAGGATGCCTTCGTGTTATGCCTGCTGAGCATCAACCAGCCAGCGGCCTCTACCTGCGTGGCGCTATAATCTTTGAAGAGGAGCAGCGCCAGATTGCGCCGCGCCCATGACGGGGCTGCCGGAGAGGCCTGCGCCTGGACCTGCATCTCCCAGCGTTCGCGGAAGTACCCCTCAGACTTTTTTCCCTCCTGCGGCCCGGTGCCCGTGCTGATGTAGTCCGAGCGGATGCCGCGCAGATAAACCAGCGAGCCACCATAGAACAGGGACTGACTAGGCGCTTTGAATCCCGCCCCATCAAAAGCACTCTGGCAATCCGCCCTCAAGGTCGTGGTGGTGCTATCTTCATTGAAGATAATCTCATTACTTCCAGCCACATGAACGGAGTAAGCGCTGCAGTCGTAGGACGTAGGGTCGTTGAAGGTCGAAGTCTCGTCATCCGCAAGCATGTATTTCGCCGCCATATCCAGGCGCAGGCCGTGGCGATAGCGGGCGTCCGGGTTCAGCGGCCCTGTGGCCGGTGGCGTGCTACCCGGATTGGATTGGCCGCTGCGCGGCCCGGTGCCAGCTAGCACCTCCGCTCCATCGTTGTAGCCATCCCAATCCGAGTCCGCGAGCAGCGGATCGGTGCCGGGACCGCCAGCGGCCACCTCCGCCGCGTTGGAAATGCCGTCCCCGTCGAAATCAGCGGTCCCGGCATTGCCACCCGTGGGCTGGTCTGTATAGACGAGCCGCGCAAACTGGCGCGGCACGGAACCACCGAGGCTGTAGGAAAGCACGGCACTGCCACCCGTCTCCACCACCGGCATGTAGGTCCAGGTGGCGGGATTCAGGGTGGCATTGATCTGCAAAAAGTAGGTGCGCCCGGTCTTGCCCCACCAGCGAATGTCCGTCACACCCGCCGTGCTGCCCGGCAATGCACACAACCCCTCTCCGGGATCTTTGATCGTTTGACCCATCACCATGCCTGCGGAAGCCAAAAGCCCCCAGGCCATCCCCAAGATCAAAAGGCGCGCCTTCATGGCTGACCTCCTTGGCTCGGCGTTTGGATGTCGGAGGCAGGCGTCTTCCACAATTGGATAATCGTATTCGTCGGAGCGGGAGGCGGCTCAGGATGCGCCAGCTTATAGGCCGCTTCGGCCACCTTTTGTGCCTCACGCTGAGTTCTGCGAGCCTGCAAGGCTTCCCAATTCGCCTCCACATAGGCATGCAGCGCATCCATGGCCGCACAGGCCGATGCTTCCAGCTCGGGCGAGCCATTGTATTCCATCAAGACATACCAAGCCCGCATCCCCTGCGGCACCGCCGAGAGCACCTCCGCCGGAAATTGAGGCCAAGGACGCTGTGTTACCACCCCGGCAGGCGGCTGACGCTGGGTCATCGTGATCCCTGACAAGCGCCGGGTGATGCCACCTTGTTCAAACTGCGGGATCGCCTCCAGCAAGCGAAAATCCACACTGCTCCACGCCCGGCACTCCACGCCGTTGTGCCACCATTTCAGTTCGGTGAGGGTTCCGTCATACACCCTCGCCGTGAATGGCAGGATCGGCGGCAAAGGCGGGGCAGGAGCCAAAGGCACCTGCGGAGCCGGTTGCAGCGCCGCGAGCTGTTCGGCGGTGGGAGGTTCGATCCGCTGGTAGGTCGTCGTGCCACCATCCGCATGCCGCACCGTGCTGGAATACAAGATGCGCGGGTTTTGAATCAGCTTCGCGTTGTCTTCCGCGAATATCCCGCTGAGCGGGACCAATATTAGACCAAGGAGGCCTGCGAGTGTGAGTATGGAGTGAGGTTTCATGGCTGGGGAGAGTGAACGGGGTTCTTTTGGGCATAAAAGAGGGCGACGGCCCGCCGCACCTCTCCACCAGGCACCAGGAAGCGCCTCCAGATCAGGCGCAGTGCAGACCGCGCCCCGTTCGGGCGCGTCTCCCTGTGTGATCTGGGTGGGGCTATATGCAAAATTCCTGGTTTCGGTGGAGCCCCGCCACCCTCGCGGGCGGCACGCAAATTGGTTTATGTCAGAGTAAAATCGTTCTGGGTCGTGGAAATTATGGGGTGAATCGTTCGAGGTGCTTTTATCAGGCAGCCCGGTGAAGGAATAGCAAAAATATTGGGACGTCGGTGAATTCTCAGGTTTTGCCGACCTGTAGTCGTGGCGCTTACCGTGTCGATGAAGGCTGACCAAGCGTTTTGCGCCGATTCTGCGCCAAAACAAACGGTTCCGCGCTCCCCCGATGGCTGGGGGCGGCTTTTTTCCACCGTAGGGAGGTTCTGGTGGACGACAGATTTCCCCGCTTCTTTGGCAGAATCATCCGCTCGTCGTGCAGAACGGTTCGGGCGTTCATCAGGATGGTTTTGTCGTGCCGCAGGATCGTTCTGTTCCCGTGCAGGAAGGGCCGTTTCGACGACAGAACGGCTCGGCGCAGCGCCGAAGCGGCCCGCACGCACGATTCAGGCCCCGCTGCGTGCATGCGGGAGGTTCTGCGCTGCTACAGGGAAATTCCGTTCCCGCCCCCAACCGTTCTGGCGTCCATCCGAGCGATTCTGGCGTCCGCCAGAACTTCCCGCTTCCGCAACTGAACGGCCCTGATCCGGCCCCTTTCCGATGATCCGCTCGCCGCTGCCTGCACGATCTATAACCGGACTTATCATGCCGATAAGGAGCGAAACGGCCTCGTTCGCAGGAATCCTTTGGGGGGCTCTACCGCGTCCCCAATCCAGCACCAAACCCGCCAAACCTCACACTTCCCTCCTGAAACGTCAGTTTTACCTCCCATGCATGGTCACCAAACGGACGGCATCACCCGCTGCGGACCACCAAAGCGAGATGAGGTCCGTGATCCTCACTTCGATCAACTAATCACTACCCGGGCATCCAATACCATCACACCGGAAGGCGTGGCAAGAAGAGGGTTAATGTCGATCTCCATGAGGCGGGGATCGGCGGTGGCGAGGCGGGCGAAGTGGATGAGGGCCTGCTCCAGCGCGGCGAAATCAATCGGTGGGGCTCCGCGGTGGCCTTGGAGGAGGCGGAAGATCTTGGTGCGGCGCATCCAGCGGCGGGCGAGGGCTTCATTGATGGGCGGGAGGGCCAGGGCGCGGTCTCGCAGGATCTCGACGAGGGTTCCACCGGCACCAAAGAGCAGCACCGGGCCGAACTGCGCATCACGGCTCATGCCAAGGATGAGCTCGATGCCTTTCTCTCGAATCATCGGCTGCACGGTGACTCCGGCGAAAGCTTCTGCGCCATGCTTTTGCGTCGCGCCGAGGCGGATCGATTGCCAGGCGCAACGCACGGCGTCGGCATCGCGGAGATGGAGCTGCACACCGCCGCAGTCGCTTTTGTGCGTGATGGTGGGAGAGAGCAGTTTGAGCACGACGGGATAACCAATGGCCTCGGCGGCGTTGACAGCATCCTCTTCGCTCAATGCTTCGCGAGTGGGCACCACAGGGATGCCGGCGGCCTGGAGGAGGTTTTTGGCCTGCACCTCGTTGAGGAGGCCGGAGACCTTCGGAAGGTCGATGACAAGGTGGTGGCCGTTTTCGGCTTTCAACGCGGCCTGAGTATCGCGAAGCCAGTCGAGCCGTTCGCGGTGCTCGTGCATGCGCACAAAGGCCTGCGCGGCCTCGTCCGGGTAGTCGTAGGTGGGTAAGCCAGCGGCGTTGAGGATGGCGCGACCTTCCTGGACGCTTTGAGCGCCCATCCAGCTCGCAAGCAGCGGCTTCGGCGAGGCTTTGGACAAGGTAGCGACCTCGCGAGCGATGGCCGCCGGATGCGTCATGGCCTGCGGCGTGAGCACGGCGAGCACGCCATCCACGTTGTCATCCGCGGCGACGATTTGCAGCGCCTTCGCGTAACGCGTCGCATCGGCATCACCGAGTACATCAACGGGGTTTTGATGGCTCCACGAAGCGGGCAGGAAGTCGTTGAGTGCACTCAGCGTCTCTTTGGAAAGCTCCGCCAAGCTTCCTCCGCCGAGCACGACGGCATCGGTGGCGAGAGCACCGGGGCCGCCGGCATTCGTGACGATGGCAAGACGAGGCCCGGCGGGCAGCGGTTGCTTGGAAAGCACTTCCGCCATGTCGAATAGCTCCTCAATGGTATCAACCCGCAG
Organism: Akkermansia muciniphila; assembly: GCA_943373155.1. Taxonomy (GTDB): domain Bacteria; phylum Verrucomicrobiota; class Verrucomicrobiia; order Verrucomicrobiales; family Verrucomicrobiaceae; genus Prosthecobacter. The sequence continues at coordinate 45,174 of CALSBJ010000011.1, read as the reverse complement.
CACGCCATTTTGCCGTAGCGCGGCATCGAGCACGTCATCGCTACCGGTCATGGCTCCGGTGTGCGAAGCGGCGGCACGCGAGGCCTCGGCGGTGCGGCCCACTTTGATCACGACGATGGGTTTTCTCTCTGCCACCTCGCGGGCGGCTGCGAGAAAGGCCGCCGCATCGCTGCCGACGGATTCCACATACATCACGATGCTCTCCGTGTGTGGATCATCGCCAAAGTGCCGAATGAGATCGCCCCAGCCCACGTCCGCCATCGCGCCGGTGGAAACGAAGGCACTGAAGCCCACATTTTGCTCGTGGCTCCAATCGAGAATCGCGGTGCACAGCGCCCCGCTCTGGCTCAAAAAGGCCACGCGCCCGGGTCGGGCCATGCTGGTGGCAAAAGTGGCGTTCAAGCCGGCGTGCGGATTCATGAGGCCGAGGCAGTTGGGGCCGATGAGACGTGTCCCATGGCGCTTGGCGGCCTCGATGACCTCGGCTTCGATCTTCGCGCCTTCCGCACCGGTTTCCTTGAAGCCCGCCGAGATCACCACCACGGCCTTCACACCGAGTTTTCCAGCTTCTTCCACCAAAGCGGGCACCGTGGACGCAGGTGTCACGATCACCACGAGGTCCGGCACCTCCGGCAGCACCGAGAGTGATGGAAACGCCGGCAAATCGAGAACGCGGTCGCGTTTGGCATTCACAGGTAAGACCCGGCCTGAAAAGGCTCGCAGATTCTCCAGCACCGCCCTGCCGACGCTGCCTTCGCGGTCGGTGGCGCCAACGAGGGCGAGACTGCGGGGCTGGAAGAAGCATTCGAGAGACATCATGTCATGCTACGCGGCGATTCGGGGCGGTCATGCGCATCTTCCGCTTCGACAAGCGCCGCTCCTTCTTCAACATCTGCTGCACATTGAAGACCGAACGCACCAAGCCCGACCTCGCCGCCCGACTCCACGACGTGCCACACGCCCCCGGCGTGTATGTCATGCGGGACCGCCTAGACCGCGTGATCTACGTGGGCAAGGCCCGCGACTTGAGAAAGCGCCTCTCGAACTACTTCCTGCCCTCCTCCGCCCGCAAGGCCGACCTCAAAACGCGAGCGCTCATCACCAGCATCTGGAACTTTGACCTTCATGTCCTGCGCAGCGATACCGAGGCGCTGCTGCTCGAAGGCAAGCTCATCAAGGAATTCCGCCCGCGCTACAACATCAGCTTCCGCGATGACAAGCGCTTCCTGCTCGTGCGGGTTCACTTCGGTGATGAGTTCCCTCGCATCGGCCTCACACGGCTGAAGAAGGATGATGGGGCGGAATACTTCGGCCCCTTTGCCCACTCCGGTGCCCTTCGAACCACGCTGAACTGGCTGAATCGCAAATTCGGCCTCCGCGTCTGCCGTCCGCTGCGCCCCGATGAGGCGGATTACAAGCATTGCAGCAATGACATCATCAAAAACTGCTCCGCGCCGTGCATCGGCCGCGTCTCACTGGAGGAGTATCGCCAGCGGATGCGCCATGCGTGCGAGTTCCTGCAAGGCAAGTCAAAAGACCTGCTCGCCGCCTTGGAAGAAGAGATGCAAAAAGCTGCTGCGAGGCTCGACTTTGAAAAGGCGGCGGAGCTTCGCGACATGCTCAACGACATGCGCCAGACCACCGCGCCGGCACGTCGCTTTGAGCGTGGTTCGCGAGCACGCGTGGTGTCCACCATCGAACCGATGGCGGATGTGCGTGAGCTTCAGGACATCCTCCGTCTGGAGCGTCCGCCCCTCGTCATGGAGTGCTTCGACATCGCCAACATCGGCACCGCGCACTGCGTGGCCAGCATGGTGCGCTTCAAAGATGGCGTGCCGGACAATGCCAACTACCGCCGCTACCGCATCCGGGCGGTGAGCGGTCAAAATGACTTCATCAGCATGGCGGAGGTCATCCGAAGGCGTTTCTCGCGGATTTTGCTCGAAGGTGCCAAAGCGGATCCCGATGCGGAATTCAATCAGGAAGCGCCTCGGGAGGCGATGATGCGGCTGGCGGAACGTGAGAAGTCAGAAGTGAGAAGTCAGAAGTTCGTGTCGTTGCCCGATTTGGTGATCGTGGATGGTGGCAAAGGTCAGCTCGGTATGGCGGTGAAGGAATTGCAGCAGCTTGGGCTGCATGATTTGCCGATCATCGGTCTCGCCAAGGAAAACGAGGAGGTCTATCGCCCCGGCGAGAGCGATCCCGTGATCATCCCGCATGATCGCGGCGCCTTGAAGCTGCTCCAGCGCATCCGCGATGAGGCGCATCGCTGGGCCAACGGCTATCATCAACTGCTGCTGAACCGCCGCGTGGCCGAGAGCATCCTCGATGAATGCCCCGGCATTTCAAAAGCACGGAAAACGACGTTGTTGAAGCACTTCGGCTCCGTCGCCCGCCTGCGGAAAGCCACGCCTGAACAGATCACCGAGGTGCCGGGCATCAGCGCGGCTTTGGCGCAGGAGGTTCATGCCTTTTTGATCTCGCGCTCGTGAGCATCGCTCACTTGCTGGCGACGTAGTCCACGACGCAAACCTTGTCGAGGATGGGCTTGAGCTTGGCGACGAAGGCCTGGTGCTCGGCATGCGGGAGATACACTTCGAGGCCTGCTTTGTCGGCAAAGCCCACGAAGAAGCAGTGGGTGAAGCCATCGTTGAGGCCCTCAGGGCTCACGTTGGTGCCCCACTCGAAGGCTTTCACCGTGTCGATCTTGCCCGCGAGTTCCGCGAAGGCTTTCTCGATGCTCTGCACTTGCTCGGGCGTGGCGGAATCTTTGAATTTGAAGAGAACGACGTGGCGGTAGGGGGCATCGGCGGCGGTGGCGAGGGTGCTCATGGTGAGAAAGAGGGCGGTGGTGAGAAGGAGGATGGTTTTCATGGAGACGCGGAGCATTGCGAGCACGGGTGAAGGCGTCAACGGTGGCCTTGCCGAGGCTCCGGCATGGGCAGCAGGATGATCATCGAGATCACCGCAAAGGCTCCCGCCAGTGTGGCGACCGTGGTAAAAGAAAGCGTCTGCCGATACACGAGTCCGCTGAGCGTGGTGGCGATCAGCAGTGCCCACACATTGCAAAAGCCCAGGATGGCTTGGTAAGTGGAGCGGCGTTCAGGCGGACAAAGCTCGGCGGTAAGCGTGAGATCGCCCACGCGGTCGAGGAAAAGGCCGAAGCCGAAGATGAAATACACCACGGTGAAGCCAATGAAGCTCTGAGTGTGGCAGGACCACACACACACACCGATGCAGATCAGGCGTGAGACGACGAGCAGCACCTTTCCACCACTGTGATAGCCCAGCCAGGCCGCCAGCAGGCTGCCGAGGATGGTGCCTACGTTTTGCAGCGATACAAAACGACCCACATCCGCCTCAACGCTGCCGGTCACCTTCAGCGCATGCAGCGTGAGGAAGGAGACCAGCATCAGGTAACCCATGCCGCTAAATCGGACGAGGATAAGCCGCAGAAGATTGGGCTGCGCAGCGAGCATGCCGGGTAGCTCTTTGAGATAAGTCAGGTATGGCCGCGGATCTCGCGGAGGCATGTGAACCGGATGCTCGGACTCTTTCATCGGAAGCTGCGAGAGCCAAGAGAGGAACAAAAAACCAAACGCGATCAAATGCAGCACCGCATAGCCGCGATGACCGGGGAACTGCGTGAGCACCTGATGAATCACCGCGCCCGCTCCCATGCCGATGACGGCCTGCATGATGTATCGCGCTGCCCAGCCGGCCGCGCGAATGCGCTTCGGCACCATGCGCGTGACCATTTCCATCCAGGCCACCACGCCCACCCCGCCGATGAGACCACTCAACACCGGTGTAAGCACCACCACCGGCAAAATCCAGCCCTCTAGATGGTCCGCATACCACAGAACCAACCCAGCGATGAGATACGGCAGCCTTTGCAGCAGGCCAAAGCCGAGGACCCAGCCTTTGAAATGCCTCATCTGCTCCACCTTCGGCGAGACAAACAACCCCGCGAAGGCAAACGTGGCCGCCAGCACCGCTGGCATGATCGAAATGATGAGCGAGCTGCCGTGGAGAGACTCCACCATCTTTGGCATCACCGTTTCCGGCTGGAGAAAGGCCAACCCGCCCATGTAGAGGCCGCCCTCCAGGCAGTGGCACACGAAATTCCGCCGCACATGCTGATCATGATGGGAGGAAGGTGCTGCGGACATGTTTGTAGGCGCGGAAAAGGGGCGAATCCTGCCCCAAGATGGCGGGAAGGAAAGCGATTCATCCGCCTCCCATCTTGCATGCCGGTGAGGATGCTGTTTCATCTTTCCACACCCCTGCCCTTCCCATGACGCTCTCCCCCAAACTCGCCAAGCTGCTCAACGAGCAGATCAACAACGAAATGTCCTCTAGCTATGTGTACCTCGCCATGTCCGCCTGGTTTGAGCAGACGCCCTACAGCGGCTTCGCGAGCTGGATGTTTAACCAGAGCCGCGAGGAGACCGCGCATGCGCTGAAATTCTACCAATACCTCGTGGACCGCGATGCCAAGGTCGAGCTGCAACCCATCGCCAAGCCGAAAGCGACCTTCAAATCCCCGATCGATGTCTTCGAGCACAGCCTGAAGCAGGAGCAACTCGTCACCCAGCAGATCAACGAGCTATTCGAGGTCGCCGAGCAGGTCAAAGACCATGCCTCGAAGAACCTGCTCCTTTGGTTCCTCAACGAGCAGATGGAAGAGGAAAAGACCGTCCGCGACATGCTCGACCGCCTCAAATTCGCCGGTGATGACCGTGCCAGCCTCCTCGTCCTCGACCGCGAAGCCGGTCAGCGCCAAGCCGCCACGGGCGGTGCGGATGCAGACGCGGCGGCTTAATGACATCACAAGATCGTCTAAAAGTTCTCCTCATCTAACCTTTCGCTTCGCGGCGATGATTCGGAGGAGCTGCATGAGGGTGTAGGTGTCCTGGCTGGTTATGCGAATGGCGTCGGCTCAACCGGCTGAGCTGATTTCAATCCTTCTCGTTTTGAAACGTCCACGCCAGGATGCGGCTCTTCTTCTGTCCCTGCGCCATCTCGATGATCTTTACTTCGGATGGTTTCACTTGATGCAGAACCCTCTGAAGCTTCGGCAGATGCTCACTCTTCGAAACGAGTGTGGTGAACCATCTGCATGCCTTCGCGAAGTCCACGCTCTCATTCATCATGCGACGGATGAATGCCAGCTCACCACCTTCGCACCACAACTCGTGGGATTTTCCACCGAAGTTCAGCGCCGCTTTCTTCAAACCTAGATGCCGTCTCTTCCGCTGAGTGCCTTCAAACGCTTCAGCAGCCGAGGCATGAAAGGGAGGATTGCACATCGTGAGATCAAATTGCTCACCACGCTGAATGATGCCACGAAAGCAATGCGCGGGAGACTTTTGCAACCGACACTCGATCAGGCCTGACACGGCTTGATTCGCCGAAACCACCTTCCCTGCCCAACGATGAGCGATCGCATCCACTTCCGCCGCGACAAAGCTCCAGCCGTATTCACAAGCGCCGAGCAGCGGATAGATGCAGTTGGCCCCACTCCCCACATCGAGTGCTCGAACCGAAGGTCCTTGTCTCATCTCGATGAGATCCGCCAGATGATGCAGGTAGTCACTGCGACCCGGAACCGGCGGGCAGAGATAACCCGGCGGAATGTCCCAATGCATCAAACCATAGGCCTGACGCAGCAGCGCTTGGTTCAGAGCCTTCACCGCCGCAGGGTCTGCATAGTCGATGGAGTCATCACCATGCGCATTTGGCTTCACCAAGATCTTCAACACCGGACTAGCGGCGATGAGTGCCGGAAAATCGTAACCCTCGCGAAAACGATTCCGCGGATGCATGCCTGCCTTGGTGGACTCGTTCTTCATCGCCGATCACCTCCCGGCGGTGTGCGTCCCTCACCAAAGTATTTCTCGCTCCGATAGCGCAGCCACACTCGCAGCACCTGCGGCACCTTGTCTCGCTCAGCGGGCGTGAGCGACTCGTAAAGATCGATGGCCTTCTCACGCTCGGCACGGCAGGCAGCGTTGTTGTGAGCGTCCCAGCGACTGCGTGCCAGGCGAATGCGACGGCAGACCTCTTTGATCAAAGCAGCTCCGGCGAGCGGCTTGGCATCGGGTTTCTTCTTCGCAGGCATGAGTGGATATCAAACGCGGGCCGTGGCGCGATTCTCCAGGAACCAGCGATAGGTCTTTTCCACACCTTCCCGAAATTGAGTGCCAGCTTTCCAGCCGAGATTCGTAAGGCGGCTCACATCAAGCAGACGTCGTGGATTGCCATCGGGCTGCGTGGTATCCCAGCGGATCTCGCCCGTGTAGCCGATGATGCCACGAATGGCCTCCGCGGCATCGCGAATGCTGATTTCAGCACCGGTGCCGATGTTCACGATGTCCGCGCCGCTGTAGTGATCGAGCAGGAAGGCGCATGCCTCCGCGAGGTCATCGACAAAAAGAAACTCCCGCGTCGGCTTGCCACTGCCCCAGAGAGTGACCCATGGTGCATTGGTCAGTTTTGCCTCATGAAAGCGGCGAATCAGCGAGGGCAGCACATGGCTGTGCTCAGGATCGAAATTGTCGAAGGGACCGTAAAGGTTCGCTGGCATGCCGCAGATGAAGTCGCGACCATGCTGATGGCGGTAGCCCTGGCAGAGCTTGATGCCCGCGATCTTCGCCACGCCATATGGCGCATTCGTTTCCTCCATCGGACCCGTCATGAGGCTATCCTCACGGATCGGCATCTCGACCACCTTCGGGTAGATGCAGGTGCTGCCGAGGAAGAGCAGCTTCTTCACGTCAAACCGATGCGCTGCGGACATGACGGCATTTTGGATTTGAAGGTTGTTCAGCAGGAAATCGACCGGGTGCGTGTAGCTCGCCTTGATACCACCCACCGTCGCGGCGGCCAGGATGATATACTCGGGTCTTTCAGCGGCGAAAAACGCATCCGTGGCATGCGGATCACGCAGATCGAGCTCCGCCTTCGTGCGTGTGAGGATCTGCCACTCGGTTTTGCACGAGTAGAGTTTCATCAGCGCACGCCCGACGAGACCATTGTGACCGGAAATGAAGATCTTTTTGCCCTTGGAAGCCATCCATCGCTGATAGCTGCCGCCACCGCGATGTCTAGCGGTTCGTAGCCGGGGCATTCCTGCCCCGTGAGTTTGGCGGCCAGGAATGTCCCCCTTACCCGTGATGGCGCATCAGATCGAGGCACTCCGCCACCGGGCGCAGGCCCTGCGAAGGCGTGGGGTGGGTCAAACATGCCGCAGCCGTGCAAACGGCGAGGCGCAGACGCTCTGCGATGGGCCAATCCTCATGCGTGCCATGCAGATAGCCTGCCGCAAAGGCATCCCCTGCCCCGGTGGCTCCGGCAATGAAACCCGGTGGCAGCTTCAGCGAGGCTTGATGATGCACCACGCCGCTCTTCTCAGCCACGACCGCACCCGCCTCGAAGTGAATGATGACCTCACGCCGCACCCCAAGCTCCAGCAGCTTTGCTGCGGCGGCTTGCATGCGGGGGATGTCTTGATGAGCGGACTTCAAATCTTCTTCCACGACCTTGCCGGCTTCGATCTCGTTCACGATCAAGCAGTCGGTAAAGGGCAGGGAAGCCTCCGTGATGGCTCGAAAGTGCTCATTCTCCGCACTCACAAGATCCACGCTCGTGAGCAGCCCAGCGGCTTGTGCCGCCTCCAGCACGCGTGAGGCCACCGTGCGGCCGTTTTCGAGCCTACGGTCCATTTCGCTCAGTAGCATGAGATAGCCGAGGTGGAAGATTTTGGCCCGCGTGCGGCTAAAATCGAAGTGTGACTCGCCGAGAGTCGCGTTGGCCCCGAGTTGATGGAAGAACGTGCGTCGGCCCGTGCCCTGCACGGTCATCGCATCCGTGTAGCTCGTGGGCGCGGCCTCGGTTTGATGCAGTTGAATCGTGTCGATGCCCGCAGCGGAGCAGTCGCGCATGATCCAATCGCCATTAGGATCCTGACCCACAAGACCTGCTGCCTCCAGCGGATAGCCGACTTGCATCGCCGCCAGGTCTTTGAGCACGTTGTAAGGTCCGCCGCCGTTCGACGAGGTCTCACTGGCGATGAAGGCCAGCATGTCCTGCTCCGGGTAACGGTCGATGAGCTTGACGTGGTCGATGATGAAATTTCCTCCCGCGAGGATGCCGTTGCGAGTCATGGGTTGGTCAGTCCTTGATACGCTCGTAATAGCCGGAAAATTCGTTGGCGTGGGTGCCGTCACTTCTTCGGTGGCGTGACTGCCATTCGATCTTATCGGCAGTGATGAAGGTGCGGACACCTTCACCCTCGATCCCTTGAGATTGGGAGACAACTCCCTTCCAGGAGTAGGCACGTTTTTCCTTATCCCATGTGGCTCGGACACGGTTCTGAAGGGAAACATGCCGACCCACACTTTCGGTGTATTCACCTGTCGCTGGATCATATGAGATACGAACGAGACTGGTCTGCGCAGGCAGAGAAACGACCTTGCCAGTCATGTCCGTGCCCTGACCACCGGGCGTGTGGGACTCAAACCACAAAGCCGTGCCATCAGCCGACCAAAAGCAGCGCAGCGCCATGTTCATCGAGTCGTAGAGTTTGCCGTGCTCATCACGGATTTTGCGGCACCATTTACCGATGAAGGGCTCCAGCGCCTTCATCGCTGATGTGGTGGGTTTCCCGACCTCCGGCTGGCCGGGATGCTGAATGCAAAAGGGAAACTCGTACACCTGCCCTTCCTTTAACTGAGCGAGCGCCTTGGCGAGATCACTTTTCCCAATGCCGCTGCGGATCTCTCGTTGTGTGTCGCTAGTACCGTTCGCATCCCGAAATTGGATCTCAATGGAGTCGTCTTGCAGGCTGATGGATTTGATCTCAGCACGAAAAGGCTCGCAAGTGCTCAGCTCAGATGGCTTGAGGGCGAAGCTGTTGCTGAAGAAACCCGTCCCAACTCGACTTTCGTAATACGTGGGTGGCAGCACATCGCTCTCGCCATCGTCAGGCACTCGTACGCGGTCGTAATGGCCGGCGGAGATGGTTTTGACTTCGCCATTCTGGCTTTGGGTGCTCGTTTTCCAGTCGATGCGGTCCTCACGAGTGAAGGTGGCGGTGTTCACACGTTTGAGACCATTGTCATCGACTGGAAGGATCGAGGTGAAGGTGCGTGATGACTCATCCCAGGTGCTACGCAGGGGAGGCGGGCTGCCCTCCGCGAGACTGCCAGCGAGGTAAGCCTGCCCAGAGTGGTCGTATTCGACAATTTGGATGTCCGGCAGAGGTGGAAGCTCCTCCGTGCCATCGGTGAAGGTAATTTCACGCCAGATGCCGCTGCCATCCGGGCGGGCGTGGCAGGCCATGTCGATTTTGGCATTGGGATTGCCTTCAATACCGCCGCGCCATTCGCCGAGGTAACGATAAAGCGCCGCGGTGGCCTCATTCTCCGGCTTGGCTCGCTCTGCACGCTGTTCCTTGGTGAGTAGAGCATCCTCCAGCACCGCTGGGAATTCAAAGCTCCGCCCACGTGAGAGCAGCTTAGCCTGTTTTCGGATACGATCTGTCTCAAAGGCACCTTGGAGATGCCTCAAGCTGCCACCAGCGTCCTGGAGGATGATCGAGTAGTGCGTCTCGCTGAATCCTTGATCGAGCACGACGGCGCGAAACGGCTTTTCGGAGCTCAGTGACTCCAGCGGCTTACCCGCCATGCCTCGGACAATGTCGAAGGTCGTACCCTTACCGAGCAGCTCAAGCACGACTTGAGGATAACGGTAGCTACGGCCTGCCTGGAGGTGCGACACAAAGCGTGACTCGAGGGTTTCGACGGAGCTGCTCTGCGAGATCGTGATTGTCGGCCACCCTTCGCGGGAGAATCGAAGGGTGTATTCTGTCTTCGAACTGGTGAGCCCCCTTACGGTCACCACATGCGTGGGCTCCAGCAGTGAGGAGAACAATCCAGGGGAACCAAAACCTCCTGTCTGTGAGAAGGTGGTCGTCTGGGAAAAGCCTTGAGCCACGCCGCTGGATGGCGAGAGGAGCAGCAAGCACAGAGCAAAGTGACGGGAGAGCATTCGGTCAGGATGAATTCAAGAAAAAGCTACCAGACAGCACCCACACTGCCCAGCCTGAAATCTCGCTGGAGGCAGGAGTTCACGGCCTCACCCGGTCCAAGGTGCCGGTGGATTCGTGGACGACAGATTCGTCCTTGGCGATGAGGCGAGTGCTCCATTCGATGAGATCAGCGGAGACGAGATGCAAGGTGCTCTCCTCCCTCACCGCCCCCGGCGGAACGTTCACAAAAGAGCGCACCAGGGTGAGGACGTGGTTTGCGTCGTCCCAACGGCCTTGCATGGCTTGGAAGCCCGGCGCGGCGTGCTCGGGTGCGATAAGGTAAACTCCTTCTTGTTCGCCCGTGACAATCCTCTCCAGCCTTTGCCTGCCGCTCATGTCCGTCTCACACCAGATCGCGGAAGCATCGGAGGAGGAAAAGTAGCGGATGACGCATGGCATGGCCTCCTCGCTACCATCCCGGCAGCGAATCGTCTTGGACCAGGAACCGATGAAAGGCTGCAAACGACTCATCGCGGGTGAAAGCGCGGTGTTGGATGGCTTGGAAGAAAGGCAGTGCGGAAACTCATGCACTTCGCCTTCCTTCAATCCAGCCAGAGCCAACACCACGGGCTGCTCGGCGAGCTTGTAGCCTTTGTCCTCGATGGTCTGGAGGTGCCCGCCGGTGTGCTGGAGCTGGAGAGTGACGTTGTGCGGCTGGATGGACTTGGAGACAATCTTGGCCCGAAACGGCAAACTGGCCTCCAAGCCCGCGAGCGTGGCATCCACCACCTCGATGACAGGTGTGTCCGAGGGCTTGTCAAAAGTGGGCATGTCCGGGCGGTTGGGATCGGGCTGGTAAGCAGGTGTGTTCCAAGTCAATTTTTGTCCCCCGGTCAGCAGAGCACTCATTGTTTCTTGGCGCTGTTCTGTGAACGCATGAATCTGGCGGCCCAGCACATCAATGGCGCGAGGTGGCGGTGCCTGTGAGAAGAGAATGTTTGGCTCACGGCTCACGCGTTCATAGCTGCCGGAGTTCATCTCTAGCACGCGTCCATCCGCCAGCTTGGAAAAGGTTTTCCACTCGATGTGGTCGTCATCCACAAAGGTGGCGGTGTTGTAGCGCTCCACACCTTCCTCGTCCGGTGGCAGCACGGTGGTGAAGGTTTTCGTCGGCTCATACCAGTGGATGCGGAACTTCAAGGCGTCCTTGGCTGGATTCCATGACAGGTAGCACTTGGATGCCTCGCTGTAGGCGACACGGGCTACATCCGCGGGCGGCGGCGTCACATCGGGGCCATGCTCGTAGGTGATCTCACGCCAGATGCCCTGTCCATCCGCCTGCCAGTCGCAACGCATGCGTAGCGTGACATACGAGACGGCCTCGGTGCGGCCTTTCCACACGCCAATGTAACGGCTCAAAACCTCGTCCATGCGTGACTTGGGCGTTTTTTTGGCCTCGCGGACTTGTGCCAGCAGACCGGCATCCCGCAGAATGGCGGGAAACTCGTAGGTGGCCCCCTTCCACAGCAGTTCGGCAGTCTGGCGGGTATTCCCACCGCCCAGCATGCCCCGGAGATGATGTACACGACCTCCTGGCTCGCGGAGGATGATGGAGTAGGTGAGTTTGCCGATGGCTTGATCGAGCACGGTGGCTCGGAAAGGCGCATGTTCCTTTATCTCTTCGAATGAGTGCTCCGCTGGCAGTGTCCGCACGCATTCGTAGATCTTCTCGGCATCAAGGAAATCAAAGAAGCATTGTGGGAAGGCATACCGGCGTCCGATTTTGGCTTGGCTCAGGAATTCAGTCTCGGCAGGCACCGTCGGCCACGACGCGAATTGCATCGTTCGACCGTCATCCCGCACGAACACGGCCTTGCACCCCTCTTTGCCAATCTCCGCCGAGGCAAAGTGTCCGTAACATGCCGGCTCGAGCAGCAGGTCCAGCAAGCTCCCGGAGCCGATCTGGATGTCCTGGGCTGCGGCTACCTGAAAGGTGGCCGCCATGATCAAAACCTTGGTCCAAAGACTCATTTGCATGAGCAAATTTTGCCGCAAGTCATGCCCCGAAGGCAAGAGCTGTTTGCCTCACCCCAGCATCAACGCATACCTCTCACCGTACCGCGTGAGTTTCACCTTGGCTCCGTAGATCGCGCTGAGGTTGGCGCTGGTGAGAATGTCGTGCTTGTTGCCGGAGGCGAAGACGCGGCCGTCTTTGAGGAGGAGGCAGTGGGTGATGGCGGGGAGGATTTCCTCGACGTGATGGGTGACCATGACGAGCGAGGGACTTTTCGGTCTCGCGGCGAGGGTTTGCATCCATTGCAGGTAGTGCTCACGGGCCACGGGATCGAGTCCGGCGCAGGGTTCGTCGAGGATAAGCACGGCAAATTTGGCCATCAAGGCACGGCAGATGAGCACCTTTTGCTTCTCGCCTTGGGAAAGCGGTCCCCAGAAGGCATCGCGGAGGTAGTCGCAGCCGACTTGCTTCAGCAGTTTCGCGGCTTCGCGGAAGACGGCGGGGCCGGGGAGGTCGATGAGGTTCAGTTTGGCCTCGCGACCGCTGGCGATGACATCGAGCACGGGCTCGCCGCTTTCGAGATAGGTCGTGAGGGTGTTGGTGACGAGGCCCACGCGACGGCGGACCTCGCGCCAGTCGTCATCGCCGAAGACGCTGTCGCCAATGCGCATGGTGCCATCGGTGGCGCTGTCGTAGCCGGTGATGAGATTGATGAGGGAGGTCTTGCCACAGCCGTTCGGGCCGAGGATGCACCAGTGCTGGCCGGGATCGACGCGCCAGGAGATGCCTTTGAGGATGGGACGACCGCGGCGGAAGGTGAGATCGGTGACTGCGAGGACAGGTGATGGCATAATGAACGATACTAAAAGCCTTCGAGGACGATTTTGCCGCGTGATTGGCCGCTCTCGATGAGGGACTGGGCTTTTTTGAGGTTCTCGGCGCAAATTTTTCCAAAGTGATCGGCGAAGGTGCTGCGGATGACGCCGGCATCGACGAGGGCGGAGACTTCGTTGAGCAAATGATGCTGGGCGATCATGTCCGGCGTCTGAAACATGCTGCGGGTGAACATCAGCTCCCAATGCAGGGCGATGCTTTTCTTCTTCAGCAGTTTCACGTCGATGCTGGGAGGATCGTCGATGAGGCAGAGGTGACCTTGCGGCGCGAGCGACTCGACGATCTGCTCCCAATGCTGGTCCGTCTGCGTGAGCGCCGCGACGTGCGTGACCTGCGGGATGCCGAGGCGCTTTAACTCGGCGGAAAGCGGCTGGGAATGGTCGATGACATGATGCGCGCCGTTTTGCAGCACCCAGTCGCGTGACTCTGGCCGCGCAGCGGTGCCGATGACGGTCAGCGCGGTGAGCCGCGAGGCGATCTGGGTCAAAATAGAGCCCACACCACCTGCCGCGCCGATGATGAGCAGGCTCTGACCTTGCGGATGCTTGCCGGTGGCGATGCCAAGACGCTCAAACAGCATCTCCCAGGCCGTGATGCTCGTCAGCGGCAAAGCGGCCGCTTGAGCAAAACTGAGCGAACGCGGCTTTTTGCCCACGATGCGCTCATCCACGAGATGCAGCTCCGAATTGGAGCCGGGCCGCGTCACATCGCCCGCATACCAAACTTCGTCACCCGGCTTGAAGAGCGTGCAATCCGGCCCGGTGGCCTTCACGATTCCCGCGGCGTCCCAACCGAGAATGGCCGTCTGCCCATCCGGTGGCTGCGCCCTCATGCGCACCTTTCCATCGACGGGGTTCACCGCGATGGCACGAATCTCGACGAGCAGATCCCGCCCCGAGGGTACGGGATCAGGCGCGGTGAAATCAAACAACGATTCCGCCTCGGTGAGCGGCAGGGATTGGCGATAGCCGATGGCTTTCATGGGTGGGAGATACGGCGGGCCTCGAAGCCTGCAAGCACGCAGCTCATTTCTCCTCTAGCGGCACCGCTCCTTTGCATTCTGGGTAGCCCGTGCAACCCCAGAACTGCGTGCCTGCGTTTTTGCCCTGCTTGGCAGTGCGGAGTGTCATGATCTTGCCGCATTGGGGGCACTTCGGAAACGACTGATCGGTCTGATCGGACCTATCGGACCGATCTTTCTGCCGATGAGCGATGCGGGCCGCCGCGAGCTGTTCGGAGAAGCCGCCGGTTTCGATGAATTGCTGCTCCAAGGTGGAGAGCTGCTGATCAAGGAGGTAATTCGCTTGGTGGATGAGGCTGATGAGCGTGTTGGCGCACACCACGGCGCTTTCGTTTTCGAGCCACGGTTCATAGATGGCATACCGGGCACGATCACCGGCGTCTTCGGCGTCAGTGATGGCGACGATTTGCTGGCTCAAGGCACGCACTTGGGAGGCTTCGCGGCTCGTTTTGGGCCACAGCGGCAGTTTTCGATGCCGGAGGTAGTCTTGGTAATCGAGCAGCAGTTCTTCGAGTGAGGCACGGGCCACGTTCGTGAGTTCCATCTCCGATTTGGTGCTCACCGCTCCGGCGTGATTGCCCTCCGCGATGTTTTGCCGGCCACTGCGGGCCGCCTGCACCATCTGGTCATGCGTGCGGCTGCGGCGGTCGATGAAGCGCTCGCAGAAGTGCCAAGTACCGTCGTAGATGAGCGTGGCCGTCTGAAAGCTTCGCAGCAGCCGATAACCGCCACTGGGCCGCAGACGGCGGTGTTTGAGCGGCGGCGGATTCATGCGCCGCTTTTAGCGAAAGCGGCGCTGAATGACAAGATCAGACTGATCGGTCGGATCGGACCGATCTGACCGATCTTTTATTTTCCAAAGCACTGCACGCGTCCATCCATGGTGCTCACATACACACGGCCCTGAGCCACAGTGATGCCGTCCCAGACAGGGGGGCTGGTGAGCTCTAGGCCGGTGGATTGCTCGCCGGTTTCGGTGTTCACGGCCCACATTTTGGCACCGCGGCGGCCTTCGAGAGCTTCGTTTTGTTCGTTGAGCTCTTTGAGGATTTCGGGGTCTTTGGCGGCGAGACGTTCGAAGGCGTATTCTTCGTCGATGGTATCAGGAGCGCCGCTGACGAGCACCGTCTTTCCGGCGAGGGCCATGCTGCGGGCGACGATGGGGACGAAGCGGTCCCAGGTGTGCTTCACGAAGCTACCTACGCCGCCACCTTTGCCCCCCTTGCCACCACCGGCGGGTTTGAACCACAGGGCGGCTCCGACTTTGCCTTTGCCGGTTTCGACGCCTGCGCCGATGCCGTGGGCGGTATTGGCGGAGCTGTCGCGGCTGTCGCCGTTGTCGAAATTGCAGATGAGCACGGCGTCGGCGGGTTTGGAGTCGGGGGCTTCAAAACGCTGCTGCACTTCACCGGGCGTGAGGGCTTTGTGATAGAGGGCGAACTGGTCGAGCAGGCCGCTGAAACCTCCGGCGCTGCCTTCGGCGGCTCCTTCGCCATTGCCGAGATACATGGGACGGGCGGGTTTGGAGCCGACGGTGGTTCCGGTGCCTTCAGCGACGAGTTTGCCATCGAGATAGAGCGCCAGTTTGCCGTCAGCGGCTACCGTGCCGACGAGGTGGTGCCAGCCTTCGGTCAAGGCTTCGGCGGAGACGATGCTGGTGACTTTGCTATCGCTGCGAACGTGCCACTGCGGTTTTTTATCACGAATGTCGAGCACGAGGCCGACCAACGGGCCACCGTGGTGGAAAACGGTGCCGTTGGCGGTATCGGGCAAAACCCAGGCTTCGATGGAAATGGCGGTCTCGGTAGGATCGAGCGCTTCATGGTCGGGGAAGAGCACGGAGCCGGGGATCGGTGCATTGGCGACGGCGGGGGCGGCTTTCCCTTTGCTCTTTCCTTTGCCTTTCCCTTCGGCCTTGGCGTTCTTTTTCGCGGCTTTACCTTCCTTTTCGAGCTTCGGAGGCTGCACGGTGAGCGGCAGACCATCGGGGCCGAGGGTGAGGCTGTTGCCTTTGCGCTCGGTGGTGGCGGATTCGGTGTCGTAGGCTTCTTCAGGCGGCGTTTTCGGCGAGGAGAAGAGCGTGTACTCCATCGTGGTGGTCCATTTGTAGTATTGAGCCTCACGGCCGTAGGAATACACGTTCTTGTCGTCGTGGACGAGGATCCGGCCTGCGGGGGCATATTTGCCAGCCTGATAATAACCGCCGTGACCTCCAGCGAAGCTTTTGCCATAGACCCAGTAGCTGCGGTGGAAGTTCGAGTCGTCGAGGAAGCCCATCGGAGCGAAAAGGTGAGCGCCTTCGCCTTTGTGGGCACCGCCTTGCTTGTCGAAATCGCCGCTCACCGGGCCGACTTCGACGCGTTTGCCGTCTTCGATGATTTTTTGCGTGCGGAGGTAGGTCCACTTGCCGTCGCTGCTGAGGATGTCGTTGAGAGCGACGGGCATTTGCAGTGTCTTGTGGCGGTCATTGAGGTCGCCGCCGGTGTCGGGGTCTTTGTCGTCGTAGTTTTGCTTCACCCGCATCTCGCCGGTTTTCGCGTCGAGTCGGTAGAACCACAGGCCGCCGTCGAGGAAGCAGGAGTGACCGGCGATGCAGCTCACGAGGCCGTTTTCGACCAACACGCTGCCGTGCACGGGCCACACGCTCTCCATCATTTCCCATGCACCATGGCTGAGCATGACGGGCGCGGCCTGGAACTTCCAAACGAGCGCTCCATCCGTGGCGCGGAGGCAATAGACGAGGCCGTCTTTGCCGCCAAAGAACACGCGGCCTTTCCAATACGTGGGCGGTGAGTCGATGCGGCCACCGGCGATGAAATGCCACGCTTCTTTGCCGGTGGCGGCGTCAAAAGCATGCAGCGTGTGTTTATCGACCTCGCTAACGAAGGTCAAACCAGCGGCGGTGGTGGTCGTGCTAAGCGGTGGCGAAAGTTTGACCTCCCAAGCCATGCCGAGATCCTTTTTGAGATCGCTCTTCGCCGCGCCGCTGCGGGCGTTGTCGCCGCGATAAGTTGGCCAATCGGCGGAGTCGGCCTCTTTTTCGTCGATGGCATCGGCATAAGCGGGGCCTTTGATGAGGCGCTGATCATCCGGCGTATTCGCAGGCATCGGGTAACGCGGTGCGCTGGCCATGACGGCCATACCATCGAGTTTTGCCTCGGGGTAGCAGGCGCAGTTGTGCGGGCCGGCATAGGTGAGGCCATTCGCGGGCATCACGCCGTAGAGGCAGGCACCACGCACCCAGTGATTGAGGTCCCAGTGCTGCTTGTCCATATCGACATACTCGATGCCGGTGCGGCTGGGCATGATGTACTTCTCCGTCGCTTTGCCCATGTAGCAGCGATGATGGAACCAGTAGGTGCCCTCCGGCACGTCGGGGAAGAAGCTCTTCTTTTTCTCGCCGGTGATCGGGTCAAAGCCGCGATACTCGCCGCTTTGATTGCCCTGAAGATTGCCGGAGTTCCACACGAGGCCCTGCGCCACGACGACGTCCTCCAGGCTGCGGTAGCCGCTTTTTTCATGCGGCGCGGTCCACATGTCTTTGCCGGTTTCGGCGTTCATTCCCTTCATGGAGCCATCGCCTCCGGCGTAAATGATCACGTCATTGTGCATGACGATGCGCGGGGCGAAATTGAACTCATACAACGCACGGCGCTTCGTTGGATCGGTAGTGAATTTCACCTCGCCGGTCTTCACATCGCGGGCGGCAATGCCGTCGCCATTGTAATAGACCACGCGTTTGTCATCGAGCGCCAGCGTGACGGGCGCGATACGGTCCTCTTGCTCCCACAAGGTCTTGCCGCTCTCCGCATCGACGGCGAGCAGGTGCTTCGGTTTGCCATCCCAATTGAACTCCGTTTCCACACGCTTCTGATCGCTCTGCTGCTGCACGGCGAACTCCTGGTTCAAGCGCCAGGCTTCCTTGTTCACGAGGGCGTAAATCGTGCCGTTGCGCATGATGATCTCCTCCGTGCCCTTCGTCTGCGGATACTCGCGGACGAGTGCGCCCGTGCCGCCATCGAAGCAGGAAATCGGCGCGGTGATGCCCATGGTCACATAGACTTTGTCACCCATGGCCACGAGGCGACGCGTGAGCTGAGTGGGGCCGGATTTCAGCGGCCAAAGGTGCGTGCTCCACTCCGGGATCGGCTTTTTCCAAAGCACGGTGCCGTTGAAGGCATCGCGAGCGATGAGCATCCACTTCGCCGGCATGAGAATGGAGATGCGACTGCCCTCGTCGATGATGTAAAACGTGCGGCCACCTGCCGAGACCTGCGCACTGACCGATGACATGCGGTCATGGTGCCGGCTCCAGCGCGGATTTCCCACCCACTGCATCCGCGAAGGCGGCCCGACGAGCATGTCCTTCGACGTAGGGTTCCCCTTCGAGTCGTAGGCGTAGTGTGTCCACTCATCCATGTCCTTCGGCCAGGCTTTGGTGATCTTTTCCCAGGTGCTGCCCTTTTTGATCATCGCCACGCCCAGCGGTGTGAGCACGCGGTCGATCTCCTCTTTGGAAACGGCGGCCGCGTCCTCAATGACGAGCAAATTCACGTAATTCTCGATGTAGGGCAGGTGCTTTCCATTCCACTCGGAGATTGCGACAGCACCACTAACTCCTGCCTTGTAGATGAAATCGCGGATCGCAGGCACCTTGTCCGCCTCCTTGGTGAGGCCCTGGACCTGATACGAATCATTCGCCCGGAGCTTCTGTGTCACCGTACCGTCACCGCAGCCCACATGAACCACGATGCCGCCTTTGACGCCGGACTGGGAGAGGATGTCGGAGGCCTCGTCAGCGAAGAGCGAAGGGCAAAGGGCGAATAGAAAGAGGGCGAGACGCTTCATGGAGGGGCGATAACGACCGGCGGAAGGCCAGCTTTCAGCAGTTTCCCCTTTCCTGAAACTCCAAAGCCGCTACCCTCCGCCCCCCATGATCAAAGTCGGCCTCGTTTCCCTCGGTTGCGCGAAGAACCTTATCGACTCGGAAATCATGATCGGCCACCTCCAGCAGGCGGGCATGGTCATGACGCCCGAGCCGGACCTCGCGGATGTGCTTATCGTCAATACCTGCTCGTTCATCGACATGGCGAAAAAGGAGTCCATCGGGGCGGTGCATGACGCGGTGGACGGTCGGTCCACCTCAAAAAAGCGCACGAAACAGAAAATCATCGTGGCCGGGTGCCTCTCGCAGCGTTTTTCTCAGGAACTCCCGAGCCTGATGCCGGATGTGGATGCCTTTATCGGCCTCGATCAGATCACCCAGGTGGCTCCGATCATCCAAAACCTCCTCGGCACGAAGGAGCATGAACAGGAAAATCTGGTCACCAAGCAGCCGAAATACATCCCGGACTACGATACGCCGCGTTTCCGCCTCACGCCGCAGCACATGGCCTACATCAAGATCGCGGAAGGCTGCAATCACCCCTGCTCCTTCTGCATCATCCCGCGCATCCGCGGTCGCCACCGCAGCCGCACGCAGGAAAGCATCGTGCAGGAGGCCCGCCAGCTCGTGAAAAGCGGCGTGAAGGAGATCAATCTCATCTCCCAGGACACCACCTACTTCGGCATGGATAAATGGGAAGGCGAGCGCCCCAAGCCCCGCAGCGGCGTCGATTCGAGCAAAGGCGAATCCCTTTCCACCCTCATCCGAGAGCTAAACAAGATCGAAGGCGATTTCTGGATTCGACTGCTCTACACACACCCGGCGCACTGGAGCGATGACTTGATCCAAGCCATCGCCGAAAGCCCCAAAGTGGCCCGCTACATCGACATGCCGCTGCAGCACATCAGCGATCACATGCTCGACCTCATGAAGCGCGAGACCAATGGCGCTTACATCCGCGACCTCGTGAAGCGCATCCGCGCTGGCATCCCCGGGATCGCCATCCGCACCACCTTCATCGTCGGATTCCCCGGTGAGACCGAGGCCGATTTCAACGAGCTGATTCAATTCATCGAAGACAGCGCCTTCGAACGTGCTGGCGTGTTCAATTACAGCCGTGAGGAAGGCACCCGCGCCGCGAGCATGGAGGATCAAATCCACCACATGACCCGCAAAGCCCGCTGGAACGAATCCATGCGTGCCATCCAGCGTGGCGTGGAGAAGTACAACCGCTCCCAGGTGGGCAAAACGCTGCGTGTCCTCGTCGAGGAACCCGGCGTGGCCCGCAGTGAGATCGACGCCCCGGACATCGACACCACGGTCTTCGTGAACAAGAAGCTCCCCGTCGGCTCCTTCGCCGAGGTGAAGATCAAGGAATGGCGCGGCTACGACCTTGTCGCAGCGTGACCAAAGTTAAAAATCTGCTTTGCGGCGACGGTGTGCTAGGCACTGTCCGCCCCACTTATGCACGACCCCCGCATCGACGCCCTCTCCCGCCAGCTTGTCCGCTACTCCACGAAGGTCAAAAAAGGCGATTTCGTCTGGATCGACCTCTTTGATGTGCCTGCAGCCGTCGGGCAATCACTGATCCGCGAGGTCGTGGCAGCGGGTGGCAAGCCGATGGTGCGCCTGAATGATGCCGTGATCACCCGCGAGCAGATGATTCATGCCGACGAGCATCAGTATGACCTCATCGCCAAGAACGCGCTCGCTTTGATGAAGCAAACGCAGTGCTACATCGCTGTGCGTGGCAGCCACAACATCACCGAAAGCTCCGATGTGCCCACGGCCAAGATGCAGATGGTCATGAAGAAGATGCGCCCGGTGCAGAACTGGCGTGTGGGCAAGACGCGCTGGGTGGTCCTGCGCTGGCCGAATGCCAGCATGGCTCAGCAGGCCGGCATGAGCACGCAGGCCTTTGAGGACTTCTTCTTCCGCGTGTGCCTGCTGGACTATGCGGCGCTCGAACCGGCCATGAAGTCGCTGCAAAAACTCATGGATAAGACCAGCGACGTGCATCTCAAAGGCCCAGGCACAGATCTCAAATTCAGCCTCAAGGGACTGAAATCCATCTACTGCGGCGGCAGCCACAACATCCCGGATGGCGAGTGCTTCTCCGCGCCCGTGAAGGACAGTGTCGAAGGCGTCATCAGCTACAACGCTCCTTCGATTTACCAAGGGATCGCTTTTGACAGCGTGAAGCTCGAGTTCAGCAAAGGAAAGATCGTCAAGGCCACCGCGAACAACACGGCGGCCATCAACAAGATCTTCGATAGCGACAAGGGCGCCCGCTACATCGGAGAATTCGCCATCGGCTTCAATCGCGAGATCAAGGAGCCCATGCGTGACATCCTTTTCGATGAAAAGATCGCCGGCAGCTTCCACTTCACGCCCGGCCAGGCCTACGAAGGCCCGGCGGACAATGGCAACCGCAGCCAGGTTCACTGGGACCTCGTGAACATCCAGCGCCCCGAATACGGCGGTGGTGAAATCTGGTTCGATGGCAAGCTGATCCGCAAGGATGGCCAGTTCACCCTGCCAGAACTCAAGGCGCTGAACTATTGATCCGCGCTTCATGACCCGTTTTCGCCCCTGCATTGACCTCCACGATGGCTGCGTGAAGCAAATCGTCGGCTCCTCGCTGCGTGATGATGGAACGGGTTTGAAGACCAATTTCGTCAGTGACCGCGACTCAGCGTGGTATGCAAAGCTTTACCAGCGCGACGGGCTGACGGGCGGGCATGTGATTTTACTGGGCAAAGGCAATGAGCAAGCGGCCATATCAGCCGCCAAAGCCTTTCGGAACGGTTTGCAGATCGGTGGCGGCATCCGACCCGAAAACGCGGCGGAGTATCTCGACGCGGGTGCGAGCCATGTGATTGTCACGAGCTACCTGTTCGAGTCAGACGGCACTTTCAGTGAAACGAAGCTCGACAGCATGGTGAAGGCCGCAGGCCGCGAAAAGCTCGTCATCGACCTCAGCTGCAAGGCCACGGCCACTGGCTGGACGGTGGCGATGAACCGCTGGCAGACGCTCACCACGCTCGATGTAACCCCGGAGTCGCTGAAATGGCTGGCCGGGCATTGCGCGGAGTTTTTGATCCACGCTGTCGATGTCGAGGGCAAGTGCGAGGGCATTGATGAGTCTCTCGTGAGCTTCCTCGGCGAGCATTCCCCCATCCCGATGACCTACGCCGGTGGCATCCGCCATCTCGATGACCTCAAACGCATCGATGAACTTAGTCACGGCCGCGTCGATGGCACCGTCGGCAGCGCCCTCGACCTCTTCGGCGGCACCGGGGCGAAGTATGATGAGTTGGTGGCCTGGAACAGGCGCAACGCTTAGCTAAACAGCTTCGTGCCCGCCTTGAAGTGGGCCGCGTGCTCGACCATGCGCATTTCAACGCGTTCACGGATGGTGCGCTCGCCGATGCCATCGTGTTTGGTGGCGATAAGAGCTTTGAGCAGGTCGATGAGGGCTTTCACATCGTCCATCATGACATACTCAGGAGCGATCTGGCGCTGGATGCCGATGTTGTGGTAATTGCCGAGCGGGACGGAGATGCCCACACTACGGATCCCAGCGGCCTGGACAGCCGTGGCTTCGCAGGCTCCGGCATCGAGCAGCACGCGCTGGACGCGGATGGCCTGCTCCTTTGCTGTGGTGGTCAAAACGGCCACGGCCTCGCTATCGAAAACAGAAACACGATCTCCCACACGCACCATGGGGCCGCCGCCCATTACCGCACCATTCACTGGGCGACTCGTCTCGATGGAGACGAAGACGCTGTCTTTCCCAAAGGGCCAGTTTTGAGCCAGATGCCAGGCACCGAGCCAGCCGACCTCCTCCGCACGGGTGAAGGTGGCATGCACCGTGGTCTTCACTTCCAGCCGGGCCAGTTCGAGCAGCGTCATGACAATGACTGCGCATCCGATGAGGTCATCACAGGCGGCCGCTTCAATGCGGGTGCCCGTGATTTTGACGGGGAAATTCCAGGTGGCGATCTCGCCATGGGATTTGCGCAGGCCCGCTTTGATGGCGGCATCCATCTCGGGGATCACGCTGCTGCCGAGGAACTGCCAGCCGTCGTCCCCCTGCACAAAAGCCGGGTGGTCCATGTGAGCGCCGAAGACCCAGGTGGGCTTGCTCCGCGAGGTGCCGTTTTTGTAAGTGACCAGGAGATTTCCGAACTTATCCCGCTTCATCTTCACAAAGGGGCAGCCAGTGAGCAGGGCCTCGATTTCGGCACGGACATGGTATTCATGAAACGGGGCCGTGGGCTGCTTGAGAAGTCGCTTGAGGATGCTAGGGAGGCTGTGGGACATGATGCCCACCGTAACGCACATTTTATAAACGCCAACACCTCGTGAAGAAGCTCCGCCATTTCCTGGAAACCGCCCTGCTCGAGGTCGTGGCGTGGGTTTTGCCACGGCTGCCGCGTCCTGCCCTGCTCGCACTCGCCCGCGGCATCGGCACGCTGGCCTTCCACCTCGACAAACGTGGTCGGACGACGGCGCTGGACAATCTGCAGCACGCTCTCGGCGATCGATATGATGACGCGGGCCGCCGCCGCATCGCGAAAGGCTCGTATCAGACCTTTGCGAGGACCTTTCTCGACTTGTTTTGGTCCACCCGGCTCACGAAGGACAACTGGCAGCCCTGTTTCGACATCCACATCCCGCAGCCGGAGATGGAGGAGCAGGCCCGCCGCACCGGCGGCGTGTGGGTGACACCTCATTTTGGCAATTTCGAACTGGTGAGCATGGTGTGGGGCTTTCGCGGTTTTCCCTTCACGGTGGTGGCGCAGGACTTCAAGAACCCGGCCCTGACACGACTCTTCAAAAAGCTCCGCGAGCACTCCGGCCACACGATCATCCCGCAGGAGAATGCGATGATCAAACTCATCAAGACGCTGAAACGCCAGGGCCATGCCGGCTTGCTCACCGATCTGAACATCGCTCCCGGCAAGGCTGCCGCTGCGATCCAATGCTTTGGCCTCTGGACCTGCGTGCCCACCTTGCATGTCGAACTGGCGAAGCGCCTTGGCCTTTCGATCATCACCGGCGTTTGCCGTCCGCTGGAGGGTGGTCGCTACGAGGCCCGTGCATTCGAGGCCATCCAGCCGGGACCGGATGACGACACTCGGGAGCTCACCCAGCGCGTGTGGAATGGCTTTGAAGCCGCGATTCGCCAAAATCCTGAGTGCTGGATGTGGATGTATAAGCACTGGCGCTACATTCCAAATGCCGATCCGAATGCCAAAGATCCCGCCTATCCGGACTACTCGCATGCGAACGCCACTTTCTTGGAGATGATCCCGGAGCCGCTGCGGCCAGCCCAGGCGTAAGCCGAACATGTTGAGCAGAAACCGCGCCGCCTCGTCAGCGATGCGACGCCGAACTATCCGACTCAGGACGCTCACGCATGCTGTCCGGTCCGCGAACCTTCCCAAGACGGGCCGGATAGTTTGGCGAACAAGTCTCTCGGGTGAGCGATGCTTTTCCCGCCAAACACATCCGGCCTACAAATCAAGATCACATCGGCGGCTTCACCAGCATGCTGGCGGCGCTGGGCACTCCGCTGCGGGCAGACGAGCCGCTGAGCAGGGTCTTTCCCGTGAGCCGACAGGACATGTAACCCACGAAGATCTCCGCTCGCATTTCCACCGGCAGGCGCTCGGCATCATCCGAGACCCAAATGGTGGCCGTCTTCATCTTTTTGTAGCTGGAGAGGGTGAGCGAATCCCGATCGATCTTGCGGATCTTCACGGCCAGCTTGATGCAAGGCTTGTCCGTGCCTTCAACCTTGAGGTTTTCGCGCCCAAGCACCTCAAAGGTCGTCAGGTAAGGCTTGTCCCAAGGCTGCACGACGCGGGTGACGCTCTCGCCATTCGCCAGAGGTAATCCGCGAACGAAAAGAATGATCGAGAGCAGATCCTCCACCGGTGAAAAGCTGCAAACATTGGTGGAGGTCGAGGCGGCGCCCTCTTTCGGCAGGATGGTGGACTCGGTAATCACACGTTTTGGCTGAAACGAGACGCGATAGCGGCAGGTCTCACTGCGATCCGTCTCGCTATGCTGCATGAAGATGGGATGCAGCGTGTCCCGGCGGATGATCGATGACATCGTGCAATCATAGGTCCACAGCGTGCGGGCAAAGCCGGTGCTCGATGCCTGCGCCGTGGCCCGCCAGTAGCTCTCCCCTGCCTCCTGCACGGTCACCCGAGCCGTGCCAGCTTTGATCGAGTTGTTCCAGCCGAGTTCGAAATCCAAAACACAGGCTGGAACCTTCAAAGTACCCGGCGTTGTCTTCGTCAGCGTGGAGGCCCAGTCCGGCTCGGCAAGGGCGGTGGCAGTCAAAAACAGGGCAGAGAGCAGAAAACGCATGGGGTGAATCAAACGGACCTCGTCTGGGTGCTTTCGCTCAATCTTCGTCTTTGGATGCTCCAGTTACTGTCCGAGGCTCAGATACTCACGAACGGTGTGATTCATGGCGCGGCGGGCCGCAGGAAAGCTATCCGCCACGAGTCCTAGGGTCTCCTCCAATGCGAACTCATCTGCCAACACATGCTTTTGCGCCGCCTCCAGATGGCTGACGACGACCTGCTCGTAGTAGTCCACATCCGGTGCCCCACGCCTTTCCGCCCGCCGGTGAATGAAATCAGGATACAGGCAGGTGAGCACGAGGAACTGATTCGCACACTGCACATGGAGGAAGAATTTGTGATGCCCACCGGCCTCCTGAATAGCCTCCAAATAGTCCACACTATAAAGGCTATCGATGCTGCGGTTGATCTCGTCCGGGCCTTTCGACGCTCCGCAGCCGAAATCAGCGAACACGACAGCCATGTAATCGGCCACCTGAACCGCCGTGATGCCGCGTTCGCGGAGCGTGTGACGGATGACGAGAAAGAAAAACAGCTCCGGTGAGACTTGAAGGCCTCGTTTGGACATCACCACCTCCTCAAACAAGCGCTCGTTGTCGAGGATGAGGGAGATCGCCGCCGGATCATCGAGTATCGCATTGAATCCCTCTCGGCTGCGATCCGTGGGAGCGAGTGTGTCACGAATGAAATACCAGTCCGCAGGGGTGAACCGGAACCAGCAGCCAGGGCGGGGAAAACGCGTCATGGTGAGAAGGCTTGAACTGACAGATTCAGTGAGCATAACCAGTGCCAGGTGTGATTGGCGTGTTCGACGCGGCCTTGGTAAGGGCGTTCAAACTTCCCCCGGCTGCCCAACAAGACTGCATCACGGTTGAAATGCCCGCCAGCATGGGCCATGAACCGGGCCGCCTTCCCCCAACCCGGCGTTTTTACCTCGCATGGCCATCCTGAAATCCCGCAAACTCAAGAGCATCCCCGCCGAAATCACCGTCCCCGGCGATAAGAGCATTTCCCATCGCTCAGCGATGTTCGCTGGCCTCGCCAAAGGCACCACCATCATTGATGGCTTCCTTCCCAGCGAAGACTGCCTCTGCACGGTGAAGGCCATGCAGGCCCTCGGTGCTGAGGTGCAGCCACTCGAAGAGGTGGAAGGAGTCGGCCTCGTGAAGCTCGCCATCACCGGCAAAGGTTCCAAGCTCCAAGCGCCCACGCATCCGATTGATTGCGGGAATTCGGGCACCACCACCCGCCTTCTTTGCGGCATCCTCGCGGGTCAAAACTTCACCACCGAGCTTTTCGGCGATCCCTCCCTCTCGAAACGTCCAATGAAACGCGTCGCTGATCCGCTCGCCCAGATGGGGGCACGTGTCGAAGGCCAGGGCGAAAAGATCTGCGCCCCGCTGAAGGTTCACGGCGGCACCTTGAAGCCCATTTATTATAAGCTCCCCGTCGCCAGCGCCCAGGTGAAAAGTGCTGTGCTGCTCGCGGGCATGTTTGCCCAGGGAAAAACGACCGTCGTCGAGCCAGTGGCCACTCGAAACCACACCGAGCGCCTTTTCAGCCACTTCGGCATCAAATGGCTGCGAGAGGACGACGCCGTCAGCGTCTATGGCCCCCAGGAACCCCAGGCCCGCGACATCGTGGTTCCGGGTGACATCTCCAGCGCCGCCTTCTGGATGGTCGCCGTCGCCGCCTCTCCCGGTGCGCAAATCACGATCAAGAATGTGGGCCTCAACCCCACCCGCACCGGCATCCTCAATGTGCTCCTGCGCATGGGTGCCCAAGTCACCCACTCGGAGCTTCAATCCGATGGCGAACCTCGCGGAAACATCGTCGTCAAAGGCGGTGAACTGAACGCCACCGTCATCGGCGGTGCCGAGATCCCCAATGTGATCGACGAATTGCCCATCCTCGCCGTCGCCGGTGCCCTTGCTCGTGGGAACACCCTCATTCGCGATGCCGAGGAACTCCGCGTGAAGGAAACAGATCGCATCGCCGCCGTGGCCCACAACCTCCGCCTCATGGGCGTGAAGGTCACCGAGCGTCCCGATGGCATGGAAATCGAAGGCGGTGCGAAATTGCAGGGAGCCACCCTGCCCTGCTTTGGTGATCACCGCATCGCCATGGCTTTTGCCATCGCCGGCATGTTCGCCGAGGGCACCACCACCATCGAAGGCACCGAGTGCATTTCCACCAGCTACCCAGGCTTTGAGCATCACCTCGATCTCTTCCTGCATGGTGATACCGCCGCCCGGCCGATCCCGACGATCTCACGTATTCCGCCGCACTAAAAAGCCCTCCGTAGCTGATCCATTTCCGCGTCCCCAGTCGATTGACGATTGAAGAACATTCGATGGTTGATTTTAGAAGTGTCGGACTCTCACTCACCTCAACAATCAAAAATCGATTGCTCATCAATCGTCAATCAATCCGCTTTCCCGGCATGCCCTCTGTCATCACCATCGACGGCCCCGCCGCTTCCGGCAAAAGCAGCATCGCACGTCTCGTCGCGAAGCAACTCGGCTACACCTTCGTCGGCACCGGAAACATGTATCGTGCCTTCACTTGGGCCGTGCTGAACCGGGGCATTGATCCTGGCGATGCCGCTGCCGTTGTGGCCGTGCTCCCATCCATCGTTTTTGAATGTCCCGTCAGCGATGGGCAAACGCATGTTCGTCTCGACGGCCATGATTTGACCGCCGATCAGCTCAACAGCGATGCCGTCAATGCCGCCGTGTCCCTCGTCGCTCGTGTGCCGGAAGTGCGCACCCGCCTCGTCGCCGATCAGCGTGCTCTCATCCGCCTCGGCTCGCTCGTCATGGAGGGCAGAGACATTGGCAGCGTCGTCTTTCCTGATAGCCCCTTTAAAATCTACATTGATGCTTCGGAGGAGGTTCGCGCCTCCCGCCGCCGCGCCCAAGGCCAGGCGGATAACCTCGCCGAGCGTGATCGCATCGACAAAGCTCGCAAATCCAGCCCGCTCGTGGTGCCTGACGGTGCCACACTCATCGACAACTCCGCCATCACGCTCGATGAAGCTGTTCAGCTGGTGCTTCAGGCGCTGAATGAACGCGGTTTGAAAAGCTGAGCGGCATTGGCCGTGTTCGTAGTTCGGGCTTTAGCCCGTTCTGGTGCCTCGAATCACGGCCTGAAGGCCGAACGACAAACATCTGCACCGTCACACGCACTCCGCGTTCTGAGAAATGTGGGCCAGCTCATCTCGCGGAGCGAGATGGCCCCTTTGCTTCGACAGCGCGGCGCTGACTGTTACTTTACCGCCTTTTCGACGGCCTCGTGACGCACGACCGTGGTTTTTCCCACGAGCCACATCAGGCCCAGCGTGCCAGCCAGCACGAGCGCCGCCGCCAGCAGCGTCCAGAAACCTGGCACGAGCGGCTTGGTCATTCGGCGATTGCGTCTTCTGGCCATGAGGGGCGTTGATTCAGGTTTTGCTCAGCTCCAGCATGCGGAGAATGGGCTTCTCTGCACGGGCGCGAAGGTCTTCTGGCATCTCGACGGTAGGGGTGAGATCGCGGAGAGCATCATGCAGCTTTTGAAGCGTGTTGAGCTTCATGTAACGGCAGTCCGCACAGGCACAATGGCCGGTGGGGCCAGGAATAAAAGTCTTTCCAGGCACCTCACGCTCCAGGCGATGCAGCATGCCGCTCTCCGTCACGATGATGAAGGTGCTCGCAGGGCTGCTGCGGCAGTAGCCCACCATTTTTTCCGTACTGCAAACCTCGTCCGCCAGCATGCGCACGGCGTAGGTGCATTCGGGGTGCGCCACCACCTTCGCATCGGGATGCTTGTCCTTGATCGCCTGGATGCTATCGCGCGTGAATTCGACGTGGACGTAGCACGCGCCCTTCCAGAGCTCCATTTTCCGGCCCGTCTGCTCCATGACCCAGGAACCGAGATTTTGATCCGGCACGAAAAGGATGGGGCGATCCTTGGGCGCAGCCTCCACGATCTTCACGGCATTGCCGCTGGTGCAGATGCAATCACTCAGCGCCTTCACGTGACCACTGCAGTTGATGTAGGCGATCACATAGTAGTTCTTGGCGGCGTTCGCTTTCAAAAAAGCCTCCAGCTGCGGCCCAGGGCAGCTCTGCTCCAAGGAGCATCCCGCATCGCGATCTGGCAAAATGACCGTTTTCGAGGGATTCACGATTTTCGCCGTCTCGGCCATGAAATGCACGCCGCAGAAGGCGATCACATCCGCTGGCGTGTCTTTGGCCTTGTAGGCAAGTCCGAGTGAATCTCCCACAAAGTCGGCAATCTCCTGGATGGCTTTGTCCTGGTAGTTGTGAGCGAGGATGACAGCATTGCGCTCTTTTTTGAGGCGGAGGATTTCAGCGACGAGGTCAGGGGCGGGCATGACTCATGGGTGAGCATCGAAGGAAGCCCCGTTCAACCCCGAACATGAAGCCAACGCAGGACTTTCTTGTTTCCTCGCCTGTCCTCTCCAGTCTGCCGCCATGTCCCCTGCCCTCTCCGAACCCATGGACGTCTCTCGACTCGGCCTTGAAACGCCCATCAGCGGCATCGGCCGCTCGTTGAACCAGCTTTGGGAAGGCGATGAGGCCAAAACACGCGCCTCGCTCATCAATCTGGCCATTTACACCGAGGATAGCGCCGTACTGGCCGATGATCACGCGATGCTCGAAAAGGTGGCTGCTGAACACGCCTGCCGCGCCATGCTCATCCTCGCCCTGCCGAAGGTGCAACCGCCCCGTGCCCGCTCGTGGATCCAGGCCCTCTGCCGCCCATATCAGGGCAAACAAGCCGTTTGCAGCGAGCAGATCACCTTCATCCTCGAAGGTGGCGATGCCGCTCAGGTGCAAAACCTCGTCTTTGCCCACCTCGACTCCGATCTCCCCCTCGTCGTCTGGTGGCAGGCCGACCTCACCAAGAACTTCGAAGAGCGCTTTTACTCCCGCATCGACACCCTCATCATCGACAGCTCACGCTGGAGCGATCCCGCCCGCCAATTCGATGCCCTCCTCAAGGTGAAGGCCGAAAACACCGATCTCGACATCCGTGACCTCGCCTGGACCCGTTCTCACTTCATGCGCACTGCCCTAGCGAGCTGCTTCCAGGATGCCTCCGCACGTCAAAACCTGCCGAAACTCCGCGCCATGCGCATCACCCACCTCCGCGGCCAGCGCACCACCGCTCTGCTGCTCGCTGTCTGGATCAACAAACGCCTCGGAGCCTCCTTGAAGCTCGATCTCGTCGAAAAAGACAGCGGCCCCGCTCTTCAGAGCCTCGTTCTCGAAGGTGACGGCCTCCGTGGTGAGGTGCGTCGTGACTGCGATTCCCGCTTCATCCACGTCTGCTCCACCTGTGGCGAGCATTCCCACAAGGAACTCCTCCCCGCCGATGTCGATAGCGATGCCGAATTGGTCAATGAACAGCTCAGCCGCTACCGTGGCAGCACCCTTTATTCGAGCATGCTGCCCTTCGTCCGCAGCCTAGTGTGAGAAAACACCCTCATTCTTGTTCCTGCCGCTGGAAATCCCAAACCGCCCTCGTATCATCGCCCCCATGATCCCCGGCCCCATTGCCCGTTTTTCGCTTCATCTGGCGCTTTTCACCGCGCTGGCGCTTCCGCTTGTCGGCCAGGACACGACGCCACCGCCCGCTCCGCCACCGCCGGGTGCCAAAATGCCCATCCCCGAGGATGTGGTGGGGGATGAGCATGTGCGGGAGGAATTCGGCGTGAACGAATTCACCACGCCCTCCATCCGCAAGCTCTTCGACATGCTTAACAAGGTGGGAAAGCTCAAGTATGACGACTTGAAGCGTACTTTTACCGATAAGACGCCAGCAGACCGCGTCATCGTCTCCCTTGGACTCGGCACCCTCATCGCCGATGGTTTCCTCATCGTGCAGACCGAGAAGGTGGATGAGATGGAATTCGTGGGTCGTGCCATGATCAAATATGGCAAAGCCCTCGGCGCAGGCGGTCGCATGAACAAACACACGCAGAGCCTCTTCGAGCATAGCCTCCGTGGTGAATGGGATAGCCTCAAAGAAGAGCTCGCCCGCACCCAGGCCGATGTGGAGGCCGAAATGGTCATGCTTCGGGATGTCGATATCGCCCACCTCATCAGCCTCGGCGGCTGGCTGCGGGCTCTGGAAATGGCCACACGCACCATCGCGCTTGATTACGCCGAGGAAAAGACCCGCCAGCTCACCCGTCGTGACATCCTCGAATACTACCTCAGCAGCCTCGACAGCCTGCATCCCTCCCTTTTGAAAAATCAGAACCTCATCGACCTTCGCAAAGGCATCGAAGAGATGCTGCCCATGGTCGATGTCCCCGAAGGCAAGGCCCTCACTCACGACGAGATCAAAAAACTCAGCGAAAAGGCCTCCGCGCTCTCACGCATCATCACGGATAAGATGAAGGGCTGATCCCCCGCCCTTCCACGCACCCCCATGACCAGCCTCACACCGGAACAACGCCAGCAAATCGCCACCTGGGCGGCTGAAGGTGCGAACCTGAACCAAATTCAGGACCGCCTCCGCAACGAACTTGGCATCAGCCTCACCTACATGGAGGCACGCCTGCTCATTCTCGAACTCGAAGTGAAAATTCAGGAAAAGGCCCGCGAGAAGCCGCCTGAAGAGCAGCCCAAGCCCACCCCTGCCACGGAGGCCTCCGAAGGTGATCTCCAAGACACCGAATTCGAACAGCCAGCCGGCCCCGCCAGCTCATTGAAGGTCACCGTCGATGAATTGCCTCTCGAAGGCGCGATCATCAGTGGCCGCGCCACCTTCAGCGATGGCCATACCGCCATATGGTTCATGGATCAGACGGGCCGCTTCGGCATGCGCGGCCCCGCCCCTGGCTATCAGCCGCCTGCGGCGGACATCCCCGCCTTCCAAGCAGAGCTCGACAACCTCCTCAGCCTGCGCGGCTTTTAAATTCGGAACCAAGAACCTGGAACTTCGCCAGCATGCTTCTCATCATCGATAACTACGACTCCTTCACCTACAACCTCGTCCAATACTTTGGCGAGATGGGAGCCGTCATGGAAATCCGCCGCAATGATCAGGTCACGCTCGATGAGATCGAAAAGCTGCGCCCAGACCACATCTGCATCTCCCCCGGCCCCTGCACCCCGAAGGAGGCAGGCATCAGTTGCGCCGTGATCGAGCGTTTTGGGCCATCCATCCCGCTGCTCGGCGTTTGCCTCGGTCATCAGGCCATCGGCCATGTCTTCGGTGGGGATGTCGTGCGGGCGGATCGCCTCATGCATGGCAAAACCTCCATGATCCGTCATCACGGCACCTCCGTCTTCAAAGACATGCCGGAGCCCTTCGAGGCCACGCGATACCATTCCCTGCTTGTGAAGCGTGCCACCCTTCCCTCCTGCCTCGAAATCACCGCCACATGCAGCGATGACGAGTCCGAGATCATGGGCCTGCGCCACAAAGAACTGCCCATCCACGGCGTGCAGTTTCATCCTGAGTCCATCCTCACTCAGGAAGGTAAAAAGCTCCTGCGGAACTTTTTGGAGATGTGAGCCGCAGCGGCTGCGTCGTCGGAATGAGGCCGAGTTCTCGCCGTCGCGTCTTTGGAAGCCCTGTTTAAACCCAAGATGGAAATGGCCGCAAAGCACCGGAACCCAAGGCGGTTTGATTGTGGAACCGGGAGTAGCTTCCCGCAGATTCCTCAGAAACCAATCTGAGGGCTGCCCTGAATCTGCGGGACTCTTTCCAGATTCCGCTCGATGAGTGTATTCGAGAGGAACGCTGCGGGGAACAGATCGTTTGGTGTCCCCTCACCTAACCTCCACTGCCATTTAATTTAGCAACGAGGCGAAGCCAGGCGACGTTCGACTTCGATTGCTAATCGAAGCTACGCCTCGCGGCGGTTGCCGTAGCTTCGACTGGCAGTCGAAGCCGCACTGCAGGCCCGATCTCTAACGAAATGGCAGTGCACCTAACCTCTCCCCGCATCATGCGATGAAGTCGTCGTCTGCCGATCGCGGGGAGAGGGACCAGAAAGTGCACGTCGGCTCTAAATCTGGGTCGGTTTCCGCCCTTTGAAGGTGTAACGGCCTCAACTCATGCCGCACACTTTTTCAGTCCCTCTCCCCGCTGAACGTATCCGCCTGCTTCTTGGCGTGATTGCGGGGAGAGGTTAGGGGAGGGGAGCTGCCATTCACCCGTAACGAAGCGTAAACCAACTTCCTGAATGAACCGATTTGCATTCTTTTGCAGCTATTCATTCCCGTTTCGAGACCAAATTGAAGCGGCGACGCACCCACGGAAGCTCGCTCAAGGCACTGGCGTGGCCTTCAGCATGAAGAACTTCTTCCCCGCACTGTGCGGGAGGCGCACGCGGCGCAGCACGATGTTCCCTGCCTGCGAAACAAACTCGCTGGTGGTATCCGCCCAGGTGCTCAGATCATCAGAAAGCCTTGGCGTGATGAGCAGATCGGTCTTGGAGAGATCGGTCGAGTACTGGAAGAAGCTCTCGCTGCCAGCGAGCTGAGAGGAAATGGGCTGGGTGAAATCCACCACCACCGGCGAGGTGCCGAAGGCGTATTCGTGGAAGTTGCTGAAGCCGTCGCCATCGTAATCGGCCTGCGGGCCGGTGAGGAGACCATTGCCAAGTTCATTCACAGGAAAGAGGTTGGAGAGCCATTGGGTATAGGGCGGACCAGTGGCAAAGGCAGGCGTGTAGTTAATGGAATCGAGCCAGCAGGCATCGAGGCCGTCGATCACGGCTTCGTTCTTAATGTAACGCCAGCGCAGCATGTGCTGACCTGCTGGCACGTTGTAGGTCTGCTGCGCCCAAGGAAGATTATTGCCTGCGCTGTGACCGCTGATCTGATTTTGGATCGTTTCGTCGATCTCGAAGCGGAAGAAGTCTCCGCCCGCCTGCGAGGAAACGGTCCACCAAAAGGACACCGTGCCCGGTCCCGTCACCTGGGTCTCGATGACGCTGCTGCGACCATGATCAAGGATAATCGGGCTGATGAAGGCATCCACGCCATCAATGGTGCGGCGGTTCTGCAAGGGCCAGGCCTGGGCGCTGGGCATGCTCCAGGTGAGATTCGGATTATCCACGGTATTACCGATGAGCTGCTGCACGCCCTGGACCTCGATTTGATCCAGCCACATGCCGTCATAGCCGTAGCTGATGCTTTCGTTCTTGGTGTAATTCCAACGCACGGTGTGCTGGCCCGGCGGGACGTAGAAGCCAAGCAGTCGCCAGAGGTGTGTGTCCTCGCTGTACCACAGCTCTTCACCGTCAATGGTGAAGCGGAAATAATCTCCCCCAAACTCGGATTGGAGCTGAAACCAAAAATTGATGTAGGCGGGACCGGTGACGGTGGTTTCGAGCCAGCTCTGCTGGCTGTGCGTGATCCATCCGCTCTCGACGGAATCCACGCCGTCATGATTGTCCGTATTGGAAAGCGTCCACGGCAGATTTCCGCCCGTGGTGAAGATGAGCTGCGAGTTATCCACGGCTTGGGCAATGGCCGAAGCCGCAGAATAGATGCTGAGCGAAAGCGTCTTGTTGTCCGTGCCATCGGCATTTGTGGCGGAGATGGGAATGCTGAAACTGCCGATCGAGGTCGGTGAGCCACTGATGAGACCCGTGGCATTCACGCTGAGGCCGGCAGGCAGATTGTTGGCGGTGAAGCTGATGGGAGAGTTCGTGGCGGCAATCTGGTAGTTGAAGACCACATTCAGCACGGCTTCAGCGGTCAGTGGGCTGGTAATCACGGGTGGTGTGGGCAGTCGCGGGCCGATGGTGAGCACGAGCGTCGCGGTGCCGGTGCCGAGGAAGTTCGTGGAGCCGATGGTCACATTGAACGTGCCCTCCTGCGTGGGACTGCCCTGAATGAATCCGCTGCTGCTAAGACTGAGGCCAGCAGGAAGGCCGGTGGCGCTGAAGGACTGCGGATTGTTCGAGGCGGTGATCTGGTAGCTGAAAGGTGATTCGACATTGCCTGCACCGCTCAAGACGCTGCTGATCACCGGCGGCGCAGTGGGCGCGGCGGTGTTGGTGCCATACAGCGTGAGCGTGGCTGCGGTGAGCGTGCCGAGATTTCCAGCGAGGGTATCGCTAACCGTCACCGTCCAGTTACCGGAGGCATTTTCGCCCCAATGACGAACGGAGGAGAAGGTCCAGTCCATATTCAGATTCACATCGCTGGTGTGAGCGACGAAGAGCTTGCTCACGGTGCCTGCTGGGGAGGTGAGAGTGACGTTCATATCACCGCGTTTGCCATGCGTCGCCGCGATGTGGAGCGTAGCCTGTTCCACTCGCATAAAGACATTGCCAGGAATGGTGAAGGTGCGAGTGACGCCGGTGCTGCTGCCATCCGGAATCGCTGCGGAGAGGCCGGTCTGGGCGATCTGCTGCGTCACCTGCGGGCCGAGATTTGTCCAGCCAGCTGCCATCGTCACCGCGGCCTGCGCATTGATCATGCCGCCGCCGTAGTCGTGATTCACATGGTAGCCCGCGCCGTTGTTCACCCAGTCGGCATGGGTGGGATTCACCTTGGTGGCACTGCGCAGGAGAATTTCCTTTACATCACGCCAGCCGAGCGTGGGATTGCTTTGCAGCAGCAGGGCCACCACTCCCGCCGCGAGTGGCGTGGCCGAGGAGGTGCCGCCAAAGCTGTGCGTGTAGCTGCTGTTCGTCGTGGTCGTGGTGATGCCGCGATGACCGCTGGCGCTGTCATTCGATGGGGCGCAGACGAGCACGTTCGCCCCCGGCTCGGAGTAGGCACTGCGGATGCCGGTGTCGTTCACCGCCGCCACGGAGAGCGTGTAGATCGAATTCGCATAGCCGTCGTAATTCGAATTGTCCTGCACATCGCCGCCATTGCCAGCAGCCCACAGCCAGATGGAGCCTTTGCCACCTCGGCCGATGCTCGCTCCATTCGCGAGGGCTTGTTTCACCAACGGACCCGCATCACGCAGATCGCGACCGTCATCGCTCGGGCCCCAGGAATTGCTGTAGAGGTCGATGATGTCATTCCGCCAGGTCAAAGCCTCCGCCTCCTGCGCATCGCTGACTGCGGCGGCGATCAGGCGCAGGCCCACAAGCGTGGCATTCGGTGCGGAGCCCGAGGTGCCTGCGCCATTGTTGCCACGAGCACCTGCCACACCTGCGCAGGCCGTGCCATGCGTGTCCGAGCTGGGGTTTCCCGTGGGGTCATCCGGCGTCGCATCATTCCAATCGTGGTCGTTGACGATGTCTGCATTCGGCGAGAGATCGGGATGCGCCACCTCCAGGCCGTCATCCACAATGCCGATGCGGATGCCCGCGCCGGTGTAGCTATCCCACGTCGTCGTCACATTCGCGTCGATGCCCGCTGTGCCGGGAGATTGGCCGGTGTTGCGCAGATGCCATTGGTAACTCGGATTGCCCGCGTTGTAGGAGAAGAAGGTATCGTTGGGGATGAGGCGACGCTTCATCTGGCGGGCGAGCTGCGGCTGCACGGAGATCACACCGGGCATCGCTTTCAGCCGCTCCAGTACCGTCAGCGCATCCCCTGCCCCGCGCAGCGTCAGCAGCACATGCCCTGGGGCATAGCGGAGCCTTTCGATACCCACGGCACCGATCTGAGAGCCAGCAGCATTCACATCAAATCCCGCCGTCACCTCGATGAGCACCTTTCGAGTCAGGATGCGCCGACTGTCCTCATCGTGTGGCTTGCCCGCCTCATACAAAATGATGTCCTGAGCCACGCCAGAGGCTTTTTCCTTGGCCTGCGCCTGCCGACGCACCTCACCGAAATCCTTCGCCGCCTTCGCCATCTTCGCGGCGCGTTCTTTTCCGCCGCCCGGCTTCTCTGACAGTTCATCGAGAGCCAGCTCAAAGCGCCTGCTGCGCCCTCCATCACGAAGATCAAAGGTCGTGCGCCCTTCCAGGCTCGTCGCCTGCTGCCCCATCGCGAAGAGCGGAAAACAGAGGGCGAGCAAGAGAGGCAGTTTTTTCATGAAGCGGCTGGCTTGAGACATCCGAGAAAGCATTCGGATCATTTTAAAGCGCATTTTGAAGAGCCGGACCAGACAAAACACCGCGAGAGTTTGGATAACCGCAGAGAGGAGCTTTGAATTGGATTTCTCTGCGGTTATCCAAACTCTGCGGTGTGGCCTTCCGTGACCGGGAGAAACCTCACCAAAAGCCCCACAGGCCCGTTTTCATCACATAAAGGCCGAGGAGGAGATTTCCGACCGCGTGCATCACGATGCAGGCCCCGAGGCTCTTCGTGCGAACAGCCAGGAAATACATCAGCGAGCCCCAAACGAAGGCACCGGGCCAGTCGCTGGTATTGTGGATGAGCATCACCGCCACGGTGACGATCCAAAAGACCCGCCAGCGATGCGTGCCGAAAGGGATCTTCGTGAAGGAACGATCCTGATCGATCAGGAAGCGCATCAAGAAGCCACGCCAGAAGAGCTCCTCCACGAAGGGCACCACCAGCACCATGCGGGCAAAGCGCAGGCCGATGGTGGCCTGAAAACCGAGTGCCGAATCCTTCACTAGTGTGGGATCAAAGCCCTCCGTGCGCTCCGCTAGCCCCAGCCAATCCCACCAGTCCTTCGCTTCATGGCCCCGCTCGATCAGCACCCGCCTCAGCATCTCCGGCGCGATCCAGAATCCGATGCCCAGCACCGCCAGCAGGCTCGCCAGTCCCAGCCCGCGCCACGGTGCCAGCGTGTAGTGCTGGCGGAAAAAGAGCAGCAGCGCCGCGCAGACGAGGGTTTGCAGCGGATAAACCCAAAGCTCCGGCATCTGCACATGCCACGGCAGCTCGCTGTTCTCGATTTTGAACCACCCCGGCACAGAAAGCATCCCCGTGAACACCGCCAGCGGCAGCACATGAGCAAGCGTGGGATTGGCGCGGAGGTCTTTGAGCATCGGGCGTGTTGTTTGGTGGAAATGAGACGGTGGGGGCTTCAGTAAAACATTTCCAGTTTAAATAGGCCCTCCCAGCCTCTGGTTTCGGCGAGGAATTGAGATGTTTCCATTCCATGTGTGTCTCCGCTAAACATGATCGTGGCCAGCGATGCCGAGGTCTCATCATCAAACAACATCAAGGCTTTGCCGATGTTCGTGAAAATGGTGTCTTCAAACGTTCTTTTCCTCTCTTTGGCGGACCTAGCCACGTCCCAAAGGGCGTTTCTCGCCGCGTCGTTGCCGATCTTTGCCAGAAGCTCGACGGCCGTCCTGCTGAAATATACATTATCGGCGCGGATGGCGATGTCCCGAAGCACTGGCACCGCTTGCTCAGGAGCAACCACCTCCATGCCATATTCCAGGGCAAAGACCGCGTCCACGTCCCAGGCAGGTGTCACCTCACCGATGAACTTGGGCTTGAGTCCAGGCTTTTCGCTTCCGTCCGCATTCTCCGACTGAGGGAGAGCGATCAAGCGCTTGGCTGCGTCGATCAATCTTTGCTGAGCGGCTAAATCGCCTTGTTTGCCAAGCACGATATCCGCAGCGTGTTTCACCTTAGCTGGACTCCCCTCTCTGGAGAGCTTCTGCATAAGAACAGTGACAGTGGGTTCACGGACGTTTACGAGCTTCAGGATCGTATCAACGGACGTTTCAGGTTCCCGCTCGATCACGGGAACCACATACTTGGCTGCGTCTGCATCTCCCATCTGTGCAAGCACTACTGCAATGACATAAGCCTCCACCTGATTGTCGCTCTTGCTCTGAATCAGAGCTTTGAGTCGCGGCAGGTATTCCGTGGGAGTCGCGCCACCGAAACTTTTCTCAAAGATACCCCACCACTTCGTCGAATCTGGCGCCTCCATCTGACTCATCACAAAGTCGAAGCCACGCCTGTCTCCAAACCAGATCAAAGCTTGTGTTGCGACACGACGGACGCTTTCGTCCTGGTGATTCAATAGTTCGGCTATGAGCGGCAAAGCTTGAATGGTTTCCTGGCGCTGTGCGACACCGATCCACATAATCAATTCCTGCCCATTCCTTAGCTTTTTCATGACGTGATCAGCCTGTTCGCCTCCATAGAAGCCCCGGATCAAACTTTCTCGGCGTTCGTAATACGCTTCCGCTGCTTCCTTTGAGTAATTGGGATTCCTTTGTGGCTTATAGCGAAGGACGGACGAACTCTCGACGCTACCAACCTGCCTCTGGCTGGGCAGCCTCATCTCCAGCAAATGTGCCCAATCAGGTTCTTCACCGGCACTGCTCCAGAGCAGGGCAATCAGCAGCAAGGCCGTGGTGAGCGTGATGTTTTTCTTTGTCATGGTTCCTTCCCAAACAGGGTGCGACCGACTGGCTTCCTTACAATACGAATCCTCGATCAATACCTCCGCACCTTGCCGCTCGCGGTGAGCGGGAGGTCGGTGACGAAGGTAAACAAGAGCGGGACTTTGTAGGCGGAGAGACGTTGCTGGCAAAGCTTCTTCAATTCGCCCGCGAGTGACGTTTCCGCCCCTTTTTCGGCGATGACTTCGGCGACGGGGACGAAGCCGAGGGCGGCGTGAGGACGGGCGAGGACGCGGGCGGCTTTGACGGAAGGATGCGAGGTGAGGACGGCCTCGACCTCTTCGGGGAAGCATTTCATGCCGCCGACATTGATGACGCTGCGCACGCGGCCTTTGAGGAAGATGGAGCCGGTTTCGTCGATCTCGGCGATGTCGCCAGTGGGGAACCAGCCATCGCGGAGGACGCTTTCGCGGGGCTGCCAGGGGCTGAGGTAGGCGTCGAAGAGGCCGGGGCCGCGCAGGAGCAGCTCGCCGTCGTCGAGTTTGACCTCGAAGGAGGGCGTGGGCTTGCCGACGGAGGTCGGGCGGGTGGCGGCGTGCTCCAAATTCAGCAGCGGAAGGCCGGCCTCGATGATGCCCATGCCCTGGGTGAGGTGCAGGCCGGTCTTGGCATGAAACAAATCGGCCACCTCCTGGCTCAGAGCGAAGGCGGTGCTGACAGCGAGGCGGAGTTGCTGCATCGCGGCGGCATCGGGCTGGCTGGCGAGGAGCGTGTAATGGTAGGGGGAGCCATACATGACCGTCGCCGCGTGCTCACGCATGAGGCGGAGCATCACCGCCGGATCGCTGGCAGGGGCGAGGATGGTGGTGGAGCCATGGTAGAGATACAAAATGATCGAAACGGCGAAGTGATGCGCCATCGGCAGCACCCACAGCACGCGATCCGCCGTGCCGATGCGCAACGCCTCGTTCGCCGCGGTGATGCGGGCCAGCAGCGTCTCGTGGGAGATGACGACGCCTTTCGAGCGGGCCGTGGTGCCGGAGCTGAAACGGATGAAGGCGGCATTCAGAGCATCGAAGGCTTCAGGGACTTCGGATGGGCCGCCGAGGGGCAGAGGAGCGGAGGGCGCAGAGGTTTTTGAGTTTAAAGCCTCTGCCTTCTCTGCCTCTTTGCCTCTCTGCGGCAAACTCGAAGGTCCAACAGCCTCCAACTGCCAATCATCGGCGTTCTTGGCCCGGAGCACGGCATGGAGCGAGGTGCGCTCGATGAGCTCCTGCTGCTCGGAGGCGGTCAATTCGGAGGCGATGGGGACGAAGCAGGCACCAGCCTTCAGGATGGCGAGTGCCAAAACGATGTAATCGGGGCCGCTCGGCGCATGGAGGCCGATGCGGGGGCGTTGGGCATGCGAAGGCCAAAACGCGTCGCGGCGCAAAGCGTGCTCGGTTTCCAGCATGCGGGCATGCAGGCCGGCATAGCTCAGCGAGCCATCGGGACTGATGACCGCCATCTCCGGGCCGTGATGGCGCTCGAAAATGAGGTCAACGATGTTCATCATTCCAAGGTGTTTTCAAAATGAGATTTAGCCGCACCGTCATTGTGTTCGCTGGCAAGGCGCGGACGAGGATGGTATTCAAGCAATACCTGACGAGGACGCAACGCGGCCAGCGGACACAAGGGCAAGCGGATAGGGTTCACTTCGAAAACACCTTGGAATCAAGCGTAGGTGACCGGGGTGCCGGTGCTGTTCGCCAGTTTCTTGAAGCGCGTGATGAGATCGTTGGTGATCTTGCCGGGCTTGCCATCGCCGATGGGGCGGCGGTCGTATTGCACGGCAGCGATGACCTCCGCGGCGGTGCCGGTGAGGAAGCACTCGTCGGCGGTGTATACATCAAAGCGGGTCATGTTTTGCTCGGCGAAGGGCAGGCCCAGCTCAGCGATCAGCTCGATCACGGCACGGCGGGTGATGCCATCGAGAGCCCCGGCGGAGATCGGCGGGGTGGTGATCTTGCCGTTCTTCACGATGAAGACGTTGTCGCCCGTGCATTCGGAGACGTAGCCTTGATCGTTGAGCATGATGCCCTCGTCACAGCCGGCCTGGAGGCACTCGATCTTGGCCATGATGTTGTTGAGGTAGTTCAGGCTCTTCACCTGAGGGCTCAAGGCGGCGCTGTTGGGGCGACGCGTGCCACAGGTGATGAGGTTCAGACCCTTTTCGTAACGCTCCTGCGGATACAGGGTGATCGTGCTGGCGATGACGATGACGCTGGCCTTCGGGCACTGGTAAGGATTGAGCCCCAGCGAGCCGACGCCGCGCGTGATGACGAGGCGGATGTAACCATCGCGGAGATTGTTCGCGGCCACGGTATCGACGGTGGCCTTTTCCAGCTCCTCAAAGGTCATCGGAATGGTCAGGCAGATGGCCTTGGCGCAGTCGTAGAGGCGGTTCAGATGCTCCGTGAGGCGGAAGACGCGGCCATTGTAGATGCGGATGCCTTCGAATACCCCGTCGCCATAAAGCAGGCCGTGGTCGAAGACAGAGATCTTCGCCTCGGATTCAGGAACCAGTTTGCCGTCGAGCCAGATGAGGAGGGGTTGGGACATGGGAGCGCCTTCAAAACACACGAGGGGTGGTTTTGCAAGCGCCTTGGCAGCGTTCCGGTGAGGTAGGCAGTTTGCGCTCCCAAACCGTGGTGAATGATACCTATCAGGGCGAATTCGGTCCTCGAAGCCCTCATCGGGCGCACAATGCCTCTTCTTTTCAACGCGAATGAAAACGAATGTTCCGCGAATGACCGCAAATGTGTCGATGCACCCTATTCGTGAACATTCGCGGCCCATTTGGCCTAGATTCGCGTTAGAAACCATACCCACATTTTCATTTCATCGGTAGCAACCCTGCACAGGTGACGGATCGCGCCCATTCAAACCCCTTGCGCCCCCGGATTTTCACCTTAACTGCCCCTCCCACTCTCTCCCGCCCATGCCCATCGCCCGCGCCCTGCTTTCTGTTTCGGATAAAACCGGCCTCGTTGACTTCGCCAAAGGTCTCGCCGCCCTCAACGTGGAGCTGCTCTCCACCGGCGGCACCGCGAAGCACCTCAAAGAAGCCGGTCTGACCGTGATCGACGTGTCGGACTACACGGGCTTCCCCGAGATGTTCGACGGCCGCGTCAAAACCCTCCACCCGAAGGTCCACGGCGGACTCCTCCAGCGTCGCGACAACGATGAGGACAAGCGCAACGCCAAGAAGCACGAGATTCCCCTCATCGACCTCGTCGTGGTGAATCTGTATCCCTTTGAGCAAACCATCGCGAAGAAGGATGTGACCCTCGAAGAAGCCATCGAGAACATCGACATCGGCGGCCCGTCCATGCTGCGCAGCGCCGCCAAGAACCACCGCTGGGTCACCGTCATCACCGATCCAGCCGATTACACCGTCGTGCTGGCTGAGATGAAGGAAAACGCCGGTGAAACCAGCCTCGCCACCCGCGAACGCCTCGCCTGCAAGGTCTTCCAGCGCACCGGAGCCTACGACACCGCCATCGCCGCCTACCTGAACAAGGAGCAGAGCACCCACAAGACCTTCAATGTCTCCCTGCCGCTCTACGCCGAGCTTCGTTACGGCGATAACCCGCATCAGAAGACCTCACTGTATGGCAACTTCGGCGATTACTTCGTGAAGCTGCATGGCAAGGACCTCAGCTACACCAACGTGCTCGACATCCACGCCGCCGCCGAGATCGCCCTCGAATTCCGCCGCCCCACGGTGGCCATCTTGAAGCACACCAACCCCTGCGGCGTCGGCTGCGCCGATGAAGACCTCCGCGAGGCCTGGCAGAAAGCCTTTGAGACCGATAAACAGGCTCCCTTTGGCGGTGTCATCGTCGTGAATCGCAGCATGACCCTCGGCCTCGCCCGTATCATCTCGGAAATCTTCACCGATGTGATCATCGCGCCCGATTTCGATGCCGATGCCCGCGCCTTGCTCCAGAAGAAAAAGAACCTGCGCCTCATCCAGATGCTCCCCGGCGTGGCCGAAGCCCTCGCCGAGCCGATCATCCGCTCCGCTCCTGGTGGCGTGATGGTGATGGATAGCGATCCGCGTGCCCTCGGCCTCGACGACCTCGAAAACAAAGTGAAGACCATTCGCCCACCGACTCGTGACGAGCTGGAGGCCATGCGCTTCGGCTGGCGGGTGGTGAAGCACGTCAAATCCAACGCCATCGTCTTCAGCAGCCATGATCGCACCCTCGCCATCGGCGCCGGACAGATGAGCCGCGTGGACTCCTGCCGCATCGCCGTGTGGAAGGCGCAAGAAGCCGGTCTAAGCCTCAAAGGCAGCATCGTCGCCTCCGACGCCATGTTCCCCTTCCCCGATGGCCTCATGGCCGCCGCCGATGCCGGTGCCACCGCCGCCATCCAACCCGGTGGCTCCGTCAAGGACGCCGATGTCATCGCCGCCGCCGACGAGCGGAAGATGGCCATGGTCTTCACCGGCGTGCGCCACTTCCTGCACTAGGCCCTGTTTCGTTCGGGGTTCTTGGTTCTTGGTTCATCCACCTCCGTCTCCTCCTCCGCCTCGAAGTTAGTGCTCAAAGGTGAGTCGTTCGTAGTTTGTAGTTCGGGCTTTAGCTCGTTCTGGAACTC
Source organism: Akkermansia muciniphila (assembly GCA_943373155.1). Lineage (GTDB taxonomy): Bacteria > Verrucomicrobiota > Verrucomicrobiia > Verrucomicrobiales > Verrucomicrobiaceae > Prosthecobacter. Next base: position 1,070 of record CALSBJ010000011.1, on the reverse strand, counting down.
GTAGCCCCGTTCCTCCAATCCGTTTCACCACAGAGAACACGGAGGAGCACAGAGAGAAAGTGGAACAGGATTGCATCCTGTTCATTCCTCAGCCCCGAAGAAACCAACCACAGAACACACCGAAGACACGGAAGGAACAGCCGCAAGAGATCGCAAAGACCGCCAACAGAGAGACTTGGAGACTTTGAGTGGTAAAGCAGTCTGACGGGAGCTCGGACGCCCTCGTCCGCTGTTCTTCGTTTGTAGTCCGCTCGCGATTCAAGGCTAGGCCCACTGCAAGACCTCTAGCACAGGGTCCATGGCGGTATGAACCGGGTACATAGGTAACAGATTGACCGCGTAAACGGGGTCACGTAAACGGGGTCAGGCAACTGCTTGACAAATTGTTCGCATTCATGAGTTCGTCGCATCAGCTTCCCCCAGAAAGTGTTTCAGGTCTTCGGGCACCTTCTTGATCGCAGCCTTCCCGTCAAGACGCCTCAACGGCTGGCTCACGTTCGCCGCCGATTTCATCGCCAGTTTCTCCGCCAGCCACTCCAGCGCCTGCCGCTCCTCGTGCTCCCGCACCAGCTCATGCTTCTGATGGGCTTGCGATACTACCGCAGCCTTTTTGAGGAGCTTCTGCCCCGGCCTGCCCATCGCTCCGCAATACAGCGCCCAGACCTTCAAGCACATCCTCCTGCCCGTCTGGCTGCTCAACTACACCTACGGCACCAAAACCTACTAGGTCACCGTGAACGGCAGCACCCACAGAATCACCAGCGGGTAGCTGTTGATCTGGATGAAGATCCCAAGTGCGCTCCTCCTCGACCTCAACATCCTCGCGGTCTTCTCCGCGATGCGGGCATGAATTCGAGCGGACAACAAGCGTTTAAGATTGCCCCAACGCCTGCTTTCTCAGCCTTCGCAGCGCAAACAAGCCACCTGCGCTCTCCGCGATCCTTCGCGCTCCATCCTTCCGTCGTGGCCCGAATTTCTCCCGGTGCTGTCCGAAGATGCTCTCCACGAACTCCTTGCCCCCGATCACCAGCCCGTCGCTGAAGTAACGCACTCGCAGCCGCACCAGCTCT